>CALXOX010000001.1 GCA_944390125.1 uncultured Alphaproteobacteria bacterium
GGTGGATGTGATTGGACTCGAACCAACGACCTCTTCGATGTGAACGAAGCGCTCTAACCAACTGAGCTACACATCCATTTTGAATAAAAACCGCGAATATCGCGGTTAAAACTTCTGGTGGGGATAGTGGGACTCGAACCCACACGGTTGCAATAACCAAAGGATTTTAAGTCCTCAGCGTCTACCATTCCGCCATATCCCCGTGCAACCTAATAAAAATTGGTGGAGCTGATGGGACTCAAACCCACGACCTCTACGATGCGAACGTAGCGCTCTATCAACTGAGCTACAACCCCACTAACTGGTGCGGATAAGAGGATTTGAACCTCCAAGGCATTGCTGCCACTAGTACCTGAAACTAGCGCGTCTACCAATTCCGCCATATCCGCAGACGTCTGGTAATATTATATTATCTTTATAGGTTTTGCAACAGAAAAATCCGATTTACTTTATTTTGCAAATGTCTTTTCTAGATAATGCTCGTTCTAATCCTGGCTCTGGCCAAAACCATATTGCCGCAATAAAAATATACATCAACATAGATACAAATGGCTGATAAAACGCAATTGGTATAGCCAATAGAAATAACACCATAGATATTTTCTCACGATGCCCAGGACGTAAAATTCTTACTATTAAAGCGTCCGCATCATGTAAACGAAATAGTACCAACTCTAAAATCCTATACGAAAAAACTACCATAAATAGTGCTGCCCCATATGCCGCAACAGGCATAGATGCCCAATGGTTTTCATCAACCCAACTAGTAAAGAAAGGTACCAACGAAAGCCAAAACAGAAAATTTAAATTAGCCCATAAAACTGCACTATTTACCCGTCTAGTCGCCGCCAACAAATGGTGATGATTTATCCAAAAAATTGCCCCATATACAAAACTAAGGACATAACTAAGGAACACTGGTATCAATGGCGCAAGAGATGTTATTGTAACATCAAACGGTGCATTTAATTCCAAAACCATAATGGTGATAACAACAGCAAACAGCCCGTCACTAAAGGCTTCTAATCTCGACTTATTCATTTTTACACTCCCGCATAAAAGGATAAATAAAAAGGCATTTAAAATCCGCGAGAAAGAAATCTTATATCGGTAAGATATTTTATAAAAACGCTTGCTCTAAATTTTGCAAATTTGCTAATATTCAATAAGAGATGAAGAAAATTCTGTCTTTTATAAGTGCTTTTGCGATATGCATCGGCATTGCCGACGCTGCTGTTCGTGATGAAAACGCCACGAATCGACAGACTAATTCTACGACCCCATCAGCAACGACCATTGCACGCACTGCTTCTACCAAAGCAGTTGCCGGACGTTCTGTAACTTCACGTAGTTCTTCTGTTCAAACGGGGCAGGGCTTAGTTTCACGCACTGCGGCGACAACGTCCAGCCCATCCGGTCGCTCTGATTCAACAACGACGACACGCAGCAACAGTGCAACGACAGTTTCAAGAGCATCACAAACGCAACAATCAAGCACAGCACCATCTTCATCGCGAAGCGCGATTTCTGTATCAAGGACAAGCACAACTCCGCGCATCGCAACAACGACCTCCGTATCAAAAAACCAAACCACTTCGCCAAGAAGCGCAACGTCTATCGTTAGGGCTGCAATAGACGGCGTATCGGATGTTGTTTCACAAACAGTAACCGGTGCAGAATACGAACAGTGCAAAAGTGCGTATTTCACTTGTATGGATCAATTCTGCCAATTGAAAAACGACGATTATCGCCGTTGTTCCTGCAGTAATAGGGTTTTTGATTTGGAAGAAATACGTGACGTTATGCAAGATGCAAACGACCAACTTACTGTATTTACTGAAAACCTTGACGTTGTTGGAATGACCGCGGAACAAGCTACGGCGATGAAGACAGCTAGTGAAGGTGAAAATGCATTGACTGCGGACACATCAGCGTCAAAACAACTATTACAGGCAATTATGAACTCTATACGTGGTGAGGATGCCTCTGTTGGCGGTAAATATTCAGATTTAAACAGCATAACATTATCTTTTGACACAGTGAATGCGTTTGGTACTGCAGACGCTGGGCAAATTATCGCCACATACAATGGCCAGAATTTATATAATGCAGTTTATCCTCAATGTAGAGAAGCTGTACGAGCTGACTGTACAGACGCCCAATTACAACGCGCAATAACTGCGTATTTGATGGCTGTAGAACAAGACTGCAACACAGTAGAAGCTGCGATAGAAAACCAGCAAAAAGAAATGAAATCTGCCGTTCGTGAAAGCAGTGCTTTATTAGATTTAGCGCGTGTAGAAAATCGCCAAAACCATAACTCCAGTGATATGGCGACATGTTTAACTAACGTTGAAAATGCAATTTTAAGCGAAGAAGTCTGTGGTTCCGGGTATCATAAATGTTTAGACAACGGCGAATTTATTGATGTATCGACGGGTGCACCAATTGCTGGTGTTGAAAACTTTTACGAACTGGGCAATTTGTTAAAATTTGCAGATGGCGTTGACGCTGCCGATCAAAAGTTATCCAAGGTAACATACAACCGTACTTTTGTTAAAAACTTTGAAAACAAGGTAAAAAAATTTGCCGAACCTGCGCTGGACAAGTGTACAGAAATCGCCGACACAGTATGGGAAGAATATTTAGATAAAGCAATGCTGGATATATACTATGCGCAGCAATCAAAGGTAAGCGAAATAAAACAGGGCTGTTTTGACTTTGTATCTGCGTGCTATATGAATGGCGATGCCGCATTGACCGCAGCAATGGCTGAACTGACAGGTGACAACAGCGTTGTACTGCAGCCAGACAAGGTAACTCTTTCAACAGAAATGTGCCGTGATTATATCAATTCTTGCAATATGATGTTTTACGATGAAACAGGCGGCCAAAATATAATTACCGACTACATAAACAATCGCCAAGAAACGGATACTTTGACGGCATGTCGTGCCGTTGTAAAACAGTGTTTTGATAAGTTTGGTGGCACAAACTATGAAAATTTCTATTACCCGTACAGCGGCCTGTTTAAAACTGGTGAAGCTCTAAAATGGTTTACACTGTATGAATACGATGAAAATGGTCTACCTATCAAAGACGAACCTATCTCTGAGTGTGCCCAACAATTAAAAGATATTGATTCTTGCAGTTCAGAAGAAATGATGGAAGAAGCTTTTGGCGGCTTTGATGTGATAAGAGCCTCAAAAGGGGTATATAATAATGAAACTGTGTACTACTTTGACCCAGAGGGCGACTACAAAGAAAACGGCGAAGAGGGCAAACACAGAAAATATGGTTTACTTGCTTCTGACACAACAACAGATATAACCACAAATAAAGATGGAGCGGACGTCACCGTATCTGGGCGCGTACTTTCACATCACACACCGCGTCCAACTGGCGTCGCTACGGAAGTTTATAACCAAATTGTCGACAGTCTGTCAACACAGTGTATGAACGTTCAAGGTCGTTTCATAGAATTGCAATTTATTAAAAGTGGTTTATATAAAGAAAGTTCTTTGTGTGAATCAAACTTTACAGGTTCTATCGAGTACGGTGGTGGTAATACAAACCCAGCTTCAACAGTCTCGTTGTCACCAAATCTGGTGGCTCTGTATGGAATTGGCGAAGGCGAAAACATGTGCCCGCGCGATTACGATTTAAACGTTGACACACAGTCTTGGGGTGCCTGCCTATGTTGGGAAAACGGTGGCCGCCGCAGTAAGTGGGGAAAAAGTCCGAAATGTATCTCGGGGCTGCCAGTTACAGAAACCGATCCTGCATCTGGTTCAACAGGTGCTAACGATGCGACATGCAGCACATCCAAACATGAATTGTTTGTTCCAAGCAGCGACAAGAAACCTTCGATAACTGATTGGTGCACAAAATCGCCAAGCACAACAAATCAAGTATGTCCATTGGGTGGCAAAGAAGCATCTGGATATTGCCAAAGTTCAGACGGGAAAGTATTGAGCAATCTTCCAGAGGGACTAGGTGTATAATTCATCAAGACAAAGAGCAGGGGATTTTACAAACAAAAAGGCGTTACATTTTAATAGTAACGTCTTTTTGTATATAAATAAGTTTCCTGTAATTTTTTTATACAGCAGAACGCAGAGATTGTGCAATCAATGCCGCTGGCGTGCCCTCGTCACGACGCCACATATTATCTGCGCTTTTAAGTTGTTTTACCATTTTTTCTCGTACAGACGGTATAGTCAATTGTTGAATTTCATTCAGGACATTTTCTGTTGTGGCGTCTTTACCCAGATACTCTGGATAAACACCCTGATTCAACAAAATATTCACCAAAGAAACCCAGTTTACGCGTATAACCTGTTTAATCAACCACGATGTAATTGGATTCATCTTATACACAACAATTGTCGGTATGTGCAACATAGCCAACTCTGCAGACACCGTACCGCTTGCAACAATTGCAATATAAGTTTTAGAATAAACATCGTATCTTTTGTCAGAAGTAACCAGTTCCGGTTTTACTTTCCACTTCGACACACAAGATTTCACATAATCAACTGTTGTCTCTACTGTTGGAATAACAAACTTATAGCCCGAATAACCATTCGCCACTAATTGATGAACCACGTCGTGAAATATCGGCATTAAACGTTTTACTTCGGACATTCTACTACCTGGGACAATCGTTATAATTTTTTCTGTTTTTTTTGATTTAGACGCCTTATTTTTTCCCAACAAACTATCTGAAATAGGGTGACCAACAGCAACCGTATCTAAACCATATTTGGTAAAATACGGCACCTCAAAATCAAAGAAAGCATATAACTTATCGAATGTGCGCGCATATTTCTTTGCACGTCCCGCACGCCAAGCCCAAACTTGTGGAGCAACTACATGGTGGAATTTCAAGCCAGCTTCAATAAGTTTCTGCCCCTCTACAGATTTGCGAACTTGCTTTATAACATTTTTTGCAAAACCTGGCGCATCTATTGTCAAAACAATATCTGGTCTATTGTCAATTATTGCTTGCACTGTTTGACGAATACGACGAGTCAAAGTCTTAGCATGTGCAGCGACCTCAACGACCCCCATAACAGCCAAATCAGCCATAGGAAACAGCGGCTTTAAACCAGCAGCAATCATATTTTCGCCCCCAACACCAATAAATTCGGCATCGGGCATTTCACACATAATTCTTGCACCAAGCACGTCGCCAGAAACTTCGCCAGCAATTATAAATATACGAATTTTTTTATTCTGCATTTTTAGAAGTACCAATTCCACGCTTTGAACGATTTTCTATAAAGTCAATTGCGTCCATCGCGTATTTATTGTTTTTAACTTCCTTACGAACACGCGCCAAACGTTCTGTAACGGTGCCCTCGCTTTCACGGAATACAGCTGAATAAACATTGTGAATTGCATGCATATCTTCATTTGTAAAACCATGACGCATCAAGCCGACACGATTTATGGTTCGATAAACAGCGCGTGGAGAACCATCATAAATAGCATATGGCAACACATCATTACCAACACCTGACATTCCACCAATAAATGCGTTACGGCCAATACGTGCAAACTGCAGCACCATAACGCCACCCGACAAAATAGCAAAGTCTTCTACTTCAACATGTCCGGCAACCTGTACCAGGTTTGACATAACAACACTGTTACCAATTTTGCAATCATGCCCAACGTGCGCATTTACCATAATCTGACAATCGTCACCAATAACTGTTCCATCAGAAGCAGGCGTTCCAGAATGAATTGTAACATATTCACGAATTTTGCAACGCTTACCTATGCGCAAACCGGTCATTGTAGCTTCATCTTGCCACTTTAAATCCTGACTCATAACGCCAAGAACCGCAAAAGGGTAAACAATGGAATCGTCACCAATAGAGGTTTTTCCATCAATTACTACGTTTGAAACCAGTTCTACACGGTCGCCCAAAACCACATTTGGACCGACAATACAGAAAGGTCCTATCTTACAATCAGCGCCCAAAACGGCGCCTTCATGTATAATTGCTGTTGGATGTATCATCATATTCTAAGGCCTATATTTTCTTTCTTATCGCCAGGAATGATACATTATACGCGCAAAAATTGGTATTCAATAAATATAACGAATTATAACAGGAATTTTGTCTGCTGCCATACATTGGCTTGCGGTAAACTTATCCAGTATAATATACCCATAGAAGTAATAACAGGCATTACAGTTATAATACCAAATAGTCCCAGTGCAATAGCAAACATTTTCTCGTCAATATGTTCAGATATCTTTTCTTGATGAGCAACGGACATCGCAAAAGACAAGAAAAATATAAATGCCATACCCAAAAAGACAGGGACGGATTCCGTCAGCACAAATAACGCCATGCACAAAACAGACAAGAAACGTGCCAACCACTTCAATTTAACATATGCACTATGATGTATGAAAGATTTCGGCTTTATATTACGCAATGCGACAATTCCAGCAACAACCAGCGCAATTAAAATCATAAACAACAAATGCACCGGTGTCAGCGCACCCAACTGGCCAAATCTAAAGAATTCTGGCTGCATCAATATTACAACTGTTGTGGCCAAAATTATCAAACTTGTGCCAGCAATGGGTCTCATTTCATTATGCGCCAAGCGACCAATCAACAAACCGGCACCAAACGCACCTATTTGCAAAACAGGTCCCCACCAAGCATGTAAATCAGACAAGCCAATTCCCAATGAAATCAAAAGCCAAACACCGGCAATCATCCACTTTTTCTTACGTGATTGCCCTTTGAATGCCGGAATTTTTAAATTCTTAAAATTAGATCCTACATATATAGACGCAACAAAGACTATCGCAGCAACCATAAAAGGTAATACTGTGGCATTATCACGCAATACCCCATAATTACCACCAAATACGACAATCCACACCAGTGTAAATATAACAGCTGTTAAAGATACTCGCGATGCTATATTTCTACTATTCCAACCTATACGTTCCATAAAGGTCTTACCACATACATAAACCATAAAAAACAAAGGAATACTCAATACCGCCCACCAGAAAAAAGCGGGTGCAACCAGAGCAGCATTATTAAATGCACTTACAGCACTTTGAACAATCATTGTATTATCAAACATAAACTTGCCTTTTTGTTTTGATGAATTATTATATAGCTATGGCGCAAAAACAAGAAATTTTTACCCTTATGGGCGGCAGAGTGAAGATATTCCGCGGTCGATACAATCCCACATCAGATGCGGTATGGCTAGCGGCGTTTACTCCGCCCAAGAAAAAAACTGTCTTAGACGTCGGCATTGGGACAGGGGGTGCAGGGCTGTGCGTGATTGCTAACGCGCCAACGATACAGCTAACTGGCATAGATTCATCACCAGAAATGCTAGAAGAATGTGCTAAAAATGCGGCAATAAACAACCGTGATGTAGAGTTATTAAACGCCGACATAATGACATGGCGTACTTCACGCACATTTGATTGCGTAATTACAAACCCTCCATACTTTCACGGAACACCAGCGAAGCATAACGCCCATCACAATGCTAATTTACAGCTTTGGGTTCGTAAGTGTGTTGCCCGCGTTCGCCCAAACGGTTATTTCTGCATAATCGTGTCCGCCGACCGTATGGCAGAAGTAATATCAGAGATGACGAATCACTGTGGCGACATAACGGTATTACCGCTGTTCGGAGCAAAAAAAACAGCCGAAAGAGTACTTTTAAGGGGGCGAGTCGGTAGCCACGGTGGCTCGACACTATATTCGGGGTTGCCGATGAATTACGAACCGATTTTACGTGATGGCTTGACTATTTCTGATACTTTGGCTACCCTAGGGTGGATATGATAAACTTTATAACAAGATATTTTACATCATTATGGGCGTTTATAACGTCTCCATTTCGTGCATTATGGCGCCTGATATGCCGTATATTTCCGCCACGCGAATTTACAGTAATGGACACCCCACGAGGTAATGTTTATACTTTCCGCCAAAGCAGCTTTTGGCGTTTTACGAAGTTCTGCGGTAAAGTCGGCTTAATTGTCTGGGCCGCTTGGTCAACATATGTATTTGTATACCACAGACCTTTACTGCAAAAAAGAACACAGGAGCTATCCGAAGCTAAAGCGCTACACACGCGTCAAATGACGGACTTACAAACATATTTGGAAAAATACAATGAATTGACGCGCGATTTAAATGTAATAGATGATAAAATATTAAATTCAAAAAAACTTTCTGATGAAAAGAAAGAAGAATTGATGAACAGCCGCTTAAAAACGTGGGGCGAATTAGATTTCTTGCGTACCAGACTTACCGAAATGTTCACGAACGATGAATACACAGCTGAATATATCAAACTGTCTGAATTATCTGCAGAATTTGAGCTTACACGTGCAGAAAATGAATCGTTAAAAAAGCAAAACGCTCAACTGATAGAATCAATGGGACAAATAGCCATTGCGGACAATCAAATTGTTGAATCTGTATCAAAACTGGCCACAGACAATATAGATACGTTGAAAGACAATATCAAAAACATAAATACTACACTTGCATCTTTGGGCCTAACACAAAAGAAATTGATACAAAACGCAAATAAATATTCTAACCCATTGGTTGGAGCAGCTTTCAGTCCAATTGAATTCGATAAAGAGATTGCACCTAAATACAAGGAACTTGCAGACGATTTAGAACTATGGAACGGCCTGGCAAAATTAAACACATTACTACCACTAGGCGCCCCTGTAGAAAAAGCACGAGTAACTTCTAACTTTGGAATGCGCGAAGATCCATTTACCGGCGAACAGAAACGTCATCGCGGCATAGATTTTGCTGGTAAAATAGGCACAGAATTGATGGCGGTTGCGCCTGGTCGCGTAGTATCTGCTGGCGAACGCGTAGGATACGGCACGACGGTTGAAATAGACCACGGTCTTGGTTTTACAACGCTTTACGCCCATCTGTCGCAAGTAATGGTTGCACGCGGTGATTGGGTACGTCCTGGAACAGTAATTGGACTAGCCGGTTCAACGGGACGATCTACTGGGCCACATTTACACTATGAAATTCGGTATAAAGGTGCTCCATTTGACCCATCTAAATTTGTAAAGGAATAAAAAATGTTGGCATTTACAAACGCAAAAGAAAAAACTTCACCAACAATTATCGGTGCGGGCTGTAAATTGACTGGTGATATAAAGACGGATCACACCGTACAAGTTCATGGTCACATTGTCGGTAATATAACTGCCGACACAGTTGTTATAGGGCGTGGCGGCAAAGTTATAGGGAAGGTAAATGCCAAGACATTATTCTTGCATGGAACGCTTGAAGGGCCAGCAACAGTCAATACAGCAAACGTGTTCAGCAATGCTCAAATGACAGGCACATTATCTTACTTTACTCTAAATATTACTGGCAATACTGGTCTAGAATGCAAACTGGCCAAAAGAAAGGACAAAAGAAATGAATAAAACTATCTCAAAAGTATATATTGCTGCCGATCATCGCGGAGTAGGGGTAAAATTATATTTAATTGAAATGCTTAGTGCGGTTGGTTATACGGTTGTAAATTTGGGTACAGATGACATAAATACACCTGTTGATTTTCCAGACGTTGCCAAAACACTGGCAGATGCGATGAAAAGCGATGAAAAATCACGTGGTGTCTTGATTTGTGGCACAGGTGCAGGCATGCAGATAGCCGCAAACCGCTATCGTCATATACGCGCTTCACGTTGTGACAGGCCAGACCAGGCACGCGACGACCGTTTTCACGATGACATAAATGTACTAGCTCTTGCAGCAGACGATATAGACATAGAAGTATCATTTTTGGTTACACGAGCATTTTTGGAAAGTCCATTTGATGCGGTCGAGCGTCGAATTCGCAGACTTGAAAAAATATCATAAATTGTAAAAACGCCCCAAAAAGGGTGTTTTTTATTTGTATTTGCTCTTTTACTAGTATATAATAATAAGGTCAGCAGGTGTTCTGCTGATGGGGTGTGAGAACCCGTTCACAAGCGTCGGAATAGATACTTATGGCGCGCATATTTGCGCCGTTTTTAAATATTACGACGAAAAACAAACTCCTGATTTGTGTCAGGAGGGCATGCGAATATATTGAATAAGCAGCACAATTCTTGTGATTGTTCTCAACCTCCTGACCACCAATTAAAAACTGGTGGTTTTTGTTTAAAACATAAATGTCAGGAGATTGAATTATGAAAAAACTAATAATAATATTTTTGATCACCGTTGCGACAGTTACAGAATCACATGCTGTAACAAAATGTTTAGCCCTAAATTCATCAACTCGTTGTTCTGGTGGCACAGCCTCTGTCGGCACTATTGAATGGTCTGCCAATTGCTCTACAGGGAACACCGCGTTCACGATCTCTGGGATTGCCGCTTGTTCTTCACTAAACGCAAACAGTGGGGCCGCCGCAAATAGTTTGCCAACTGTAACGCAATCTGAAACAGACCCAGAAGGGGTAAAATTTTGTTGGTGCAAAACCACAAGCCCGGTTGTATCCAGGTGGATTAAAGCCAACGTACCATCTGAGTATACTAACTTACGAAATTGCCTCGCCACATGCTCAACGTTTTGTCATGACTACATTCTATCAATGGCAAGTTACTTATATACAATTTTCTAAATTTATAGCGAGGAGAAAAAAATATGAGATTTTTAATTATCATCGGTCTTTTATTCGTAACCTGTACCGTTAATGCAAGCGAGCCTTCAACATCATGTCCCTCTGGTTATATTACGATTGAAGAAAATTATTTAACTCTTGCCGATACTTCGTGCCCTTCGGGGTATAAAGTCGTAGAACAAAATGTAACCAGTTGCCTAGAAACATTACCAGAAGGGATATGTACAATGTATATACCTGTCGGCACAGCATACAGCGATACAAGCGGCATATACGAATTTACATCAATCTGCCCACTAGAGTAATAAAAAACGCCCGATTGGGCGTTTTTTATTTCTTTATAACAAAGTTCACTAACTTATTTGGAACTATAATCGTCTTTACGATTTCAGCACCTTCCAACTTACGTGCTGCCGCTGCTTTCGCTGCCCCAGTAAGTTCTTCGTTAGTCGCATCAACGCCAATCTGAAAATCTGCTGCGCGCTTTCCATTTACAGAAACAACTATTGTCATGTCCGTCTTTACCAACTTTGCGGAATCATATGTTGGCCACGGTTGAAATACCAACATTTCTTTATGACCTAAACGTTCCCAAATTTCTTCTGTCATATGAGGAGCAAATGGATTCAGCATCTGAACCAATACCTCGTATGCAGGGCGAGGCATTTTACCACTAAAGGCATTTATAAACTCCATCATCGCAGAAATAGCCGTATTAAAGCGCATATTTTCCAAACGCTCCGTCATATCAGCAATCAACTGATGAACCAAGCGTTCTTGTTCTGCGTTCATCGGCTCATCTGTCAAATTATCTGCCATATTTTCAACGCGCTTCAAAAAGCGTTGAACACCAGCCAGCGCACCTTCAGACCAGTTTACATTTGTGTCCCACGGCCCCAAAGACAAAACAGTTGTACGCGCCGCATCTGCACCGATTTCGGCAACTTTTTCATCCACTTGAAATCCATTACCAGCAGACTTAGACATCTTTTTACCGTCCGAACCCATCAACAAACCGTTGGTCGTTCTTTTCTTATATGGTTCAGCTGTGTTTACGAAACCCAAATCATACAGCGCCTTATGCCAGAAACGAGAATAAATCAAGTGACGAGTATTATGCTCATTACCGCCGTTATAATGGTCAACTGGCATCCACTTTTCCATCTGTTCACTAGAACAGAACTCTTTGTCATTATGTGGGTCCAGATAGCGCATATAATACCAAGATGAACCAGCCCACTGTGGCATAGTATCAGTTTCACGACGCGCCGCACCACCACAACAAGGGCAGGTAGTATTTACCCAATCTGTTGCACGAGCCAATGGACTTTCTCCATCTTCCGTAGGCTGATATTCTTCCATATATGGCTGCATCAATGGCAGCTCAGATTCTGGAACAGGTACCCAACCACATTTTTCACAATATACTAATGGAATAGGTTCACCCCAGTACATTTGACGAGAAAAGCCCCAATCACTCATCCTGAAACGAGTTTTAGGACGAGCAAAGCCATGTTCTTCACCGTATTTTATTGCGGCAGCAATTGCATCAGCTTTATTCATACCATCCATAAAGCCAGAATTTATGTGTTCGCCGTCACCTTCCCAAACTTTACCTGGTTCACCACCAGCTATTACAGGGATAATTTTAATGCCAAATTTCTTTGCAAAATCCCAGTCGCGTTCATCATGTGCCGGTACCGCCATAATCGTACCATGTGCGTAATTTACCAATACATAGTCCGCAACAAAGACTGGTATTTCATCACCGGTATAAGGATTCTTTGCCATTATACCACCCAGTTTAACACCTGTCTTTTCTTTTGTTACGTCTGTACGATCAAACTCAGACTTTGCAGAAGACTCTTTTATGTACGCACGAACTTCGTCTGCATTTGTAATCTTACCTTCGTCCAACCACTTTGCTAATAATTTGTGTTCGGGTGCAATCGCACAGAAAGTAACTCCGAAAATGGTGTCGGGGCGGGTAGTATAAACCGTCATCTTGTCATCACCCACCATAAAGTCCACATCAGCACCAGTTGACTTACCAATCCAGTTTATCTGGTCGCGCTTCACACGTTCTGGATAATCAACCAACTTCAAATCATCCAGCAAACGTTCTGCATATTTTGTAATTGCCAGATTCCACTGCATTTTTTCACGAATTTCAACCGGTCCATGGCAACGATTGCACTTACCATCTTCCAATTCTTCGTTTGTTAAAGTCGTACGGCAATGCGGGCACCAATTCATTGGCAGCATGGACTTATAAGCCAACCCAGCTTTAAAGAACTGAATAAACATCCATTGAGTCCACTTTATATATTCTGGGTCAGACGTCGCAATTTGGGATTTCAAATCGATAGACCAACCCATTTCTATCATGTTTTTAGTGAATTTTTTTATTAAATCTTTCACGACGACTGATGGGTGCTGACCGATTTTTGTCGCATAGTTTTCGGCAGAAATTCCCAAAGAATCAAATCCCAAAGGATACAAAACATCATAACCCTGCATACGACGAAAGCGCGCCATAACGTCACAACCAGAATAGTTCAACATGTGCCCGCCATGCAAACCCGTTCCGGACGGGAAAGGAAATTCCGCCAACATATAAAAAGGCTTTTTACTGCCATCATTTTTTGGTGTAAAAACACCTGTTTCCATCCAACGCTGTTGCCATTTGGCTTCACGGTCATGAATTTTCTTTATATCATCTGCCATTTTTAATACCTATTTTAAAAATTTATAAACTGAGAAAATTTTATACATAAACCTTGATAAATTCAAGTCATTTCAGAATTCTATTGCGCCGCACGGCGCAAGTATGCCAAGTATTCAATATTACCACTGCCACCTTTGATAGGCGACTCGATTATACCCGACTGATTATAGCCATTTTTTTCAAAGTTTTGAATTACGTTTTTTATTGCATTTTCACGTTCAATTTCACTTTTTATTACACCACCTGAACGCGCGGCGACAGAACGCGATACCTCAAATTGTGGTTTAATTAACGCAATTATCTGTGGCGCATTCCATTTTGCCAATGCATCGATAATATTAGTCAGCGAAATAAACGAAACATCAATAACAATTAAATCCACTGGCTCAATCGGTTCTAAGTCACGAATATCAGTCTTTTCCAAAGACAAAACGCGTGGATCATTTTTTAAATCATCTATTAACTGATTGGTACCAACATCAACTGCAATTACCCGCTTTACACCATGCGATAATAAAATCTCGGTAAAACCACCAGTACTCGCACCAACATCTAAACAAACATAACCAGACGGATTTACGTCAAACGCTTCCAATGCACGCCGCAACTTCAAGCTTCCACGACCAGAAGAATAGGGCAAACGTCCCCCTGTTATATCATCTGTATCAACCACCTGCTGACTTGGCTTTTGCGCAGCGACGCCATTGACCATAACCAGACCAGATTTAATCGCCGCCACCGCTTTAGCACGGGTCGGATAAATTCCACGACAAACTAGCACCTGATCTAATCTCATGCAGAAGATTCTAAACACAAAAACCTATAAAATCAACCCATGATTTTCATACTACCCCCGCCGCCTCCAGTAATTATAACAAACTACTTTATATTATAAAATTAGTATTTTGATTTTATTTTTGTATTTTATTATCTTATAATAATAAAACAGCATACTTTTTCAGCACAAAACACCCAAAAAAACAAACACCCATACACAACAGATAAATCATTCACAACAAAAAAGCAGCAACATAAAGTATATTTTTAGATAAAAAAACATTTAAAAGCAACAAGATATTGATTGTTTTTAATAAAAACCTTCAAAATATAGTCAAAATACACAAAAAAGCCCAGAAATCCGGCATTTTTTATATAGCTTCACATAAAAACCGCAAGAATAGGGCTAAAAACTACAAAAATGCCTTAATATTATAAAAAAGCACACCAACCATACAACATACCGATTAAATAAAAGACTAGAATAAACAAAAAGTTAGAACAAATACTTAAAATAAAAAATAAACTATATTCGCTCAACCCGTAATTACAGTAAGCAAAACCAGAACCGCCAAACAAAAAAATTCACACGACAAAAAAAATAAATAACCAAAATAAAAAACTTCACACACCGAAACAGAAATCAAATACAAACACCCACACCAAGTTTCATATAAAACGCCCCACAGAATACATAACTATACATAATATACATTATGCGCCTTTGGAATATCTGTGCCCTAAGGGGAATAAAAAGGCACACAAACCATTCTGAAAAACCACTGTCTTTACGCGTTACAATAAGTCAAACGTATTCATTATAACACAAATTTCATAATATAATAATACTAAATACATTTCGCTCACACATCCACAGCATTGTAAAAAATGTTTCTACTCTGAATTTTTATAGACACAACAAAAATAATCGTATTCCACACCACACAAGCAGCACAAATTTCACCCGGACGCAACAAAATTCCTTGCCCTTACCTTAAAAAAATCGCCATATGACACACCATTTAAAACTCCCCATTATACCATTCACATACAAACATTAAATCAGCTCTTTACAGCACAAAAAGATTCTAATAATTCACACAAATACCAACCTAACGAAGCAACAGCCTAAACCAAGTAACATCTAATCAGGACAAATAAAAACTATACATAAAACAAAAAAAGAGGAAAGTTTCCTCTTTTTTTTTAGAAATTAAAATCAAACTTTATAAAAATCGATTATCTTTTTGTTATTTTTGTAATTTTTTTAACTTTCTTTTTTGCAATTTTTGTTATTTTTTTCAAACTTTGCTCCAAATCACTTGGCTGGGCTGGAACAATTTTTTCAGGTACAACGGTCGAACAACAATTCGGGCACTTTGATGCTTCTGAATTTATAGTACTTTTACAATACGGACACACCCTGGTATCAATGGCTTTTTTAGCCCGCACCTTGTTCATCGTCCTGACAATGATAAACACAACAAACATTGTGATTAAAAAACTTACTACAGTGTTTAAAAACACACCTATATTCATAGTTGCCGCACCAGCCGCCTGCGCTTCTTCGATTGTGTTATAATGCGCGCCTGGGACACCGCCGGATAAAACGATAAAAAATTGAGAAAAATCAATATTTCCTAATATCATGCCTATAGGCGGCATAATAACGTCTTTTACCAAAGAATTTACCATTCCTGTCATAACACTGCCGACAATTATGCCGACCGCCATATCTATTGCACTACCCCTTTCTACGAATTCTCTAAATTCTTTCAGTAATTTGTTTTTAGCCATTTTTTTGCCTTTTTTGATAATTTTTTATTGCATCAACAACTTTATCTAAAGTCTTTTTTAGGCTTTCGTCTTTAGTTTCAACTGTTATATCTGCCTCAGCATAAATATCATATCGTTCATCTATCAATTGTCCCAAAATTTTACGACTATCAGCATGCAACAACTGTGGTCTTGTGTGTCTAAAATTAGTTCTTTTAACCAGCAAATCCAAATCTGCCTTTAACCAAATAGATAATGCATTTTTTAGAACCATTTCACGAACTGCCGGTGTAATAAAAGCCCCCTCTCCCGTTGAAATAACTTTTAACACCGGCGGGGTATCAAATATTCTAGCAATAACACGTTCTTCGGCACGTCGAAACTCTGTCTCACCATATAAAGAAAATATATCAACAACACTGCAACCAGCAGCAGCCTCAATTTCTTTATCTGAATCAACGAACGGAATTCCCAGCCTGCGCGCCAAAGCACGTCCAACACTGGTTTTCCCTGCACCCATAAGCCCAACCATAACTATTGGTTTTTCTAATAATAAATTCTCTTTCATAACGAGATAATTTTAATAGAAAATGAACAATCTCTCAATAAAAAATCTAACGAACCCCTATTCTCCACATATGAATATATTGCTTTTTATTTTTGAAACTATAAAAAATGTGCTATAATGAGTGAGAAAAGAATACTACTAAAAGAGAGAGAGATGAAAAAAGTTTCTTTGATTGCATTATCTATATTTATATTGTCTGCGAATGCAACGTTTGCCGCTGGCTCTCATATTTATGCGAACACTTTTACAGCAAACAACATCACAGCAATTCAGCATTCTATAATGACGAATGCAATTCAAACGTTTGAAGGCACCGCCGCAGCAGCACTTGGTGGACGTGCAAGACTGATAAAAAACGATAAAGAATCAAAATCGTTATATGGCACAACCCCTATGTACGGGTGGCCCAGATTATATGGCGAATACGGTGATGATGGTTCTGTTCAACAAACAGGTCGTAGCGGTGGTGATGAACTATCAGAAGGATTAGAGACAAAAGACCCTCGCCCTGTCATAAATAGTGCTTGGCTGACTTGGCAACATTTTGATGATGGCGTGAAGTTCAAAGGCTATGACGAACTAAACACAGATACTGATTTAATAATGTTCGGTCTGGCTGGTGGTGAAGCACAACGTGGCATAGGCATATCAGAATGGGGAATTTTTGGCGGTTACGTCGGCGGCGTACAAGAAAACGAATTCATCAACATAGATGAGCGTGGTGGGTATGTTGGATTATACACAGGTTATAACATCCAGAAATTCAATTTATCTTTCGCAGCAAATGCCGGCGCCTTATATAATAATGCAGAGCATAAATATGGCAACGACGAATTTGCGAATTTATGGGCAGGTGCGGCATTAAACGCGACATACAATATCGCATTAGACGACACATTCACTTTACAACCTGGAGTTTACGCTGGCTACACATGGGTTGGATCCGCGAACTATATGTCAATGTCAGGCGACACAGTTGCAAATCAAAACTTTAACGTGTTCGAAGTTGCGCCAGAAATTCGTGCCATTAAACACATAGGCAAAGGATGGTTTGGTTCATTAAACTTCAAATATGCATTTATGATGGGCAACAGCGGTGACGTAGTTCTAAATGGCAATATTATGGAAGAATTAGATTCCAGAGATTACGCAGAATATGGCATAGGGATTGAAAAATCCATTGATCGCTTTAACGTTGCGCTAAACCTGAACAGACGTGACGGTGGTCGTGCCGGCTGGAGCGGTGGATTTAATTTGAAATATATATTCTAAAAAAAGCGCCAAACAGGCGCTTTTTCATTTTTATTGGAAACCAAAAATTTTTAGTCCATATTCGCCAGACGTTCCAACTGATCAGCCGCAATTAAAGCATCTATCATTTCATCCAATGCAGGCCCTCCGGCTAAAATATCGTCCAATTTATATAGAGTCAATTTTATACGATGATCCGTAACACGCTGTTCTGGAAAATTATAAGTTCTTATTTTCTCACTTCTATCACCGGAACCAACCATCGTCTTTCGAGATGCATTACTTGCATTTACCTGCTCTTCACGTTGCTTTTCATATAATTTTGAACGCAAAACGTCCATAGCCGCCGCTTTATTTTGAAACTGACTTCGCTCATTTTGACAAGTAACAACTATACCTGTTGGAAAGTGAGTAATACGAACGGCGCTATCTGTCTTATTTACGTGCTGTCCGCCTGCCCCAGACGCACGAAACACGTCTATTCTAATATCTTTATCATCGATTACAATGTCAATATCTTTCGCTTCCGGCATAACCGCAACAGAGGCTGCGCTGGTATGAATACGTCCACCAGCTTCGGTTTCTGGAACGCGCTGAACACGATGAATTCCAGACTCAAATTTCATTCTGCCATATGCACCTGCCCCATCTATTTTAAAGATTATTTCTTTATAACCGCGTAAAGACGTTGCATTTTCTTCAATAACCTCTACTTTCCATCCGTTTCTAAGCGCATATGATTTATATTGGTTGTACAAATCACCAGCAAACAAAGCAGATTCTTCACCACCAACACCGGCACGAATTTCCATAATCGCACCATTATCATCGGCCTCATCGCGCGGCAACAAAGCAATCTGCAAATCTTTTTCTATTTCAGGAAGTTTATGATTTAGTTCAATCAATTGCTCTGATGCGATAGATTTTAATTCTTCATCGTGCAGCATTTCATTAGCATCGGCTATGCCCTGCTTTATCTGAAAATATTCATTTATCAGCGGTAAAATCTCTGATAAACGAGAATATTCCTTGGATAACTTAGTAAGTTCGGCACCATCAACGGTTCCCGAATTCATGTGTTTTTCTATCTCTGCTGCACGAGTTTGAATATCTTTTAATTTATCGTCTATAACCATTTTATTATCTCAACTTTAATGTACTAATTGCATCAGCTAAATTCAAATTTTGCTGTTCGCCCGTTTTCATATTCTTCACAGATAACATTTCTGATTCACGTTCTGAATCACCGATAATTACGCTATAATCGGCTTTTATCTTATCTGAAAATTCTATCTGATTTTTGAACTTTTTATTTGCGTCCAGATATGGAACAGCAACGATACCGTCGTTTCGCAATGCAGCCAATACCCGCATAGCATAAGGCACTTGCGCCTGCCCCATTACTAAAACTGCGGCACGAACAGGATTTTCAAATTTAGATAAGTCTATTTTATTTTCGTCCAACAAGGCAACCATTAAACGGGAAAAACCTACAGCTGCACCAACACCAATGATTTTGGTCTTTGAAAACTTAGAGGCTAAATCTTCATATCTACCACCGCCGCCAACCGCGCCCAACTCTGGGAAATTATCCAAGAAGAATTCAAAAACAATTCCCGTATAATACGCATGTCCACGCATAACGCCCAAATCGATCTGTGCATTCTGAATTCCCATAGAATTCAATAAAGCCATAAAGGAATCCATCTCTGCAATTGCATTATCAAGCGCTTCAGACTGCCCTGCAAAAGATTTGTAACCCTTTGAAAATACATTGTTTATTTCGTCTGCTGCTTCTTTGCCAACCGTTTCAACAAGTCCTTCATAAAAATCTGAAATTTTATCTTTTTTATCAATCAGAATAAACGCTGCGCGACTTTGTTCTGCAGTCAGGTTAAACTTTGCAAATACAGCATTCCAAAAACGACGATTACCAACACGAACGTTTACGGGGCCGATAAATTCTGCGACAGACTCATAAGCCTTTGCCAAAGTCGCAACAATTTCTGCGTCATAGTTTTCAGATAGATTGTCAATTCCCATAATATCCAAATCCATCTGATAAAATTCACGATAACGGCCACGCTGTGGGCGTTCGCCACGATAATTACGTGCGAATTGATACGCACGAAAAGGAAACGCTAAATCATTCATATGACCAGCAACATAGCGTGACAAGCCAACTGTTCCATCATAACGCAGCCCCATCTTGGTGTCGCCTTTTTGGAACAAGAACATTTGAGTTTCAATTTCATCCCAGTTATCTTTATCCGTCAAAACTTCTGCACGTTCAATAGCAGGCAAATCTAAGTGTGTAAAGCCGGCTGTTTTCAAAACATTTTGCATACGATACGCGCATTCATCGAAACAGCGTTGTTGCAAAGGCAGCAATTCTATAAATCCTGATAAAGTTTTTGTTGGTTTAAGTTCCATTTTTAAATCCTATTTCTTTTGCCATACAAACTACCCATGGCATTTATTTTAATCCCAAACATTATATCATAAGAAAGTATAAAACGCTATAAACAGTCGCCCCGGCGGGCGTGATGGAAAACAATAAATAAGAACTTTTCAACTATCATGTTTCTCATATTACCGGAAAATTGGCGATTTTCAAGCATTTATTAGAAATATTTATGCAATTCAGCCCCATGAACATTCAACCAACGCTTTGCCCGTTCAACACCAAAACCGTATAATTCAGATACTTGTTGCCAAAAAGCGGGGGAATGATCCATATGTTTTTTATGCGCCAGTTCATGCATAACAACATATCGCATAACATCCAATGGTGCAAAAGCCAAACGCCAAGAAAAAGACATCGTTCCACTGGTGGAACAGCTACCCCAACGAGACGTTGTATCGCGCACCGCAATTCTTTTTGGCCAGAATTCACGTGGTGCGGAATGAATCATTTGTTTTACAACGATTAAAAATTGGCTTTTTATAAAATCTCTGACCCGTCTTTCAAACATATCTACACCGCCACCAACTACCAAGACAGCCTTACCATCAGCATTTACATTAAAAGTATTTGTGCGTCGCGTAGAATCATGCAGTAACCGCACATCATAGCCCAAAAATTCTATTTCATCGCCCGGCCGAAGTTGCTCTTTTTGCGGAGCGTTAGCAAATATACGTTCGCACCAATTTTTCTTTTGTTCCAAGAATTTTAACGCCGCAGATGTTGGTGTCAGCCACGGTTTAGATATGTGAATCTCGCGTATCGGACGCGTTTTAGGCCGCAAAGTAATATTCCGCACCCCGCGGCGTGTAGTAATTACAACTGGTATTTTTTCACCAGACGTTAAAACAAATTCGTATTCAGCCATAATATCAAAATGTAAAATTATTTTATTTTCTTTAGAATATCGCGCACGATTGCATCTGTGTCAAATCCAAAATGATTATAAACATCACTACCGGAACCAGATACCCCGAAAGAATCAATTCCGACAACAGCATCTGCAAATTCAAACCATGGCGCAGTCGCCGCCGCTTCTATAGCAACGACAAAACCCGCCAATATTTTATTCTTATACTTTTCATCCTGATGGCGAAAATCCGCAACAGACGGCATACTAACGACCTGAACTGCGTTTCCTAATTTTTGTGCGACAGCCACTGCTAGTGGGACTTCTGAACCCGTGGCGACTATTGTAACGCGCACCCGACGTGCAGTTGCCGGATAAATTATATATCCTCCACGAGAAATATTCTCGTTCTTAGGAGTTTCAATCTGTTCAAATTTCTGACGAGATAAAATTATTGCCGACGGATGCACAGTATCTGCAATTGCTGATCGCCAAGCATATGCAACCTCGTCCCCGTTACATGGACGATAAACATTTAGGTTGGGCATCAATCGCAAAGAAGGTAATTGTTCAACTGGTTGATGCGTTGGTCCATCTGCCCCAACTGCAATACTGTCATGCGTAAACACATAAATTACCGGTAATCTGGACATAGCTGCCAAACGAATCGATGGACGCATATAATCGCTAAATACCAAGAACGTAGAACCATACGGCCGCAAACCAGACGCTGCCAAACCATTCATAATTGCCCCCATAGCATGTTCGCGCACACCATAGTTTATATAATTACCTTTGAACTTAGTCGGCAAAATATCAATACTTCCCTTTACTTTTACATTTGTGCTGCCACCTAAATCGGCACTGCCGCCTATCAAACACGCACCACTAGAAATCAGAGATTGCAAATACATGCCAGACAATTCACGAGTAGAAATTTCTTTATCAGAATCTGGTACAGGCACAGTATCCGTAACAATTTCAGGTACATTCAAAACATATTTCGCCACCGCATCATGCGCAACTAATGCCCATAAATTATCACCTTCTGGAGAAATATTTTTCTCAATCAGGCGCATCATTTCCGAATCGCTTAAAGCCAGTCCATGAGCCGCAGATGTCCCCGCCAGACTAGATTCTGCCCCAATTACCGTCTTTGCAGCGATAAAAGTTGGTTCTGATTTATTTGATACTTTTTGTAAAACGCGATTTACCTTATTAAAATCATTACCTGGAACAGAAGCCACATTCCAACCAGCAGCTTTCATACGGTCCGGGACATTCATATCCGTCAAAGCATTTCCATCTATACTAATGCCATTGTTATCCCAAATTAAAATCAAATTATCCAATTGATAACGACCGGCAAAAGCAACCGCTTCAGAAGCGACACCTTCCATCAAATCACCATCACTACACAAACAATATACTATACCGTCTGTACCGCGAATTTTTTCTGCCAGCGCCATACCAACAGCATTTCCAATTCCCTGCCCCAAAGGTCCAGTAGTTGCCATAACCCCATCAATTCCAAACTCTGGATGTCCCGGCAAGCCGCCAAGTTTTCTAAAAGAATTCAAATCGCCAACATTATAGCCTGCTAATTTTAGTACAGAATACAACAACGCGCTACCGTGCCCGGCAGACAAAACAAATTTATCACGACCACGACGTAAAAAGTTAGCATAAACGACAGTAATAATATCAGCCGCCCCAAGAATAATTCCAACATGACCAGAACCCGCACTACGCACAGCATTTAACGCATGCGCACGCACGGATTTAGACATTTCTTTCAATTGTTTGGCATCAAATCTCATTTTATGATATTATATCACAAAACAGGTTTAAAAAAATGTTAAAAATTTGGACAGATGGCAGTTGTTTAGGAAACCCAGGACCAGGCGGATGGGCCTTCATTGCAACGAATGGGAAAGATATCGCAGAACGCAACGGTGGTGAAAAAGAAACCACCAATAATCGTATGGAATTGACCGCAGTAATCAAAGCCTTATCTGCGGCCAAAAAGCACGACGAATTAGAAATTCACACCGACAGTCAATATGTGAAAAACGGTATGGAAAAATGGGTTCGTCAGTGGAAAAACAATAATTGGAAAAACGCTGAAAAGAAACCTGTAAAAAACAAAGAACTTTGGCAACAGCTAGACGAACTTGCACAGACTAAAAAGATAACATGGGTATGGGTAAAGGGGCACGCTGGTCAAGAGATGAACGAGCGTTGCGATGAATTGGCGAGAACCGCTGCCGAAAAGATGAAATAAAAAATCGCCGAAAAAAAATCGACGATTTATTTTTTACGATTTGAACGCAACTTGTCTGTATAAACCATGCCCATACCAATCAGCATCCAATATACAACAATACCAAATTGCCCCCAGCTGTTATCAAACAAATAACCGCCGTCTATTAAATACGATGTTACATCCATTCCAACGCTCAAAAGCGCAATTAACACACCCCACAATATCCAAAATAAAACTTTCTTTTGCTTATTATTTAATTTTTTCATCCGTTTCCTCCTTTGAATCCCAGCGCGACAATGAACATTTCAACACTGTCCTTGCGCGACGCAGGCGGTTTAATATGATGCACCGATTCGAATTTTTCTTTAATTTGCTTTAATAAATCCCCTGTTGTGCCACCTGTAAAAGACTTTGCCACAAACGTTCCACCCGGTTTTAACGCACGCTTTGCAAAATCAAACGCATATTCCAACAAAACCATTTGACGAAGATGATCTGTTTTTTTATGTCCGACAGTATTGGGCGCCATATCAGATAAAACAACATCTACTGTACCATTAGTTGCTTCATCTTCAGGCAAACCCAGTTTTTCAACCAACCAATCTAAAGCTTCGTCGGTTGTAAAATCGCCTTGATAAAATTCTACCCCCGGTATTGGTTTTATTTCCAATAAATCCATCGCAAAAACTTTGGATTTTGGAAAATCTCGCATAACGTATTGCGTCCAAGAACCAGGCGCTGCACCTAAATCAACAACAACTTGACCATTTTTCAGAAACTTAAAACGTTCGTTGATTTCTATCAATTTATATGCGGCACGTGCGCGATAACCATCCTTATGGGCACGCGCAACATATGGATCCGCCGCCTGGCGTTGAATCCAAGCAGCAGAAGATTTTTTTGCAGCAATTTTTTTATTCAGTATTTTCATTATCAAAAATTATTATCGCTGATTAAATATACCAGTACGGCGGCGTTTTATCTGCCTAATCTGCTTTGCTACCATATCACGATAGCAAATTTGAGCCTCTTCCTTTGGTCCGCCAAACACTATCCACGAGCGTTCAGAGTCAACATCAAAGAAAAAGTGACGTCTACCATGATACTTGTAATCAACAACTACATTATAACCCGCCAATTTTTTTTGATTATCAACGACTGAAAACACAGGAATGGGACCGTCTACAGAAACTATATCCCAATTAAAAATTTTCTTAACGTTTATTTTCATTGTTTTTCGCCCTTTTGTGATTGTTGATTTTATTTCTTGTTTCTGAATAAAACGACAGCGCATGCATTAAAGCCCGCTTCCGCGAAACTAAACCCAATATATTTTCATCAGTCGCAAACAATTTTATTTCTGTTCCATGATGTAAAAACGAAATATATCTTTCCAATTCATTTTAATTACCGGCCTTTTTCATTTTTTCCATTACAGCTTCCATTCCACCCATTCTTTGTATCATAGCCATTTGCTGACGCATTTTTGTGTACTGCTTGATTATGTGTTCTACATCACGAACTGTACAACCAGCCTGTTCTGCTATACGCGCTTTTGCATTTGCAAATATCTTTTCTGGTTCCGCACGTTCTTCTGCGGTCATAGCCTCTAAAATCTTTATTTGTGCATCAACACTACCATCTTTTATTTTTTCTTTCATTGCAGACACAGCACCTGACATACCTGGAACCATTTTCAGCAATCCACTGAAATTACTCATTTTTTTAATTTGTTTTAATTGTGCCAACATATCATTCATATCAAACTGCCCACTCATCATACGTTCAGCAGTCTCTTTCATACCGCTTGGCAGCTTTTCTTCCATCTTTTTTAGCTCTTTTTCGTCAATTTGTGGCGCTTCTGCCCCATTCACCGCAGACGTTTCTATTACTTTATCTGATTTCTTTTTACCAAATCCAAACATACTTTTCTCCTTATGATGTTTATACTAATAACTCTATTTGTTCTTTTTACCGTTGTCCAGATACTTTTTCAAATACTTACCTGTCAATGAATTAGGGTTATCTGCCACCTGTTCTGGGGTTCCTGTGGCAACAACACGACCACCACCTGCACCACCACTTGGCCCCAAATCAATAATCCAATCTGCGGTCTTTATAACTTCCAAGTTATGCTCAATGACAATAACCGTATTACCTTGATCAACCAACTCATGCAAAACAGACAACAATAATTTTATATCCGCAAAATGCAATCCTGTAGTTGGTTCATCCAATATATATATCGTCTGCCCTGTGCTGCGCGCCGCCAATTCTTTAGACAGTTTTATACGCTGCGCCTCACCACCTGACAAATCCAAAGAACTTTGTCCCAACTTTATATAATCCAAGCCAACACGCTTCAACAACTCTAACTTACGCGCAATTTGTGGGACATTGCTAAAGAACCTGTATGCTTCTTCAACCGTCATATTCAACACATCTGCAATAGATTTGCCCTTGTACTTTACGGCCAAAGTTTCTTCGTTATAACGCGCACCGTGGCATTTATCACACTCAACATACACATCGGCCAAGAAATTCATTTCAATTTTTATCTGGCCATCACCCTGACACGCTTCGCAACGCCCGCCCTTTACGTTAAACGAGAAACGCCCCGGTCCATAACCACGTGCCTTTGCCTCTGGCAAACTTGCAAAGAAATCACGAATGTTAGAAAAAACACCTGTATAAGTTGCCGGATTACTGCGTGGTGTCCGTCCAATTGGTGATTGGTCTATATCAACAACCTTATCAACATTTTCCATACCGCGAATAACGTCATGCGCGCCCATTTCTATTTTAGAATTATAAAGCGCACGCATTAAAGCAGGATATAACGTGTCTAATAGCAAAGTTGATTTACCAGACCCTGAAACACCTGTCAAAGCAACGAATTTGCCCAGCGGGAAATCAACATTTATATTCTTTAAATTGTTCTCACGCGCCCCCTGAACAGAAATAACCTGCCCGTTTCCTTCACGACGCTTTTTAGGGACCTCTATTTTTCTCTTTCCGGACAAATATTGCCCAGTTAAAGAATCTTTATTTTTTATAACCTGCTCTGGTGTACCAGCCGCAACAACATGTCCACCATTTATACCGGCACCTGGTCCAATATCTACCAAAAAGTCTGCTGCCCGCATAGCATCTTCATCGTGTTCCACAACAATTACAGTATTATCTTTATCTCGCAGCATTTTCAAAGTATCCAGCAGTTTATCATTATCACTTTGATGTAAACCAATTGAAGGCTCGTCCAACACATATAACACGCCAGACAAACCACTGCCAATTTGAGACGCTAATCTAATACGCTGTGCTTCGCCACCAGACAAAGTTCCCGACATACGAGATAAAGTCAAATAACCTAAGCCAACATTTTTTAAGAACTGTAGGCGACTTGTGATTTCACGCAAAATCACACGAGCGATATCATTTTCTTTTTGTGTTAAATGATTTGGCAAATCTGTAAACCATTCTAATGATTGGTCAACAGCCATATCACAGGCATCCATAATATCCAGCCCATAAATTTTTACACACAAGGCTTGAATATTTAAACGTTTCCCATGACAAATTGGGCATGGTTTTTCAGACTGATATTTTGCCAATTCGGAACGAACTGCTTCTGAATCAGACTCACGCCAGCGACGTTCTATATTTGGTATTACGCCTTCATAAGGTTTTTCGTAAACAAAACCATTCCAATTTATTTTTATAGGCTCGTCGCCACTGCCATAAAGAATAATATCTTTCTGCTGCTGCGTCAGCGTGTGCCACGGTTTGGATAGCGGAATTTTATATTTTTTATGCAACGCATCCAACAAATGATCAAATTGACTAAGCATACCACCACGTGACCACGGCGCAATTGCCCCGTCTAAAATAGACTTTGACGGATCTGGAATAACTAAGTCTGGCGACATATTTAATTGCACACCCAAGCCATCACAAGACGGGCAAGCCCCCATAGGAGCATTAAATGAAAACAACCTTGGTTCTATCTTAGGTACGGTAAAGCCACTAACTGGGCAAGCATAATTTTGTGAATATAAAATATCTTCATTTGTATCTAAACGCCGAACCAATACAGAACCCGGTACCAAGCGTAAAGAACCTTCAAACGAAGCATACATACGCGAACGAAATTCTTCTAAATCACTTTCTGTTGCGTCTGTCGCTGGAATTTGCAAACGGTCAACAATGACAAATATTGAATGCTTTTTATTCTTATCCAACGGCGGCACAGCAGACAAATCGTATAATTCGTTATCAATTATTGCGCGTTGATAACCCTGCTTCACTAAGAAAGCCAATTCTTTACGATATTCACCCTTACGCTCACGAACGAGTGGTGCCATTATAAATACTTTTGTACCAGCTGGGATTTTCATGGTCCAATCGACCATTTCGGCAATGGTCTGCGATTTAATTGGTAAACCAGTAACAGGAGAATGGGGTACACCTATACGAGCCCACAGCAAACGTAAATAATCATATATTTCCGTCACAGTTCCAACCGTAGAACGCGGATTTTTTGAAGTCGTTTTTTGTTCTATTGAAATTGCCGGTGCTAATCCTTCTATCAAATCGACATCAGGCTTTTTCTGCATATCCAAAAATTGGCGCGCATAAGAAGACAAAGATTCCACATACCTGCGCTGACCTTCAGCATAAATGGTATTAAAAGCCAAAGAAGACTTTCCTGAACCAGATACGCCAGTAAAGACCACCAACTTATTTTTTGGTAAGTCCAAGTCAATATTTTTAAGATTATTTTCGCGGGCACCGCGAATTTTTATCAAACCAGCCATAGCTATTTAAATATAGATAATTTATTAAAAATTGCAATAGTCGCGATAAAAAAATCCCGCCAGCGCGAGATTTTTTTTATTTATTCGACAACCGTACTAGGCAATAACTTTTCTGGGTTCATCGATATATCAGCAACGCGTACATGATCTGCCCCTTGTTTTGGTGCCAATGTACCATTTACCCAAACATCAACACCGCCGGCATTACCAAATACAGCCTTATATCCATTACCTTCTGGGACATAATAAACATCACCTGGAACCAAAACTCGACTAAACACAGTATTTCCGCGTGCGTCTTCAACCTTTACCCAAGATTCCTGGCTGGCCTGCAATATAACAGATGCAGTCTCTGCATTTTCTGTACCGAAACGTTCGCGCACTTCAACTTTATATTCTGGTTCGGTCACAACAGCTACTGGCGCAATATTGTTTTCGTTACCAACTGTACTTGCGTCATCAGAACCACCCATTAAAAAGAACAATAAAATTCCCACAATGGCGACAACCGCAACAAAACCTATCAAGAACCATTTCCAATTACGACGAACAAACTTCACTACGCGTCCAAAATAATAAGAAATACCACGTTCTTCTTTCATTTCATCGCTTCCGGTTGACTTTTCTTCAGCACCGTCATCTTCTTGCTTCTCATCAATCAAGCCCATTTCGCGCTTCAATTTATTCACAATTTCATCAGGATCCAAGCCCAATTCCATCGCATAATTACGTGCAAAGCCCAAAATATAAACATTCTCTGGAATTACGGTATAATTACCGTCTTCCAAAGCCTGTAAAAATTCCTCACGTATACATAACTGCTTGGAAACTGTCTGAATTTCGCGTTTACGACGTCCTGTTGTGCGCGCATTGCGTAAAATTTCACCAACAGTCATTTCGTTGTGATTTTCAATAGTTGTATTTTCATTCATATCTTTCAATCCCTTAGCTTTTATCAATCATAGAATCTATAAAACGGCTTCGCAACCCCAAAATTTACAAATTTCTGCTTTCATTTCCCTTGAATCAGATATTTGGTTTACTTTTATTCTGAATTCTGCAGAATTGGGTATTCCAGCAGAATACCACGCTGCGTGCTTACGAAACATCTGCGTAGCATTTTTTTCCCCGTAATATTCAAGCATATATTCAAAATGTCTTAAAACAACGTCCCCAATATTTTTTGGCGTTTGACATTGTCCTGCTAAAACACCTAAAATCCATGGTTTTCCTAACATTGCGCGGCCAATCATTGCCCCAGCATACCCCAAACCAAACACTCTTTTTACATCTGCAACAGTCTTTATATCACCATTGCCAATCATTGGAATCTTTATAAATTCATCAATTTCCGGTAATTTTGAATCACCAGTATATAATTGTGCCCTAGTACGTCCATGCAAAGCGGCAAAAGACACCCCACAATCTTCAGCAATTTTAATTAGTTCTTGCCAATCACGATTAGCATCGTCCCAACCAAGTCTTGTTTTTATTGATACTGGAATACTTACAGCTTTAACGACAGAACGCATTATTTTTTCAGCCAGTTTATGATCACGCATCAAATTTGCGCCCGCCCCACTACGTGTAGCAACTTTTGGAACTGGGCACCCCATATTTATATCAATCCATGTTGCGCCAGCATCTTGCAATATTTTTGCAGCTTCTCCCATCAAACTAGCTTCTGCCCCAAAAATCTGAGTTCCTATATTTTCTTCCTGATCGTAACGATCAAAATTCCGTAAACAATTTTTATGCGCTTCGACCAAAGAATGGCACGAAATCATTTCTGTGTACAAAGGGGCAGATGGAGAAAACTCACGAACGACACGCCGGAATGGCTTATCTGTAATTCCAGCTAAAGGTGCACCAAAAATTTGATTATGTACCTGCATTTGTGATATAATGCCACCGATGAAAGAAAAAATCAAAAATTTCTTTATTTTTATTGGCCGCGCATGGTCTGATGGCATATACGGTAAAATTGGCATTTTTTTAATGATATTTGCCGTATTTATGTTTATTCGCATGTTTTGGGGCGAAGTAAACATACAACGACTGATAATAAACATTTGGCGTCTGAATGGAGAACAAGAACAATTAGTAGCGGAACAAAAAGAATTAGAGGCAATAAAGCGTCACATTGAATTATTACAAGGATATAGTGCTGATTATGTTGAAGAATTGGGGCTAAAATATTTAAATATAGGTGACCCCAAAGTAAAAATATTAAAGATTTAAAAAACCGCCATATTGGCGGTTTTATCTATATTTAATTCAAGAACAGTATTGAACCATTCAAATATAACGCGAATAACATCCATACCAGATACGGCCACACCAACCAATAGGCAGCTCGACTAATTGGACGAAATACGCGCATCATCCATATTGTGAACGCAATCAAAGCAACCAATATGATTAGAGCCACACCAACCATATTTAATCCAAAGAACAAATATGACCACAAAGCATTTAACACCATATGAACCGCAAACAGCGTATATGATTTTGCTTTGCTGAACTTAGTTTTATCAACAATGATAAGATATAAAGCAATACCAAGTAAAAAGTACAAAATTGGCCAAACAACCGCGAACACCCACCCAGCTGGTGTCAAAGCCGGTTTAATCAGTGCATTGTACCAAAGGTCAGATGCACCGCTTGGCGAGAAAAGCATACCTATAATGCCCGGCAAGAACGATATGACTATTGCCAAAACGAATAGTAAAAATTTTTTCATACAAAGCTCCCTTTATTATTGTTCTGTTATGGAGTATACCACCTGCACTATTTAAACCCCACAAGAACGATTTCCCAACAATAAAATCTTTAATGTGGTCTTGAAATTTGAATATAAATGTTATAAAATTGCGCTAACGCGCCCTTAGCCCAGCTGGATAGAGCATCGGATTTCTAATCCGCAGGTCGCAGGTTCGAATCCTGCAGGGCGCGCCAGTTTTAGGAATACCCCGTCATTTTGACGGGGTATTTTTAAAACTCTGCAAGCGTCAGGATTTGAACCTGCGAGTAAAGCAGTTCGAACCGCAGTAAAAAGGCGGACGGCAGTACGCCGGTCTGCTTGAGCAGAATTTTACAAGGTGACGAAGTAATCCTGCAGGGCGCGCCAGTTTTAGGAATACCCCGTCATTTTGACGGGGTATTTTTAAAACTCTGCAAGCGTCAGGATTTGAACCTGCGAGTAAAGCAGTTCGAACCGCAGTAAAAAGGCGGACGGCAGTACGCCGGTCTGCTTGAGCAGAATTTTACAAGGTGACGAAGTAATCCTGCAGGGCGCGCCAGTTTTAGGAATACCCCGTCATTTTGACGGGGTATTTTTATTCAAAAAGCACGGCCCAAACGGGCCGTAATTTAATCTTCTGTCGCTTTCTTAAGTTTCAACACTTCTATATACATGTAAACGTCTGCTGCAGCATATAACAATAAAGTTATTGCTAAATAATATATCATAACCACCGCACCAGCCATCGGATACGCCATCAAGAATACAGCCAGCGCAATCAATATTATAGACATTACCAAATCAAACCAATAATGACCAAACTTTGCACGTATCATATTGATTGAAAAAACAAGCGCTCGTAAAGCCTTGAACAAGAACAACACAACAAAAATATATACCAGACTAATTATTGAAGCAACCGGATAAATGCAGAATAAAACACCCAAAACTACATTTACCAATCCAAACAATACGTCAAACCAACCGCCTCCCATATCACGAGAAACAACAAAGCCAGATATGGTTCGATACAAGCCAAACAAAACCAAGGCAACACCAATTACAAAAGTCAACGCTGTTAAAATAGCAACAGGCTTAAACACCATCAATATTGCCGCAATACCAAACAATAATGCCTCACAAATTAGCAAAGGAGCACTCTTGTTATACAAACGTTTAACAGATACTGCGACAGGATTTAACCTGGATTGACTTGTTGTTTTCACTTTTTTAGCTCTTGGCATTTTTATCTCCCTTCGATAGATGAATAACACTTACATTATAGTAGCCAACAGTATTTTTTTCAACCCTTCCTTTACATATTAGTGCTAGGAAAGTATTTTTAATATTCATTTGTTCTTGCAATCCAGCCATTTTTTGCGGTTTTCCAATTAGGCGTTTTTTTCAAATATTCCAACCTAATTTTTTTCAGTATAACCATAAAGTCATCCACATATGAATCTTGTATTTCGTTTAACGCGGCAACGGTTTTAGTCCCTATTATTCCGTCAACAGTCAGTATATGAGTACCAACGAATTCATTAAACGACAATTGTACAACGATACCGGCCCCACCCATAACGTTCATATCAAAAACCGCATCACGAATACGGGCGTTTTTTATATCTGGAATTTTTGTATTATCCCAATAAAGCCTTTTATATATTTCTCGCACTTGTTGCAAGTTTAATAATTTGACATTTTGTGGATAGTTCTTTTCCGGATAAATTTTATTGTAAAAATTTAATGTTGCTTGCTGTATTCCCATATTAGTCGGCATATCTTTTACCTGATTGCTACCATCAGTATATCCTCCTTCATTTTTTAAAATATTCAATATTGCTGAGTCAAAATCTTTATCCGACATATAATTTTCTCCAAAAAAAAACGGGCCGTAAAAATTGACCCGTAGACATATTTTCTTCTTTTCAATTATATCAAAAAATCAAAGAAAAATCAATCTATAAAGTTTTTCCCTTTTTTCTGCCCATATGAATTGACATATATTGTTTAAATAAATCAAAAGTCTTTTTAGCAACTTGCATATTCTGTTCAATTGTTTGTTTATCTTGCAATTTTTCTGACAATTGTTTTGCCAATTCCAAACTTTTTTCAGTATCTGTTTCAGACATCAATTTTTGCTTTAGTTCAAAAATATCCCTATTCATTAAACTAAACACGTCTTCAAAAGAATAACTCATTTGATACAAAATATCTTCTTTCGTGTAGATTTCCAGGCTTTTTTCTGGTTCTGGTAACACATCAGTATTTCCCTTTATAATTCTACGAATTCTTGGACGTTTTGGTTTTACAGTCTCTTTAACCTCTGGCAGCACAGGCACCGGCTCTGAAACACTAACGACTTCCTCTTTTTTCGCTTCCGATTGTGGTACGACAGACTCTTTAACCTCATTTAGGCTATCAGCCGAAATATTTTCGGGTTCAGAAACAACTTGTGGTTCTACAACATTTTTTTCTTCAACTTCTACTACTGGGGTTGGCACGATGTTTTTTTACCGTCTTTTGTATCAACTAAATCTTTTTCGTTTTCATTCATAAAGTCAGATAATAAAGTTTCTACATCAATATAATTCTGGCGATTATCAGCAAAATTTGCAGCAGTTTTATCACGCAATGCATTTGATAAAATTGCAGAATTATAAGCACACTTATTTTTCCCATCGCCATGATTTGGATAAAAAGCAGATGCAACCCATTCACCGTTCTGCAAAACACACCATATTACACGAGGATGATTATTATCTCGACCAAAGCCTTGAGCAATATAACAAGAATTTTTTAATTCCAAATTCGGGACAAGTTTAAGTTCACCTTTTTTTACACACGCCACCCTACCCGCACCAACGCGTACATCTTTTTGAACAGGGTTTAAATTTACATCGTTGATATTATGTAAAAACTTCAGCAATAAAGCCTTATTGCTTTTAACAGTTTTACAAACCAAAGCCCAGATTCTTTTATCAAAGAACTTTTTTATAACAACGGGCTTTAAATCCTCTGATTCTGTTTTTTCTAATTTTTTTACTTCTTCTACTTCTTGCTTTATTTCAACTTTCTTTTCTACTGTTTCAACCTGCGCGACATTATTTTCGCCTACGACGCCCCCAGCATTGTCCGCAGACTTTAACAATTCAATAACTAATTCTGGAATTGTACTTTCAAGAACGTAATTCTGTACATTTCCCCAGCGTACGTCATCATCGTGTTCATACATAAAAGTCTTCAGCTGCTTTTTAATATCTCTTATGCTGATTTTTTGAAACTCTGGAAATTCTTTTACTCGAAGCGCCGCATCAGCAATGCTAAGGAAACCAATTCTGCTGTTTGTGTTTTCTTTAACAGATTTTACAACAGCCCTTGCTGTAGATTTTGACGAAACAATTTTTTTCTCTTTAGATTGCTTGTTTTGAATTACCTCACGCAAACGCAAAGTCTCTGTTTTACCAATAACTTCAAGTTCTGGAAAAACAGACAAAAATTCTTGCGCAATTTGTAAAGTTTCTTCATCTTTCTGTACAGCATTGATTATTGCGTTACGCACATACAACGTTTTAACAGTACTTGGTAAAATTTCTTTTAAGACGGCCAAACTATTAAAAGAATATAAGCATCTTAAAGCCGTAATTCCTGCTGGCATAACAGAATCTGGAAGTATGGCAAAACTTGAACAATCAAATTCACCATTTATTTCCACTTTCGAGAAATTTGGCAAAGGCTTTCCTTTTCCATTTCCTAAAGCAACATCACCATTTATTACTATTTTATCAAAATCTAAAAGGTCCAAATTGAACAAATCTACTTGTCCAAAAGAATACGTCACTTGTCCGTCAATACTTTTATAAATTGTCGCATCATAAAAACAAGAACTACCTGCCATATTGATTTTCCTCTTTAGTCGGGAATTGATTATAGTACAAATAAAAAAACTGTCAAGTCATATAAAGCCACCTAAAACCTTATTCAACATATTGACTTATTCACATTTTTACCTTTGTGCAGTTTTGTTTATTGAACTCTCATACTATCTGAAAAAAATCTTCCAACTTTAATTAAAGTTTATCACGGCAACGAAGGTCCACTTCACCTTGGACGTGCTGATTTGACTTTGCCCGAAAAAACCAAAGGATAAAACATGAAAAAAATTACACTGACTTTAGGCTTGTCCCCATACGACGCGCTAGAAGTCGTATCTATGTTAAATAATCTTCCATTATTACCCCTTTTGTTAAAAAAAATTATACCAAAAAACTATAATATCAATCAGTAATAACTTGACCTTCTGGGCTTTGTAAGCAGTAATTGCGACAAAAAGTCTTTTTAGATACCAACAATAAATTTTGAGTATATAAGAACAAGCCCTAATGCAATTCGCATAAATACGAGAATGCACGCAGATTTATCTCATATTTTTGATAAATCGAGTAAAATATTCGAGCTTCAGCAAACGAACGTTTGGTCATTGAATTCCACACGCTCCAAACAGAAAATTTAAACCGCCGCAAATGCGACGGTTTGAATTTTCTGGTCGGGGCGAAAGGATTCGAACCTTCGACATCTTGCTCCCAAAGCAAGCACTCTACCAGACTGAGCTACACCCCGAAACGAACCCTATTATAACAGCATTTTTTTAAAATGCAAATTTTTATGTAAATTTTGTGCTTGTCTGTTTTCATTAAAATTCTTACAATATAGATGATGCTTAAAAAGTTTACGTTTTTTACCGCTTTTACCTTTTTACTGTCGGGAACGGCGTTGGCTTTGACTGCTCGTTCTGCCGTATCAGACTATGTCAGCGAAAATACTTATAACAACTTATACCCTTATATGAATAATTCTATGCGGACTAATCTGAACCCGGGTACAACGCCCTCACAATCAAACGCACCAATAAATGTCCTGACAAGAACCAAAAATACTAGCAACAGCACTTCAACCAGAAATGTAGTATCCCGCAACGCAACCCCAGCTAGTACATCTGCGTCATCAAGCAACAATGCTCGAAGTGCAACCTCTGCATCAGCAGCCACGGCACGCGCCGCAACCGGAAACAGTACAAGCACACGCCGCGTTACCGCCCGTTCTGCATCTCCATCCAATTTAACGACAGCTCGCAGCAGCACAACGACAAATACAGCACGTGCTGCTAGTCCAGTTTCTTCTACACGCCGCGTTGTCGCCAGATCCGGCACGTCTACAGCCAGTATAGGCACCATGCAATCTGCAAACACCAGAACATCTCGTCAAGACGGCAATGTATCAACAGCACGAGAAACCTCTCAGGTTGCGACATACACTTCTACTGGCACTCCTATTTCATCAGCGCGCTGTATGGCAGATTATACAGAATGTATGAATGGATACTGTGAACGTGAAAACACAGAATACAATCGGTGCTATTGCAGTTCTAAGTTGGCTCAAATAGATGCACAATACAAGCCGGCAATAGATAGTTTAATCAAAGAAATTTTGACTGTCAAAAATGGGAACAATTGGACCGATGAAGAAATGAACGAATACTGGATGGATGTAATTGGTAAATACACTGGTGAAAATTCTTGGACGAATCTGGAAGATGCGCTTGATATAGATTGGGCCAGCACAGAAAGCAGAGTTCGCGGTCAGCAGGCTTTTGCCATGGGTCATGAATACTGTGTCCAATATCTAAAAGGTTGCGCATATATGCAAACGAACCTACGCGATGCATATAGTTCAGAAATTGCGCGAGACTGTGCAACTTACGAATCGTCTCTACAGAAATTGAAAAATGCGGCTGAAAGTATAGTGGAGGCTTATAAATGAAACATTTAATGGGTATTGAGTACGGTCGTGGTGCCACGGCCGTTATTGTTGAAGAGGGCCCAGCATTGGCACCTTCTGCGGTAAAAAATATGTATCCTAATTTTAACTGGACAATAGTCAGCGCGGATTCACATGACGCCGAATTATGCAAAACGGATAGATTCGGCGAAAATTATCAAATTCAAAAAAAGATTTTTACCTCAACTCCATATGAGCGTCACGTAATGATTGGGGGCGACCATTCCGTAAATTTTGGCCACTTTGCGGCATTAGCCGACAGACTTCCTGATGAAGAAGATTTGTGTTTAATTTACATAGACGCTCATCTAGACATACATACCCCAGAGTCATCGAAAGCGGAAGCATCTGGTGCGCCACACGGGACAAACGTCCGGGCGTTACTTGGAGACGGTGACGAACGCTGGTTATCATTACAAACAAAACGCCCTGCACTTCATCCAGAAAATATGTTTTACCTTGGTACGCGCTCATATGAACCATCAGAGATAAACTTTGTCAACAACAAAGGAATATATGTCCGTCGCGCCAACGAATTACAAACATTAGAAGACTTGTCTTCATACGTTGATGAAATAAAAAGAAAAATAGGTACACGAAAATACGTTGTGTCCTTTGACTTTGATGCAATTGATCCAACAATTTTTAAAGATGTTCTTGTACCAGAACCACATGGTATAAGTCTTGAAGCAGCCGAATATTTAACACGTGCATTTGCGCCAAAAGCCCACAGCTTTGAATTTGTTGAATACGCCCCAAATGGTGATAACAAAAGCGCTGAAATAGTAAAGCACTTGGTTGGCATTGCACTGGACGAAGAATAATAATCAATTATTAAATTCGGCACATAATAAATTATGCCTATAAATATTTCGTGCCAAATCGTCGCTTATGACAATCCAGTCATCTGCATGCCCGTATATTGGAATACAAGGTGAACATTTGTTATTCAGCGATTGTGTATTGTTCGTGCAAGATGCGACGAATATCGCGCACACCAGTATTAAAAGTTTTTTCATTTACCACCTCTAGTGTTTTTACAATATTTGATTGATTTTGCGCGTTTAATTCTGCAATTTTTGTTTCGCATTTTTGTTCTGATACGCGTTCACCCGCCAAATAAGCCAATAAGACGACAAAAAAAAATCCAATAAGCAAATATAGTTTCATAATAACCTCATACAAAAAGCCCGCATTTAAATATGCGGGCTTATTTTTCTTTAAATCAGAATATTACTGATTCATGGACGAAAAGAAATCATCGTTGGTCTTTGTCAGACGCAATTTATCCAACAAGAATTCCATTGCTTCCAACGTCCCCATAGGATTTATAATGCGGCGCAAAACATACATCTTTGCCAATGTATCTTTGCCAACCAACAAATCTTCTTTACGTGTACCAGACTTAGTAATATCAATTGCAGGATAGACACGTTTATCAGACAGCTTTCTATCCAAAATTATTTCGCTGTTACCGGTTCCTTTAAATTCTTCAAAAATAACTTCGTCCATCTTAGAACCCGTATCAACCAACGCTGTTGCGATAATGGTTAAAGAACCGCCGCCTTCAATATTACGTGCCGCACCAAAGAAACGCTTTGGACGCTGCAACGCATATGCGTCAACACCACCAGTTAAAACCTTACCACTGCTTGGGACAACCGTATTGTATGCACGCCCCAAACGAGTAATAGAATCCAGCAAGATTACAACATCCTGCCCTGCTTCCACCAAACGTTTTGCTTTTTCAATAACCATTTCTGCGACCTGAATATGACGAGCAGCAGGTTCATCGAAAGTAGATGAAATAACTTCACCCTTGACGCTACGCTGCATATCTGTAACTTCTTCTGGTCGTTCATCAATCAACAAAACTATCAACTTTACGTCTGGATAATTTGTTGCGATAGAATGAGCAATATTCTGCAACATAACTGTCTTACCAGTACGTGGTGGTGCAACAATCAAACTACGCTGTCCCTTACCAGTCGGCGCAATCAAATCAATTACGCGTGCCGATAAACTGCGCCCTTTATCTTTATCATCAACAACTTCCATTTTTAACATCTCGTCTGGATACAAAGGAGTCATATCATCAAAAGACACACGGTGACGCAATTTATCTGGATCACCACCATTTACACGTTCAATTGTTTCCAACGCAAAATAGCGCTCTGATTCATTTTGTGGAGCCTGAATTTGGCCTTCAATATAATCACCTGTCTTCAAACCATACTTTTTGATTAAAGCCGGAGAAACATATAAGTCATCAGGTCCGGCCAAATAATTACTTTCTGGGGCGCGCAAGAAGCCGAAACCATCCTGCATACGTTCCAAGACGCCGTCACCGATCAAAGTAATTTTATTGTCTGCTGCAAACACACGCATAACAGCAAAACGTAATTGTTGAACATTCAGCTGAGACGGATTTTCAATTCCCATATCTTCAGCCATTTTTAATAACTGCTGTGGCGATTTTGCCTTCAATTCATTTATGTGCATTAAAACCTCTTTTGGAAATGGGAAAATATGCGAGAACTCGCCCTCCCCTATGTAAGACCATGCCATTATATATTTTTTTTGACAAAAAGTCAAGCACACTTGATTTTAGACAACCTGACTAATAAAGTATTTTTTCTTGCTTTTTGCAGTTTTTCCTGGTCAAATTACCTATATGAGACAATAAAAGGAAAAGAAATGGCAGGCAGCATAAATAAAGTTATCTTGGTTGGTAATGTCGGTCAAGAACCTCAGGTTCGCACGATGCAGAACGGTCAAAAGGTTGTAAGTTTTTCACTAGCAACATCAGATCGCTGGCGTGACAGACAAACAGGTGAACAGAAAGAACAAACAGAATGGCATCGTGTGGTTATTTTCAACCCAAATTTAGTTGAAGTTGCTGAACGCATGTTGCAGAAAGGAACGAAATTATATCTTGAAGGTTCTTTGCGCACACGTAAGTGGCAAAATCAGCAAGGTGTTGACGTTTTCACAACAGAAGTTGTTTTAAACCAGTTTGCCGGCCAAATGGTAATATTATCAGGTTCTAAGAATTTGGATGGCGGTGTATCTGGTGGTGATTATTCAGCCCCTGCGACACCATCACAACCACGTGAAGAAATGTCAATTTCTGACATAGGTGATGATATTCCATTCTAAAGAGAAAGCCCGCGATTGCGGGTTTTTATTTTGCCTTGCATTACAATCAATATAGTAATAAAATTACTGTGTCAACGAGAGTTTCGTTGATGAGGTGTGGAAACCTCATACTGGCGTCGGAATAGATACTTATGACGCGCAACTAGCGCGTGTTTTAGTATCAGAATTATTACGACGGAAAATAAAACTCCTGATTTTGGTCAGGAGGGCTGCTGAATATCAAATAAGCGGCACAATTCCAGTAATTGTTTCCAACCTCCTGACCACCAAAAAAATTGGTGGTTTTTTGTTTAAACAAAAAATCAGGAGATTGAAATATGAAAATAAATTGTGCAATAGGACTATACCTTATAATTTTCTGTGGTGCTAATGCAGCATGCCCAGAAAATTCGACGTGTCCAGGAATAAACGATAGTTTTTTTTCTTGCAACAGCGGCTTTTACAAAAGCGGGACTGCAACATGTCTTCCTTGCCCATCTTCAGGTCAATCAGATTTGGGTGCGATATCACGAACCGAATGTTATAGTTATAAGGCTGGCCAAACATTTTCAGACGAAAGCGGTGCTGGTATTTTCACAGGAACTTGCTATTTTGTAAACGACTGGTCCGCAGGAAATTATGTGGTTTTAATTACAAACATAGGCTCTGATAAACTAAATGTTATTAAAGAAATTCGAGACATTAGCGGAATTGGTCTGCAAGAATCCCGAAATTTGGTGGATTCTGTTTCAGATACCTTGTCGCAAACTGTAATAGATAAAATATCTTACACAGCTGCGACAGAAATAAAAACTCGTCTTGAATCGCTGGGTGCTAGCATAACAATATACGCAACCGGCAATTATAAAGTATGCATAACTAGTGCCGGCACATCTTCTGTCAACATCATAAAAAAAATTAGTGAACTTTACGGCACATCACTTTCTAGCGCGAAAAACCTTGTTGACAACGCATCAAGCAGTACACCACAAACCCTAGTATCTGGCCTGTCCTATGAGTACGCCACAGAACTAAAAAATTATTGGGAAAACCTCGGTGCTTCCTGTGTCATAAAATAAAAAATCCGCCGTCTGGCGGATTTTTAATCAGAATCTGTAAGAACCTGATACCTTGATGTTATGTAATTGTATCGCATCGTTATATTGATAGCGGTAATCGATACCCAATTGAATTCCTGATGCAGACAAGAATTCTATACCACCACCAATATTTGCCCATAACGGATCAATATCGACATCATACTTTGTATATGTATGTGCCAATGCAAATTTATATTTTACATAATCCGGAGCACCTAATACATCGTATTCAACACCAATTGATGCATAAGGACGAATCTGGAACCAAGCAGATGGATAAATACGTTTCTGCGCTGTCAACGAATAACCAGGCGTCAAAATCAAATAACCATCTGATTGCATATTCATATAATCCTGACCAGCAGCATGTTCTGTAATGTCAAAGCCAAAATTATAACCTACTCGTGCATACGCGTTACCAACGATGTACTGATTCAACCAATCATGCAACAAGCCCCATTCTGTAATCAAGCTAAACGCACTGCCGCTGCCATCAATATGGTCCATAAATGTTTGGTCACGAGATACATCAAACAAGTGGATGTCCAAGAAACCATTTCCATACAAACGGGTCTTTTCACCCAAAGTCTTCATCATATAACCGCCCAAACCAATATTTAAATCGTCGACGGTCAAATCAACGAAACCTGCGACAGGAGTATCCGGCAGATAACCTAATTCCATTGCATCAGAGTTATCGCTAGAAGAATTAGATATACGTGCAGTCAAACCTAAGATTGTTGTTTCTGAATTTTGCCAATCGAACCCACCCGCAATGCTGAAACGATTACCATCTGCATGTTTTCCATCAGATACATTCTGGAAGAACATACCATAGTCAACATCCAACCATGCTTTCTTCAAATTACGATTACGGTTCCATATAAATTCATCAAACATACGATCTTCGAAATCACGGAAGCTCGTGTGCTCATTCAGCGCAACTGCACCTGCAATTTGCTCAAGTTCACGCGCCTGGAACAAACGGCTGAAACGCGCCAAAGGATCACGTTCACCTGTCATGTTGTAATATTCCATACGGTCATACAACTCGTCTGCCATCTGCGCCAAATTTGTACCCTTGAATATCTGAGGTATCAATTCAATAGGCGTGCTGTTATAGAACTTTGTATTCTGCAGCTGTCCTACAATCAAATTGTCCAACGCACCAGCAGAGACATATTCTCCCTCTGTATGGGGCTCCGTTGCTGCAACAATAGGCTGAATTCTAAACACTTCAACAGGACCACCAAAGTTAGGATCAAACACAACATATAAACTGTCAGCAACACCATCACCATCTGTATCGCGTTCAGATATATAAATCGGTGAATCCCCTTCATCACTGTAAGTTCCATCATTCGCAGGATGCAAAGTATCCGCATAATCTATGCAAACCGTGCCATCAGCATTACAGAATTTAACGTCCAAATTACGTAATTTTTCGAACGCATCTGTAACAACAATACCTTTTTCTGCATGCAGCAACCAAATTGCAGTGCCTTGGTCAACCGTATCAAACAAAGTTATACCAACCTGAGGTGCGTTATCTGCTGTATTATTCACAATACCCGAAATATTGGAAATAAACTGTTCTCCAATAGTTATCAAGGCCGCACCGTTTTCAGCGTTGGTAATTTCACCAACTTTGTTATCAGCGGTTGCTTCTATTGTAGACCAATAATTCTGGTTTGTTGTATCCCCAGATAGTGATTCAGAGTCCTGGTAAGGTAAAATAGCTGCCCACAAATCACTATCGTTATTAAACGTATAGTTTCCAGCAATATTTAGACGTTTTATTCCCCAAAAATCAACGCCACCAGAAACGTTTCCACCGATAGTTGCGTCAATCCAAGTATCTGCAGGATTCTTAGCAAAACGTAAATCGCCTGCGATAACATTACCAGATATATCAACATCGCTAGAATTTATCTGCATATAACCAGATTTCTGCTCTATACCAGCAACACCGAACTGGCTAGCCGTGATAGAATAATCATCTGACGCAACATTCACCATACCATCGGTCATATTTCCGGAATAGTTTTGATATAAAATTGTATCAGAAGTTGTAAAGACGCCAGCAGTTGTCAAACCTGCACCTTCCAAGGTTATATTACCCAAGGAACCAACCGCGAATGTATCAACCGTTGTAAAACCTTTACCAGAATTCAAAGTCAAACTTCCTGTATTAGAAATCTGATTTAAATTGATACCATTATCACTATTGATAGCTAACAAGCCGCTATTATCTATATCAGACGCAGCAAAAGTAGCAGCATCAAACACGACTTCTGTTCCTTCTGCAACGTTTACATTCTCTGTGATAGAAACAGCATTTGCAAATTCTAATAACGCAGTTCCAGAATTCGCTTCATAACTACCAATCAATTGCAAACCAGCGTTGCCATTGACATTGATGGAATCCGCCAAAAAGTTCAATGCACCGCTTTGATTTCCCTGAGAAATATTACCACTAACAACAATATCACCGCTTGACTTTACATTCAGTATTTCATCGGAGCCAATGTTTACTACTGCGCCACTAGCAACAGTCATACCACCCAAAACAACGTTAGGATTGGTTGTTCCATTTGCAGTAATATTCAACTTTCCTGAATTAGCCGCAACATTTCCTAAATTGACTGTATCTGTTGCCACTAAAGTCGTTGTGCCGGTATTTGTAATATTACCCATATTGATATTCTGTGCATTAGCATTCAAAATACCACCAGCAGTTATATTACCATTGGCAATCACGGAAGAATTTGCGGCATCCAAAGTCAAAGTGTTACCTACCCCCAAATCCAACGCGCCACCAATCTCCACCTGTGCATTATCAGACTTCAAAGTCAAATTATTTGTATTTTCGACAATCAAGCCATTTTCTGGTTTTGGATTGATTCCACCAAACCACAAACCACCCGCAACATCAATTGCACCATTCGTGGCCGTAATTTGTGTACCACTTGCAATCAAAGAACTATTAGCATCAACATTTATTGAGCCAACATTCGCATCATCAGAAACAATAGCGATACTTGCGCCACCATCTACAGCAACAGCACCGTCAACAGTCAGTTGTTGGGACGAATCGGCACCAAAAACAAGTTTCTTACCAGCCCCTGATGCTGTTACATTACCACCAATAGTTATAGTGTCTGCTGCAAATGTTGCACTATATGTTCCACTCTGTATTGCTTCAACAGCGCCATCTATATTCAAAGCGCCATTTGTTGAAGTCATAACAAAGCCCTGAGGGCCTGTTGCTGAAACATACACGTCACCATTACCATCGGCTTCTGTATTTTCACCCAATATAAAATCACCATTGATTTGAATTGTATTAGCAGCAGTCAAAGAATGCGTAGAACTATCAATATTTAACGCACCACCTGTTACATTCACAGCACCTGCGACATTCACACCGCCAATCAAAGCATTCAAATCTAAGACACCACCTGCTACTTCTATTGCGCCAATCTGCAAATCACTGCCAGCCGTATCAGACCCCTGTACAGTTAAAATTCCAGACTGGTTAGTCAACGTACCAGAAATAACAATATCTTTAGCATTTATGTCTGTGTTTCCAGACTTATTAGTCACATCACCAGAAATAGTGATTTGTCCAATTTCATTTGTCAAAGAAGTAATGCTTAAATCACCACCGTCATTTACAACGCTTGCTAACTCTACTTGAGTACCATTTAAAGTCATATTTCCACTATTAGAAACATCACCTTTAATATTCAATACCGCAGCAGACGCAATTTTCGTTGTAGAGCCTGCGAATCCTTCAACACCACCATTGATAACGATACCGGCACCGTCAAGTTCCGTCGCCTGCATCGTCAAATTATTTCCATGGTTAGTAACAGAATCTGCCGTTATGGCCTGAGCGGTCAAAGACATATTCGCATCTTCATTATAAGAAGGATTGCTAATATCATCATTTATCAAGCCATTTATAACATCACTAGCAATATCCAAACTATCATTCGTAATATTCAAAGTAAACTGGCTCAATTTATTCGAAAAAACATTCAGCCAATTGTCCGTATTTGTTCCAGAACCAAAGACCAAAGAACCAGTTGTCAAAGAAAACGTATTATCCGTTTGCATTGCACTAAGGTCAAAACCATACTCCAGATTTGTTGTTTCGGTTACATCAATTACTAAATCACCCTTATTTACAAAAGATGCATTACTGTTATCCCCGCCAGACACAGTCAAATTTTCAGCATTTACCACAATTTTACTATCGTTCGAATCGTTTTTAACTGTACCTGCAATTGTAATATCACCACCAGCAGTAATGTTCATTGTAGAACTTGAATTGTAAACACTACCTGCAACGTCAATATTGCCAGCAGCGCTTACGGTCATATCTCCAGCAGAACCACTATTTTCTATATCACCCGTATTCACATCAATAGAATCTGCCGCGATAATTGTGCTGCCTGTGCCAGAATTAGAAAAACTTCCAATTTCTAAAGTTCCAGTCACATCTAAATTAGTATTACCACCCGTTACAGCGATACTTCCTGTCTGAGCAGTATTAGCCTGTAAAGAAAAACCATCTGCAATACTTACCACGCCATCGACGGTAAAAGCGTTTGCCTTTTCAACCGCAAAACTTCCATTGGCTGTTATAGATCCAAAGCTCATATTCACTGGTGTTCCAGGTACATCTGTGACCCCCAAGCCCAAGTGATAGCCCTCAGCAATAGTAACATTATTCGAAACAGTTATATCAGCCCCCGACCTAAGAGTAAAACCATCGGACGCATCTGTACCACGCCACAACGTAGTTGAATAATTAGGCGCAGAAGAAGGCACATCTTGACCAACAACAATGTCAGTTACACTGATACCATCTTGGAACGATCCACCTGTTGTCAAAGGCGCCTCACCGCCTGCAAAAGGTTCGGCCTGTACACCTAACGGCGCCAAGCACAACATAAAAAATATTGTCTTTTTCATCATATTTCTGTTTCTTTCCAACCAATTTTATGATTATATTATTGCACAATTCGTCGAATAAGACAAGACGGAACTGTACTTAAAAGAGAAAAAAATAGGAATAAGGAGAAATAGTATGTTTTCGATAAAAAACGTCCATGCACGTCAAATTATGGACAGTCGCGGCAACCCAACAATAGAGTGCGATATTACATTAGAAGGTGGGGCATTTGGTCGCGCGGCGGTACCATCAGGGGCATCGACAGGTTCTTTTGAAGCCTTGGAATTACGTGATGGCGGTACTTCTTATATGGGGAAAGGCGTTTTAACGGCTGTAAAAAATGTAAATGAAATCATAGCTCCGGCCATAATTGGTACAGACGCGTCCAATCAGACAGCATTAGACGAAAAAATGTTGGATTTGGATGGCACACAAAATAAAGAAAAGTTGGGTGCAAATGCTATCTTAGCAGTATCATTAGCAGCAGCACATGCAGCGGCGGCACAAAAGAATATGCCTTTGTATAAATACATTGCGGAAATTTATGGAAACGCCAACCCGGTCGTATTGCCACGCCCAATGATGAATATTATAAATGGTGGTGCACATGCCGACAACGGTTTAGATGCACAGGAATTTATGATTATTCCAAACGGCGCAAAATCGGAAGCTGAAGCAATTCGAATGGGCTCCGAAATATTCCACAATTTGAAATCTATCTTAAAAAAGAGCGGTAATTCAACGAACGTGGGTGACGAAGGCGGTTTTGCACCTAACTTCCATTCTTGTGCTGAAGCTTTGGATACAATCATCTCTGCGATTCGCGCTGCTGGTTATAAACCAGGTGAAGAAGTATCCATTGGTTTGGACGTCGCGTCTTCTGAATTTTATAAAGACGGCATTTATTCCTTTGAAGGAAAATCAATGACAGCAGAACAAATGATTGAATACTATGCTGAATTGATTTCAAACTATCCGATTATTTCAATCGAAGACGCTTTGGCTGAAGAAGATTGGGAAAACTGGAAAAAATTGACAGATAAAATTGGTAACAAATGCCAATTGGTTGGTGACGATTTGTTTGTAACCAATCCAAACCGTCTTAAAAAAGGTATTGACTCGGGCGTAGCAAACGCTATATTGATTAAAGTAAATCAAATTGGCAGCCTGACAGAAACATTGCGTGCAATTAAGATGGCCCAAGACGCAAATTATGGTGTAATTATTTCCCACCGCAGTGGCGAAACAGAAGACACAACAATTGCGGACTTGGCAGTTGCAACAAACGCGGGTCAGATAAAAACAGGCTCTATGTCACGTACAGACCGTATGGCAAAGTATAACCAGTTGTTGAGAATTGAAGAACAATTAGGTGAAACAGCTAAATACGGAATATAAAAAGACTTAAAATATAATGAACGTACCATTTGATATTTTGTTGGCTCTTAAATATTTGGCTGCAATAACCATATTGGCGGTTGTTATACTGACACCGGCGTGGCTTGCACGTCAAACAGGTAAAAGTAAACAAGATATGATACTGGTACGTTTAGCCAGCTGGATTTTTGGTTGGACTGGAATTGGTTGGCTTTGGTCATTATTCTGGTCTGCGAAGAAATAATAAAAATCCCGCCGTCGCGGGATTTTTATTATTCCAACATGCAAGGTTCTGTATATTCGAACCACCCTGTGTCATCTGGATAAGAAGTATTACTGGGCACGTACATCAAACAAATTCCCATACTGTCACTAACACAGGGCACCAAAAAGTTACTATTTTGATTGTTAAGTTCTGTATACCCCGATGGGCAAGAAGTATCAGATACAATTATGCCCTGTTCTTCTATTGTAATAAACCCATATGCCGAACACGTTGTTGGGAATTCATAAGCATACGCTTTAAAAGACGAAATCATACAAACAATAAAAAATAATTTTTTCATTTTATAAATCCTATTTTATCAAGAAAGATTTTGTAACATATACGTGCGTAATGAATTACTATTATTTTGAAAATACTGTGCACATCTTGACGCACAAGAACTTAAACAGCTGGCTTCATTAGCATATCCTACAGCATAAACCCAAAGTGAAACAGCTGGATCAATCATCCTGCACCAACAATTGGTATTATCTCCACTTGAACTTGAGGTTTGAACTTCGCCTACCGAATTACCGCCATTTCCCGTTCCACAAAAAGCAACGCCTCTTACAGAAATTGAACCGCAAGTTGAATAGAAATTTGAACCAGAACCATTTGAAAAAATACAACTAGAAAAAACTGACGTATCTATGCATTTTGTAATCGCAAACGCTGAAAAATTAAAACACGAAACCAAAAGAAATAATACGAAAATAAAAAATTTACCCATTTAAAGCCTCCTTTTTTTGCTTTTTAAACAACGAAAAAACCACCTAAAACTGGGTGGTTGGAGGTTCTAAACTATACATTATGGAATAGCACGGTTTATTCAATATATTAACCGTCCTCCAACCGACTACGATTGGAGAGTTTTAACGTCTTAAAGACGCATAATGTAGAGGTTTAGATGCCTCAATGCGACAACCCGTCGCATCGACAAAATGATAACACAAAGATGGTATAAATCAACAATAAAAAATCACGGGAACTTTCATATTCCCGTGACTTTCACAAATAACATTCAACTATTTTTCATTCTGTGGTATATGAACATTTATATCGCGCAGCTTGAACTCAGCCGCTAAATTTACCTTTGCGAGCCCCTTTTTATACGCGCCCCCCTGCACTTTTCCTTGTAATGCAGCCGACGCCTTTTCAAATTTATTCATATTTTCTGTCATCTTCAATGCCTCTTTACCAACATCTCTCAGACAAACGGAATATATACTAATAAACGTTTTTTGTCAAGTATTTTGTACTCCACATGTCTAAAGCGCTACTGTGTACATCCATACATACCGCAGACTTCCGCATCCTCTGGCGCAACATATTCCTCAACCACGGTCACAGGAACCGGTTTTTCTTCGGTATAATGAACTTCTTTAACAACTTTCACACGACGATTTGCAGCTTTCGCAACGCCGTCTGGTGTCTGCACAGCCAAATCTTCTTCACCAGCAGAAACTGCAACAATCTGACTTGCAGGTATGCCGTATTTTATCAACATATTCTGAACAGCCTCTGCACGACGTCCGCCCAACGCATAATTATAATCTTTGCTGCCCATAGTATCCGTGTGACCAACAACAGAAACCTTTATATTCTTGCTACCCTGTGTTGCTGCAGCCAATTCTTTTATAACTTTTTCATATTCAGGTTTTATTGTCGCTTTATCAAAGTCAAACATAATTTCAAATACTTCTTCCATAACATGCTGTTTTGGCTCCAATGGAATCTGCTGAACTTTAATAAAGGTCTTTTCATATGCTTTATTGTTATTCGCACTTTCTTGCAACTGATCCAAACGTGCATTGATTGCAGCCAACTCTTCACGCATAGCCATCATCATATTGATAAACTCTTCGCGCGTTACCAATTCATCACTTATCTGTGGAATATCCTCTTGCACAGATTCTTTAACAGCTGGAACGCAATCCGTATCGTTAGAATCAACACATTCACGAACACTACTGTCGTTTATGTTATTACTATCACTAATAGTCTTATCGCCACCATAAATATTCTGATTAAACACTAATGGTTGAACAGGAACAGGATTTATCAAATGTTCTGGAACATTTACATTATTTACAATAATGACGCCTTCACGCGCTTTACCAGCACCATTCATAGCTGTCATATTTCTTGTATCCGGATAATACGTCTGCGCTGCTGGTTGACTTGTACGCTCTACTGCCACAAAAGTTTCACCATTTGCAGAAATTGTTGCTTGTGTTGTTTCTGTTGTTGTTTCAGTTGTTGACTTCACAATTTTTCCACCAGAGCAATCACGTAAAGCTGTCATTGTTTTATAATATCTATCACGACATTCACTGGCGGTACCAGCCTGACCACTCGCCGATGCAGACAACCAGCAGTCGTACTTTGCCTGAGCTTCTGCCGCCAATTCAGGATTCGTCATACTGGCATCATTTTTCAGTTGATTCAACAAATCATTATAAGCTGTATATAATTCAAAAGATTCTTGTTCATCAGCAACAGGCCAGTTATCTAACATTTCTGGGAATGGCAGTTCACCGCTAAATGCTGCAACCGCTTTCTGCGCAAAATATTCACCCATATCAGGATAACCACTGGTCCGTGCATTATAAATTGCATAAGAGCGATAATTCATCGCCAATTGATTCAAGAAGGAATCTTTATGTGGTGCTGAATAAACATCCAAGTTTTCAACATAATCAACAGTTGGTGTTGCAACCGCCATATACTCATCATTACTGTTGCTACCTGCACACGCAGCCAAGGCAACAACTGAAACCGCCGCCACCGCACGCATAATAACAAACATAGATGTTAAAGATTTATTTTTCATAAAAGCTTCCTTTCTATAATCCCTTACATTATACGATTTTTTGCCATATGAGTAAAGTGAAAATTACCATAAAAAAACCGTCATTTACGACGGTTATACTAATTACCAAACAAAGACGTTGCCAGCGACCCAATAGATCCAACAGAAGCCCCCAATCCGCCACCACCTGTAATACTACTTACAGACTGCATGATACTGCCAGTATTTGTCGGTTCGCCCAGCGAGTTTATCGTACCAGTCAAAAATTCCCCCCACATTTCACGTTTTTTTGCACTCAATCTAGAATAAGAACACTGTTCAATTTTTGCCATCAGTTTTCCAGCCATTGTCAATTCAGATGCAGAATAATCCGCCTCAGTAAAATCGACCAAATTGAAAATATCATAAATATCAGAAACTGTTACTTTATTCTTATCTGAACACATTCCCGCAGGCGAACCATCTGAGCAATACGTCGCTTTGCCCACCCTTGGAAAATTCTCCCACACCATACCAGCATTTCCATCACCTGCAAAATAATCGTAACAAATCAATTCATCCATATCGGTACCAGCCGCAATTTCAACTGCAGACGCATACCCACCAACTGCGACACGACAACGCTGACGTCCAAGACGTTTCTGAACTTCATCGGCTGTCATGGCCCCTGTTTTCGCCCATTCTTTAACAACGTTGTCAACAAATGTTATTTCTTGCGAACTGGGGATACATTCATCGGTCAATGCCTTCTGTTTTGCACTAAGTTGTTGAACACTACTAATTAGATTTAAAACAGTTGGAACTAAACTAGCTGCCGTCGTAGAAGAAGATGATTCTTGTGCTGCGACAGGTGCAGCCTTATTGATAGTAACAGCCGCAGCCGGTGTACCGGTTGCACAAACTAACGCCCCAACAAAGAATAGTAAAAACTTTTTCATCTCTCTTATCGCGAATTATAACATAAAAAAAACGCTGAATAAATATAAAAATTGCTTTTTTGTTATCATCGCGCTAAACTGTGCGTGTGCAAGGCGATAAACGCAATTTTATAATATTCTCTAAACACAGAAGGTTAAAACGTCTGTGGCAGTTTTTCTTTACTGGATGGGGCTTAGTAATGGTGGCTGCACTAATTGCGGGTTCTTTATTTACTCGTCAACTTTTATGGACCCCCATATCTGCGATAAATATGACAGATATCGTCAGCAACCAGTTTAAAATGTCAAACGCATCCTTTTCTGGTACAGATAAAAACGGCGAACCTTTTGAAATTTACGCCGTCAGCGGCCGCCAAGAATACGACAAACCAAACGTAATTTTGCTAGACAAGGTATCCGGAACGACAACCAGAGTTACAGATGGAAAAAAGATAACAGATCATATAACGGCCAATAAAGGTACATATGACCGGATAAAAAAATCTATAACTCTAACAGATAATGTACGCGTTGATTCCAGCAACGGTGACAAAATTAGAACAGACGAATTGGTGATAAAGCTATGAAACGATCCGTATTAAGAGTAGAACATTTATCTAAATCATACGGCAAACGTATGGTGATCAAAGACATTTCATTAGAAGCCCATCAGGGCGAATCGGTTGGTTTACTGGGTCCAAATGGAGCCGGAAAAACCACAGCTTTCTATTGTATTACGGGTCAATTGAACGCGACTGGCGGTCAAATATTTTTAAATTCTCAAGACATTACTCACCTGCCGTTTTATCAGCGAGCCCGTCTGCACATTGGCTATCTACCACAGGAAAACAGCGTATTTCGTGGTTTGACTGTTGAACAAAATATAATGGCAATATTGGAAGTCGTCGAACCAAGCAAGAAAAAGCGCCAACAAAAACTAGACGCCTTATTAGATGAGTTTTCTATCACCGCACTTCGTCGCAGTCCTGCAACCGCTCTATCTGGCGGTGAACGCCGTCGTGTAGAAATTGCTCGCGCATTAGCAAATGACCCAAAATTTATTTTGCTAGACGAGCCGTTTGCTGGAATTGACCCAATTGCGGTAAACGAGATTAGAGACTTAGTTTCACAATTAAAAAATCGTGGTTTAGGCGTTATCATTACCGACCATAACGTTCGCGAAACGCTTGGAATTACTGATCGCAGTTATGTTTTGCATGATGGAAAAATACTAAAGCATGGGACCACACAAGAAATTGTAAAAGACGAAATGGTGAAAAAGGTCTATCTGGGCGAAGATTTCGTTATGTAACCACGGCAACTCACAACTGAAATGTTTATCTTGCGGGGTTTGGTCCCGCTTCAATGCGGGACAGCCCATTTATTCCAACGGACAGACGGACGTAAATTCATATGAACCGCTGTCGTCGGTATAAGTTACCCCGACTGGCGCGTACATAATACACGAACCAGCGGGTGATGACACCAGACAACTGTACGCCGTACCGGCGGATGTATATCCAGCGGGACACGTGCTGTTCGCGATTTCCATATACGATTCCACAACCGCAACATAACCCGCCGGACACGAAGTAGACGGCGCGGCGGCAAATGCGCCAATAGGCGCAATCGCTAGTACAAAAATAAATATACGTTTCATATTCGCCCCCGTTTAGTCAGATAGTCCACTAAACAGCCCCGGCCGGAAAGCGGCGTAGGACCGAGCGTAGTACGCACAGTTGTACGCGCAATTCTTCGTGCAATTGCCGGCGGACGTGGACGAGTGGGAGAACACCCAAGACGATACCGCTGGTGAAACCATTTTGCACCAACAACATTTGTTATCGTCAGTGCTGGTCGTGACATTTTCGGATATTGCGCCCATTGTACCACCATCTTGAGAGCCACAAAATGCAACGCCCTGAATTTCTATACCGCCACAGGTTACTGACCAATTTGACCCATTACCTGAAGGACTTGTACACGTTGTTGATGATGTTAGTTTTACGCATTTTGTTACTGCATACGCTGGTGGGATTGATGCCGCACAAATTATGCCGGCGATGATTAAATGTTTTTTCATTCTACCCCCTTTTTTTCATTGCGAATGAAAAAACCACCAAAATATTTCAGGTGGTTGGAGGTTCGAAACTATGCAAGATAGTGTTGCTTATTCAATATATTCGCAACCCTCCAACCAAAAGTGGAGGCGATATTTTATGTCATCTCTGACACTTGCACGGGTTTCGACACCCCATTGATGAAATACTCATCAACGTTTTTATGTTACCACAGGCGTCAATTAAATCAACAGCAAAGTTTTACACTTTGGGCTTTCTAAATAAAAAACCGGGATTTACCCGGTTTTTATTCTTCTTCGTCTTCATCATCGTCGTCGTCGTCAATGTCAACGGCGTTCAAGTCAATTTCTTTTGGAATACCCAAAATATCTTCTATCTTTTCAGAAGCAGCATCAATATCAATTTTGTGCAAAACTGCAAACTCTTGAGCCATACGTTCTAACGCACGCAAATATAATTGACGCGCCGAGAACGTCATAGTATCAGTCGCATTACGACGCTGCAAATCACGAACAACTTCGGCCAATTTCATTGGGTCGCCAGAATTTATATTTTCTTCATATTGTGCCGCACGACGTGCCCAAATCATACGCTTAGCACCAGCCTTTCCTTTTGCAGAAGAAATCGCCTCATCCATTTTCTTTATGGAAGTCAATGGACGCAAGCCCGAAATTTCTGCACGTTCAACTGGGACACGCAACGTCATATGATTACGTTCAAAATCAATGACCAGCATCTTTATCTTTTGGCCACCAATAGTTTGTTCTTCTACACGAACAAGCTTTCCAACACCTTGTGTTGGATACACCACATACTGACCAGCTTTAAAATCTAATTTCTTACTTGGCATAATCTGGATACCTTTTACAGTTGCCATTCTCTCTGTCCCACGTATTATAGCACAAAAAACAAGAAAAACAAACCTCTGAGGCCAAAAAAATAAAAGCGCCATTTTTATGGCGCTTTTGTTTATTTTAGAATGGCCTACGCAAAGAACCTGACGTTCTACGAATACTGGACTCTCGCCCACCGGTTGTTGTACCAGAAGACACAGCACAAACCCATTCACCATCCTGAACGATCGCCGTCTGACCATCTGGGCAATCTGGCTTTCCTAAATTCCACGCAAAGCAACTGCCACGCAAGTACGAAGAATATGTAGCATTATCTGCCCCCCCATATGTATACGCACCATATTCAGGATTCCAATAACCTTCTGGTTGCCCGCTACACCATTTACGATCGCCAAAACATTCTATACAATTACCATCTGCATCACACAACTCAACCGGGTACGCAGTGGTTTTATAACCTGAATTTGCACGATCCCCACTGCCCATAGCATTTCCCGTTTCCAAATCACGACACCACAACTTCTGACATTCAGCAGCATCTATATCGTCTATATCACTATGAGAAACCAAAATATAACCCGGCCCACAACTGAAATCTGTTGCGAAAGACGGCACGCCTATAAAGGCCAAACAACCAGCAAAAAATGAAGTAAGCAATATGTGTTTCATTCCTAATTCTCTTTTATATTCATTCTACACGTTTTTAACTATTATTGCAAACGTCTTTTTATTTACTGCCCCAAACCTGCTGGTGAAAATCTTCCAACATTATTAAATAACTCTTGCAGAGCATTTAATTCAATTGCCGCAGGTATAGAAGTCTCGTCTTCAGAAATTATAACATGTGGTAAATCCGAATCGCGTAAAATCTTTATATCCTTGACATTTTTGCCATCTACCCACGCCAACAAAACAGTCTTATTATCATATTCCAAAGGCAATGGTCCACGATAATTTTCATCGGCACCGTAATAAATCCAAACTTCATCGCCATACATAGTCTTTACCTGTGGCGAACCAATTTCTTTTGTCAACTGAGAAGTGTTTTTTATTCCTTCAACGACACTATCAACATCAGCAGGAAACACATAACCACGGCGTTTTGTCTGAAAAGTACACGCCGCCAAAGCGACCGATAAAATCAAAATAATTTTTTTCATACCACAAATTTACACCAAAGCCATTGCCTATTGCAACAGAAAAAACCGCCTGAATTGGCGGTTTTATTCTTAGCCCTCTCCGTTTTCTTTAACCTCCGGAGCATTCATCATCGCGAAATGAGCGATGTATTTTTTCAACTCACTGCGATAATGATTGTTTTCTTTTGCCTCTTCCACCAACCGATCAAAGTTTGGATTCGCTGCACGCGCCGCACCAAAACGACTTTCTGTCTTTAAAAAGTCTTCCAACGGCGTCGGATTATCCACACTAGAATCCATAGTCAACGGACTTTTTCCTTCTAGTGCCAACGATGGGTCAAATCTATATAACGGCCAAGCACCCGTACTTACCATTTGCATCTGGTGTTCTGCGCCGTTCTGTAGCGCAAAACCGTGTGCAATACATGGTGCATAAGCCAATATGATTGACGGTCCTGGGAAGGCTTCCGCTTCACGGAAAGCACGAATCGCCTGGGCCTGATTTGCCCCCAAAGCAATCTGAGCAACATACGCACCAGACATCATTGCAATCATACCCAAGTCTTTCTTAGCGTGCTCTTTACCGCCAATAGCAAACTTCATACTTGCACCAAACGGGGTAGCTTTTGATTGTTGACCTCCAGTATTTGAATAACCTTCAGTATCCAAAACCAAAATATTTACATTTTCACCGCTATGTAAAACATGGTCCAAACCGCCATAGCCAATGTCGTAAGCCCAACCATCGCCACCGATAATCCAAACGGATTTATCAACAATTTCACCGATTAAACTACGCGCTAATTCCGCACGATGCGAATCGATTTTTGATAGTTGATTACGTAATTGCTCTTCCAATTTGCGCTGGTTATCTGGATTGCGTTCAGCAAACATTTCTTCAACATTTGGAATGTTCAACTCAAACAACAACCCTTTCAACGTTTCGCGTTTCTGGTTCAAGGCAATACGCATACCTAACCCATATTCTGCGTTATCTTCGAACAAAGAATTTGACCACGCCGGCCCGCGCCCATTTGCATCACTTGTCCAAGGAGTCGTCGGTAAATTAGCGCCATAAATAGAAGAACACCCCGTTGCATTTGCCACGACCATTCTATCTCCAAACAAATGAGAAATCATTTTGATATATGGAGTTTCGCCACATCCAGCACAAGCCCCCGGAAATTCGAAATAGTGAGGCAATAATTCTACATGCTTTGGAATATTCAAATTCAATTTTTCACGCGGAATATCTGGTATCTTTTGCGCAGCATCAAAAGCCTTCTGTTGTTCACCAGAATCTTTTAACGCCATCATAGATAACGCCTGAACAGGGCAATTCTTTACACAAACATTACAGCCTGTACAATCCGCAGCTGAAATATTTAATGTATAATACATATTTGGCCCTAATTCTGGTGTCTTCATAGGTACAACCATAACACCATCAGCACGCGCCTGTTCTGCTTGTTCTTCCGTCATAACCTTGATACGAATAGCAGCATGTGGGCAAAGCGTAGAACATTTTCCACACTGAATACACTTTGATAAATCTACGGTTGCAACGCGTTCTGAAATAGCACGTTTTTCATACTTAGACGTGCCAACAGGGTATTGCCCTGCCCCGAATTCGCCATCCACCTTGAAACGCGAAACAGGCAACGCATCACCACGCTGTGCGGCCATTTCACCCAAAGTACCAGCAATCTCTGCAGGCGTATCCAATGTCATTGCAGGAACAAAATCTGGAGCAAAATTTGAAACTGATGACGGCAACTTGTACTCGTGTAAATACTCGGCAGCCTTATCAACTGCGGCCCAGTTTGCTTCAACTACATCCATACCCTTCTTTTTATATGTTTTTTCAATTGCCACCTTTGCGCTTTTCGCAGCAACCGCTGGATCAATTACCTGTGTCAGGTTAAAGAAATTCAACATAATAAATGTGTTGATTCTGTTACCCAAGCCAAGTTCTGCCGCTGCTGCATTTGCGTTCAAGAAATAAACTTTTGCGCGCAAACGCATCAAGTGCTCTTGGCTTTCACGTGGCAAATTCGCGAATGCCACATCTGGTGCCATAGATGTATTTATCATAACGGTACCACCAGCACGCAACCCTTTAAATACATCAAATCTTTGCGCAATCATAAAGTTAGACACACTAATAAAATCCGCAACCTCTATCAAATACTGACTTTGGATTGGTTTATCAGAAAAACGAATATGAGACGCAGTCAACCCACCAGATTTTTTAGAATCGTAAACTGCGTATGACTGCGGATATAAATCGGAATTTTCACCAACTATTTTAACAATATTTTTTACAGCACCAACAGTACCATCAGAACCAATACCATACAAAATAGCAGTCTTAAAATTAGGATCTTGTACCGCAAACGCAGGATCAGTCTTCAAAGATAAGCCAGATAAATCATCTTCTATTCCGACTGTAAAGTTATGATGCAATTCGCCGCGCATTAGGTTTTCATAAACGGCTTTTACATCACGCGGCTTAAATTCCTTAGACCCCAAACCATAGCGTCCACCAAAAATTTCTGCATTGTCACCAACGACTGTTTTTACATCTTGATATAATGGTTCACCCAAAGAACCAGGTTCTTTGCATCTGTCCAAAACAGCAATACGTTTGGCAGTTTTCGGCAAAGCGGCTAAAAACGCTTCACGCGGGAAAGGACGGAATAAGTGTACTTTTACTAAGCCCAGACCTTTTGGTAAATGTGGTAAAGTTTCTTCTATCGTTTCACAAGCGCTACCCATAGCAACAATAACATTTTCTGCATTTGGATCACCGACATAATCAACCAGGTGATATTGACGACCTGTCAATTTAGCAAATTTATCCATGCACTCCTGAACAATTTCTGGAGTCTTCGCGTACAGTGGGTTAGCGGCTTCGCGCCCCTGGAAGAAGACATCCGGATTTTGTGCGGTGCCGCGAATAGTAGGCTTATCTGGTGTCATACCACGCGCCCTATTCTGTAAAACCAAATCATCTGGAATCATTTCATGCAAAACTTCGTCGCTAATTCTATCCAAGCGAGATTCTTCATGACTGGTGCGGAACCCATCAAAGAAATGTAAGAAAGGCACGCGCGCACGCAATGTTGCAGCATGTGCAATTGCCGCCATATCCTGCGCCTGCTGAACGCTGTGGCTTGACAACAAGGCAAACCCAGTCGAGCGCACAGACATAACATCACTATGATCTCCAAAAATAGACAATGCATGAGTTGCCAGCGCACGAGCTGCGACGTGCATAACGAAAGGCGTCTGTTCACCAGCAATTTTGTACATATTAGGAATCATCAACAACAATCCCTGTGACGCAGTAAACGTTGTCGCCAAAGAGCCCATCTGCAAAGCACCGTGCATAGCACCAGCTGCCCCACCTTCTGATTGCATTTCAATAATTTGCGGAATTGCCCCCCAAATATTCTTTTTATGCTGAAAGGCCCATTCATCTGCCAATTCACCCATAGTACTACTTGGTGTAATTGGATAAATCGCCGCAAAATCAACACATCTGTACGCGACATCAGCCGCTGCCCAGTTACCATCTACAATTAAATTTGCCATTTTATCTTTCCTTAAAAAATTCGTACGGGGTATATAATACCCCGATTTTCACAACAAGGCAAGATTTATAAGTTATTGACAAATAAAAAACGGGGGCAACGCCCCCATTATTATTTTTTCTTTTCAGACTTCTTTTCGGACTTATTTTCTTTTTTATCGGTCTTACCATCACTATCAGTTGCTGCTTTGTCTGCTGTATCTTCCGACACAGCAACTTCATCTTCTGGTGTAGCAGGAACAAAGCTTGCTCTTTGCTGCAACTTAGACATTGCACGAACCATATCCATTGCACGTTGCAATTGATAATCCATCGCATCTTTCTCTTCATCTGTCAATTCTTTATCATCATCCGACTTCTTTTTATCATCTTTGTCAGAATCTTCATTCTTCAAAGAATTCTTGAAAGACGCCTCTGAATACAAGCTTTCTTTGCGCTCTAAAACCTCTATCTTGCTTTGTAAAACCTCTATATCTGGTGTAATGCCCTCATTTTGGATAGAGCGTCCAGACGGCGTATAATAGCGCGCGATAGTTATATGTATTGCAGTACCATCACCCAATGGTTTTTGCTGCTGTACACTGCCCTTACCAAAAGATTGAGACCCCATAACCAGCGCACGCCCATTATCTTGCAATGCACCTGCAACAATTTCAGACGCTGACGCAGAACCATGATTGATTAAAACAACCACAGGTTTACCGTTTGCCAAATCACCAGCCTTTGCAAAATTACGTTCTATGTCAGTTTTGCGTTTTCCTCGTGTAGAAACAATTTCACCAGCATCCAAGAAAGCATCTGCAACATCAATAGCTGCTGTCAAATAACCACCAGGGTTATTACGAACATCCAAGACATAGCCAATTACGTCTTTCTTTTCTAATTTTTCTAACGCTTTATTCAATTCCTTGGCAGTTGTCGCCCCAAAATCAGAAATACGAATATAGCCGATTTTTTCATCAGTGTCTTCGTCCGCACCCGCGATAGATTTTTCTTCATACTTTACAGATTCTACTTTAATAATTGCACGTTTCAGAGTTATTGTACGAGGTTCTTCGCCATCAGAGATAATTGTCAACTTTACCTTGGTACCTGGGCGTCCCTTCATCTTTTTAACAGCCTGATTTAAAGTCATATCAAAGACTTGTTCGTCATCAATATGTGTTATATAATCACCAGCCTTGATACCAGCCTTTGCGGCAGGCGTATCATCAATCGGTGAAATAACGCGCACAGCACCACGGTCACTAGTAATTTGAATTCCCAATCCACCAAATTCACCCAACGATTTATCATTAAACTCTTTAAAGTCATCTGCCGACAAATATGAAGAGTGCGGATCTAATGCCTGCAACATACCATTCATTGCGGCCTCTAACATTTTCTTTTCATCTGCTTCTTCAACAAAATTATCGCGCGCGGTTTCAAACACCAAAGCCAGCTTTTTCAGTTGTTCATAAATTTGTTCATCCGTTAAATGTTCAACTGGTTCTTCTTTTTTTGATTTATCCGCACCAAATGCAACAACTGGCGTAATCAAAGCCATTAAAATCACTAATTTTTTCAGCATACCCATTCCTTTCATATAAATACAAAAACTGCTACAGCTAAGCATAAAACAAAAAGATACATGCCGCAAGCCCGTTTTTACACAAAAAAACAAATACCGAAAAGTATTGACAAATTTATTTTAAGGGTTATATATGTATATAAAGCAGAGCAAAAAAAATGACAAAAACACCTAAATATTCAAAACAGATAGAAGAAAATCGCGAAAAGATATCTAAGATGTTATCTGGTGTCGATACTGTCAAACGCTTAAACAATTTTAATTGGTTACGCCACGAAATATCGTATACAGAACCAAGAATTCTGTTTTATGTACCAACAAAAGAACAAATACCTTACCTGGATTACAATTCTATGAAAAATCTTGGAGAGGCTTATGACTATATATTACAGAACACAAACAAGAATATAGACATTTCCGAGATTTGCAAAATCCACAGCACATTATGTACTGGCACACATATTCAGGGCGGTTTATTCAGAACAACAAACAAAGTACTAGAATTAAAAGTCAATGGTAGACGTTTTCACGCACCAGCTCCTGGGGAAATTTTATCAAAAATGAATGAGATAATTTTTAGATTAAATTCTCCTGATACTACTGCATTAAATCGTGCTTACCGTATTCATTATGATTTAATAATGCTGCAGCCATTTGATGACTTTAATAAGCGTACGGCTCGCCTTATTATGAATTGGGTTTTGATACAAAACGGATATAGGCCTATTGTATTTAATCAGTCCACAGACAAGCAAAAATACAAAGAAGCAATCACAGCATGTGCGAATGGTTATCAGAAAGAATATATTTCTTATATGTCATACTGCATGGCCAGAACCCAAAAACAAATTATATCATTATTAAACAATTCTAAAATGTTATAAGAGGCGATATGGTAGATAAAAATATCAATCTTCCGCATCATGGTCGCGAAACATATGCTGTTTACTACGGTGACCGTTTCGTACTGAAGCGCCCCTTGCCAACATTTAATGATACCGCAAAAAATGCTTGGTTAAAGAAACAACATGAGACCAAACAGAAGATTGACGACATTCGCAAAGTCGGGAATCCTGTCTACAATATTCCTGAAATGGTCTTTATAAACGACGAAGAATATCAAATTCTAGAAGAACGTGCATTAGGCCAGCCACTTACCAGACAACTATACGACAATTTATCAAAGCGTCAGCAATTTGAAATTATAAACAGTTTGGGTAGTTTTCTGGTTGATATGAATGAACTAAAACCGATTGGCAAACTTGAACCATACAAAATTTCAAACGACATCAAATTCTCTCGTTTAGATAGTTTTGTAGAAACAAAAATGTCAAAATGGTTCACCAAAAGTGAAGTATTACAGCTTGCAAAAGTCCGCGATGAAATAGGTTCTTTTGAATACGAAACCAGACTAGCGTGGTCACATGGCGATATAAACTCAGGTAATGTACTATACGACGCAAATACAAATAAATTATCCTTTATTGATTTTGCAGAAACAGGATATCGCTACATTTATCGTGATATTTTTGCACCATTACAGGTAGAACTAGACATTTACAAACGCGTTTATGAAACTTATTATCAGCTGCATAATAAAGAGCTTTACATTATGCCACATATGAAAAATGAAAGCCTACGTGAAATAATGAAATATAGAATTACTGCAGTTGTATTACGCCGAATAATAAAAGCAGCTGACGATTTAAGAATCAACCCCGCTTCACCCAAAAGTGAAACAAACAACATAGAAAAAATATTTTTTATCCGTCGTCAGATACAAAAATTTGAACTTATAGAAAAAATGTTTTCTAAATAAATATTAGTCGTCTTCTTTAAATAACCTTGCTGGATCAACGGCTTTATCACCGCGACGAACTTCCAAGTACATCTCTGGCTTATCTGAATTCATACGTCCAATTGGTTCACCGGCCAAAACTTCTTGCCCCAACATTACATTTATCTCGCCCAAATTCGTCATAACTGTATTATAACCATTCTTATGCGACATAATTATTACTTTGCCAAATCCCTTAAAGCTGTCAGCAAATTTAACCTCGCCATCAGCAGGCGCCATAACCAAAGCATCTCCACGAACACGAATATGCCATCCATCTGACTTTAAACCCAAAGCCGTCTTTTCAGCAAAGCGTACAACGACCTTGCCACGAACTGGCTTATTTAATTTACGAATAGAAAACCTTGAATCTGATGACATTTTTGAACTCCCAACACCGGCTGATAATTCAGAAATTGTTTTTGCGCGAGCCGACAATTCTCTTAACTTCTTTTGCAAAGCTGATTGCTGGGTACGCAATTTCTGATTCTGTGCTGAACGCGTACGTAATAATTTGTCTAATTCATCTTTTTCGTCCGCGTACCTTTTTGCTGTTCTGTCTAGCTTTTCCTTTTCAACAGCACGTTCTTCACGAATTTCTGATAACTTTTTTATCTGCTCTGTTGCCGTTTGAATTTCAGTATCAAAAGCATCCGCCGCCCCAGATAAGACCGCAGACATCAAAACATACTCTCGCATATTTTCAGAATCAAAACTCGGATGCGATGCAACAAATAAAATACTTGCTGCAGCATCGGCAATTCGTTCCTGGTTTTTCTGTAATTCTCTTTCTAATTTATCACGTTCTGCATCTAACTCTTTAATTTTTTTTGCAACTGCACCGCGCTGTTCTTCTAAAGTACTAACACGATCTGCCGCCTTTACTAACTTCTTTTTTGTAGATTCAACTTCCTTATTTGAAGTCTGAACCTGCTGTTCCAATTTTTTATTTTGCTGTTCTGTCTTTTTTATCTGTGCCTGAATATTTGCCAATTCACTGGCGCCGTAAACAGCCACTGGCTGCAAAAAGCACAAAGAAAAAGACAAAGCACAAACAACGCGCCCAAAATTCAAACACAATTTTTTCATATCCCTTATATTCTATCAAAAAGGCATAAAATTGCAAATAAGACATAAAAAATAAAACGGGCTTCTTGCCCGTTTTTTCTATTTTTTTATAACTCGTAAAAAAGTCTTTTTACCTTTTTGAATCATTATTTCATCCGCTGGCTGAACCTCAGATTTCCAGTCTGTAATTTTATTGCCATCAATCTGAATTCCCCCCTGCTCTATCATACGTCTTGCTTCAGATTTAGACGTGAACAAATTTACAGCAACCAAGAAATCAATAACACCCATTGGGCCAGACATTTCTAATTCAGTACTTGGAACATTTTCTGTATTTGCGCCACCACCGAATAAAGCCGCAGATGCAGATTCTGCAGCAACCGCCGCATCGCGACCATGAGCAATTTCTGTTGCAGCAAAAGCTAAAATTTTCTTTGCCTCATTTAATTCTGCACCCTCTAATTTAGACAAGCGTGCAATCTCATCTAATGGTATTTCTGTAAATATTTTTAAGAACTTTTCTACTAAATCATCTGGAGTATTACGGAAATACTGATAGTACTCATATGGCGTTGTTTTTTCTTCATTTACCCATACAGCATTACCTGCAGACTTCCCAATTTTTTCACCTTTTGAATCTGTAATCAACGCCGTAGAAAGAACAAACACTTCCTTGCCCAACTTTTTACGTATCAGTTCAACCCCCATAACGCTATTACCCCACTGATCGGCGCCACAGAATTGCAAAGTGCAATTATATTTTTTATTTAATGTCAAAAAGTCAACAGCCTGGAAAGTCATATAATTAAATTCCAAGAAAGTCATACCATTTTCCAAACGTCTTTTAACACTTTCCATAGACAACATACGAGGAATAGTAAAATCAGTACCAAATTCGCGTAAGAACTCCATATGGCCATAACCTTTCATCCATTCATAGTTATCCACCATAATTGCATCACTTTCACCGTCACCAAATTTTATAAATTTAGATATAGACTTACGTAGGCCAGCACAATTTTTCTCTATCTGCTCATCGGTCAACATTGGCCGTCCCTTATCACGACCGGACGGATCCCCGATACGACCTGTTGCCCCACCAACCAACAAAATGGGTTTATTACCATATTTTTGGAACCAACGTATCAGCATCAAAGACGCCAAATGTCCAACATGCAAAGAATCACCTGTTGGATCCGTTCCCCAATATCCAATCAACTTTCCGGAATTCAAAGCTTCGTTTAATCCCTCTAAATTAGAAGATTGATTGATAAAACCACGTGCCTCTAATTCTTTCAGCAACTCATTTTGTTTCATTTGTCTGTACCCTTTTAGTCAAATAGTACCAGAAAAAGTGCTATTTTGTAATTATTATCTCTGATTTTCTTCTTTCAAACGCAATATATTCTTAGGCATAGAAAAACTTGGTCTTAAGAAATTATTTTGCATTGCCATCAAAACAGAATACATAAAAACCAACCTGTCCGTACTAAATTTTCGCAATCCAGGTACAGAAGCCAAAAGATTTTTTGCGTCTGCGTAGGTTGATATATTTTTTGCGAACACTAACTGATTTTTAAATCTATACGCAAGATGTTGCTTATGTTCATCAGTAAAAACTTGAAATTTGCTTCCTTTTTCAAGCATTTCACCCAACTTTGCTGGCAGCAACGTATTAAATTGCCCCCTTTTTCCACACAAACCAACATGAACAACTTGATTTGCCATATTAAACGTCGAATTTACTTTATAAGTTTCCATATGTGTATTCCCCTACACAAACAAAGTCCGACATGTGCCGGACTTTATTTATTTTTTTCTGCCTATCGAGAGACCTGCCTTTTGCATAACAGATGCAAATCGCGTAAAGCAACTGCCTGTCTCTGCACAAGATGCAAGTTTATCTCAACTCAACATTTTTGCAACTTCGTCCGCCAAATTGTCTTCACGTTTCTGGATACCTTCACCCAAGACAAAATATGCGAAACCAGCCAGTTTGCCGCCAGCTTCTTCGACAACCTGCTTTACAGTCTTAGAAGGGTCCATAACGAATGGCTGTTCTTCCAAAACGCTTTCGGCATAATATTTATGAATACGACCCTGAACCATTTTTTCTACAACTTGCTCTGGTTTTCCAGCAGTTGCACCTGATTCAATGAAAACTTTCTTTTCACGTTCAACCGCAGCTGGGTCAACATCTGCGATAGTCATATATTCTGGTTTATTAGCCGCAATGTGCATGGCAATTTTGTTACCAATTTCATCAATTTTATCTGAATCACCGTTGATAGCAACAACAACGCCAATCTGGCCCATACCTGGAACCAAAGCATTGTGAACATAAGAATAAATATGATCACCAGAAACTTTGGCGATACGACGCAAATTCATATTTTCACCAATTGTAGAAATTGTTGCGGCAATATCGTCTTTAACTGCTTCCATAGTTGCATCAAAGTCGCCCTTCATTTCAGCAGCTTTTGCAGCGATATCAGAAACCAATTTCTGGAACTTGTCATTCTTAGCAACGAAGTCTGTTTCCGCATTTACTTCAACGACACACCCCATATCATCACATTTTACAACTGTTACCAAACCTGATGCTGCCACACGACCCGCTTTTGATGCAGCTTTAACAATACCTTTTTGACGTAACCAGTCAGCGGCCGCCTCAATATCACCATTTGTTTCGATTAAGGCTTTCTTACAATCCATCATACCTGCGGATGTTTTTTCACGCAGTTCTTGAATCAATTTTGCCGTTACTTCTGCCATTGTAGTTCCCCCATAATTTTTGTTTCTATTTGGTCAAGTGTGCGACAAGCAAATTATCGCACACAAAACCGATTTTCCCGCAAACCCAGATAAATTATTTATCTGCTTTTTCGGCTTTTTCAATCATCTTACCACGACGTTCTGCACGAGCTTCCGAAGTTTTAGATTTCTGACGCGCTTCTTTATCTTTCATATCAGCTTCTAAATCTTCTGCAGCAGCATCAATCATATCAGATTCTACTTTTTTACCTGCAGCCCCGCCCAAACGTTTTTCGATACCAGACAAAATCGCGTCTACGAACAAATCACAATACAACTGTGTCGCACGTGCCGCGTCATCATTACCTGGTACTGGGTAATCAACCAATTCAGGATTCGCGTTTGTATCACAGATAGCAATTGTTGGAATATCCAAAATTTTTGCTTCACGAACTGCATTGATTTCACGAGGAACGTCAATAACAATCATCGCCTGTGGTGTACCATGCATTTCCAAAATACCACCAAATATTTCACGCAGTTTTTCAACTTCTTTGGTCATGACGCCGACTTCTTTCTTTGTCAAACCCAATTTATCTGCGTTTTCAATATCAGCTTCCATCTTTTTCAAACGACGAATTGATTGAGAAACAGTTGTCCAGTTAGTCAACATACCACCCAACCAACGGTTGTTTACATAGAACTGACCGCAACGTTCTGCAGCATCTTTAACAATATCTTTCGCCTGATGTTTTGTGGCAACGAACAAAATCTTACCACCAGCTGCAGCAATTGCTTCCAAAGCAACCAAAGAACGATGCAACAATGGTGCAGTTTTATTCAAATTGATAATATGAATCTTATCTTTTACCCCGTACACATATGGTGTCATCAGTGGATTCCAACGACGTGTATGATGTCCGAAATGTACACCAGCTTCCATCAGCTGTTTCATAGTAAATGTTGGCAAAGCCATTTTAATATCCTTTGTTTTCTGTTGTTTTCCTCGTCGCTGGTAAAAAAACCAAATTCTCATTTGGACAGAAATTTCAACCAAACGACTGTGTTCTTCACGCCAAAACGTGTAGCCCGATAATAGACCAATTCTGTACAAAAATCAAGCAAAAATTGTCAATTATCAAACAAATAAAATCTTATAACGTGCATTTGACAAAAAAAATAAGTGTATTACTATTTTCATATAACATGAGGCGCGTGTACAAACATTTTTTCATACTCGTCATAGTGCTGGGCAATATATCCAGCGCACTTGCTTCGTACACACCGGCTAAAAAAGATTGTACTGATAAAGAATACAAAAAAACTCACCCATATGAATGTACATCTCTTAGCGCGCCAATGATTTCCAGTGCAACCGTGCTTGGTGGTGCACTGGCTCTTATAAGCATGTCCGCAAATGCAGATACGGCTGAACAAGAAAATTATTATCAACCGACCCTGCCGACATATAATATGGTGGGCGGCGATATAGATTCAATACACTTGGCAACAGTTGCAAACTCATCTGAGTACACAAGAAATTTCAATCAATACAATGAGATACGTCTAGCCTACTCTATTGCAAGGGGCTACACAGGCGAAGGCACAAACATTGCTATATTAGATGCAGGGCTTGATTCTTGGCACGGCAAAACGGTAGCAGAAATTGCATCCGGCCCCATTGCCCCGAACGCAAAAATAGAATCTTATAAAATCGCATATGAAATGTACTTCATACCATATGAAGACATAGGCGAAATAATATCATCTGCCACCACAGCCAACGTATTTAACGCCAGTTGGTCCGTATCTATGCGTGCGACTGCATTGCAATCGCGCCAACAACTGGAACGTCTTATCAGTCAAACGTTTGTAAATGCACTATCTGATGCAGCTAAACGAGACGCCATATTTGTATGGGCCGCTGGTAATGAATCAAATAGCCAAAGCAGTGCATTATCAGCTCTGCCGGCTGTGATGCCAGAACTGTCTGGCCACTTTGTGAACGTTGTTGCCTGGGATACTGAAAAAGGCACCTTGGCTGACTACAGCAACGCCTGCGGCATAACAAGCCAATGGTGTATAACCGCCCCCGGCACTAACATAAAGACAGAAAATGGTACTGCAACAGGCACAAGTTTTGCCACACCAATTGTATCCGCAGCAATCGCAGTAATACGCGAAGCATTTCCATATATGTCAGCAGAAGAAATAACAAGTCTTTTATTTGAAACAGCACGCGACTTGGGCACACCTGGCGTTGATGCAATCTATGGGCATGGAATGTTAGACCTAGAACGCGCGACCAGACCCGTCGGCGCACCTTTGGTTCCAATGGACAATGGCACAATGCAGCAATTACAACCTGCAAGAATTTCTGGGACAATGGCACATAACATAAAGAAAATTGCGCCAAAATTTGCATATTTTGATAAGTATGGTCGCGCATTTGAAACAGATATATCCAGCATGATTTCAATACAAAATCTGGGCATAGGTTTCCAGCGCTTGCGTCAAAATCCGGACATAACAATATCTAAACTAGGCAATTTTGAACTGGGCCTAAGCAATAGTGATATTATGCTTGGAGATGGCTTTTTACGAACTGCCGGCCAAGATTTATTCGGTTTTATTGGGACTCAAAATGACTTTTACATTGATAATATAAGAGTATTTCAACGTGCTCGCCTATCCTTTGGCACACCAAAAATAAGCGAAAACTCTATGATAAATCACTTTTCAAACGTGTATATGGCATCTATGGACATAGGCATCAATTTTGGTAATTGGACTTTCGGCGTATCTATTCCGGACACTATTATTGACGGCACAATGAATATGCGCCTGCCAATGGGTCGTACTGATACCGGATCAATATTATACAAAGATTATGAAGTAAACATGCATTCAAGACCATCTATAGAGTATACAATATCTTATAAATCCATAACTGCCAGCTTTGTAGATAATCCGTACGGCACAGATGAAATTTTCTTTTTGTTACGAAATAAGATAAAATTTTAAACATATATAAAGATAATTTAACTTGAGTTTTCATCCTTTCGCATCTAATATATTTTCATCTGATGTAAGGGGATTTTTATGCAACGCAAAAAACAATCAAAAAACATAAAAAAAAGTATAACAGCGCGCTCTCGTCAGCCCAAAATTTCATCTAAAATCAAACACAATAATTTGCGTAGAATAACATTCTGGATTTCATCTGTTGCAATTGTTTTGATTGCGGCGGCTGTTTTATTGTGGAACTTGTTTCCTTCCAACCCCGACATTTCCAAATTTAAAGTTAGCGTATCTTCCCCAAGCGTCAGCACATTTACAGACGAAAACAACATGTTTTTTGCGTCTCAACACAGTCTTCCAGATGTAAATAATGACCGCACACTAACAAACCCAAGTAATCTTGTTATTTCTTATTCATTAGAAAGCGGTAATTACGCGCCAGTATTTAAAATGAATCTAATTGGCACAGATTTGACAAACAAAATAAAAATTTCTCCTTTTATCAAAGGTACTTGGCGACTACTTGGCGACAACGCTCTAATGCTTGTACCAGAAGAACAATGGCCTGCAGACACAAAATTTACAGTAAAAATAAGTGATGAATTATTTAACGAAGATGCAAGCGTTGATGAAAAAAGAATAACATTTACCACTCCAGAAATAACCGCAACCGTTGATAATTTCAATGTGTACTCTGCACCAGAAGATAAGAAGTCAGTAATTGGGGTGGCTGTAATCTCTTTTGATTATGAGATAGACACCAAAGACTTTGAGGATAAAGTTTCTTTAAAATTAGACGATGAAAAACTGAATTTTACAGTAAAATTTGATAGATTCCATCGCACAGCTTTTATCATATCTGCACCTGTAAGAATAACGGATAACGCACAAGTTATGCGTATAAAGCTAAATCGCGTTTCTGCCCTGGACGGCAATTCCAAGACAAAAAAACAGACTGCAAATTTAACAATTGAAGCTGCAGATAACATCTTCAAAACGACATCTGTCGAAACGACCATTGCAGACGACAACGACGGCAACGCACAACAGTTGATACTTGTAAACACCACGACTGCTGCACAAAGCGAAAAGAATTTATCCGAATACATCAGCGCATATTTGTTGCCTCAATACAGCAATGAAGAAGATAAACAAAACAACGTATCACATGATTGGAAAGCCGATGAAATAACAGACAAAGTTTTATCTGAATCAAAACAGTTAAAATTGAATCCTATGAATTTTGCAACCCCAGCTGGTGAATATCGCTACGCATTTTCGTATGATGTGTCAGAAAAATCAAAAAGATACATATATGTGCAAATCAAATCTGGGGCAAAATCTGAAAACGGTTTTGAAATGAAAAATGGTTTGAGCACCATACTGCAGGTCCCGTATCCGACAGCTTCTGTTAAAATAGCAGGTTCTGGCGCTTTACTATCCTTGGCGGGCGAAAGAAAACTTGGCATTATGGCCCGAGGCGGCGTTGATACAGCATATGTCAATCTTTACAAAGTAAAATCCGAAGAAGTAAATCATTTGATAACACAAACATATAACGTATTTGCTCAAAAGATGGAATTTACTTCATGGTCTTTTGGCGTATATGACATGTCTGTCGTATTCCAAAAAAAGATATCTTTTGCGAATACATCCAAGAAAACCACAAATTATGCCTCGGTAGACTTGGGTGATTACTTAGACAGAACATATGGGGACAACACAGGCATATTCATAATACAAACAGGAACGTCAGAAAATTCTGCTAATTACAATGACAAGCGTTTAATTTTACTAACAGACCTTGGAATTGTAAGAAAGGTAAATTTGGACGAAACATCAGATGTATTCGTTTCAAAATTATCAACAGGCACACCTGCTGCAGACGTAGAAATTTCTGTTCTGGGGCGTAATGGAAATGATGTATGGGCCGGTCGCACTGACGAAGACGGTCACGTTGAAATCTCTGCTCTGCCATGGTCTGAATATAATAATGCACGCGAACCTGTTGCAATAGTTGCACGTAATGGCTCAGACATATCTTTTATACCTTATAGTGCATACAACCAACAGGTTGAATATTCAAAATTTGATATTGATGGTGTTTATTCGTCATCTTCAACTCCTATGAACGCGTTTATGTTTTCTGACCGCGGAATTTACCGCCCTGGTGAAGAGTTGGTATTAGGTGGTATAGTAAAAAACAAAAAATTTCAATCATTGGCAGGAATTCCTGTGAAAATGCAGATGCGCGATTCTCGTGGACGTATCGTATTAGAAAAAGCTTTTTCACTAACTGCTGATGGAATGTTTGATATCAAATACGAAATCCCTGCTGACGCTCCTTTAGGTAATTGGAACGCATACTTGTATTCTTTAACATCTACCAATAAATTAGATGACATGCTAGGGACAACAAGTTTTGACATACAAGAATTCGTTCCTGACACAATGAAAATTACAGCCAATATTATCGGCAGTTCAGAATCTGGATGGATTGCCCCTGATAATCTGAAGGCAAGTGTATCACTACGTAATTTATTCGGGACTCCTGCTACAAATCGCAAGATATCTACACGCGCAATATTGACACCGGTGGATTATTCTTTTGAAGAATTCAAAGGATATAAATTTACGCCGAACTTTATTTCTGGAACAGGTTTGTCAGACAGCACTGCAAGAAGCGCAAAAACATATTCTGTAGAATTACCTGACGTAAAAACAGATTCAAATGGCACCGCTGACATCGATGTAAAATTTGACCAAAATATCCCAACAGGCACATATAAATTGTCTTTGAACGTCCAAGGTTTCGAAGCAAATTCTGGTCAAAGTGTACAAACTAATATATCTACTCGTGTGTCAGATGCGAAATATTTAATTGGGTGGAAATCATCTGCAGATTTAGATTACATAAACAAAAACGCATCTAGAAAAGTAGACATAATTGCGGTGGATCATACTGCAAACGCAATAAACGTTGACGGTTTGAAGTTACGCATTATTAAACAAGAAAATCAAACCAGTTTGGTAAAAGATTATAATAATTATTACAAATATCAAACAGTTACTCGCAACGACATTATTTCTATTACGCCTTTGAACGTGCAAAAAGAAGGAACAGAAATAAATCTGGACACAAAAAACAGTGGTACGTATTTTATGCAAATATTGGATGCATCAGACAAGATATTGGCGAATGTAAAATACTATATTGCTGGCGAAACCAACACAGCTCTTGAAACAGATACCAAGGCAGAATTACAAATCAAATTAGACAAAGCAGAATATGCACCTGGTGAAAAAATTTCTGTCAGCATAACCGCCCCATACACAGGCGCGGGTTTGATAACAATTGAACGTGATAAAGTGTATGCCTATAAATGGTTTAATGCTAAAACAACATCTTCAGTTCAGAATATAACCCTGCCCGATGGTTTTGAAGGTACAGGATATATAAATGTATCTTTTGTCAGAGACATAAACAGCAAAGACATATTTACAACCCCATATGCATATGCTGTGGCACCGTTTGCAGCAGATACATCTGCCAGAAAAATAGGAATCAAACTGGAAGTGCCAGAAATAATAGAAGATGGTAAATTGACAGTAAAATATAACACTAACAAAAACGCTCGCATGATGATATTTGCAATCAACACAGGAATATTGCAAGTTGCAAAATATCAAATACCAAATCCATTGGCACACTTCTTCCAAAAAGCAGCACTGCAAGTACACACTTTCCAAATATTATCTTTGTTGTTGCCTGAATATAATTTGTTGCAAGAATATGCACAGACAGGTGGTGGAGATTATGCCGGTGACGAAGGGGCAATAAACCAGATATTGACGAACCCATTTGGCAGAAAAACTTTACCTCCAGTTGCTTTCTATTCAAATATAATTGATACAAAAGCGAACGTGCCAGGAACTGTAAATTTTGATATTCCGGAATACTTTAATGGTTCTGTAAAGGTCTTTGCAATTGCAGCAAATGGAAGTGCTGTTGGCTCTGCAGACACAGAAACAGTTGTTCAATCTCCTGTTATCGTATCTACTTCTGCGCCTACATTTGTCGCCCCTGGAGATAAGTTCAGCATCAATTCCGTAATAACCAACATGACAGACGGCGAAAATGCGGAAGCAAAAATATCTGCATCTGCAACTAATGGAATTGAACTGACCAGCAACCAAAATACGGATGCAACGATTTCAAATGATACAGAAAAATTGATAACATTTGATGCACTGGCAAATAATACTCTTGGTAATTCAGATTTAACTATAACTGCATCTATAAACCAAGAAACACGTTCTGCAACAAATACAATATCGGTCAGACCAATCAGCACCTATATGACAAACATAAAGTCTGATGTAATCAGTTCTAAAGACACAAAAATTTCAAAGTTCAAAATCGATTTGTATCCAGAACATGCAACGCAACGTTTATATATATCCCAAGGAGCTTCTGCGCTGATTGTACCTTTATTCAAGTACTTAGAAAATTATGAATACCCTTGCACAGAACAGTTGGTATCACGCGCAATACCATATGCAGTTTTACCAAACGATACAATATTGGGAACAAAATTCGATTCGTCCGCGAAGATAATCAACAACACAATAAATACATTAAAGAATCGTCAGAACGATAACGGATCTTTTGCTCTGTGGGCAGGTGGTGCAATATCTTATGACAATGCAAACGACGCAAACACGGCTTATTTGACCGCATATGTTGTGCAATTCTTAAAGATTGCTAAAGATGCTGGATTTAATGTTCCGAATGACATGTTATCGCGTAGCTTAGATTTCCTGCGCACATTTGCAGGCGGTACTATCACGGATGATAATTACGCAGCGGCAACTGCATATTCAATATATGTAATATCTGAAAACGGTTTCGTAACAACAAGTTATATAGACACACTTACAGAATATGCTGATGCCAACATCAAAAACTGGAAATCTGAATTGATGGGTGCATATATAGCCGCTTCATACAAAATATTGAAGCAAGAGGATTTAGCGCGCAGTCTGATTTCACAATACGAACCATCAGATAAAAAGTCTTTTACGTATAGCGATTTATTCAACAATAGTGTTGCAAATGACGCAATGTACTACTATCTGATGAACAAGTATTTTGAATCCATTGATTCGACAAGTTCTGCACAAATAAAAAGTTATATAGCATCTGGAAATTACAGCGCTTATACTTCTGCCATAGCTATATTAGGCTTATCAGGATTATCAAATGACAAAACAGAAACAATTTCTAGTATTGCAGTAAGTACTGATTCTGATAAATCTATAATATTGTCAAAGAACGACACTGTAATTTATGCGGACATTCCAATGGACGCAACCCAGATTCAAATAACTTGCGAAAAATGTAGTAAAGACAATCAAGTTTTCTACACATTGCTACAGCAAGGTTATCCAACGACAACCAAAGAAACATCAAACGGGATTGAAATTATTCGTGAATATTATGATGCAGAAGGGAACAAAATAACTTCTGCGAATATAGGCGACATAATAACAGTAAAAATATATGCTCGCACTCGTAGTGGTGTGGACAACGCGGACAATGTTGTAATAACAGATTTACTGCCTGGTGGATTTATTCCAAACACAGAATCAGCCACGGGAGACATGGAATTCATAGAAATGCGCGAAGATAGAGTTCTGATTTATACGGATTTAAACCGTGAAGGCAAAGAATTCTCTTACACGGCACAAATAGGAACTGCAGGAACGTTTACCGTACCGGCAATTCATGCAGAATCTATGTACAATCCTGAAATAAACGCCACCGGTAACACCGGAAACTTCAAAGCAATCAATGAATCAACAGAAAAATAAATTACACAAAATATACAAATCAGTGGTGATGCATCTGCATCGCCACCGGTTTTTATATAGTATCTTGTTGATTTTACTGTTTATATACCTTGTTATAAAACTTTTTGTCACACCACCTTTACTTTCGGACGTATCATTTGGACACGCCTATTTTGATAAAAATGGTAAATTGTTGCGAATAACATTATCTGCCGATGATAAATACCGTTTATATACCCCATTATCTGAAATCAGCGACTATGTTCAACAAGCAACTATTTTATACGAAGACAAATATTTCAGATATCACATAGGTATAAACCCTGTATCATTAGGTAAAGCAACGATAAACTATTTTAAATCTGGCACGCGTCAAATTGGTGCATCAACAATAACGATGCAAGTGGCAAGGTTAAAATACGATTTAAACACAAAGACAATTCCTGGGAAAATAAAGCAAATTGCAATCGCTGTTTATATTGATTTATTTTATTCGAAAGACGAAATATTAGAAGCCTATCTAAATTTAGCACCATATGGTGGCAACATAGAAAGTATAGGAGCGGCGTCTTTAATTTACTTTGATAAACCAGCGTCCAATTTATCCAAGATAGAATCTATAACACTTTCAACAATTCCTCAAAATCCAACGAAGCGCGGTTTAAATACAAATGCCGGTCTTACAAACATGATGAACATGCGTGCAGATTTGGTAAAACGCTGGATATACGAAAATCCAAACGATGAAAACTTATTGAATTTAACGAAAATGCCTTTACAAGTTAGACGAACAGATTCTTTACCATTCGAAGCGCCACATTTTGTGAATTACATTGATACATTACATAAAAAATATCAGCGAAAATATGATTTGAAGGCTTCCGAGATTCATACAACCTTAGATTTAGATTTACAACATACGCTGGAAAAGACATTAAAAAATGAAATTACAAAGCGTGCTAATATTGGCATAAAGAATGCCGCCGCAATATTAGTAAATTATAAAACAATGGACATTGAAGCCTATATAGGTTCTGTAGATTATTTTGATAAATCTATTTATGGTGAGAACGATGGGGTACGAGCCCGTCGCAGTCCAGGTTCAACTTTAAAGCCTTTGATATACGCAACTGCTGTTGACATGGGTTATATTCACTCTATGACATTATTAAAAGACGCCAAGATAAATTTCGGCGTATATGCACCAGAAAACTCAGACAGTGAATACTATGGACCAGTTCTGGCAAAAGACGCTTTGACACATTCGCGCAATATTCCAGCGATAAATTTATTACGTCAAATAGGCATCAAAAATTTTTATAAAATCTTGTCTGAATCAGGTATATCAAATTTACAGGCGCCCGAATATTATGGAATTTCTGTTGCGCTGGGCGGAGCCGAGGTATCAATGCTGGAGCTTGCAGATATATACGCGACAATGGCCAATCTGGGTAAAAGATACGATATTCGCACAGAAGAGTCGCAAGAACTAAATTTAGAAAAGCAAATTTTGACTCCAGAAGCATTCTTTATCGTACTAGACATGCTGGCGCGTCAATCCACTCCAACAAAAAACATACCGTTTGCTAAACAGCAAACACAATCCTTACGCCACTATTGGAAAACAGGTACATCATCATCATTCCGAGATGCTTGGACAGCAGGTATTTTTTCGGACTACGTTTTAATTATATGGGTTGGGAATTTTGACGGAACACCAAACAATTCTTTCAGTGGCGCGAAGACTGCTGCCCCGATATACTTCTCGCTTGCTAAAGCCGTTGAAAAATATTTTTCGTCTAAAAACAATCCGCTAAAAAATAATAATTTTTTCAGCGACGAATTAAACATAACGGAAATTGAAATGTGCGATAAAGTTGGCGGTTTGGCAGGTAAATATTGTCCGAAAAAAATCTCCGCATATTTTATTCCTGGCAAATCGCCTATTGAAACATCACCAATATATCAAGCCATACCAATAGATAACGCGACTGGCTTGCGTGCTTGTACCAGAAATCCAAACACAACACACATGGAAGTGTACGAATTTTGGGATGCAGAATACTTAGATATGTTCAAACGGGCCGGCATAAAGCGCAAAACTCCACCACCGTTTATGCCAGGCTGCAGTTTAGAAGAAATCGGTATGTCTCAATTCGCCCCTGTTGTTCTATCGCCAATAGATGGCACAACAAGCATTATAGTATCTGATAAAAATTATGAAACAGTCGCATTCCAAGCAGTTTCCAATAAACCAAACACTAAATTATTTTGGTTTTTAGACGAAGAGATGATTGGCGCAACTACTTCTGGTCAAGTATTAAACTATAATGTAAAAATAGGCGACCATATTGTGCGTATAATGGACGCATCTGGCGGTGGAACCAGCATAAAATTTAGAGTTATAAAATAAAGTCTGGAACAAATTGACGCAAATTTATAACAGGAAATTAGTAATATAATTAAAAGACACCCCAAGAATTAAATTACTGCCATAGCTTTCTGCACCACGTGCCTTGGCCAAACGGTACTGAACATAGGGTCCCATTGTAAATTTACCGAACAAATTAGTATCCAATCTACCAACTATACTCAAATCTCGTTCCAAGTCTGTAGAAACGTAAGTGGAATAAGAAAAATATTCACGGTAATAACCGTCAGCAGATAATTTCACACCTTCACGAATTAAATATTCTAATCGCCAACCAAATTCAGCACCAAACTTACTGTTCTGCTGATGTGCATATGTAAAATCGTATTCGTGTATCCCAGTCAAATATAAACTTTTTACAACATCATGATCAAATAAAGAAATACCAGCACTAGAACGAATGATATTTTGACGCGGAGAATCGGTACTGTCTGCGAATTGAGTTTCATATGCGGCACGAACAGTTGGACCGAACTTTAAACCAGAAAAATCCCAACAAGCATAGGACAAATCACTGGAATATAAAATTTTATCAGCATTTTCATCAGTTGTGGCCGGTTCATTATATGGTTTCAACGTGGTTTTACCATATTCCATAAATAAACTGTTATCCCACTTAAATTTATTCTCTGTATATTCCAAAATTGTATCAAAAACGCCTTTGATATAGTCCTGACTGGTCGCATTCAATGCAGATACTGGAGAGTCTTGATATTCCTCGGCATTTTGTACCTGTGTTTTAGACCAATCAAGCCCTATTCTACGGACTGAAAGTTGTAATTTGCTGTCTTCGTGTGAAACACCAAGTAAGGGTTCTGCGTCCTCTGCCCTAGCAGTAGCTAACGGCAAAAACACACACAAAAAAAACACATAAAAATTCTTCAATTTGATATTAGATTTTATTTTATTATATGCAAAATACCATTCTGATCAGCATAACGCCACCCTGCTTCACGTATTGCGATTGTAAAAGCAGAGCGATTTGCCACTGGTATCTCAGCAGTAACTTGGTTACCATTTATATATTTGGTAGTCAAATCAATACCTTCATTACGAGCAATCTGTTTTAACTCCACCCAACCGGCTAATTTATCAGTCATTGTAACCTGAACAACAAACCTATCCCCCGACGCGCCATCAGTCAACCAATTCTGCACATCGTTTGCCGTCATCCAAGTTCTGGCCGCATCCCTATCAATAGTCATAGAAATATTAGCTGAATACGTAGTATCAGACTGTTGCTCTCCGTCAATACTAGAGGCTGCAATAAGATTGGTCAGTTCTGCAGCAGAAGCATTTTTAACAGCTTCTTGTAACAAATCAGGGATTGAATATTGCCCCAATACATCAACAATAATTTGCCGTCTTGCTTCATCAAAAGCCATGTCCTTGGCAGCAGCGGCAGTATCACTAGTAACATTCACAGATGCCACCCCCGACAAATCTGAAGCAGCAATCGCCGCTTCAGATATAGTCAGACAAAACAACACAGCAAAAATTTTTTTAAAACCTGTATTCATAACCACTTATTTTAAAACTTTGCGTTCACTCCGACACGAATTCCAATAGATTTATAGAAAGATTCTATTTCACTGTCAATAGAACAAACCCAACCTGGACATTCAGATTCCAAATTCTTTATGTTTATTGCTGTTGCATCACCAGTTTCTGGATCCAACATAGCACTTTCATCACCGTTCCACTTATCAGAATTCAAAATCATATTATACCAATCTGTATAAAACCCGCTATTCAAATAAGTCTTCGCATCTGCTCCACTAACTGAATAATAATCATAAGTCAAACCAATTGATAACGCAACTGAATCTGTTATGGAAGTTGTCCAATTAGCACCCGCACCAAAATGGATTGCACCAAACATACCGGCTTCATCCTCGACACTCTTTGGATGTGCCCAATCAAAGCGATATGGCTGATCTCCAACAGAGCTGTATCCAGGGAAACCAAGCTCTATACGACCATTCACTGCATTATACTGATTTATAACATAATCCATATCCAATGCAACATATGGTCCGGCCCACGTAGTTTCATAAGAATGGCTAACACCCGGCTGCTGATAGTAGTAAGTACTACCAGTATTTATGCTCGTCGCATTACTTGGGATATCCATAGAGCCGTCTATAGAATCACGCCATATAATCTGTTGCTGTCCATTTCCCAAGTTTACGACAATTGCAGGATCACATTGAATTTCATCACTACCTTCTACACGAAAACATGCAGTTGTATCTACAGACAAACCATAGTTGTTTTCAGTTTCTAACTTGTACTTCAGATAGCGATATCCAACGGATGGCGTAATAGAAACATTTCCCCACTTGAAGACGTCAGTAAGCCCAAAGCCAATATTAAATCCCAACATATTGCCACCTTGGCTTGAACCAATTGACAAAGCATGTCCTATTTGATCCCCTATCTCGGAAGAGTTTTCGGCATTTATCCATGTAGTAACAAGATAACCACCATTGGTAATATCGTCGTCATACATTACGGATTCGCCCCATTGCATACCGTACTTTAAACCAGCATCAACCTGCATAGTAGTATTGCCGACATTAAAAGAATAGCCCCCTTTAACATCCAATACATTCCAGCCAACATTATCATAACTCAATATACTGCCAGACTGGTTCATTTCCATCTGCCACTGGCCCATTTCGTGAGTTATTCCAGCATCAACCCAGAACCCAGTTTTCTTTGACGACGAAGCAGAAGTGGTTGCTTGTGCTGCAGACTTTTGTGCTGTTGTTGTATTAGTCGTTGCACTCCCCGTATTATAACGAGATGCATAAGAAGAAGGCGTACTATAATAATTATTAGAATACTGCCTAGAGTAACCGGTCTGTCGTTGTGCATAAGTTTGCGAAGCATAACTTGTTTGCGGCGACTGATATGTACCAGTATAACCTGAATAATAAGTTCCAGCAGCCTGAGCAGCAACCGGCGCGAACGCCACCAAAGAACATCTAAACAAAAATTGCGGTAATTTTCTCATCCGTATACACCCCTACACATTACATTTATCAAACGATATTGTATCACAAAATGGTTGAAAATAAAAATGCTTCTTGTAAGAATTAGCAAACAGACATAAAAAATATTTTCCTAAGGCGGATATGGCGACTACGAAGCGAAGCGTAGTGCCGCCGTGACGCGAAACTAGGTGTTGTACATAGAGCGGATATGGCGACTACGAAGCGTAGTGCCGCCGTGACGCGAAACTAGGTGTTGTACATAGAGCGGATATGGCGAAACTGGTAGACGCGCAGCACTAAGGATGCTGTGGACAAAATCCTTGGGGGTTCAAATCCCCCTATCCGCACCAGAATCTATAAAAATATTTACATAAACAAATCTAAAAACACTTGCCCGACTTTTCTAAAATCTGCTAAAATTATGCCTATAGTAAGGATGAAAGGAATCAGACTGTTCTTTGTTGGATGCCTAACCTCATTAGTTTTCAGCGGTTTTTGCGCTGCAAATGCTGATGACACGGCTGATACTGCACGTGCTGCAACGCGTCGCGGTACGTCAACAACTGTCGTTCGTCAACAAACAGAAACTTCCGCAGAGCCACAAGCAACGACATCTTCAGGCATTTCACGTTCAACAAATTTATCCACGACAAATTCTGCCACGGTTCGTGACAGAACAACTTCGTCCGGTGTAACAACCAGGAACAACGTCGTTGTCAGGGATAGCGCTGCCAGAAACAGCACAGATTCTAGTACCCAAGCCGTATCTGCACGAACGACGTCAACGGTTATGCCACGTGCTTCAACGACATCTAGTTCATCCGTTATCTCTACCCCATCAAGGACAGCCACAACACGTAATTCCATAACATCTGTTTCAAGAACGGCTACATCAGCGACAGCTGCGCGTACTGCAACAACCCAACCTGTTAGTGCACGCAGTGCTACAACAACTGTATCCAGACCAACAACTATAAGCCGTTCCGCAGCAACAACGCCCAGTACGACCAGCATATCACGTGCAGCGACAACTTCGAATAGTGCCAGAGTTTCACGTGCTGGAACATTATCAGCAGAAGAAATAATAAATAGAGATTACACCACCTGCCGTGAAGTTTACTATAGTTGTATGGATGAATTTTGTGCCAACAAAGACACGCAATTAAAACGGTGTGCATGTTCATCGCGTGTGAACGAATTTGATTCTGTAAAACAGCAACTATCACAAGTTGAAGATAAATTACTAGATTTTAACCAGCGATTATTGACTGTAAATATGGACAAAGAAGATGCAGAGGCCATATTTAAACCAACAGAAGGAGAAATCGCATTCCAGCAAGAGGACGATTCGGATTCTAAAAAATTATTAGATGAAATTTCTGAAAAATTAAACACAACATTTGACACAAGTACATTTGATTCAAATCTTGCTCCGATATCATTATCCTTGAATGTTGATGCTGCCTTTGACAGTGTGGATTCATTAGCCGGCGCATCAACGACGACAAAGACAGGCACTGCACTGTATAGTGCGGCATTGCCAGTATGTCGCGAAATGGCCTTAGAAGTATGCAGCCAAGAAGAATTAGATATCGTAGAAAGCGGGTATCAAATGGCAATTGAACAAGATTGCAACACTGTCGCCAAAGCCTATCAGACTCAGCAAGATTTGGCGCGCGAAAAAATACGCGAAGGCAGTGCATTGTTAGATATTTCTCGCCTCGATGTTTACCAAGAGCGCAATTCTGATGACATATTGACCTGCAAGAAGAAAATGCTTTCCTTGCTAACAAATACTTCTGTTTGCGGTACGGATTTACAAAAGTGCTTAGACATCAGTGGGCAATACATAGATCCATCAACTGGTGAAGCGATTTTAACATCTAATCTTGTAAATTTAAGCCATTTAATCACCAGACCTGAAGGCAACCAAACTTGGACCAGCGCACCAGGCAATGAAAAGTTTGTATCATATTTAAATTCTAAAAAGATGTTTTTGGAGTCCGCGACAGAAAACTGCCAAGATATTGCAGACTATGTATGGGATGAGTTTATCGAAGATGCTTTAGCTCAAATCAAATTGGCCCAAGACAGTAAACTTGAAGAAGTACGTCAAAGTTGTACGACTTTGACGACACAATGTTTAACGGAATCTGCCGAATCTCTGGAAGATTTTGATGCCCGCGCGCTATCTATTTTCGGTGTGGAAGCAGATAAAACAGTAAAGCAAATGTGTGCAGAAGTACAAAATGCATGTACAGCCTTACTTGACACTGTTGACGGCGGTCAAGATTGGAATTCTGGTATGACAGAAATAGCAACAGACAAAACATATGAAACAATTATGCAAACTTGCCGAGAAGTGGGCCGTTCTTGCATCATACAATCCTGTAAATCTATTTCCGGTAATTTCGGTTTGTGTGAAAACATACAAACATCAGTCAACAGAAAAGCTATCATCAACAGAACTGCCTGTTGGGATGAGGTTCTGGACTGCGTTGCCAGTGCTGGTCTGGAATCCATCAATAATATAACTAAATTACAAGCCGACATCATCGACGCATCAAATGGTTCATTCTACACGGAACTATATGGACAATATCAAAATACAGATATAACTAATGATGAATTATCGTCTGAATTTAAACCCGAGAACTCTTGTATAGTTGGTGAAAATGGCAACTGCATATATGACATATGCGCGAACGATTGTGGTTACAACCCATTAGATTCCACATACAGCAAAGCAAATTCAGATGAATGTCAGGTATGTCGTCTGGCGGAAAAAGTTTGGGGTAACTGCGAAGCCCACCCTTCTACCAGCTTACAAGTTGAAGGCTCACATAATAAGATTAAACTGCCTGAAACAGAAGAAACATTGCTATCTTGGTTTGCAAAAAATACCAATACAGAAGATGCTACGGATAGCTGTCGTGACACATCATGTGGTCCTGGCTTTATAGCAGTATGGGATAAAAACTCACAATCTTCTGTATGCGTATCCAAAGCGAATATATCTGATGATGGTGAAATATGTCCATTGGATACATTCTGGCGTGTTAAAATTGATGGTGATTTGAGCAATTGCTGCAAGAACAGCGCAGAAGAAGGTGGCTATCGCGATGGCTTTGGAAATTGCTGCTTGATTCCAACCCTTACCGAATCAGAGCTAAATGGTGTGGACATGAGTGCAAGTTCTGGATATTGGAACACGGATAGAATTCAAGAGTTACCGTCTCAATCTGAAGCTCCCCAAGGCACTATAGACCCTTCTAAGGACGGTGGTTTATGTTTACCACAGGGCGCAAAGTTCGTGGCAGCATTCCCATTATCAGGTACCTACTACGGCAGCAGTACAGAGGTTGGGTTCTTATTCTGCATAGGTGAGTTTTCCGGCGCAGATAAAGAAACAGACTATCCTTCAGGAAAGACAATAAAATGTCAGGGAAGATACATTGTAGTCACAGGAAAATCAGGCAAATACATGCCACCTCTATACAATGTAAACGGTTCTTCAAATATGACCCCAACTACATTCTATAGAGAATCAGAAGAAACGGAAAATCAAGGGACTTGTGTCAAACAATATTCAACCTCCAAGTGGGAATGGATAAAAGGAAGTGGAGACTCAAAAACACAATGTACATTACAAAGTCCATCAAAATGGATTATGCAATACAGCGGTTCAGAAATAACAGAACCATAAAAATTGCGCTTTTAAAAAGCGCAATTTTTAATTTACAGAGCAATTTCTTGAATTACACCTTCTATTTGCTTTAATTCTTCATCAGAAAACTTGCCAAGCACCCAATCTGCGGGATCCATTTTTAAATCAAAATCACGCGGATGACCAATACCAATTCTAATACGCCTATAATCAGCTCCGACGGCTGCGTCAATAGACTTTATTCCGTTATGCCCTGCACTACCACCGCCAACTTTTTCACGAAAAGCCCCTAATTTCAAATCCATATCATCATGAATAACAACTAAATTATCTAATGGTATCTTATAAAACGCCATCAATGCTCTGACAGCATCGCCACTATTATTCATAAATGTTTGTGGTAATGCATATATAACTTTATGTCCGGCCAACCTACCGGCATAAGTCAAAGCATTATGTTCTTTACGCCATGTTGCATCTTCGGGAACAAAATGCCGTACAGTTATAAAACCAACATTATGACGAGTACGTTCATATTGTTGTCCAGGATTACCCAAACCGACGATTAAAATTGGTTTATTTTCTTGCATCTATATCTCTTTTTTTTATTATAATATCATATAAAGGAGAAAAATATGAAATTAAAATATGCAGGTATTTTAACTGCAATTTCCGCGATATTTTCTATCAATAATGCAAACGCAGGTGCTTTATTTGATTTATACGCAGGTGCAACAGTTGGTGCCGGCGCGGCAACAATGTTTCTAGAAGAAAAAGATGAAACACATTCCGCACAATCGTATGGTGCTGTTGTTGGTCTTGACATTCCTGTTTTTCGATTTGAATTAGAATATGATTATTTGCAAACAGATAGTGCAAATTTACACCTTGGAATGATAAACATATACGGGAAAATGCCTACACCTGTGATACAACCTTATCTTGGTGTTGGTGCAGGAAATGTTTTTGGTGGCAAATATAATGACATAGACGTTGAATCCGTAATGGCATACCAAGGAATGCTTGGCGTAACATTTGATATACCTGTATTACCAATAAAGGTTGATGCTGAAGGTCGCGCTTTATATGCCCCGAACTTATACGACGTAGCAAATGTAAAACCAGACTTACTACAATATGAACTGCGTCTGAAATTACGCTATATATTCTAAGGTACAAAGTATGCTGACACTAATTGACGGTAACTCTATATTATTTCGAGCATACTATGGTGTGCACAGTCGTTTAACTCGTTCTGACGGTACACCAACTGGGGCGGTTTACGGTTTCTTTAATATGGTTTTACCCTTATTAGCGTCAGCAAAAGGGAACGATGCTTTTGTCTGCGTTTTTGACGCATCCAGAACTTCATTTCGTCAAGACATTTACCCTGCATATAAAGCGAATCGCCAAGAGACGCCCGAAGATTTAATATCTCAATCGTACTTAGTACGCGAAGGCGTTGCTGCGATGGGAATTCCTGTTTTATGTATTCCGGGTGTCGAGGCAGACGATGTCATTGCCACATTGGCACACAATAACTGCAAAGGTCACGATGCAACACGAATCATTACCAGCGACAAAGACTTGATGCAGTTAGTATCAGACTGCATATTTTTATACGATGGCATGAAAGATCGCGAGATACGCGAACCACAAGTTTTAGAAAAATTTGGTGTAAAACCGAATCAAGTAATTGATGTTCAAAGTTTGATGGGCGATTCGTCTGATAATGTACCTGGGGTTCCTGGCATCGGCCCTAAAAAAGCATCTGAATTGATAAACCAATTCGGTTCTTTAGATAACTTGTACGATAATTTAGAAGAAGTAAAGAACGAAAGAACTCGCAACTTGCTGCGCGACAACCGAGAAAGTGCATATATTTCCAAACAGCTTGTGACACTAAAAAAAGACGTAGATTTAACAGGTTTAAAAATAGAACCCCTAATTTTTAATACCCCAAAAGCATTAGATTTCGTACGAAATAAATTAGAAAGTAATTCGTTGGCTGCAAAAATTGAAAAATTGTTTCCGCTGGATAAATTCAATGCAAGCGCAAAAACAACCTTATTTGAATACGCAGGTTCAACTTGTGAAACGCCAAGCCCAAGCACAGAAATATTGCAGTCCGCAAAATACGTGAAAAAACTGACCAGTCAAACAATTCAAACAATTGATGAACTAGAAAAATTTTTATCAACAGTTAAAGATAAAATTGCCATAGACACAGAAACAACTGGATTAAACTATTTAGATGCAAAAATTGTCGGTATTTCTTTAGCATCAGACAGTAAGCATGGAGTATATATTCCGATTCGTCATCGCACACAAACAAACGATTTATTTGCAGAAAATACAATCGCACCGAACCAACTTGATATAGAAATCGTTAGAAAGAAGCTTTGGCCAATCTTGACTGACCAAAGCATAACAAAAATTGGTCATAACCTTAAATATGATTTACATATTATGGCAAACGAAGGTTGGGATATTGATAAAATACGGCCAATTGATGACACAATGCTGATATCATATGCTTTGCACGGGACATTGCACGGACACGGTTTGGATGAATTGGCGCAAAAATATCTGGCTCATACTAATATATCATTTGCTTCGTTATTCCCACCAAAAACCAAAGACGCAGACATGCACTTTGACTGTTTGGATATTTCATTGGCGACCCCCTATGCTGCCGAAGATGCAACAATTTGTATGGCATTGTATGACCTGATGCGTCCACAATTAAATCAAAACGAAAAACTGCGCCATTTATATGAAACTTGCGATCTGCCTTTAATGCCAATATTACTAAAAATGGAGCGCGCGGGTGTATTGGTAAATAAAACAGGATTGCAGCAATTATCAAACATCTTTCATGACCAGTTATCAGAACTAGAATCAGAAATTTGGAATTTAGCTGGCCATGAATTTAATATTGCCAGTCCGAAGCAACTTGGAACTATTTTATTTGATGAATTGAACTTACCAGCGAATAAAAAACGCTCAACAGATGCAGATGCATTGAATGATTTAATAGATTTCCACCCGATAATAGAAAAGATATTAAATTGGCGTTCAATTGCAAAACTTGCTGGGACATACGCCGACGCATTGCCGCGCCAAATTGCATCAGATGGCAGAATTCATACCACATATTTACAAACAAGTACAAATACTGGACGTCTATCCAGTCGCGATCCAAACTTACAAAACATTCCAATTAAAACAGAACTTGGCGAAGAAATACGAAAATGTTTTGTTGCCCCCGAAGGCAAAGTACTTATATCTGCAGATTATTCACAAATACAACTTCGATTACTTGCCGATGTTGCAAACGTTCACACATTCAAAGAAACGTTTAATTCAGGCAAAGACATTCACGAACAAACGGCCCGACAAATATTTAGAATAGCAGCAGATGCACCTGTACCAAAAGATTTGCGCCGCGCCGCAAAAACAGTAAACTTTTCAATTATATATGGAATTTCTTCATTCGGTCTGTCGGGTCAGCTGGGAATTTCACGTGCAGCAGCCCAAGAAATCATAAATGCTTATATGGCTGGTTTACCGGAAGTAAAAGAATATATAGAAGAAGTAAAACATTTTGCTACGCAGCATGCCTGTGTTTATACTCCATGGGGCCGAAGAATAGAATTGCCAGAGGTCAAAAATCCACGCATGCGTGGTTATGCTATGCGCGCGGCAGTAAACGCGCCAATTCAGGGTTTTGAAGCAGATTTGATGCGTCGTGCAATGGTAAATATAGAAAAAGAAATCATGAAGCCCAATTCAGATAAAATCCGTATGATTATGCAGGTACATGATGAAATAATATTCGAATGCGACGAAAATATTGCTGAAAAATTTGCAAAAGAAATAGAATCCGCAATGGAAAACGTTGCCAAATTATCAGTTCCATTGGCCGCAGACTATGTTATCGGCAAAGTTTGGGGAAAATAAAAATCCCCGAAACGGGGATTTTTTATTTATTAAACTTGTGATAGGGATTTCCTTCCACTTTTGTTGGTAAAACAGCAAAGATAAAAAATACAATGCTGATGATTATGCCAAGCGGTTCACATATCAGGTTTAACAACAGCAATAACAACCACCATGCACTTAAACCAGCATCATGCAAACGTCTGGCAGTCATTGAAATTGATGGTATAAGTGACGCCAACAAAAATAGTATCAAACCAACAGACAAAATTGCGGACATAGGAGAAAAGACAATTTCTGTTTCTAATGATGAATAAGACAATGTGCTAATAATGATAAGTACTGCCAAAAGAGCCGCTATCAACCATGTCATCAAATACGACCACCAATATTCGGAACGCGAAGAGGTACCGGCCCATTCAGTAAAGCCTCGACGCCAGAAAGCACCATATGCTTCCAACATATTAGTATATTTTTTACTTTCTTTAATTTCGCTTTTCTTCTGGGATTTCTTTGCAACTCTTGGCATACAAAACTCCTTTAACTTGATAGATTATATCACAAATTCCTATAAAAAACAAAAACACCCCGTTTGGGGTGTTTTATCTCTGGTGGCCCTGGTCGGACTCGAACCGACACTCCTTGCAGAACTTGATTTTGAGTCAAGCGCGTCTACCAATTCCGCCACGGGGCCAGAACACATACAGCAACTTATTTCGCTGCTGCCTTGCGTGCTTCAACCTTCTTTACCAAGCGCGCACTGCGATTTGCTTTGTGTGCTGGCTTCTTTGCAGGTTTTTCAGCCGCACCAACTTTCTTGTTGATGGCCTTCTTGATTGCAGCCATTTCCGGTGTCAAACGAGAAGGAGATTTTGACATAACATATGCATCCAAACCACCATGTTTTGTCAATGTACGCAAACCTGCTGTTGAAATGCGCAACGAAAAATCACGATTTAAAATATCGCTATGAAACTTTAATTTTTGCAAATTTGGCAAGAATGTGCGCTTTGTATGACGCATAGAATGGGAAACGTTCATCCCAACTTCTGTTTTCTTACCTGTAACCTTACATACACGTGGCATATCTATAATCCTTTGATAACTGGGGCATAATTTATAATAAAAATCCAGAAAAGTCAAGCGATGTTTTATTATTTTATTACGCTGCCATAGCTGGAGTATTATATCACATATTTTTTTAATTTCCACTTATTATAAAAAATCAATGTTTTGATTCCTGTACCTTGAAAAAGAGCTTTTTGCTACTATATATAGAGAAAAATATAAAGGAGATTTATAGACAATGAATCCAGAAGAAATGCAAGAAACGCCAGAACAAGCGATTGCTAAATATACCACTGATTTCACAAAATTAGCGGCAGACGGCAAACTTGATCCTGTTATCGGGCGTGATGACGAAATACGTCGTACGATACAAGTATTATCTCGTCGCACTAAAAACAACCCGGTATTGATTGGTAATCCTGGTGTCGGGAAGACCGCAATCGTTGAAGGTTTGGCAGAACGAATCGTATCAGGCGACGTTCCTGAAAACTTGTTAAAGAAGAAATTATTATCCTTGGATATGGGCGCGCTGATGGCGGGCGCAATGTTCCGTGGCCAGTTCGAGGGTCGATTCAAAGCAATACTGAAAGCGGTCAAAGATTCCGATGGTCAAATTATTTTGTTCATTGATGAATTGCACACTTTGGTCGGCGCCGGCAAAGGCGAAGGCAGTATGGACGCTGGCAATTTGATAAAGCCGATGTTGGCACGTGGCGAATTGCACTGTCTGGGCGCGACAACATTGGATGAATATCGTCAATATATTGAAAAAGACCCCGCCCTGGCCCGCCGTTTTCAGCCGGTTTATGTTGATGAACCAACGGTTGATGACACGATTTCAATTCTGCGCGGCTTGAAAGAAAAGTACGAGGGTCATCACGGTGTCCGTATTTCTGACGCAGCACTGGTTGCGGCGGTACGCCTGTCCAACCGGTACATCACAGACAGATTTTTACCGGACAAGGCAATCGACCTGATTGATGAAGCCGCCGCCCGTGTTCGTATTGATATTGCGTCAAAGCCGGAAAAACTGGACGAGGTTGACCGTCACCTGATGCAGTTAAAAATAGAACAACAGGCACTGAAAAAAGAAAAAGACGAAGATTCCAAAAAACGCCTGCGCGAATTGGAATCAATTATAAAGGATACCGAGGCTGAATCTGCCAAACTGACCGCCGAATGGCGTACCGAACAGGAAAAGATGCGCGCGCTGTCTGACGCAATGGCCGCACTGGACGCAGCCAAGGCCGAAGTTGCCACTGCAATGCGCAACGGCGATTATGAAAAAGCATCTGCCCTGCAATACGGAAAGATTCCAGAATTAGAAGAGCAAATTCGCAAGATGAATGCTGAATCCAAGGAATACAAAACCGTATTACCAGAACATATCGCAGCAGTTGTCAGCAAATGGACTGGTGTTCCTGCAGATAAATTGAGTGTTGAAGAACAGTCGAAATTGCTGAACATAGAAGACGAACTACGTAAACGTGTTGTTGGTCAAGACCATGCTTTGACAGTAATTGCCCGTGCAATTCGTCGTAGTCGTGCTGGTCTATCCGACCCGCATCGTCCAGCAGGCAGCTTTATGTTCTTAGGTCCGACCGGCGTCGGCAAGACCGAAGTTGCCAAGGCACTAGCCGAATATCTATTTAACGACGACACCGCAATGACCCGTATTGATATGAGTGAATATATGGAACCGCATTCCGTATCGCGTCTGATTGGCAGTCCCCCGGGATATGTCGGATACGAACAGGGTGGCGTTTTGACCGAAAGCGTACGTCGTCGTCCGTACCAGGTTTTGCTGTTCGACGAAATTGAAAAGGCGAACCCGGACGTATTCAATGTCTTTCTGCAGATATTGGACGACGGACGTTTAACCGACGGCCAGGGTCACGTGGTGAACTTTACGAACACCATTATAATTATGACCAGCAACCTGCCTGATATGGCGGCGGTAAAGAAACATTTTCGTCCGGAATTTATCAACCGTATTGATGAAATTGTATTCTTTAACCCGTTGGGCAAAGATGTAATGGCTGGCATTGTAAAGATTCAACTGCACAATCTGGAAAAGCGCCTGGCGGAACGTCGCATTGAATTAAACGTCACGGACAAGGCCATAAAATGGCTGGGTGAAAACGGATATGATCCGGTATTTGGTGCCCGTCCGTTAAAGCGTCTGATTACGTCGGCGGTCGAAGATAAAATTGCGGATTTAATTTTGTCCGGTCAAATTGGCGAAGGCAGTACAGTTTATGTTGATGTTCAAGGTAAAGAACTGACTGTAAAATAATAAAAGGTGGCATTTGCCACCTTTTATTTTTCCTTACCGATAACGAACCGTTTATCTCCAGCTTGTTTTTTTATCCGTTCCATGTCCAAAAATACCTTGGACTTATTACTTACATCCAAATATAAACCATTCACAGCAACACCTACATTATATACATAAACATTATAATCAGAAAAAGAGTCCTTTCGCTGTGGAACGCGTAACTTCAAATCCGTATCGTAAACCAACCACATTGGACGCGTCGGGAAACTTATATTGTCTGTAACAGTACCATGAATACCCAAAATACGTCCATCACCAAACAACTGAATTTTCGTATCTATGTGGTTAGACACTAATTTTCGGCCATTTACAAATACATTGCTGTATACACCATCAAGAGTAGTTTTTACATGTTTAACAGTAACAACAATTTCTTTATATTTTATTTCTTCTTTTATTTCTATATTAGATATGCCAACAGGTGTAGCAACAACGGGTACCTTTTCAACATCAGAAGAACGTTTTTCTGACGGTTCTATTTTCTCTATTGCAGTGATATTTTTATTTGGTTTAGCATCTATGCTGTCCAACAAATATTTTATAATTTTATTCTGGCGCAACATACCGTCTTTATCAGCAATTTTTACCAGCGAACAAAATACCTCTTTACCGTCTTTATCTATTATTACTGTATTTAATGGTATTCTATTTGCCTTTAATACATCCACATTAAAAGGAATTTTATAAATATTACTGATTGTCTCAACACCATATAATTCAACAAAATATGCAGATTTTGATAAATAAAATGTATGTCGTTTAGAATTATATAAAACACTAGGCACACCACCCTTAGACATATCTGCAATTTTACCATTTTTAATATCTAATAAATATAACAAACCGGCATCAACACCTGTTTTTTTTCTGACAACTGCTGTACTTGTTTTTTCATCAAAAAGGTAAAGCTCATACGGCGTTTTGGCACCCCTTAAAACAGGTCTAGTGCGTCCATCAATAAACAAACTGTAATTTTCATCCTTTGTAATAAACAATGGCAACAGCAAATCGGACAGAACTTTCTTAGATTTCGTTTTTGATAAACTTTGTTCTGTTGTTTTTGTTTTCACAACAATTTGTTTTTTGGATTGTCTTAGCGAATGTTCTGGCTTTTTAACTTTACTTTTCCTGCCTTTTCCAAAAGAACTTGTTTCTTTATCATATCCAGAGAAACGCCGCGCCAATTCTTCGTTTAATTCTGGTTCTATTGGTTTACCAGATTTTTTACGAACACTGTGTGCAATTCGTAAAGAATTATCCGAAGATTTTGTCCAATCTTTCTTACCAAAAATCTGCGTTTCTTTATCATAACCTGGGAAACGCCGTGCTAATTCCTCGTTTAATTCGGGCTCTATCATTTTACCAGATTTTACACGAACATGGTGAACCTGTCGCAAACAAGCATCTGACATTTTCGACCAATCTTTGGTCTTTTTTCCCGCTCTTCTAAGATTTGCTTTTTCTTCCGACTTATTTTGTTGTTCCGACATGTGTACCGGTTCAACATCATCCGTAATATCCGCAATTACCTGCGCAATAAAAGCTTTTGTTATTTTTTTTACAAGTTCATCAGATAATGCAACAAGTATACGCCGCAACTCTGCGATTGAATGCGACACAGCAGAATCTTGCAACAAGCGTTCCATCACCGCTTCAGTTAGTTTTTCTGGATCAACTTTCGAATCATTCTTCATAAAAAAACAACTTTACCCCACGTACTCTCCGCATACAACCCTACTTGACCTTTTTACCCTTAAACTGGATATCACGTAATTTCTTGTATTCTCCATCCAAAGCAACTAATTCTGCATCCGTACCCTGCTCTACAATATGTCCATCTTTAACAACACATATTATATCTGCATCCAAAATTGTTGATAAACGGTGCGCAATTACAAAAGTTGTGCGCCCTTTCATTAAATCCTGCAACGCCGCCTGAATCAACTTCTCACTCTGAGTATCCAGCGCAGAAGTTGCTTCGTCTAATAATAAAATAGGAGCATCTTTCAAAATTGCGCGTGCGATAGCAATTCTCTGTTTCTGTCCACCAGATAACAAAGCACCACCTTCACCAACCAAAGACTTATATTTATGCGGGAACGACATAATGAATTCATGTGCATTTGCCGCCTTTGCCGCCGCTTCTACCTGCTCTGGCGTCGCGTTAGGTGCACCATATTTAATATTGTCTTCAATTGTTCCATTAAACAAAAACACGTCTTGTGAAACTTCTGCAATATTCTTACGCAAAGAATGTAAGGTGTACTTACGAATATCCGTACTATTTATTTCTACTTTACCCTTTTGTGGTTCATAAAAACGTTCAATCAAGTTGAACATAGTTGTCTTTCCACCACCAGACGGGCCAACCAAAGCACAAACCTTGCCAGCAGGAACATTTAAATTTATGTCTTGCAAGACAGGTTCTTCTGGTACATAGGCGAAAGAAACATGACTGAATTTTACAGACATTTTACCTGACTTCAACTCTTTCGCATCTGGCAAATCCTGAATATCTGGTTTACTATCCAAAAAGTCAAACAAAACTTCCGCTGCCAACAAACCATGCTGAACAGTATTGCTTGTACTTGTAATATTACGTGCTGGCTTATAAGCCGCAGTCAAAGCTAACAAAAACGCAGTAAAATCACCGGTTGTAATAGCCCCCGAAACAATAAAGTGCCCACCAGCAATCAAAGCCAAACACAAACCGATTGAAATCATCAATTCCAACAAAGGTGATTGTAAGGCAAACGCCTGTGTACCTTTGTAAGAATTTACCATAGAAGAGTTTAAGACTCTGTCAAATTTTTTGGCCTCTACATCTTCATTTGCAAAAGCCTGTATAGTTTTTATTCCGTGCAAAGTTTGATTCAAATGCTGGGAAACATCATTAGCAATACCGAACGATTCGCGAGATAGCTTACGGCGCTTACGCATAATCAATATCATAGGAATCATTATCGCCGGCACCAAGAACAATAACACAGCACACAATTGGGGCGCATAGTAAACCATCAAGCCCAAAGTCATTGCCAAGGTCGCGATCTGCTGAACTGTGCTAATTAAAGTACCAGTAACCAAATTCAATACCGCCCCGGCTTGAACACTGAAGTAATTCAAATGCTTACCGATACCATCACCATAAAACTTAGAAACGTTCATTCTAACCATATGGTCATAAATTCTTTTTTGCAAATCCGCACTGGCATTCAATCCAGCCTTAGCCATGATTAGCGATTTAGAATAGCTAAATACACCTTTAAATCCGAACGCAGCAATAACCTGCAAACCAAAGAAATAAATATTGGTCATGCTCTTTTGTATAAAGGCCTTATCTACAACCTGCTGGACAAGCGTAATAGTGTATGCTTCTGCAGCAGCAGCCAAAATGGTTGCCAAGACACCCATAACCAGCCACTTCCATTGAGGCTTGCCAATTTCACGCCAAACACGCGCATACAAAGACCATTTAATGCGACCGTTACTTTCGTCGCCCTTTATAAGTTTTTTCAAAGATTTTTTCATTTTCGTAAACATAGCACTACATTATATGTTGTGTAACAAAATCTGTCCAGAGAAAGATTACAATCACATTTTTTCATTTTTAATTTGACAATACGACCAAAAGTGTATAAAATTCGTTGGCTTTAAGAAAAAAGGCAAAGTTTTGGGGTCATAGCTCAGTTGGTAGAGCACCTGCTTTGCAAGCAGGGGGTCGTCAGTTCGAGTCTGATTGGCTCCACCAAAAATAAATTGCGTTAAAGGGGGTGAATAACCGATGGTAAAAGTTCTAGTTCGCGACAATAACGTAGAACAGGCTTTGCGCGTTGCAAAACGTAAATCACAGAAGGAAGGTCTGTATCGCGAAATGAAAGAACGTCAGCGTTATGAAAAGCCAACAACAAAACGCAAACGTTTGAAAGAAGAAGCCGTTCGCAACGAAAAGAAACGTCAATCAAAACAGCGTATGGTTTTCGGATTCTAATAAAAAAATCTGCCGACTTGGCAGATTTTTATTTTTCTCTAGAAGCCGTTCGCCGCCAAACAGAACCATCAGTCAAAACAGCGTATGATTTTCGGGTTCTAATGAAAAAATCTGCCAAAATGGCAGATTTTTATTTCTCTCGATTCGTTTTTAGTTGATTTTTTAAGCCACTTTCTTTGCATCACGCAGAATTTCGATTGGCGCTTTCTTACCAGATACCACATTTTTATCTATTACAATCTCGGCCAAATCTTCTTTTTCTGGTGCTTCAAACATAGGTTGCAACAAAAGCTTCTCCAAAATACTGCGCAAACCACGTGCACCCGTTTTACGGGCAACCGCCAGCTTAGCAATTTCACGCAATCCGTCTTCTTTTATTGTCAGTTTCACACCGTCCATTTCTAACATTGCTGCGTATTGCTTTACAATCGCATTCTTTGGCTCCGTCAGTATCTTCATCAACGCCGCTTCATCCAAATCTTGCAATGTTGTAACTATTGGCATACGACCAATCAATTCAGGAATAATACCAAATTTCACCAAGTCTTCCGGTTGAACATCATCTAAATAATTTTTAGATTCACGCTCTTTCTTTGATTCAACATTGGCACCAAAACCGATACCTGCACGTTCGTTCTTTCGTGCCCCAATAATCTTGTTCAATCCATCAAAAGCACCGCCACAAATAAACAAAATCTTGCTGGTATCTAATTGAACGGTGGCTTCACCAGGATGTTTGCGCCCTGCACCGCCGGCTGGCACGTTTGCGACAGTACCTTCAACCAATTTCAACAATGCCTGCTGTACACCTTCACCAGAAACATCGCGCGTCAGAGAAGGATTTTCTGATTTACGTGCAATTTTATCAATTTCGTCGATATAGATAATTCCACGACTCGCACGTTCCACATCAAAGTTTGCATTTTGCAACAAACGTGTCAAAACACTTTCAACATCATCACCGACATATCCAGCTTCAGTCAATGTGGTAGCATCAGCAATGGCAAACGGAACATCCAATATGCGCGCCAAAGTCTGTGCAAATAAAGTTTTACCTGTACCAGTCGGTCCAATCAACAAAACATTAGACTTCTGTATCTCAACGTTTGTATTCAGGGCAACACTATGACGTTTGTAATGATTATATACTGCCACAGATAACGTACGTTTGGCGTCATCCTGCCCAACGATATATTCGTTCAAGAAATTATAAATCTGACGTGGTGTTGGCAACTTAGAAGTATCATGCCCTACCTCGGCCTTCAAATCGTCTGCCATAATGTCATTGCACAGATTGATACACTCATCACAAATGCAAACGTTACGCCCACTAACAAGTTTTTTTACTTCATAAACAGCCTTGCCGCAGAAACTGCAAAATTGTGGTGTCCCGTTTGTTTGCGTTTCTTCTGTGGACTTTATTTTATCATCGCTCATATTCTGTATTCTCCCACATCTTATGATAAAATTATTTACGTTTTAAGACGCCATCTATCAGACCAAAATCTTTAGCTTCGTCTGGATCCATCCAATTATCACGTTCCATTGCGTCAAACAATTCTTTTTCTTTGCGTCCAGTAAACTCAGCCATTTGCTTTATTAAAGTCTTTTTATTTTTCTGATACTGCGTCATACGAATTTCCATATCAGTAATCTGACCTTCTGCACCAGCCAACGGTTGATGTATCATTATCTGTGTGTTAGGCAAAACGAAACGTTTACCCTTTTCACCAGCTGCCAACAAAACAGATCCCATGGAAGCAACCAAACCCATACCAATCGTAGAAACTGGTGACTTTATATACTGCATAGTATCCATAATCGCCCAACCTGCAGAAACATCACCCCCCGGTGAATTGATATATACAGAAATCTCAGCGTTTGGATTTTCAGATTCCAAAAACAACAACTGTGCAACAACAGTATTTGCCATATTGGGTTCAATCTGACCGCTAATCATAACAATACGGTCGCGCAATAATCTTGAAAAAATATCAAAAGAACGCTCTCCTCTTGGAGACTCTTCTATAACAACCGGTATCAAAGCCATAATACAAAATCCTTACTTTTTACACGTAAAACTATATCATACAAAAACCCGATTCGCGAATTTATCATATATATAATGACAGACTAAAAAAATACAACCCACAAACTTACATTTGACAAAATTACATTTTTGTATTATTTATTCAAACAACAAAAGGATTATTTATGTCACAAATAGAACATAGTATAGGTTTTTATCTGCTGGAATCTTATCGTCTGAATAAAGACATGTTGAAATTACGCGAACAAAAGCGTTACGTTCGAACACCGATAGAACATTTTTGTATATTGTATAAAATGGCAAAAGCATCATCAGAAATCCAAGAAATACAAGAACAAATTTCCCTATCTAGTAAGAAAAAAGAAATCGAGAATGCCGAACAAAAAGCTTTTTGGGTCTACAACATCAGACACAAAGTTTCACACTTATTAGATAAAATATGTAAACAAAAATAAAAACGCCCCGAGCTGGGGTATTTTTATGCAACTTTCTTCATATCACGCTTTATGCTACGTACATATTTGCGTAACTCATCAATTGGCACAAGTGTTCCGTCTCGTTTTTCTGCAGACCAATAATCCCAACCATTAAAGCTTACACTGTGCTGCAGTTTGGCAGCCATAACGTGAATTGAGGCCTTACCGTACAATGTATGTGCCAACATACCATCACGCGTAATCATCACACGTTCACCGCGCGGGCTTACCAGCGTTTGCCCCACATACAATAATCCTGCCTCTATTAGTTCCTTGAACGCGACACGAACTTCTGCACGCTTTGGTGTTGCAACTTCAATTTCAGACAAATCTATTGGCTGAACAGAATCTACACGCGCGCGCGCCGCCGAAACATAAGTTTCTTCACGCTCGATACCAATAAAATTACGACCTAATTCTTTCGCTGCCGCCGCCGTTGTACCACTGCCCAAGAACGGGTCTAAAATCACGTCCCCCTGCTTTGTAGAAGCCAAAATTACACGACGCAACAAATCCAACGGTTTCTGGGTATTATGCAAACTTTTACCATCAGCACCCTTCACACGTTCTTCACCAAGACATATATTTATATTCCAATCAGAACGCATCTGTTTACCACCATTTAACTTTTTCATAGTTTCATAGTTAAATGTGTACTTACCTGTTTTACGTGGTGTAGCCCAAATCAAAGTTTCATGAGCATTTGTAAAACGAGTACCTCTAAAATTCGGCATCGGATTAGTTTTTACCCAAACAATATCATTCAAAATCCAAAAGCCTAAATCCTGTAAAATAGCACCAACCCGGAAAATATTATGATAACTACCAATAACCCACATTGCACCATCTGGTTTCAAAACACGCTTACATTCTGCCAACCAAGCGCGTGTAAACTCGTCATACGCCGCAGGACTTTCAAATGCATCCCAAGAATCACGAACCGCACGTGCAGCCGTTTGATCTTCTGGGCGGTACAAAGTCTTTGCCCCCAATTGTAAGTTATATGGAGAATCAGCGAACACAGCATCAACCGATGCGTCTGGTATGCCACGCATGATTTCGATACAATCTCCGGTCAAAATCTGGTTCAAATATTTTTCCATCTCTCTCTAGTCTCGCATAACATTTTACCATAAAAAGCCCGTATAAAAAAGCCGCCCCAAAACAAACAGCACAAAATAAAGTGCTTGATTTTTATAAAAAACGCATTTTTTCGAAAAAGGTTAAAAATCACTTTCTACTTTACAGGGGGGGATTTGATTGCTACCGTATACAGGTATGAGATGTCCATATTGTAATTCTACCGATAGTCGAGTAACTGATTCTCGACCTGATACCGAAGACGCAATTATTCGGCGCCGTCGTGTATGCAATCAATGCGGTGCTAAATTTACAACAGTTGAGCGCGTGCAAATGCGCGACTTGATGGTGCGCAAAAACAGCGGTAAGCTAGAGGCTTTTGACCGTGAAAAACTACGTCGCAGCATAAAATTGGCGTGCCGCAATCGTGATGTCGGTGACGAACAAATTGAGAAATTAGTAACATCCATACACCGCCGCCTAGAAACGGAAACTGCAGATGATACAGTCAGCAGTGCTATGGTCGGCCAGATGGTGTCAGATTCTTTATTGAATCTGGACCCAATTGCATTTGTAAGGTTTGTATCTGTATATCGTAAGTTTTCTCGTATATCAGATTTCAAGAAAATACTTGACCAAATACCAGAGGCTGATGAAGGTGCCGCCGTTTGCGCCTTGCCAAAAACATCCCTATTCTGAAATTTAACATGAAAAAAATATTCACATTTTTAATAGCAATATTTTTGCCAATTGGGGCAATTGCTGCCGATTTGCCAAACATAGACGTATTGTCAGATGCGGACGCCAGTTTATATACACAAATATTTTTATTGCAATCTGAAGAAGAAATCAGCGCCGCACAAAAATTAGAAAAACAACTAACAGACCCCTTACTTATGAACGAGGTCTTATTTCAGCGATATATATCAGACACATACCGTACACGTGGCAAAGAATTGACCGCATGGATGGAAAAATATTACGACATGCCAGGTGCAGACCGTATGGTAAAACTAGCAAAAATAAAGCAAGCATCTGTACGCAAAGCATATATTCCACGAACAATTAGTGGTGGTGCATCAATAGAAACGGCTCAATCTGAGACATGGACAGAAAAAAAGTATACAGGCGATACCAATACTAAAATCAATAAATTCAAGCGTGCAATACGTAGTGGTTCAACCAAGACCGCCCGCCAAATATTAGAAGATTCTTCTTTTAAGAAAAAATTGACCGAATCAGACTATGGACGGTTGGCTGGTCGATTGTCGTTCATATATTATACTAACGGCGAATTTGAACTGGCAAAGAAATGGGGTTTTGTTGCTTCAGATGCAAAATCAGAATATGGCATGTGGGCGATGGGTCTGTTGTACTTCAAAGAAGAAAAATACGCCGAAAGTAAAAAGTACTTCAGTGCAATTTTGGATCTGCCACAAATAAATAATGCCCGTAAAACAGAAGCTGCTTTCTGGGCTGGCCGTGCAGCAGATGCAAACGGTGAACGCAGCGAAGCGAAAAAATATTGGAAAATAGCAGCTGCTCATCCAATGGCATTTTACGGTGCGCTATCATCTGTAATGTTAGGCAATACACCCAAATATGAGTTCTTTGAACAAGATTGTACAGATGAAGACATAGATGCTTTACGCGAAACAAAGTACGGCAAAAGAGCATTGGCATTATTACAAGTTGGGCAAAAAGATCGTGCTGAGTTATACTTAAAATATATGATTACATCGAAAGTTACCGACCGTACATTACACGCTATAAATTCTATAGCAACAGTATACGGTTTGCCACGAGTATCAATTCAAGCATCCAGTTTGATTCAAGACAGAGGAATTTTGGAAATTGATGACAATATCATTTATTCTGCTCAGTATCCTTTACCAGATTGGGAGCCAATGGGAGGTTGGTCAATTGACCGTGCTTTATTATTAGCTATTACAAAACAGGAAAGTGGTTTTCGTACAAATGCAACCTCTGGGGCTGGTGCAAACGGTTTGATGCAAATTATGCCAAGCACAGCAAAAAAAGTTGCCCGAGAAAACAAGGTAAACATGTCTGAAATAGACATGTCAAAACCGGAACACAACATGTTCTTAGGTCAGCAATATATAGTAGATTTGCTTGCACATCCAAATATAAATAACAACATTATAAAAATGTTAGCCGCCTACAATGCTGGTATGGGTACGTTAGTTGATTTCGAAAAAATGTTTGAGACTTATGACCCACTGCTTTATATAGAAAGTTTTCCAACTTATGAAACTCGCAGTTATATAAAGCGTGTTATGTCAAACATGTGGCTTTACCGCGCCCGACTAGACCAACCACTTACAACAATGAAAGATTTAGCAAATGGCGAATGGCCTTTATATAACAGCGAAGACGAGTATGTGCAGAAACAAATAGCCGACCGTATGTCTATTTAATATTTAAATTTTTATGTTTTATTACCACCGAAACGGTGGTATTTTTATTAGTATGAAAACAAATCCTACATTTGAGATAGAAAACGATTGCGGTTTTAATGTAATTGCCGGCGTAGACGAAGCTGGTCGCGGTCCATTATGCGGCCCTGTTGTAGCCGCAGCAGTTATTTTTCCGAACCGAAGAATAGAAATTCCGATAATAATACGCGATTCTAAACAAATGACGCCACATATGCGCGCTGCAGCATATGAATGGATAACACATAACACAATATGGGCTGTGGCTGAATGTAGTCCAGCAGAAATAGACGAGTTAAACATTCTACAAGCATCATTGACTGCCATGACACGTGCCGTAAATAAATTGTCATGTAAAGCTGAATTTTGTTTAATTGACGGGAACAAATTGCCTCATGATTTAACAGGAAAAGCAATTGTAAAAGGTGATGCAAAATCAATATCTATTGCTGCGGCATCAATAATAGCCAAAGAAACACGTGATAGAATTATGCACGAACTGTCAGAAAAGTATCCATGGTATGAGTGGGATAAGAATGCTGGATATCCGACAGCAGAACATTTGCAGGCAATTGATAAATATGGTATAAACGAACATTATCGAAAAAGCTATAAACCAATAAAAGAAAGGATGAAAAACGATGAAACTTCGCACGATTGAGAATATTGATGTACGCGGTAAATACGTTTTACTGCGTGATGACTTCAATGTCCAAATAGTAGACGGTAAAATAACCGATGCTTTCAGAATTGAACAAAGCATGGAAACCATAAAAGCACTGCGCGCATCAGGCGCACGTATAGCAATTTGTGCTCACTTAGGTCGTCCCAAAGGAACAAGAAATATGGAATTTACGTTGGCCCCTGTTGCTGAATATATGAAAGTACCTTTAATTCCAGATTGCTTGGATAAAGATTTCATGAAAAATATGCAAGATGGTGATTTGGTATTGTTAGAAAACGTACGTTTTTACGCTGGTGAAGAAGCAAACGACCCAGATTTTTCGAAAAAATTAGCAGAAGGTTTTGATATTTTTGTAAATGATGCATTTGCGGTATCACATCGCGCCCACGCCAGCACAGTTGGTGTTGCAGAAATATTACCATCATACGCAGGTAAATTACTGGCATCTGAAATAGAACATTTGTCAGCCGTAATGGAAAATCCAAAGCGTCCATTATTATCAATTGTGGCGGGCAGTAAAGTCTCGACTAAAATTGGTGTATTGAAAGCCTTGGCTCGCTTGTCCGACAAATTGATTATTGGTGGCGCACTAGGCACGACATTTAATTATGCCCTTGGCGGTAAAGTTGGTAATTCATTATATGAGGCGGATCAAAAAGATACAGCTTTAGAAATACTGAATTACGCAAAAGAAAATAATTGTGAAGTATTACTGCCATTAGATAAAGGGGTTGCCAAAGAATTTACAGCTACAGCAGAACGCACCAACAAAGATTTCACAGAAATAGAAGATGACGACATCATAATTGATGCAGGGGTTGCCACGACAGAGCGCGACACAGCGGCAATTCGAGATGCAGCAACAGTAATCTGGAATGGAACAGTTGGTATGGCAGAATGGCAACCGACTTGGTCTTACGGTTCTTTTGCGATTGCAGAAACGATTGCAGAGCAAACACGAGCCGGCAAATTAGAAAGTATTGTTGGAGGGGGTGACACAGTTGCGGCCCTTACAGCATGTGGTGTCAAAGACGACATCACGTATGTATCGACTGGTGGTGGTGCATTCTTAGAATTTATAGAAGGAAGAACATTACCAGGCATAGCAATCTTAGAAGACAAATAAAAACTTCGAAAAAATAAAATCCCGCCTTTTGGCGGGATTTTTATGTATCATCTTAAATCATCTATTATTCATCCAAAGCAGCTTCAATCTGTTCAGATGGAATTGCACCTGGGAATGCCTGTTCACCAATGATTAAGAATGGTGTACCGTTGATTTCAAAACGCTGTGCCAAATCACGAACGTTTCTCAATTCACGTGCAACTACATCGCTGTTCATATCAGATTTCAACTTTTCTGTATCCAAGCCAGCTTCTTTTGCCATTTTCATAACATTAGCTTCAATTTTTTCAGCCAACTTTGATTGATCTTTCAAATCATCCTGAGTATAGAATTCACGAGTCATCAACATATTTGTCAATTTCGCGGCTTTTTCAGGGTCTTGCATATTTGCAGCAATAACAGCTCTTGCTGGACCATCAGATAATACGCCGTGGATAGAGAAGTTCTTGATAACTACGCGTGTATCGTCGCGGTCAGCCAGTACTTTTTCAATTTCGCCATGTACACGACGGCAGTATGGGCAAGAGAAGTCTGTCCAAACATAAATTGTCTTTTTGGCGTCGCGATTACCCAAAACTGGGGCATCACGCATCATCTGTTCACCTTCTTCGCGAACAAACTTACGAATCTGCTTATTCTTTTCTGCCTGCTGCTGTTCCTGCATACCATTTACCATTTCCTGAACAATTGCTGGGTTTACAGCTGTCAAGTAGTATGGCATATACAGACGGCACATACTGCCAGAAATCAAGATGATAGCAATTAAAGAGATACATTTTTTTGCAAAGATTTTACCAGCAGACGGTTTTTTCTCGTCACCTTTTGGCAACAACATGCCACCAAACAGGAACAGAAGAATACCAACTACTAGAACCAAGATTGTCCAAGTCATAGTTTTTCTCCTTTATCTGTTGAACAGAAAAAAGAATAATCAAAAAAATTTACATTCGCAAGGAATAAATCAACATTTTTTATTCATCAAAATAAAAAACTCAATTCAATATGTTTCTGGCATAAGGTAACTCAACACCTTGGACAAAACAAGCACTTTCCAAAAACTTTCTGGTTATAAACAAATTCAAAGGCAGTTTATACAACTTATCTTTGTACGGTTCTGCACACTTTTTGCAAACAGCCCTTCCCGTTCTTGGCGACAAATATTCCAAGTTTTCACGTGTGCCGCAACCAGAACAAGCAGTTAAATTCAATGCATATCCCAATTCTTGTAATAAAGACACTTCCCAAGCGGTATAAGCATCGTTCTGATTATTTGAAGTTAAATTTATCAACAGTTCCAATGTATTAGAATATAATTGCTTGTACTGCTCTCTTTCTGGGACAAGGACGGAAATAAGTGCAAAAGCACTATTCATATATTCCAAACCTTTACGGGTCAACATAAGTGGCGCAGCCAAATTTTTTTCTGCCTCCCAATGGAAAGAACCTAACTGAGAATCTAATCTAGCCCCCCATATAACATTTCCAAATTGTCCTATTAAAGGTTTATTTCTTTTTGCACTTTGTGCCCAACGTATCATACCTGACAGCACCCCAAAATCAGACGTAAAGACACGAGCAACGATATCTCGTTCGCCAAAAGGTTTTATATCTATCAAGATGCCATTTGATTCTAATTTCATTTACACACATTATAAACGTATATAAAAAAAAGTTTATAAAAAACGCCCATAAAGGGCGTCTTTTATTTGAATCAACAGACTTTGATTATTTGTCAGCTTTTTCTTCAGCTTTTGCTTCAGATTCTTCTGCAACTTTTTCCTCAGCTTTTTCTTCTTCTGCTGTTTCTTCAACTTTCTTTGTTCCAAAAGTCAATACCTTACCAGCAACCAAAGCTTCGATTTCGTCCTGACTCTGTGCAACGTAAATCTTTACAGGAACAATAACGTCTGGATGCAAAGCAATTTCTGTATCAAATACACCAACAGATTTAATTGGCGCACCCAACATCACCTGTGCAGATTCAACAGAAACATTTGCAACTTCTTTCAACATACGCGCGATATCACGTGTTGAAACAGAACCATACAATTGACCTGTATCACCAGCCTGACGAATCATATACAACTTTGCATTCTTTACAGCGTCAACATTTGCTTCTGCAGTTTTCTTTGCAGCTTCTTGACGAGCCTGTAATTCTGCCTTTTTAGCTTCGAACAAAGCAACGTTTTCACGAGACCAACGCATAGCCTTGCCCATTGGCAACAAGTAATTACGTGCGAAACCAGTCTTTACTTCAACTGTATCACCAATGTTACCTAATTTTGTGATTTTTTCTGTTAAAATAACTTTCATCTTATCTGTCCTTTATTTCAAAGTTAGGGAAGTTCCCAAATATTCCACACTATTAGCCCAAGTTATTACGAACAAACGGCATCAAACCCAAATGACGTGCACGTTTAATAGCAGTTGCTAATTCACGTTGGTCTTTCTGAGAAACACCGCTGATACGAGAAGGCACAATCTTACCGCGTTCTGTGATGTAGTGAGACAATGTCTTAACGTCTTTATAATCAATAACTTTGCCCTTTAATGGGTTAGATTTTTTACGATAAATTGCTGCACGAACTGCCATTATTCCACCTCTTCAGTATTTTTTTTCATCATTATAGACGGTGTTGTTGACAGCGCAGCAACACGAACGTTCAAGAAACGAATTACGTCTTCATCAATACGGGCACGACGTTCCAATTCTGCGATTTTATCGCCGGCCAATTCGATATTCAACATAACGTAGTGAGCCTTACGATTCTTACGAATAACATAAGCCAAGTTTTTCAAGCCCCAGAATTCTGTAGACTTTACATCACCACCCAGTTCCTTGATAATTTCTGTGTATTTAGCCGCTTTTTCTTTAACCTGCGGTTCGGTCAAGTCCTGGCGGAAAACCAAGACGCTTTCATAATAAGCCATTTTATTTCCTTTGGTCTTAACAGCCAATAGCACCATTGCTACTAGCAGGAACAGCACAATTATGGCCTTTTTTTAAATAAAATCAAGCATTTTCTATTTATACACTTTTCACATTTTAATAATAATCTCTTGTTGACTTAAAACGTCAAAGTTTACTATCATCTTATATGTATAAAAGAAGAGAGATTTTATGACAAATCAATTTCATCGGGCATTAAACAGAATGGCTTTATTTACTGCGCTGCTGATTGCAGGGTTGATTTTGTTCTATGGTCCTTTTCTGCAGGTAGCATCTGCAAACATACTATTGAATGGAATTATAATAGGAACAACCATATTCGGTATCGGTTTAAGTTTTGTCGAAATGTTCCAATTACTGCCGGAATATCGGTGGGCACGCGCTTACTTTGCTGGGAAAAAGAACGCTCCCCTGCCCCCACGTTTATTACGCCCGGTTGCATTGATACTGCGTGCTCGCCCTGTACGTATATCAGCAACTACACTAAACGGAATGTTGGATATGATTTTATTGCGCTTTGAAGATTCCCGCGAATCTTTACGCTATATAACTAACACCCTTATTTTCTTAGGTTTGCTCGGTACATTCTGGGGTTTAATTATGACGGTTGGCGGGTTTGCTGATTTAATTGGCAACCTGAACTTTGCAGACGAATCGGTTTTGACAGCAATGCAAAATGGTTTGTCTCGTCCATTGTCCGGAATGGCGACTGCATTTACAAGTTCTTTGATGGGGTTGGCAGGCAGTCTAACAATTGGTTTTCTTGGTCTGCAAGTACAGTTGGCACAAAACGGCATTTTCCGCGAACTTGAAGATTATTTATCTGCCCACACCAGTGTTGCCACGACAGATACAGTTGCAACGGTATTACCACAAATAAATAACGCAACGAATGAGTTGACTAAAAGCGTAAAAGAATTAAAAGAGACTTTTTCTGAATTAGCCTAAAATAAATTAAAGAGAGAGGGAAACAAATGCTGAACATAAGATTTCGTGAAAAGACAAATACGTGGCCTGCGTTCGTTGACTTATTTTCGAACTTGGTCATCATACTTATCTTTTTACTGATAGTGTTCGTATTTTTATGGACAACAACCAGCGTATTTAATAAGGACACAGGTGCAAAAGCCGTCGCTGATTTAAAGCGTGCAAATGAAGAACAAGCACAAAGAATTGTGCAAATGACGGCTGACGAAGAAGAAGCCAAGCGTCTTTTAGTACTAGCCCGCGCAGAATTAGAAAGCCTATCTGCAAACAATGACGAACTGACAAATGAACTAGAACAAGTTGACGTCAGTGTAAATGAACTGATTGCCGATTATGAATCAAAGGTTGCAGAATTACAGTCTCAGGGAATTGATTTACAGGCTCAAGTTACTGAACTAACTAAACAATTAAATCAGGCAAATCTGGACAAACAACGCACAGCAGAACTTGAACAAGAACGTCGCAATTTGCAGGAGCAAATGAACGCCCAGCGTGCCTCTTTAGCAGATCAGTTAAATAAATTACAAGCTGCTTTGGATGCTGCGGAAGAAGAATCTCATCAAAAAGATATTCAATACGTTGAAATGTCAACGCGTCTGAACAAAGCCTTAGCAGACAAAGTGGCAGAACTGAACGAAGTCGCTAAATATCAATCTGCATTTTATAAAGCAATAAAAGATGCTCTGGGCGATGATAAGTTTATTCAAACAGAAGGCGATCGTTTCGTAATTTCTAGCGACATTTTATTCAGTAGTGGCTCATATACTTTATCACCAGAAGGGAAAAATCAACTACGTTTAATAGCGAATGTTATTAAGGATTTGGAAAACAAGATTCCAACGAACGTAGATTGGATTATTCGTGTTGACGGCCATACAGATCGTCAGCAAGTAGTTCCTGGAACGCGGGGATATTCTAATAATATGGAACTATCTCTGTTGCGCGCAAATGCTGTGGCGAAAGAGCTGGCAAATGACGGAGTGTCACGCCGTCGTTTGATACCAAGTGGTTTTGGAGATTTACACCCTGTTGCGCTTGGCAAAGACGCCGCAAGTTTGCAGCAAAATCGTCGTATAGAATTACAACTAACTAACAGATAAGTTTAATGGAACAATATAAAAAAAACACCGGTCTTCTGACCGGTGTTTTTTTTGAACAACAAAGTGCAGATTACATTTTTTCTACATAATCTACATCTATTTCTGTTTTAAACAAACCAGCATCTACTTCGCCATACAATTTAACTGTATCGGATGGGGTAACTGTCTGACCGCGCCAATCTTTATTGTCAATTTCAACTGTTATGGAACCAGTAGAGTCTTCAAACAAGTATTTTTCATCGCCCATACGCTGAACAATATTACCCTGAACAATTACAGGAACATCATCGCGCATTTCTTTCACTTGTTTTACAGTAACAATAGTTTCAGAGCCCCCTACAAAACCACCAGCAGTTTTTGCCGGTTCGTTTGGCTGAAATCCTGCGAACGCTGCCCCAGCTGACATAATACCAGCCATAGCAAACATAGAAATTTTTTTCATTTATTTACCCCCTTTTGTCGTTTACCTGATAATAATATCACATTTATCAAAACAAATGTCTAGGATTTTATTACTGTAACAAAAGAACCCACAAAACGTGGGTTCTTGCAGTATTTACATCACGATATCTTCACAAACCTCTTCAGACGCCTCTGTAGTGCAACTTGTATTCCTACTATTGTGGAACCAGCTGCTGCTTCCTGTCGTCTTACAGTTCTGTGTCACAGTCTGTGTGCATATATGACAAGTTCTGGTATCACGACTAAATATAGCCCGAACAGTCTTTGTCATTCCACCACCAGTCATACTCGCACCACCAAGATACCCACTGTTTTTAAACGTAACGCCATCCGCCTGAAGGACGCCAGCCCCCCCCTGTGCAAGTTCTTCTGTAGTTAAACCTGAACCAACATCATAACTGATTGAATAAGGAGGGGTCAATGGTGTAGATGCATTTACATCTGTACCACCTGCGCCGCCATTTTCTGCAATTTTTTGACACATATACTGCGCCAAATCAGTTGATGCGTTCTTTGTTGCTTCAGATATTTCGTAATTCAACTTGTTGTTATAATTATCCTGCGCCTGACGCAAAGCAGAAACCGCTATTTGCATTTTGACCTGATTTAACAAGTTCGGGAAGCGGCCTGTTGTTGAGGCACCTTTCTCACCCGTTATCTGAGACAAATCACGTCCATTTACGCAATACTGTATTTCTGGGTCACTTTCTATCATCTCGATAGTACGGTTTATAGTACCAGCAATGTTATTCAGCTCTTCTTCTATTGAAGATATAATACCTTCAGCATTATCGACACCAACATTATTTTCTTTAACTTTTGCCAAGTACTCGGAAATACCTATTTCGCCTGGTTCCAAGGTAATAGTACCACCTTCGCCATCATCAATTTTTGTCTGACCACTAGAATCACCCATTTTTATGCTGCCGAAAGAAATCATACCAGTAACACGATATGTCGTACCGTCTTTCTGTGAGCGCAAAGACCCTGTTCCAATAGTATCATCGGCCGCAAATCTGTTGCAATCAGTCGTACTGCCACAAACTTCAGCCATTTTCTTATCGACAATGTTCTGGCATTGCTCCATCATAGAATTGTCGATGTTTAAATACAGCCCCATCAACATACTGTCTAAGTCATCCATAGAAAACGAAGGATTGTTTGCCTTACATACAACTAAACTATCAATTGGGCAAATATCGTGGATATAGTCATAATCCATACCGATACAATTTTCAAAATTCGGTCCACAACGTGTATCTGCCGTAAAGCAATCTTTGACTTCCTGTGTACAAGCATCAACACGCATTGCTGCCAATTTATCCTCTACATATCCCCAAATCAACGGTTCCATACGCTCACAAGGGTCAATTTCAACCTTACAGAAACTACGCGCCATTTCAGGACGAGACAAACAAGCGTCCATTGTAGCAACACCTTTTCCTGCAATATCATCACGACAAGCCGTCTGTATACATTCAGAAATGTTTGTCAAACAAGACTGACGGAATTTCGATTCTGCCTGACTTTCTGCGACTTTAATAGTTGGCGCTGCCTCTTTCAAGAAATTCGGCCAAACCAAATCACGAACCGCAACACATTGATCCAAAACATTCTCACAAATTGGACGCTTTGTGTTCAAAATATTCATGGTGGACGCAGTTATATCATACGTATCGACTGTTTCAACAGTAGTTCCAGCAGTACTTGTTGCCGCATTATTTTGCATATTCTCCATAGCAATTGTTGCGACACAATTTTCCCAATTTTCACCGCAAGCGTCATCGGTCTGCATGCACTTTTTAAATTCTACCATGCACTGGCCAAGATCATATTTATTCGCACTTTCAAAACTTTCTTGCAAAGCTGTACGAACTTCTGATTCTGCCGCAGCTAACTCATTTTTCGCGTTTGCCAGCTGTTGAGTCAGAGAATTTTTATACCCCAAACAATCAGATGTTATCTGGCGAGAATACAATTGCTGCAAGAAAGCGATATCCCCAGCACAAGAATCAGGAACCTGATTTACGCACAAATTATTGGCCGCATTGTACAATTCTGTTCCAATCATATCCGCCATATTGGCAACTGTACTCTGATTTTCAAAAACGCCATCATCTTCATATAAGTTTGTATTAAATAGCGCCAGTAAATCTTCACGTTTTTTTGCTTTTTGCTCAGCTTCGCTCAGCTCACCCTCTGCTAAAATATTACCATCTTCATCATATCTGCGTTCACCTGTAAAAACGATATCGGCATTTGCACCAGCCTTAACGCGTTCTACTTCTTCTGTACGCAAACGATTTGCTTCATCTAAAATTCCATGAATTTCATTTAATTGTTCGTTGTATTCATTTATAGTATCACTACAATTACATGCACCACCACTGGCATTATCAGTAATGCAAAATTGATCCATACAGCCAAAGTAAGCATCATAACAAGCCTGGTCATACAAACCTGTTGCCTCGACTTTTGTTCTAACAGTTGTTCCCTGCTTTATTGCGGATTGGCGACTAGTAGAACTCGTCGTCAAACCATAAGAATCAACTGCAACCAACAAAGCCGTTAAACAAACTACTGACCCAAGTATTGATTTTACTTTCATTATAGCCTCTCTCTTATACCGCAAAAACGGCAATGTAACCTGAAAAATCAGGCTACATATTTATATCCTCACAACTCTCAATTTCCTGACAGAATTCTTGCTCGCCACCGGCACTGCGACCTGCAAAGAATCCACCGACAGCACCAACGACAGCACCAATAGCAGTTCCCCATCCCGGAGATACCATCGTACCTGCAGAAGCACCCGCTGCTAAACCACCAGCCGCCCCTTGAACACCAGCCGCCCCCTTGGACTGCCCACCTGTTTCACAAACCTGCTGCATACGACATACGTGACAGTTACGTAACGCTGGTTCAAACGCAACACTGCGGATATAGCTGTAATTCTTGCTGGACTTATCTGGGGTTTCTACCTGATAAGTGTTATAACAATTCTGTTCCGCTGCTTCTAAATCTTGCTGACGAGACAATTCAGCAATTTTCGTTTCTAACTCACGCATTGCACGATTTTCTGCGCTTATCTGTGCAATCATTTTTGCACTATTAAACACGCTGTCGCCCAAGCTTTCGCGATCTGCCGGCTTTTGGCTATCTTGACAAGCAGCAACAGTCTTATCTTGTTCAAACTGCTTGAAGAACTCATCAACCGCATTTTCAGTATTCGCCCGAACGGATTCGCGCAATGCGGCTAAACCTTCTTGGGTATCCGGCACAGTGACCAATGAAGTAATCTGAGTATCTGTTGTCAAACAAGACATATCAGTACCACATACCGCCCCCAGTTGTTCACTAAAGTAATTCAAACATCCCTGCAACATTTGATAATCCATCTGCAACATTGCTGCTTGAACGATAATATCAAATTGAGTTTCATTCTTACATGACGGGAACATATCTTGTGGACAAAGCGCCGCAATTTCTAACGCACTTTTACCAACACACTCTGGCGCTGTAAAGTTTTCACCACATCTATCGCGCAAACACGCGTCAACATCGTTCTGACAGAACTGAGTACGCAAATACCCTAACTTGTCATTCACGACACTCTTTATACCAGGAATCATTTCTTCACATTCATCAATAACCGGACAAACACCAGCCGCAACATTCACATCTGTCAAACAAGCAGAATTTGTACCAGTAGAGCACCCATCTTCCAAACATAACTGAATCCTAGCCAAACATGTCGCACGTGCATTCTTATCAGCATACTTAGCAGCCTCGACCAAAATACTCTCTGCTTCTGCTTCCCAATCCTGCAGTACATAATCCCTAACTGCCATACATTGGTCTAAAACATTTTCGCACGCATTAGCACGACGAGACAGTAAATCTGCATCCAAACAGTTTTCAAAATTTACACCGCATCCACCCTTATCAGAAATACAAGAGCGATACGCCAATAAGCACTCACCACGATTATACTTGTTTGTCGTATCCAACATTTCCAAACGCGCCTGACGAACTGCAGCCTCTGCAGTACGCTTATTTGACTCAGCAATTGCCTTTTGATCATTCAAATACGTTTCAAAATTCTTGCAGTCCTGAACAATCTGACGTGCATACAAAACTTCTTCCATTTCCGCGTCTTTACCACACGCCGCCAATCTATCAGCACAGTACTCAGAAGCCATGGCATATAATGGATCGCCTATATCACTATCCATTCCTAAACTAACTTCCTCATCCTCTACACTGCTGTTTATCCAATCTGCGAAATTTATACCAGACAGTTTAGAACTTTTTTGGGCTTCCTCACTTTCACCAAATACTAATTTAGCCTGTGCACCAAGTTGTTCACGTTCAACACCCTCAGTATACAGCAAATCTGCCCCATTCTGAATTTCCTGAATTTCTTGAATCAATGATTTTGATTGATTTATATTAGAAGAGCACGCACAACGATTTCCTTCTGTCTCATCCAACAAACAGAACTGGTCCATACATTCTCGATACACATCACGGCAAGTCTGACTACCTGTTTCAACACTGTCTTTATCACCTGTATCCGTTTCTGTGTCACCAGAATTATTACTATCATTATTTCCACCAGTAGAACCAGAGACACCAGGATTTATATTCAAGGTCGGCATATTTGTAGTCGTTGCGCCAAGGTTTGGAGACATATTTGCAGAATGTACCCCTGCTTGCGACATACGGCTAACTCCAACACGAACGGCCGTATCACCACGTGTTGCCGCATTTGCAAAACCGGGCAACAAAAATAATAACCCTAAGAAAATACCTAGTTTCATGTTTCCCATCCTACTCTATAATTACATATAATTTTATCAAATGGACCCCTTATGTGCAAGCAGATAAAAACAACTTGCATTTTTTTTTGCAAAATAATATTATAAGTGCCGAAAAAAATTTAAGTAAAAACATAGGAAAATTTATGGCAAAAGACGATGTTATTGTTTTCAGTGGTGTTGTAGAAGACAAACTACCAAACACAATGTTTCGAGTAAAGCTGGAAAACGGCCACGAAATTTTGGCAACTGTTTGTGGTAAAATGCGAAAAGCTCGCATATGGGTAAATGTTGGCGAACACGTTCGCGTAGAGATGACACCGTATGATTTAGACAAGGGACGCATAACATTTGTTGAGCGTAATCGTTCGGGTGCTGATGCAAACAATGAAAATAATTAAAAAGACCGCTTTAGGCGGTTTTTTGTTTTGTCAAAAAGCACTATAATGATTAAATATCACTTTTCATAAAAATATATTTTTGTTATCATATAATCTATATATAAGAAGTATGAGGAAGATAATACTCTTTATAGTTGCGTGTTTCATCGGCATCGCAGATGCCGACGCTGCTGTTCGTGGAACATCCGCAATCAGTCGCACACAAAATGATAGTACCTCTTCAGACGCAACAACAGTCATTGCAAGAACTTCACGTTTACCAACGGTAACGACATCTCAACAACAAGTAAGCGCGCGTTCATCTGCAACAACAACTAGAAATGACTCAAATTCGATAGTGTCTCGTGCAGACGCAAACAATTCTTCGACACGCACTCAACAAACCGAAACAGCAAGGGCTGCTGCGGTGAATAGAAGTGCAAATCCAACGACACAAACAACAACCAAAGTTGCTGCTGCATCTTCTCCACGCAGTGCGACAAATACAATTGCACGTTCCGCGACATCTTCTGTTGCTCGGAGTGCCACTTCTTCTGCAACAACAGCAAGATCAACTGCGCGCGCAACGACGACTGCGTCATCGACAGTAACAAACACATTTGGCACAGGTTATAATCAATGTCGAAATGCCTATTTTACATGCATGGATCAATTTTGTGCCACTGCCAATGATTCTTATAGGCGTTGTGTTTGCTCTTCTCGTCTCAAAGATATTCAGGAAAGAGAACGTGCACTATCACAAGCATCTGATCAAATACAAGATTTCAAAAATCTAAATATTGAAGTAATTCCAAAGACAGCAGAAGAAGTCAACGCGATGCTTGGCGCAAGTGAAGGCGAACAAGCTATAACAGAAGACAATTCTGCATCTGCCCAACAACTGGCAGGAATAAAAGATGTTTTATCATCGTCAAAAAGCAAAGCACTATCAACATTAGGCACACTTGATATTGCGGGGGACATAAACCAGATATGGGCTACAACAGATTTAGCATCGGGGCAAAATATAGCAAATCTTACTGGCGAAGCCTTATATAATGCCGTTCATGCCCAATGTGTAGATTTAATTTCAGACCAGTGTACTTCTTCTTCCACACTGTCAATGGTCGTATCAGCATACGGCATGTACATAGAAAACGACTGTTCTACTTTATTAAACGCACTAGATGGCAAGTTGGTTGAAGCCAACAGCACAATTCGTGATACAGAACGAGAAATGAATGTTGCGAGACTAGAAAATTACAACGCTCATAACTCTACATCCATCAATGACTGTATCGCCCAAGTACGAAAAGATATCACAGCTGATACAGCATGCGGTGAAGATTATGTGCATTGTCTTGATATAACAGGACGCTATCTAAATCGAGATACTGGCGAGCCAATTTATTCACAAAATTTCTACCAACTCGGCAATCAAATTTCTTTAGACGGCGACGTACTTACAAATTCAACAAACCGTCTAATTGTTGCGGAATTAAACAACAAAAGAATATACGCCGAACGTGGATTAGGAACATGTACAGATATTGCCGATGAAGTATGGGTTGAATTTGTTCGCCAAGCAATTGTAGAAATATATCAAGGACAACAAGAAAAAATTCGTACTGTAAAAAATGAATGTCTAGATGTTGTAAATGCCTGCTATGACGAACAAAGCGAATCTTTGAAAGATTTTAGTAATGTAAAAGAAGAGTTATTATTAGGTTCTCGTTTGGAATTATCTGAAGAACTTTGCCAAGAAAAATTATACGCATGCAGCAACTTATACGGCGACCCAAATGGCGACGGGTTAGAACTATTGCTTACCGCTATGCATGACATAACAGATCAAAAAATTGAGGCAGAATGCAAAACCCTGCTTGAGGCTTTTGCCACAGATATGTGTAGTGTTCCAAGCAGCGACAGCCTGCATTCCTATCCATATGGTTGCCGTGTTTATGCACCTGGTGACGCGATATACGCATCTAACTACTATTGTAATCAGTTACAATGGAACAATCCATCTTCTGGGTCTTCGGGCGCTGAACCTCCAGAAGCTCCAACAACAGGTTATTCTTGTCCTGAATATAAAATATATACACGGTGCAACTTTGGTTACTATATGGCAACAAAAGATGAAGACACAGGGCAATGGAAATATGATAGCACCCCTGTTATTGGAAATGCGTGCTTGGTATGTCCAACAGGATCTTTGTGTAATGGTGGCACAATTGGTCCACAAGGAGGAGATTACGAAACAACAGAAAATACTGATTGCGGTCCTGATTACGCGGGAAGTTTATATCAAAAGATGGTTAAATACGCAACCCAGGTATGCGTACGCCCTTCAGATTATGACGCAATTACAACGGGTAAAAAATCAATTCCGACAACAGTATTGCAAGACGTCAATGTTGTAATGGATTCTGTTCGTGTAAACATGTCAAAGTCTTTATCTGCCGAATGCGAACGCCTTGGCGGCACATGGGTCGATACCCAATGGACCGATGACAACAATGACGACGTCCACGACAAAACGACACACAAACTATTGAAATACTTTTATGATGAAACAGGAGCAAACACCAAATGGGGATATTGCGCTGATACGACAAGCGTATCAACAGCAACACAAGATTTGTAAATAAGTTATCTTGCCTTAAAAAAGTTTTTTTGCTAGAATCTAAGGGGAAGAGAAAAGATATGAAAAGAACATTAGCATTTTCTGTATTTTGTTTATTTACCAGCGCTGCCGCATTTGGTGCATCAATTCCTTGGTGGGAACAACCTACTGTTTGTAAGTTGGATCCAACAGATTGTTATCCTACGATGGGTGCGGGCTACGACAGTGAATTATGGGATAACGACACGGGCTGTTGGGGGATGAAAATGATTTGTCCTGAAGCCTTGACAACAAGTGAAGACATGCCAATTGCAATGAGCCGTAATGACATATCTAAAGGCACGAACATAAATAAAGATTTTGACACCAGCATACTAAATGGTGACTGCTTTGGTGTAAGAAAAACCAGTGATAATGGTGCGATGGCATCTGTCAATGGCGAGTACGTACGCGTGTGGTGTAATGGAATTTTGGACAATGTTGATGAGTATCTAGAAAACGGGGAAATAACATACGGTGCCCAACCAACGTGTGAAGACTTGGCAAAATATGGGTACGTTGCGACCGTAAATAATAAATGTTACGGCAAATATTACGACATGGCAAAATACTATATTGAATGTAATGGCAAAGACATTTTACCGTCTCGTATAATTGTATTGAATGGCGCGGACTATTCAAACACATCCGGCAATTCACCATCTGATGCATCTGCAGCATCAAAGTTGTTTGATTCCATGGAATCAATATCAGAATCACAAAGAAAAATATATTTTAAAAACGATTAAAAAAATCCCCACAAATGTGGGGATTTTTTATTTATATTTCAGTAATTGCCGAATAATAACAACTTGATGTAATAGAATATATACCAGTTGAATCTTTATAAGTTCCAGTTGGAATATAACATGAACTTATGCCCAAAGTATTCCTGTCTGCAGAACTTCCGTATACAGTTGTACCGTCAGATTTGGTAACCGACGGACACTGCACACAATTTCCCAAATCACTATTCCATTTCGATTGAAAATAATATCCAGGCTTACAAGATGTATAACCAGTTTCACTGACGCTACAAGCCGCATAAGCTTGGCCTGCGGCGATAAAAAAACACCAAAAGCATAATTTAATAAATTTCATTTTATGCCTCCGGTTTTATCAAGCCATTACCACACTGCAAACAATCGTATAGTCCTCCTGTAGAAGTTTTATAACTATAACAAGGGTAAGTAGACGTGGTTGCTGCACATGTACCATAATTCGTCAATGTATAACCCTTTGAATCAGAACTAGATGTACTTGAACGTATACATAATCCTTGTGATGAATTATAAAACCATCCTAGTGGGCAATCGTAAGCCGTACCAGTTGTTCCTGTTTCACAACACCCTCCACCAGTTGCATTTTGGCATTGGAATGAATTAAAACACTCATACGCAGTTTGACAAGAAAGAGGCAAAGCAGAGTAAGCTGTTGGGTTATACAATAAAATTATTCCAAAGGTAAAAAGCAATAACCTTTTCATTTTCAATTCCTTTTTTGTTTGTTAAACAAAAACCGCCAAACAGAATTGGCGGTCGGGGATTTGAAAAATCATAATAGAAAATGACCCCGCGATTTTCGGGATAACCCTGTTATATAGTCGCGAATCCCCGACCTTTTTAGTCGGGTGATAAAACATACGGCGCAAACACGCGCCGACGCTTTTTGTCGGATGCCAGTGTGCATAAAGCCCACCGTTCTATTAGGGGATTTTCAAGTCCCTGAGCCAACATCCCTGTTGATTCATACTGAAGTATATTCAATTTGTTTAATAAACACAATAAAAAATCCCCACAAATGTGGGGATTTTTTATTTAAGGTCTTTTTCCCTTAGAACGTGTATCTGAATTTCAACATGCCAGTTTGAGATGTATAATCCTCGTGTAAATCCAAATCATAATTGATTGAAAATACCCAATCATTATACATAGCACTTAAACCTATACCAAACTCGCCACCTAAACGAGACAAGTTTTCACCAGTTACACGATAAGAGGCTGCGCCTGGTACTGTCACAATTGCAACCGCTTCATCAGAGATAAAGTCGTACGTTGCTGCTGCACGTAATTCTGGGCGGAACTTCAAACGGCCTTCTGCCTCAATCGTAAAGCCATATTTCATTCCTGCAACACCAGTCAAAAAGTCTGTATTAGTACCAGAAATATCAGCCAATCCATTATTGTAATTATCTTGACTGATATGCAAATAGCGTGCCCCAACTTCTGGAACAAATCCAGATGCAAATGCATAACCGGTCATAATTTGTCCACCCAAAGAATCAACATCATATTCTGGGTTTACAGTTATGCCAAACGCTGTTGTACTTTCGGTGTAATTCGCCATCGTATAGTTAAATGTACCATTCAAATACCATTTATTTGGCTTATACTGACCATACAAGAATACACTATCACTAGCAATTTCAATATCACGTAATTTCGCGTCAACATCTGTTTCATTGTGCGCATAACCGATACCGACAGTAAACTTACCGTCTATCAAGGCATCGATACCAGCAGAAATACCACTAGTATCACCCGTAAACTTATCAGAATACTTCGCCTTATTTACCAGCCCTTGTGCCCAAATTCCATAACCAAGTTTTTCCAAGTCTCCGCCACTACGACCAATGGATGCATTGCCGCCTTCCATGCGATTCGCTGCAACAGATAAAACCTGATTCTGGACAGAAGTCGCAACAGATTGCGCAACAGGTTTATCTTCTGCACGTAATTTTGCAGTTTCTGTTTCTATATAATCTTTATTTCCAGCCTCTAATGCAGATTGAGCATTCAATGAAGCAATATTCATTGCATAATCGTTACTGTTAGCCAACCCAACCAAAACAACCGACGCATCCGTAGTAATTTCTGCTGTTTTGGCCACTTCTTCTACATCCTTGGTCTGAACAATTATATTTGTTCCGTCAACAGAAACATTATAAATAACATCGTTATAGGCAATATTATCTACACTAATATTCGTTCCAAAATCATATGTACCTGCTGCTCCCAGCATCAAATCAAACAAACCATTTTCACCAACGTTGATATTATCAACTTTGATTTTACCAAACGCGTTTTGGTTCACGATTGAGGCAGACAAAGTACCGTCTAAATTCAAAGTCCCCTGCTCTAAAGTTGTAGAACCAATACTCAACGTTGCACCATCTGTCACGGTCAATATACCTGACCCCGTAACACCGCCGCCTAGTGTAGTCGTACCATCAGCTATAATTATTTGTCCTTTATTATGTATGTCATTTGCGACACCATTGGCAATATTACCGGCAAACGTATTGGTACCATTGAACGTAATTTTTCCATTTGTCTCGTTCAATATTGCCCCACCTAGCTTTCCGGCCTGATTTCCTGTAAATGAAGAATCTGTAATCGATTCGATTACGCCCGCATTCACAATTGCACCACCCTGTTGAACTTCACCATTCAAAGCAAGATTGCTGCTGAACGAGGCATTGATTTTATCTATCACACCAAGCGAGCCATTATTTATCGCCCCACCATTTCCAGCAGTATTGCTTATAAAAGCAACGTTTTCAATTGTTCCTATCTTACCCTGATTTCGAATCGCGCCACCTTGATTACCTCCGGCAGAGTTTTCTATAAATGATGCATTTGCAATTCTGTCTATAACGCCACCGCCAACATTTCCTGTCAAATTAGAATTATTTATTGCGCCACCAAAGGTTCCATAATTTTTTTGGAAAGAAGCATGAGAAATATCTGTTATATGTCCAGTATCTGCATTATAAATTGCCCCACCAATTCCTGACGAATTTGCACCAAACAACGCGGTACCCTCTTCAGAAGTTATCGCCATTGTACCAGCATTATAAATTGCTCCGCCAGCCGTTGTTGCACTGTTGTTCGTGTAATTTCCTGCAGCATTTACAATTTCACCAGTATTATAGATAGCGCCACCAAATGACTTACCCGATTCGGATTTAGCTGAATTACCAGAAAAGTTTCCGTTTATTGTCAAAAACCCTTCGTTATAAATTGCGCCACCTAATGCATCCGTACCGTTTGTAGAAACAGAATTATTAGCAAAGTTTCCATCAACAGATACCGAAGCTCCCTTTACATTTTCTGTGGCATTTTTAATAGAAATTGCTCCACCAGTAGACGCTTTTTTATTCTCTGACGTATCGGTAGTTGCAACAACTTTATTGTTTGTAAAGTCGCCAACAATGCTACCAATAGTTACACCATAACCTTGTTGCCCTTCGCGATCGGCACCACCTTTAATATATATAGCTCCGCCATTTGCATAACCATCACCGGTTGCGCTGTTACCAGAAAAATCACCCACTATTTTGCCAATATTCACCGCACTTGGCCCATATTGACCTTCTATATGCATTGCACCACCACCAGCAGAAATTTGCGAACCACTTGTATACTGAGTTTCACCCTCGCCCGCATAAGTTGCGCTTACACTATTATTTGAAAAATCGCCATTTATTTCTTTTATATCTGTACCCGCGTACAATGCAAACACGCCGCCATTTGCAGTTGCTTTCGAGGCCGTATCAGAAGAATTCGAAACAGAATTATTATTAAACGTACCCGTTATGCTACCCAACGCACCATTACTGTAAATCACAGATCCCTGTCCAAAAACTTCAGATTCATATCCGTCAGTTTTAGATAAAGAAATAGAATTATTTTCTACGACACCAGCATCAACATCTACATTCGCATAAGAATCACCCGAAGGAATTTTTAATATTCCACCAGCTTGTTTTTTATTAGTCGCAGAATAAGAATTATTGCTCCAATTTTCTACATCTGCGGGATTGTTTACCGTAACGGACTGATCTGCAGCAACTGCAGGCATAACAGCCAGCGCAGGCAAAACAGAACAAATCTTAATCAAATCGGATAAATGTTTGTATGTAGACATACTTTCTCCTTTTGTAAATAGCGCCCTTCGAGGATAGCGTACCACAGAGGTTTGAAGTTTCAAGATAAAATATTAAAGAAAAAGTCCCCAAAAACATGGGGACCTTTTTATTTAGAAATCATATCTAAATTTCAACATACCTGTCTGAGAAGTATAATCTTCGTGTACATCTAAATCATAATTCAAAGACACTTCTAAGCCACGATATTGTGCAGACAATCCCAATCCGAACTCGCCGCCCAAACGAGACAGACGTTCCGCATCCAGGACATACGACAGGTTACCTGGCGCAGTAATAGTTGCAATCGCCGCGTCCGACAAGAAGTCATACGTTGCTGCAGCACGTAATTCTGGGCGCAACTTCAGTTCAGAATCAGATTTGATTTCAAACGCATATTTTACACCGGCGCTACCGGTCAAATAATTCGCATCTGCAGCATCAACGTGCCCCAACAAAGCATCGTATGCATCTTGAGAAACATTCAAATAGCGAACACTCAATTCTGGTGTTAAACCAAATGCAAAGTCATAACCAGCAGCTATCTGTCCGCCAAATGAATTTACATCATATTTAGATTCATACACAACGCCGTATGGGTCTGACGTTTCCGTATAATCTGACATCGTATAATTCAATGCAGCGTTTACATACCATTCTGCAGGTTTATACTGACCATATACAAATACACTATTGGATTCTATCGCGGTATCACGAGATGTAGAATCTACATCTGTATCGTTATATGCGTAACCAATACCCAATGTGTACTTTCCATCAATCAAAGTATCCGCGCCAACGGAAATACCAGAAGTATTGCCTGAGAATTTGCCGTTATACTTTGAATGATTATACAGTCCTTGTGCCCAAACACCGTAATCAGCCTTTGCTAAATCGCCACCGCTGCGACCAACTGATGTTCCAGCCATACGTCCTGCAGCCAAAGATAATATCTGATTCTGTACGGATGTAGACACAGACTGCGCAACAGTTTTATCTTCTGGATTTAGCTTTGCAGTTTCTGCTTCAACACGACTTACATTACCATCGGCAAAATCTTCCTGAACATGTAATGAAATTGTATTCAACAAATCGTTTTTAGCATTCGCTAAAACACTGACTGTATTTGCAGCACCTGACGACAGGTTTGTATTGCTTACAATTTCATCAACAGACTTTGTTGAAACAACAATGCTGTTATTATCATCAAATGAAATATTGTAAACAGCATCATTGTACGCAATCTTTTCAACAGGAACAATCGTTCCAATATCATACGTACCAGCTGCCCCCAATACCAAGTCCAACAACCCATTTTGTCCGACAAAAATATCTGACACCTGAATTTTAGCAAAAGATTCTGCATTCATAATTTTTGCGGCCAATGTGCCGTCCAAATTTATGCTATTTTGCTGAACGGTTGTTGTTCCGATATCCAACGTCGCGCCTTTTGCAATATTCAGTGTTCCATCCCCAGTAATTCCACTGCCTATTTTTGTTGTGCCTGAAACGACATCTAACACGCCATCATTGTGAATGTCATTTGCGATGCCATTCGCTGTATTACCAGAGAAAACGTTATTACCAGATAATTCTATTTTTGCGACGCTTTCGTTATAAATAGCCCCACCATTGCGATTCGCAGAATTACCTGTAAACACAGCATTTTCAACACTAGTATTTACAAACGTGTTATAAATAGCACCACCGTAAGTTCCAGCGGAGTTATTCGCGAACATAACACCTTTCAAATTTAGTTCCGCTTTTGAATTAGGCTTTAAATAATCGGTGGACGTATCATAACCTTCTGGCGCAGGTTCTTTAGAATTGATAGTTTTATTAGTTTCTGAACTATACCAATCTGCACGTGTTGAAATCGCACCACCTGTAACTGTAGAAGAATTATTCACAAACACAGCGTTCTCGACATTAGTTTTTGAAGCACTACCAGCAAATATAGCACCGCCACCATCAACACTTGTATTTAAGTTGTGATTATCATAGCCGTCATCAGCTATTTCACCGGTTACCATATTTCCATCAAACAACGTTTGAGAAATATTTATTTCCATATCCCCATAATTTGCAATTGCCCCGGCACCTGCAATTGCCTCATTACCTGAAAATTCTGTACCAACAATGACAGCCGCGCCCTTACCTGTACCTTTGTCGTTATAGCCCGAATATAAAGCGCCGCCCACCAAAGCAGAATTATTGGAAAAAGAACTATTTTCAATACGAATCTGTCCCTTTGAACCTATTGCACCGCCATACCCTTCAGTTTTATTGCGTGCAAAAGATGTATTTTCAACAGTCAGCTTTGCATCAATGTCATTGTAAACAGCACCACCTTCTACCACAGCGGAATTTTCTGCAAACTTACCTTCTATGTCCATAATTCCTTCGTTATAAATGGCACCACCTTTAACATCAGCCACATTTTGTACGAACACAGAGCCGTCTAAATCTGTTACAGCACCTTTATCAAATATGGCGATTGCCCCGCCAACATTTGCCGCCTCGTTTCGTGAGAACGATGAAGAATCTATCTTCAGAGTAGAATGCATATCTGGCCGTTCTGGATCTTGCCAAACTATTATTGCCCCACCACCATGTGTTGCCTCTGTACTTGTCGCTTTATTTCCTGTGAAACTTGCATTATCCCCAATTTCTAAATTCCCATATTCTAATCCGATAGCACCGCCCAACCCAGCAACATTACCTTGGAATAAAGCGGCATCTCCAATAGTTATATTTGTATCATCGGAAGCAACATCTCCATCAGCTAATTTTATGTATAACGCACCCGCTCCCCAAGCTTTATCTGTTGCTTTATTATCAACAAATTGAACGCCATTTCCAATTTTGAAACCGTTCAAAGCTTTAATTACACCACCGGCAGAAACCTGTGTCTCATTATTTCTAAACAACGTTCCATCAGCCACCGATACATTTGGTGTATTATAATTGATAGTTATGGCACCACCGCGCGTACTATCTGAGTTTACAAAATTTTCGACTATACCGCTATACTCTTGACCATCGGCCGCCATATTATCTGCGAAAGCCGGCAAAATTGCCAAAGCCGGTAAAACAGAACAAATCTTTAACAAGTCTGTTAAATGCTTGTATTTAGACATGCAATCTCCTTTTTGTGAGCAAAGTTTGTTTTCACGGCATACAAATAGCGATTAAATTCTTTATTTTTAGAAACGAACCCCTAAAAAATATGCCGCCAATCCATGTGGATATGGCGGTCGGGGAGTTAAGAAAATCAACCAAATCGTGACCCCGCCAGTCTTTGGGTTGCCCTTGTTTTATAACTGACGGCTCCCCGACCTAAGCGGGGGTATTCAAGGATAATAAAAGGCGCAGAAAGCGCCGCATACTATTCCTTGTGCGGATTACGACATAACACATGCCGGATTTGGTAAGGGTTTTCTTACGACCCCGAAGCCACATCCCTGTGGATTCGAGAGATATTATAAAATGTAAACGTGTTGAAATCAAAGAAAAAAATTGATTGCAAAACGAAAAAGCAGAATATATAATAGTGCGCACATTGGGGCATAGTTTAACGGTAGAACTCCGGACTCTGACTCCGTCAGTGTTGGTTCGAATCCAGCTGCCCCAACCAAGATTGACAACCGTTCAGTTCCATCAGGATGTTGAACGGTTTTCTTATTGAATATACTAATTTTTTATTCTTCAATTCGCAGTTCGAAAGTAGCAGGTTCAAAAGTGCGTGTTTTTGTTCTACTTTCGAACTTTTGAACAGATCCGACGCGTGTGATGCCACAGATAATAACGATTCAACTGTTGTTATAAAGTCGTCATCTGCCTTGGAATGTGCTTCTAAACGCACGCCTACATCATACAATTCTTTCTCTATATCATTCTTTTTATCGGCGTATTCTTCTTGTGTAATACTGCCGGTCAGTAAAAAATCTAACAGGCGACTTCTTTTGGACTTTAGGGCATCTTGTTTTTTACGCAGATTGTCTATCTCTGCCAGCGCATAGGCATTTTCCGCCTGTGATATATTGGTCAGACACTGTACCACTTCCTGCATAATATCGCGTGGAAAAGAGAGTTTATTCAAAATTTCATCCTGAATCTGCTGCAACAAATCGTTTTCATTAACCGCTGGTTGTGTACAATTACCCTTAAAATGTGAACAAGATAGATATGTATAGGTCTTGCCACTGGGCTTTGTCTTTGTGTCGCTGGTAATCGCACACCCACAATCAGCACATTTTATCAGACCGCGAAACACATACGGCTTTTCTGCATATTTAAATCTGGTACGATTCTTGCTATTCATTATCGCCTGACACTTGTCAAACAATGTCTTATCAATTAATGGTTGATAAATATGTGGATAAAGCGCACCTTTAACGTTCATCATTCCATAATAAAAAGGATTATTTAATATATTAAATACCGCGGCCTTGGTAATAGGCTTCCCACTGATTTTATTTGTCAGCCCCCAGGCGGCGGCATTTTTAACCAGTTCACCAATCGTATATAAGCCAGAGGCATATTCTTCAAATAACCGTTTAATCCCCATGGCGCGTTCTGGGTCAACAACTATGATCGGCTTGTTATTGTCGTCGCGTCTGTTCAGATAGCCCAGCGGTGCTTGACTTTGCCAGATGCCTTGTTTGGTGTTATAGTCAATACTGCGTTTTACATTATCACGCAAATTACCGACATAGGTTTTTGCGGCAAATACACCCAAATCCCACATGGCAATTTCATTGGACTTAGAATCACGATGCAGGCGCAGATTTTCGCGGATAAAATGCAATTCCACTTTATCAGCCTTGCGTAATTCATCCAGTTCAACAGATTCCTTGAAACTGCGCTGGACACGGTCAATACAATCCGCAACAATTGCAATTTTTTCTCGTTGTGCTTTAACAAAGTTCAGCATTTCAACGAACTTTTTACGGTCGCCCTTTGTTGAACTCTCGGTAATTTGAAAGGTTTTAAGCAGCGTCAGCCCATTGCGCTGGATATATTTGTTCAGATTATCCAGCTGGGCATCAATAGACATACCATTTTCTTGCTCACGCGATGAAACACGAGCAAGTATTACTGCTTTCATGTTATTCACCGAACAAAATATTGTTTTAACAGAGTCCAAAAGCGTTTAATAATAGCTTAATTGTTGGAATTTGATTTATATTGGCAAGCAAAACCTCACGTCCAACTTTAGTATTTAAAAATCGTTTAAAAACAATTTCGTTTTTTTGTCTGTTTATATCGTTAATTTTAAATTCTATTGATTTGATGGTTTGCTTATAATTGGTTTCTTCTCCGGTTAATTCTTGCTTGGCATTGACATAACGTGCAATTTTAGTATCGCAAGCATCTATGAATTTTTTATCGTCTTCTGTTAGCTTGACAGCAGATATTTCTGCATCTAACATTTCTTTCATTTTTTTTGTCGTTTTTCCGCGCAAATTTTTCTCAGAGACGCCAAGAAGCATTAAAAGTAATCCCTCTATAGAATTCGGCGAAGAAACAATTAAGATGGGGTTTTCATTGTTAATATTTGCATTTTGTAAATCTGTATACGGAATGTCTTTTAATTTTCCGTCGGTTAACTGCCATCTTTTTTCTAATGCCGCTAAAACATCTTCACTTATTCGCAGTTCTTTAACAAATTGAAAGTCTTCGTCAAAAAACGCAAATACAACCTGACCATAATCAGAGCACTTAAAAGCGGTATTTAACACGTTATCAGCGTTCTTGCCATAACAAGGTTGTAAATTTAACCTAAAATCGCTAAATTGCCCGATATGTTCTAAAAAATATTTCTCTCTATATCCCTCATGAACTACCAGTATAGATTTGCGTTTTTTCTTTACCATTATCAAGCCTCCTTTATCTTTGGGCGGCCATCATATTCTCCCGCTAGATATTTTATGAAATAATTTTCATCGTTTCTAACTCCTTGAATGTCGTCTAATCTCGTAAGCTCTGTTTCGCTTTTTGAGTTTTTTTCCGCTATAAATATCTGTGTCTTCGTCAAATTTTGTAGAAACCATGGGTTATGCGTGGTAAACAAAATCTGCGAATTATTCGGATTTTTTTCTGGGTCTAAAAATCTATTGATAATTCTGCTTGTTATATCAGGATGAAGACTTTGTTCAAGCTCATCAGCTATTAACAAACCGCCGTCTCTAAAGATTTTATATAGATGTACGAACAAATCAATATAAGACAAGGTGCCACTAGATTCTTGAAGTAGTAACAAAGGATGAACCTCTCCATCAATAGTATGTTTGGTCACTATTGCAGAATATTCTTCTTCACCATTTACATCAGAATTTATTTTTTGTAATTTTCCAAACCCTAATCCAGAAATACCAGTATCTATGTTTTTTAGTTCTTCAATTAATTCTTCAAATAACAACTTATCTTTTTCTAACTCTTTTGATATTTCGCTAAGTCTACGCAATGGATTATGTTGGCCAATAACGACTTCTGGGCGAACATTAGTTAAAAGTTTTTTTATTGTTCCTAATTCACCTTTGCCAAAATAATTTAGTTCCAATAATAATGACAACAAAGACATGTCATCGCGTAAGCGCTCTAAATCTTGTGTATTGACAGATAGCGTGTTTTGTATACGTTTACCTGATTCTCTTTTAAAAATTGTATTATATCGCTTTGTGTTTTCTTTTAGTTCTCCTAACCATTCTCTTTGAACCTCTCCCTTAAAAAGGCCAATTTCATATTTATATTGTTTTTGGTTGTCTATAAATTCTGTAGAAAATTCTGTAGGCGCATTTTCACAACAAAAATGCGTATCTACATTACCTTCTCCTCTTAAAGAAGGAACAGAATAAGAACGAAAAATATATCGCAAAAAAAACACGATAGCCTTTAGGATATTACTTTTTCCACTAGCGTTTGGCCCGACTATACATGCAATATTATTTACAGCCTTGCCTCCAACCTCAGAATAAGCATTTTTTCTTTGGCTTTCAGATATTTCAAAATTGACGACAATTTCTTTACCAATAGACCTATAATTTGTTATTTTAAAGTTCAAAAACATGGCTTTTACTCCATTTTTGACGATTTTCTGTTAAATTTTGCCTCAAAAAATTATAAAAGTCAATAAAAAAACAAACCTTATGAAAAGGTTCGTTAAACTTATTTTGATTTATAACTCTCTTATTACAGATAATGCTTGTGTATGTTATTTCAAGTGTATAAGACTGATTTTTTATAATATTTACAATAAATTTTATTATTTTTTTTACTACTGTAATGTCGCCATAATAGCTTCATAACATTTATTGTTAAAACCTTTTATTTCATTTGACAACCTTCTAAAGCAATTTCTATCAATAAATCGCTTTGTGATTTCAAATTGTTGACACCTATTTTGAATTTTATTTCGTTAAATTGTCCGTCCATCGCATTGTTATATGTTTCGGAAACAAATTGATATATCATCTTTTTGACAGATGCAACTGTGCATTTGCAATCTTGACCACACCGCTCTATATCCTGTGTTGTAAATACCTCTTTCTTTTTTAATGCTGTTATTTGTTGACATTTTTTATAAACATTTTCATCACTTCCAAATATATACTTATATTGTTGTGCTGTCATACCAAGTATTATATTTTCTGCCGCAGCCAAGTCTTGCTGTTTTGGTCTATAAAAACTGAAATACCAAACAGATACACCGCCGATCAGCGTAATAATGGTAGTAACAATTGCAATTATGATTTTCTTTTTCATTTTGTTTCCTTTTGGTTTCCTCCAAGTAGCTCAAAAACAATTACTGGTATGATTAGTATCAGCCCAATATAAAACAATACTTCCATATATGGCTCAGGTTTCTTGCCAGGTTTTATTAAGATTTTCATCACAATTCCCCATAGCACAAGAAACAATAATACAATAAGCCAATCCATTTTTTCTCCTATCATTTTTTATTATTTATATTTTTTAATCTGGTATTCTAATAGTCATATATCTGTTCTATATCCGTTTGCAGATTTTTTAATAATAAGAGAATCACAAACTATCATGGAACGTGTTTTTATTATTCCAAATTCTTTGGAGAATTCATACTTTGACATCCGGCAGGTATATCAAACAAAAACTCATATGCAAAGCAACCACTCCATGCAACAGTTTCTGAAAAATCTTTATTGCTTGTGGTGTTATCATTGTTCATGAATTATACCTTATGATTGTTTTTTGACTTTCTATAGCCAATGATAGTCAAGACAATGCCAACACCAATACCTCCGAAATAACGTCCAACAGCCAATGGGTCTGTTGTTATAACCAACGCGAAAAAGCTAAGTATAGTTAAAGCAATTCCACAATAATACATTATATGTTTTTTCATATCTATCCCCTTGCAAGTATAGAAAAAAGACCGTCAACAGGAATGACGGTCAGGGAGTTGATAAATCAGTTTGCGATTGATTCCGTGGCTTTCGGGTTACCCCTGTTGTATAACCAACAGCTCCCCGACCATAACAGTCAGGGACATAACGGTGCGATGCACCATTATATCAAGATAACGATGCGACATCGCACCGCGCAAACTAGGCTTATCACAGCCCTGAAACCAATTCCCATTGGCTTCAAATATAGTATACAAATAAAAAGATAAAAAACAAATAAATTAATTGGCTTTATTGGGTACAGGGTGGGCATTTTATAAGTTACGCCGAACCATCCTTTTTTTTATTTTAGCCCCCGTATATGTAAATATACAACCATATATATTGACGTCTTATCATAATATTGATATAATTTGTTTAGTAGAAACAATGTGTAATCCCCAATTTACAGATGCGTCGACGCATCTGTAAATTGGGGGATAATTTTTAATTTAGCCTCTGTTGCATTCAGAAAATCAACACATTATAAAATTTTTTTAATATTTATGCAAAGGTCTGCATTGTTTATTATAAAATCCGCCCATTCCATTGACTGCCACGTTTCTTTCGTGAAAATAGGTATTCAGATGAAATTATCGCGGAATTCGCATAAGCATTGCCTAAGCTTCCTGGTTTTAACTGTTTCATAGTATATTTTGCAACACGCCATTCTGTGCCCGGCGTTATTTCCTGTAAATAGGGATTTTTGGGTACGGGGGTACGCTTTGCATGCTGTGTTACTTTATTAAATGCACGTTTCCAACACAATAAAGAACGCGAAGAATCTTTTATTAAAATGTGCATATGATATTCGCCTTTATCGTTAATTTCACCAAAACCTATAAAAGGAATATGATAACGATACCAATTACGCCCCAATATTTCACGTTGAACGCGACTCATAAAAAATAATAAACGTTTCTCAAGAACTGTTATTGTACGAGCCCTGTGGTTGCAATCCCACTGTAAAGTTAAATGATATGTGGGTGCAAATGCTTGTACGTATTCAAATAAATCTGTATATATTTTATTTTGATTAAGCATAGTTTTACTCCTGTTGCAATAATTTGTTAATAGGTATTCCTATTATTTAATTGTTTATAGTTTGATTTCGTTTAGCATACACTTGCAATAAGGGCTGGGTGCATGACTAATGTACCTGTCCCCCCCATACAAATTGAAAAGGGGATGACGCCGGCATTATCAGAGAAAAATATCCCCCTATACCTCCTTGATCTGTTTTTGCTGTTTTGCAATATCTGCAAGAATCTTGAAAAAAGACACCAAACGTCCTGCAGCGTCGTCTGCCTCGGTCATTGATAACTGTTCTGAATACAGTTTTTGAATTTTCAAAGATAGTTGCTTTTGTATTTGCATACCCCAAGTAAAAGGGGGATTTTTATACTGGTAAAATAAAATATTAAGAGTATATTACAGCACAATAAAATCCCCATACAGCTGAAAGATATACTTTTATCATTAAATAATAAGGGTATGAAAAATGATTAAAGTTCCGATTCTATTTCAAGCAATTTCTTTTTTTGTTCACTTGTGAGAGAATTGGATCTTCGGGCTTTAATAATACTGGCGTGTGATAACGGATTGTTCAATATTCCAATATATCGCGCATATAAGTTTTCTGGTGTCCCAGTGTAGGAAATATCCTTTTTGACTTTTTTCATTATATTAATCCAGGTCATTTTGGGGTATTTCGCTTTATATTTTTCTGCGGTTTTAACCAACACGACACCCGCACAACTAAGCCATTTTTCTGGTTGCCCTAGCTTTTTAATTTTTGATCTATCCATAAAGCCAGTAAATTTCAATTTAATTGCCATTTGTCTTATAAGTTCACGAGTGGCAGGATCTAAATCAGTCGGTCTTTCCAACCCGTATTTCGCATACAACGCTTTCTCTCTGTCAACTAAACAGCTATCTCTTGTGCTACGCCCGATACGCGGATTTACCTTTGTAACTCCATCAATAAAAAGATCTGGTAAAGGTGTGTATAAGATACCATCTTTCTTTGGTCTTTTACTCATAATTGCTCTCTTTTTTGCTACTAGGAGGTCATAATAGAATGTTTTAAGTAAAAAACAAATTTCTGACATTAAAGTTATTTTTATTAATCCCATTTAGGTAAAGGACTAATTTTCCAATAAAGATATATCAATTGTTTTCTGAACTAATGAAATAATTTCTAATTTTTCCATCAAATAACCAGTCTGGCATTTTTAACGAACCATTATCTTTGGCTAGTTTAACAGCAGGATGGTTGGCAAGCACTAACCTAATCAATCTAACTGATTTATATGTTTCGTGCATTAATTTGTTGTATTCCCCAAGTATTTTTATATCGTATTGATTTTCTCTTATAAAATGGGATGCCTTGCTTCTGATCGCCCTTATGCCAGTCTCTCTTCTATTCCAAACATCAATAATCATTTTTGCAACATTTTCACCATTTTGGGCTTTAAAATAAGTTTCTATGAACATTTTAAGCAGTGCTAAACTGCCGTTCTCCGGAGAACCATCTGGTTTATATTTTAACGGCATTTTACTACCATTCAGTTTGTCTATACTTAAAATAACTTTGCTATCTAAATTTTCTGTAAATAATTTATCCAATGTCTGACAAAAAAGCTCAAATGATTTTTTTGTAGGTTTTAGAAAAGGATGAAAGTTTGTTAGTTTTTTTCTATCTTCATCCGAAAACTCATTTATAAACAATTTTTGATTACAAATAATTTCAGTCATCTTGTTTATAGTTTTTATTTCTTCCAAAAACGCATCAAAAATAGAACATTCTTCTGCCCATTCGCCCAATATTTGGTTTTTATAGAAATTATATTCGGGAACGATTTTATCGTTGGGCTGTTCCATATATGAAAAAAAATGGTATTGATGTCTATCATTCATCTTTGCCAAATCGCATATGAAAGCACAAATAAGATTTTCCCTTGTTTCAATATTATAAGCTATTCCAAAATATTTTAAGTACACATCTTCGGGATGGTCTTCTGTATCCATATTAAAGTAAATTTGCCCGTAGTAATCCCCATATCGTATATCATATCTAGGGTCTTCTAAATATCTGTCGAGTACATCAATTCTAAAATAGACAAACTCTAATTGTGGTGCGCCAAAACACAACATCTTCTTAAAAGGTGGCATTTCTAAAATTCTTCTGTTGTTATTATTTACTTGTTCTAAAAGCTTTTTGGAAGGATACAAACAAAAATAACTGTATTTGTTACCAACTTCAATCTTAATCTTTCCGCAACATATAAACTCTCTTTCCAAATCATCTGGAACATTTAATAGTTCGGATAAAAACAGTTCCTGATTTTTAGAAAAATCAAAACCTTTAATATGCGGATTATTTTCATTGTAAACAATATCAATATCTCCATCTTCCACTAGTTTTTTTATACAAATCTTTGCATCTGACACACTATCAAAATGTTTGGCTACTTCAGAAAATGGCACCCCATTAAAATTACTATTAAGATATTTTTGTAAGATTTTTTCTTTAATTTTATTTTCCATCATTATATATCACCTTTACTTTGAATAAATTATATTTAATAAAAATGGAAAACTTTTCAAAAATATTATTTATTACAACTTTTGTTTTTATATCATATCCGAATAGTATTGTAATTTCTCAGTACATTCAAGTTTGTAGTTATATTGTTGACCTTTTGAAGTTCCGGAGCCAAGTTTATAATATCATCATAGTAATCAGTTCGTAATTCGTTTACTATCGTCAACCAAGAATTAAAATGCCCCTGCGGCATTTTTATTTTTATGCTCATTTGAGCATTTGCATATTTTGTGATACAATCAGAAAGTTATGAATATTCCTATTGCAGAAATAATTAACTTTCACAAACAGCGAACACTTTGTCATGTAATGACAATGAATTATTTTGCGCAACTATTGGGGTACCATTTTCCAGAACACGATAGTGATAAAAATACAGAACCATACCTTACGGGTTACGCCTATTATAATTATGTAAAGCACCACCCAGGTTCAGTTATGTTGCCACAGCAACAAGAAATATTTAATAAAGTTCACGATGAGCACCATAAAATGCAACCACATCATGTAGAACACTATAATTCTATGAAAGAAATCCCCGACATATTTTTAATTGAAATGGTGTGTGATTGGCATAGTGCAAATTTCGAACAAAACATTATCACATGCGAGAATGAATTTGCTTCTGTATCCGATTTTTTTAACAAATCTTTATCAAAATTAGATTGGTCTACGAAACAAAAAAACACAATAAAGAACCTAATTGATAAAATTTCAAAATTGGCTGACTACAGCGAAGTAAGAAAAATTTGGACCTGCATAAATTAGTATTTTCAGAGATTTTTCCTGTAGAATAAAAATCAATAAATAGGCATAATTATGCCATGGAGAGAAAAAAATTATTTTCTGCGCTGGTTATACTTCTTGGCGTAACATGCGCAAATAAGGCTGATGCCTGTACAGGTATTACCTTAAAATCTAAAGACAATGGTATCGTTGCCGCGCGCACAATTGAGTGGGGCGAATCAGAAATGGAAAACCTTTACACCATTGTTCCACGTGGATACGTTCAACAATCTATGCTGCCAAATGGTGAAACTGGTGGTATGACATTTTCCAGCATGTATGGTTATGTCGGGTTAGCCGTTGTACAACCAGGCTGGGTTGTCGATGGGATGAACGAGGCAGGTCTTTCTGCTGGGTTATTTTATTTTCCGGGTTATGGTCAATATCCAGAATATAATCCAGATGATAAAGCAAACACTATATCTGACTTTCAATTAGTTTCATGGATTCTGTCGCGTTTTTCAACAGTTGACCAAGTAAAAGCGGCAATCAAAAACGTACGGGTTACCAGTATAGATCCACGCGCTTCAACTGCTCATTGGCGTGTCACAGAACCGTCTGGCAAACAAATAGTTATAGAATTTATAAACGGCGAAGCGCAAGTTTACGATAGCGAACTTGGTGTATTAGCGAACTCACCTGATTACCCATGGCAATTAAAAAATTTAAATAATTATGTAAATCTTGCACCTGGGACAGCGGGACCTGTAAAAATGGGACCCATTACGCTTCGTGCTTTTGGTGCGGGATCTGGGTTATTAGGTCTGCCCGGTGATTTCACACCACCGTCCCGATTCGTTAGAGCAGCATTTTTACAAACCTACTCTATCGAACAAGATACGTCTTATGATTCTGTTTTACAGGCTTTTCATATATTGAATAACTTTGATGTGCCTTTGGGAACAGAATTTCCTGTTGGAGAATACCCTGTGAACATGCCTTCGGCTACACAGTGGACAATTGCAAATGATATGCATGATAGAATTGTTTACTACCATACAATGTACAACAGAACTTTGCGGTCAATAGACATAAATAAAATTGACTTTGCAACTGTAAAATTTCAATCTCATCCATTGGATGCGACGAAAGCCGAAACAATAATTCCAGTAAGTATAGAAATGTAAAATTCTATTTATGTGCAACCTGTGTATGTTGATGTTCTAGCAAATAGATTGAAAAACCAACAATTGCGAACATCAATAACACAGATTGCAAAACAACTCCCATAAAATTGTGCATAAATAAGTTATACGCAATCAACAAAGAATTAGTCAGCAAACCCGCAAATCTATAAAAGAGTATATTTTTTTGCCAAATGGCAACAGTAAATATTGTCGTAGAAAAATATGGCAACATAGACAACAATCCATCAGCTGTAAAAATATTTCCTATTGTCAACAAAGATAACCAGAGTGCCAACAACCAATAGTCCAAAACTGTTGTTTTATTGGCATTTTCAATTCCGCGCTTAGAATACAACACATGACTTGTCACATCACGGACTATTGCAATTACGTTCATAGCAACAGCAACATAGCCCCCCAGAATAAAAAAGCAAGCAGCAGATAAAATATTACTGCAAATAATTGCAAGCAATTGTACATGGCGCTGATTTATAAAATAAGTTCCTCCTTGCAAAACCAAGGCGCAAGTAATCAAAAATTGACTAATAATATAAAGTGCTGACATTCTCAATAACCGAGGCAGTTTTAATACCAAACGAAAAAATAATCAAGAGATTTCGAAAAGAAAGGTGTATAATAGCTCATACCGAGTAATCGAAATTAAAGGAGTAGTCACTATGAAGATTAAACCATTTGCTGGTATACGACCACCAAAAGAACTGGCCGCAGAAGTTGCATCTCGTCCATATGATGTTCTAAATTCTGCAGAAGCAAAAGCCGAAGCTGGTGAAAAATCTTTACTGCATATAATTAAACCAGAAATTGATTTTGATCCGATTGCCGACGAACATAGTCAACCAGTATATGACAAGGCGGTGGAAAACTTCAAATTGTGGCAAGAACGCGGTTGGTTAGTTCAAGATCCAAAAGAAATGTATTATATATATGCTCAAACGATGGATGGACGGACTCAATATGGTCTGGTTGCAGCGGCTAACGTTGAAGACTATATGACAGGTAAAATAAAAAAGCACGAACTTACTCGCAAAGACAAAGAAGAAGATCGTATGATTCATGTTCGTATTCAGGATGCAAATATAGAGCCAGTATTTTTCGCATATCCTGACGTAGAAGAAATGAATAAAATTGTTTCAGACTATGTTGCAAATCATGCCCCTGAATATGACTTTGTCGCGCCTGATGGTTTTGGTCATACATTCTGGAAAATAGATGACGAAAATATAATCAAACGTATAACGGAAATCTTTAAAGATATTCCTGCAATGTATGTTGCTGACGGGCACCATAGAACGGCTGCTGCTGCACTGGTTGGCGAAGAAAAACGTAAAGCGAATCCGAATCACACAGGAAACGAAGAATATAACTATTTCTTGGCTGTAATCTTCCCAGAAAGCCAATTGAAGGTTATCGATTACAATCGAGTTGTTAAAGATTTGAATGGTTTAACACCGGCAGAATTCTTAGAAAAATTGCGTGAATCATTTGATGTTGTTGAAGTTGGTTCTGAAATTTATAAACCAACTAAATTACACAACTTTGGTATGTACTTAGATGGCAAATGGTATTCATTGACAGCAAAACCAGGCACATATAATGACAACGACCCAATTGGTGTATTAGATGTAACAGTATTGTCAAACTTGGTATTTGATAAGATACTAAACCTTGGCGATTTACGCACCAGCAAACGAATCGATTTCGTTGGTGGAATTCGTGGTCTTGGCGAATTACAAAAACGCGTAGATTCCGGTGAAATGGTCGCAGCGTTTGCTTTGTATCCTGTAACTATGCGTCAAATTATTGACATTGCTGATACTGGTAACATCATGCCTCCAAAGACGACGTGGTTTGAACCTAAATTACGCAGTGGTTTAGTAATTCATAAGTTATCGTAAAAAAAACGCCCATTTGGGCGTTTTTTTATTTTAGTTTTTTTGTTTTTTATTTCGCAAAGAAACGATTATATACCTTTTCATTCACTTTAACTGGATATTCGCGAATCAAAAATGCATTATAATCATCAACTATTTCTTTATTTGCGCTACCTTCTAATTCCTTACGTAAATCGGCCATCTTTTTAGTATCTAAGTTCGGTGCAATGTCTTTTTCAACATGCAATACATAGAAAGCGTCTTGACCATTTACAATAGAATTATTGCCAACTTCTGAATTAAAGGCGGCACTTAAAACATCCAACGGTGCACCAGATGTACGTGTTACAGTTGCTGTCTTCTTACCTTCTAATGAACCCTTTTGATTCAAATCAACCAGCAATTCATTAGCACGAACATAAGCCTGCTTGCGCTGTTCTGCACGCTTCCATGCAGATGCCAAATCCTTTTTAACCGAACCATATTCTGCATTATGTGCAGGAACTACTTTATCAACACGAACAATTACAAAACCTTTCTTGGTTTCAATAATTTCGCTTTCCAAGCCTGCTTCCATATCAAAAATACGGTTCATCATGTTATCAGTTAAAATTTCATCAACCGGTCTGTTATCTGCGTCAAATTCGCCAAGAGATATGTACTTCGCCTTATGGGCCTTAGCAGCCTCTGCCATAGTTCCTCCTGCGATGATATCATCTTCAACCAAAATTGCTTTTTCATAAGCTTCGTCATAACTATCTGGTTGTTCCATTTCAGCTGGTATTAAAACATACGATACTGTACGCTGTTCAGGAATTGTATGCGGGTTCTGTTCATAGAAAGAACGCAACTGTTCTTCTGTTGGTGTTCCTACATCAAAATCAGAAAATTTAACTGTCGCAAAATCTATCTGACGCTGTCCATAACGCGCATCATAAGCAGCCTGGACAACAAAGTTTGGAACCGTAACAGGAATTGACATAGCACCCAAAACATAACCACGCAAAACCTGATGACGCAAAACATCCGCGAACGTCGCTTCACTATAACCGCTGTTAGCTAAAACTGTATCAAATGCGAACGTGGAAAATTGTCCCCCAATTTGAAATTCCGGGAACGTACGAATTTCGCGTGCAATCTGAGCATCTGATACAACAAAACCTAAATCTTCAGCGCGGTTATCGGCCATAGCTTGCGTAGTCAAGGTCGACATAACCTTACTATTCAACGCCTGTGCCAAAACAGGATCAGCATAAGTTGCACGCTGCTGTTCACGTGTCATTGCCGCCAACTGACGATTTTTTTCCAAACTAAACTGTTGCATCGTTATTTCAGAGCTGCCGACTTTAACCAAAGTATTATCCCCAGCAACATTACTGAAAATCCATTCTGCAACCCCCCAACCAACAAACGAAAAAGCCAAAATTCCAATAAGAATTTTTGCCAATGGTTTGTCTGCCGCATTACGTAAATATTCTAGCATTTAATCCCCTTTTGCGATACCATAGCAAAACGATAGCGAAAAAATCAATCAAAATAAAGGGGAAATACAATGAAAGTTATTGCTGGCAACTGGAAAATGAACGGCACACGTAATGGGCTAAAAGATATGGTTGCCGCCTTACAAAACGTAGAAACAGAAAACAAAGTAATTTTATGCGTTCCTTTTACTATGCTAGGTGTCGATGGGGGTAAGGTATCACTTGGTTCCCAAGACGTAAGCACACATGATCATGGCGCTTATACGGGCGAAGTTTCTGCCCAAATGATTTCGGATACTGGTGCAAAGTATGTAATTGTCGGTCACAGCGAACGCCGTCAATATCACAATGAAACAAACGATATTGTACGCCAGAAAGTAGAAGCTGCTTTATCTGCAGGTTTAACACCTATTGTATGCGTAGGTGAAACTATGGACGAGAAACAAGCCGGCAAAACTATGGAAATAATAGAATCTGGCGTTCGTGAATCAATACCAAATAATATTGACAAAGATATAATTGTTGCCTATGAACCACGTTGGGCAATTGGTGCTGGTTTGACACCTACGACTGAAGAAATTGCTGAAGCCCATAAATTGATAGCTGATACATTGACATCAATGGGGTTGGCTGGGACCCCAGTATTATATGGTGCCAGTGTAAAAGGTTCAAATGCTGCAGAAATTATGTCAATTCCAAACGTTGATGGAGTATTAGTTGGTGGTGCATCCTTGAAACCCGACGACTTCATACCTATAATAACAAGCGTGAAGTAAATATATGATAAAAGGGGGCAAAATAAGATTGCCCCCATAAATTGACAAACAGGTGATAATAATGGAAGAAAAAGACGTAAAGGTAGAAGAAGTTTCTGTATCTGAAGAAAACGAAAATATTGAAGAAAAAGAAACACCAATCGTTCCGTCAACAGACGATAATGAAGCCGAAAAAACAGACACAGAAATAGATAAGTTAAACGCACAAATTTCTGAACTAACAGATAAATTTTTGCGTCTAGCAGCAGAGTTAGAAAACACACGTCGTCGTGCGGCTTTGGACATAGAATCAACTGCTCGTAATCGCGCAATGTCTGTTGCAAAGAAGTTTCTTCCTGTAATGGATGCTATAGAAGCAGCGCAGAAACATTCACCAGAAGATGAAGGTATAAAATCAATGGCGATGGCAATGAATGACGCGTTTGCTCAGATTGGTATTACAAAAATCGAATCGGTTGGTCAGATTTTGAATCCTCAATTTCATAATGCAATACAAGTTGTATCCGCACCAGCAGATGCCGAACCAAAGCCTGTTCCAAACACAATTGTTGAAGAATTGCAACCAGGCTATATGTTTGGCGACACAGTATTACGCACAGCAATGGTTATCGTCAGCAAATAAAACAAGCCCCCAAAAAAAGGGGGCTTTTTTCAATTACTGTAATAACAATCCGCGGTATAAGTAAACGAGCCCGTTGAATCACTATCACTTGTGCCAGATGGTAAATAGCAATCTGTTATTGCTGTTGCGCCTGCCCCAGCCGTTGTTCCATACGTTCCGCCACTAAAAACCGGACAACGAGAACAAGAACTTCCGTTTTTGTAGTAGCCTTGTATACAAACGAAAGTAGAAAAATTACCACCGGCACACTTCGCATTACTTGGGCATTTTGTGCAACCTGCGGTTGAACTTGTTGCAGTTCCATAGAAACCACTGGCGCAAGAATACGTTGGTATTCCATGTAAACAAGATGCCGTAGCAATCGTATTGCAATTCACCATAAAAGAGCCTTTTTGCGTTGTCACAATTCCATAAGCGCTATCTGTTGTAACTATATCTTCACAATTGCAAATATCAGAATTTGTACAAGATGCACTATGAGGAACGCTATAACACTTTGCGCAGCAATCCTTTGCTGCATCGGCAAAGGAACTATAAAAACACAAAACAGCGAAGCACAATATTAGTTTTCTCATCCAACACCTCCTTTTTCATTTTTGCGAACGAAAAAACCGCCATTGTTTAAGGGCGGTTGGAGGCTTGAAACTATCATAGAAAATAGCGGGCTTATTTATATATATCGCCACCCTCCAACCAAATTGGATGGAGTCTTATTCGGCATACTAACGCATATGCCCCACGTTCTATGACAGGTTTCAAGTCCTCATTCAGGGAACACCCCCGAACGAACTAAACTTTAATATAAAAAAGGAATATAGTAAAGACATAAAAAACACTCCGTCATAAAACGGAGTGCTCTGACTTTATATATTCAACAAAACTTATTTAACTTGACCGCGCATCTGGCGACGAATAACTGCAATACGCGCTTCCAATTCTTCTTTTTCAATTAAAGAAGAATCTGGACATATAGCATCTATAAACTTTTTGTTAGTTTCATTATCTTTTATATCACAGACTCTTACACGCAATCCCAAACGCGGCATATAATAATATTGGCTGTTATGTTTTTTTATTTTTATACCATTTCTTACAAACAAATACTGCGCAACAGACGTATTCTGTTCTTCTTTCGCGAAATAATAATAGTAATTTAAACCGTTTCTAGCATTCAAAAAAGTGGACTCACGCCCAATTGCGGACAAAATTTTTGCATCCTCTACAGGGTTTGCCAATTTTTTATCGTACCCAGGTGCAAAATAATTTTTTATAACTTCTAACAGCTTCATTTTTATAAACCTTTTTTTATTTTTGTCAACTTATCTTATACCAAAAAAATTATTTATCAAGACAAAAACGCCCCACGGTATTATTACCGCAGAGCGCTTTTGCCGGACAAAAATAGTAATTAAAATCCTAAACGATGAGTCATTTTCATCATAAATATAGATTCATTTCCAAACTCATCTGTATTATTTGGATTTACGCGATATATAAAGCCTATTGCACCATCTGTAAATTCACCAAAATTATGGCGATAGCTACCCGTAAAACGTACTTCCCTATTCTCTGGGCGCAAATTTACATTTTCTATATGCATATCCGTAATAGACAAATCATAATTGCCATCACCCAAATCAATTATTTCGTAATCGGCATATGGATATTGCAAAGTACCATCACTTACCGTCAAAGGTTGTGACACACTGAAACTAAAGTTTCCTGCATCAACACCAAAGGCAAATGCATTAGAATCAATATCGGAAATACCCAATATGAACTGCCCACTTGCATCTGTTGTTGTTCTTGCAAAAGTTGACCGCAATTTCATAGTTAGGTTTTCAACTGGACTGTAACGAAACTCGGTATCAACATACATCGTTTCACCATTACCCATATCTAACAAACCACCAGTCTGCGCACCCAATAACGTTTCCGTTTCATAGGCAGCACCGACCGACGCAGAAAATCCAAACTTATCTCCCTGCCAATTTACATCTGATTGAGCACCTTGCATCAAACCAAGACGTGCAGGCAAGTATTGAGATGCCAACGTAGGGTCATTATCTAACATCGTTTCATCTGTAATTGCTCCAGAATATGCGCGTCCTCCAAAAGACCAACGCCCCATATTATACAAGATATCAGAAGAAACAACATTTGACGCCATACCTAAAATAGGATTAGACATACCGTCAAATCTTGAAGCCCCGTCTGTAAAATGACGTTGATAATCGGCTGCAAATGTCCAATTACCAGATGTATAATCCAAGCGCATATTGTCTAAACCATCCAAATTATCGGCATAAGCTTTTTCTGACATAGCCATTGAAAAACCAAACTTACCGAACTGCATACGTGCAGGCGCATCATTACGAGTTTTAAATTCGCCCAAAACATCGCCCATATACAACCCACGCTTACTGGACGCACCCAGCGCAAACTCATTTTTCCAAACACGAGGCATCGACATATCACCATCTATACTTTCCAACATATCATAGAAAGGTGCACTAATCGTCGCTGTCGATGGGCTGAACGCTGATGATGCGCGGAATATGGTATTCGAAGCAGAACGCCAATAAGCATTACCATCTGCAGACACAATATTATTTCCGTCATAGAAGTAAATCTTTTTACCCGGTGTCATCGCACGTTCCAGATTTATCATTCCATACCCATATACTTCCGCAAATGCATCCAGATATTCTTGTCCAGTCAACTGGTCTGCATGATAATCTGGCGGTAAAGAATACATATTCTTTAAATAGGCAACTAAATTGTCAATTTTGAACGCATTACCAGCAGAATCTGTTCCAAGATAAGGACCGTCCGCCGTCAAGGCCATCAAAGTAAATATTGTATCATTTGTCATATAAGGGAATGCGCCTTTCAGTGCGGCCACGGCACCAGCTGCAGACGCAGTTGCCATTTCTGCCGTTGGACCGGCCGCAGAAAAACACCACGGATCAATGCCATTTATACCAAGACCTGCAATACCGCACTTACGTGACATATACTGATTACCTTCGCTGTCTTTCCACATAGACAGATACAGCGGTCCATAATCTTTGCCCGTACCATCACCATAACCAGAAATACTATCTGCGTCAGAAGTACCGCCAGAATGCTGGACAGCAACGATAGTCATAAACATATGTTCCAAATTATCGTCGTACAATGCCGGTGCATAGTTTTCAAAGGTAGCATCTAAAACATTCATTGTTTTACCTTCGCCCTGCCCCCAAGCAAATTCACCCGCAGGATTTACCAAAATCGGCAAACTATTATTATACCCATTGAATATAGAATTAGCATATCCACCCTGTGTTGTAGACTCGCTTGTATTCTTTTCATAATAGTTATTTATCAATGCTGCAAACAGAGTCTTTTTATCGGTGCCACTACTTAAAGCAAAATAAGATTCTATTTCACCTATATTAGTGTAAGAAACATCTCTTGATTTAGGATTCAATGAAGCATTCGCAATAACTGCAGACCCATTTGTTCTTGCATTATAAATTGCTTCATAATTTCTAACATCTGATTCCTGCCATTCTTTCTGTGTGTATATATTATTATCACTAATGACATAAACGGCATCTGGTTTATTACCACCAGTAGTATTTACATAATAATAACCATCAGTCCCCTGATAAATTGCAATATCAGAAACATCTTCGCAATCATCACCAGAACAAGTGCCTTTCAGTAAATTACTGCCTGCTGCGATTTTAAACGTGGTATCACCAATAGTGATAGTCGGATTTGTAACCCCCGCATCGTCTAAAGCGGAAGAAATTGTATAAGTAACACCATTCAATGTGATAGTATCACCAGGTTCAATCGTTCCAACCTGTGTTGTTGTACCAGAATCAGTCAACGTACCTACAACAGAGCCCTGTGTTGGATTTTCAACATCTACCCATTGGCCACCGCCACCGGTTCTATAAATTGCCAATTGGCCATTAGGGGCAAAACCGTACAAATCACCGGTTGCACGTCCGCCAGCCTCCCAGCCCCCAATAATCTTTGCCAACGCGCTTTCTGTAGATGAGGCAAAAGGATTCATTGCCGAGCCACTGCCAGACAAATCAAACCCAGCAATTTCAGTTCCAAGATTTCCAGCACTTGGATTATTAAAATTCGCATATTTGTCTGACGCATAAGTATTTGATGTAGCAGCTGTTGAATCAGACCAAGTAATCCCCGTAGTTGTACGGCCTGCAGAACCCGTAGGATTTATACCATTTGCAGTAATAACAGATGTTAAGCTTGGTTTTCCCCCACCTGTAGTATTTAAAACTTTAATAGGATTATGTGACGAATCTCTGAAAGTTGTTTGTCCCATATAACCGTTTGCAAAAGAAGAATACCCGTGCATAATCAATAAATAATTCTGTAAAGGAACCAATATACCGTCTATAGCATAGTTATTTGTTGGTTGTTCCGTTGGTCTAAAATAATTAAAATCAGCTTCTCTTATGCCGCCGGCACTTGGATCCCACAAAGCCAAATTTGATTGATATGCTGCCGTACTATAAGCAATTTCTCCATCTGAAGTAAAATAAGCAGGCCCAACAGGTATTGCGTCAGATGCTGTTGCGCCGCCGCCACTACTACCGCCACCGTCTCCACCAGGACGATTACCGCTTGATGAACTGCCCCCATTTTCGTTTCCAGGATCAAGCCAATCAGTCAATAAAAAAAGTCCACCTACAACAACGGCGGCACCCGCCGCCGCCAAAGATATCGTCTGGGCGGAGGACAATCCGCTGAACAGGCCACCACTACTTTGCGGTGTAGTTCGAGACTCATATTGTTTAATCTGTCTATCACACTGGGATGCGTCTGCACCATACATCTGCAAAATCTGTGCCGCACGAATATCATTATTCATCAAGGCAGTACAAACCAATGACAACCCTGTACTGTCCACATAATTTACATTCGCCCCATTATTTATCAAAATTTGAACCTGCTGAATATCAGCATTTTTGGCCGCAGACAACAACTGGGCAGCAACCATGAAATCATTATTAGGCGCGGTCGCAGCAAAGGCACCGGCTGGAAATAAAAACAACGCTAATAGCAAAAATCTGATGTATTTCATTGAAACTCTCTCTGTGCAAATTATTCTAACATACTTCTAAATTATATGTCTAGAAAAAACTTCACACAAAAAAACACCCCGTGCAAGTTTGCACGGGGATTTGGCATATACATATATTATATACACACTATTAGCGTGTACGACGATATGTCTTTACTTTCTTAACAACTATCAAGCTTGCTGCTGAAGAAGAATTACCAGACTGCTGTTTCAAAGAATCAACTGCAACACGTAAAGAATCTATCGCTTGACTATTATCATTAGCAAACTTGATGTCTCCACCGTTATTCACAATGATATTGCCATTGTTTACAGAGCCTTCACCCAGCGTAATTTTTGTATTGCTGCTGTTTTTGGCCGCATTCTGCACAACGATATTATCTTCGTTTCTTGAATTGTTTTTCAAGTCAATCGTTGTTACATGACCACGATTTGTACCGTCGCAAATTACATAAACAGTATCTTTAGGTTGTACCCTAGGTTTTGCTGGGGCTACTGGACGTTTAACAGGCTCTTGCCTTCTTGCCGGAGTTTCACAAGGTTGTTTCTTACTTTTTTCACAATCTTCCAAGCCTTCTTTATAAAAAGCTGTAGAATCACGCCACATAGCGATAGAGTCACGCAATGCTTTATTTTCATTGCCAACATTTTCTATAGCTTCTCTGGCTCTTGCAATTTCATCACGCGCAACTGCTATGGATTCTGTTTCTTTCATTTCAGAGCAAGCCTTTGTGCACAAAACAGAAATAGCAACAACAGCCAAAGTACCTGCACTAACTGTAATAATTCTTTTCCAATTCATTTGTATCCCTTTTGTTTCTACACACTGTAATATAGTACAAAACAAATCTTTTGTCAATACATAAAAACATAATCTTTTTTGCGTTAAATTTGTATTTTCACTTTTCAGATAAATTGTTTTTTGATATACTTCTAGGAAAGAGAGAAATGAAAAAAAATACCCTGTTCTTTATATTTTCCCTGATAACCTGCCCTGGCGCGGTCATGGCTGCAACATGTTCACAGATGAATCTTACAAGATGCTTAGATTCTGTGTGCGCAATAAACGTATCATCGAATCCTGCGGCACGTTGCCAATATTGCGGGACATCCAGTGCTGGTACACCAAAGACAACCTCTGGCGGCATGCGCAGTTTATCACTAGGCCAATCTTCTAAATACACCCTGACCGAGGATGAACTAGAAGATGCTCCGACAGACCCAGGCCAGCGTTACGCTTGGGCGACTGCGCAATGTATTAAAAAAGTAGAGGGTTGTACTGTGGACGACGTGTCTGACACGTATGACGAACTAATTGAACAATCATGTCGCGCAGCTGGAATTACTGCACAAATGTCCGCAACCATTGCCGACGCAAACAAGCAGACAGCAACTGCTTCAAGCTGTTTGACATCCATACGTTCATGTCTGGTTGATGAAAAGAAGTGTGGTCCAGACTATAGCGCTTGTGAAGACGAAACTAGCTTTAATAATTTCTTTTCTGCATGCAGTGTTGAGGCTACAGGTTGCAGCGAATATATAGCTGAAATACGAACAAATCTATCTAACGCCCGCGACACAGCTATAAAAAATGCCGATGTATTGATTCAAAGTATAGTTACAAACTATCAAACAGCGCGAGAACAAAAAATTTTATCTGCCCAAGAATCTTGCAAAAATAATTCTGCACGCGAGACTTGTATAGAAACAATTTGCGAACGCAGCATGCCAAACAAATGCGGAGTTGGTTATGATTCTGAACGTGCAACCGCAACATTGTTGTGCAAATTCTATGACTTGGCATGTGACGTTATAGAATAAAAAAATAAAAGATAGTAAATATGATGAAAGTAAAACAAACTTTTTGCTACTTGCATAAAATTTCGTACCTGACATTGTGCGCAATATTACTTACATCATATTCAACAGACACAGTCGCTGCAGTTGCTTCTCGCAGCACAACAACTGTTTCGTCCAGACCAACGGTATCAACCAGAACGAATACGACTGGCAGATTACCAACTACAACAGTAAATTCAACAACAACGACGACGACAACGACCGAAACAGAAGAAGAAGTTTCTGACGAAACAGAAACAGTTGAAGAACCCGTGATAGAAAATAAGTCTTCGCAGTTTGATTCTGTTTTATCTACATCCAGCACGTCATCAGTTGATACGTCTGCAAATAATTTGGCAGAGATGATACGTCAACAACGAGCTGAACTTGATGCCCAAGACGCAATAAACACTGCCGCCGCAGCAACACAACTTGGCAGTAAAAACGCATGTGATGCGGGGTTACGCAGTTGTATGCAAGAAAAATGTGGTACAGATTTTACGGAATGTCGTGGTGATACTGACACAATATGGGGCGACAAAATGGATTCTTGCCGCCTACAACTGGAGTGTACAGGCGAAGAATACCGTTTATTTTCTGCAGAGATAAAAGCCGACAGAGATGCGAACGCACAGCTGATGTCTTACAACGCAATATTAAAATGTGGCAACAAATACAATGATTGCATTATGACTGAATGCGGCACCACGTTCAGCAAGTGTTTGGGCAAAACAGCTGGCGATGCAGCGATAGCAAAATGTAAGACGATTGCTGATAACTGTGTACAACAAGATAGCGGTCTTGCCAGTCGTGCCATGCAAGTATTTGCAAACCTGCGTCAAGACGCAGAAGTTCAAGTACAAAAAGACGAACAACGCTTATATGAATTGCGCGATCAAATGTCACAACAATGCACAATGTTGGGCGCAATGTTTGACGAACGTACATTCAGTTGCGTCTTTACTGTAAATTTCTATGCTGGTGAAGACTCAACATTATTTGCCTCTAAAAAGTTATACGCAGGCAATGTATTTAGTTGTACTCCAGACTGGTTTGGAATTGACGTTACAACATTTAAAGAAAATGCATACCGTTTAACCCGCGAACAAACATCTGCGTCTTCTTCACTGATGGGGTCGGGTCTTGGCGTTGCTGCTGGAGCGATAACGTCTGGTGCAATTGGACGTGCGATAGACCGTCAAAAGGCAGAAAATGCATTAAAAGACGCAAAAGAAGAACACGAGTCAACATACGGTGACACGTCCGAAGAAAAGTCTGACAAGAATACGAACACAAAAGACACAGATAACACTAAAGACTCAGGTTCTTCGAATAGTTCTGACAAACAGGACTCCACCACAACAGATAAATCAAGTGACACCAAAGCAACGGATAGTAAAAATTCAACAGGCTCGGAATCGGCAACAAAGGGAACCAAAAGTAAAACATCTAACACAACAAGCACCCGAAGCGTATCGAACAGGAAATAAACAGTGAAAAAATACTTAGTAAGCATCTTTACAATACTTATGGTTTTACCGGCAATGGCAGACATGACCATTTCTGGAACGGTGGTCGATGAAAAAGGAGAACCTCTGATTGGTGCAACTATTATCCCAGAAGGAATGACTAACGTAAAAATTTCTCGCGGTGCCACCTCTAACATAGATGGTAATTTTACAATCGAAAATTTTCCAAGTGGCCATAATTTACAAGTTTCTTATGTGGGCTATGAAACGCAAGTTTTACCGGCACAGGCAAATGTAAAAATTGTCATGAAAGAAGAAGTACAAGCTCTTAACGAAGTAGTTGTTACCGCAAAAAAGGGCGACCCATGCAAAAGCGAAGATTTGAAAAATAAATCTGAACACGCCTTACAAGGAATCTATAAAAGGAACGATAAAGGCGGCATAACTTGTACCATTACAAAATGTGAATATGGGTACAAAATAAACACAAAACAGAATACATGTGAAAAGCTAAATTGTACGCCGCCCAGATACCAATTAAACGCCGAGGGTGACGAATGCGAAGATCAAGTTGGTAAAGATTGTACACCTACAAACGCATCTAATTACAAAACAGCAAAATATAAATGGGAAAACAACCAATTAGTTTGTAAAATTAAAAAGTGCAATGACGGTTATTTACCAAACGATAATGGAACAGCATGCGAAGTAAGCGAAGGTCCCTGCTCTGAGACACAGGTTGCGGCAATTGAAAATGCAACTGCTGGCGAACTCAAAAAAGGTGTTTGCCACGCCACAGAATGTAAAGGCGGTTTTGAACCCAGCAATGGAAAATGTGTTGCCATTTCTGGTAATTGCGATCCAATGCCAGAAAATGCAATATCTGCCCACCGTGAATGGGACAACACTTCAAATGCAGAAGTTTGCATTGTAGATTCCTGCAAAGATAATTACACACCAAGTTCTGATAAAAAGTCTTGCGTATCTACTTTATCTGAAGAAGATTCGAAAGCAAAGATAGCAGAATTGCAAGAAAACGCTGACGCTATGAAAGCCAAGGAACAATCTACCGCCAACAAGTTGTTAGGTGGTGCTGCAATTGGTGCGATGGGTATTGGTGGTATGCAACTTGCCTCTGCTGCCGCAGAACAAAAAGCAGATGCTGCTGCAGAAGCAGATATGGCTGCATATATTGCAACATTCAAATGTGATTATGGCCAAGGGATGAATATCAAGGGCGGAGAAGCAAACATTACCCTACCTGGTGCAAATGTACTATTACCGTTATACAATGAATATACAACGCTTGCTGCAGATTTAAAGACTCGTAAAGAGGCACTTGAAATGGCACCTGGCATTGAATCCGAGGTCATATTAGATGCCGCAACATCTGGTCTATATGACAACGAATCTATTGGGATAGATGGTGCATACACATCATTATCACGTGCTCTTATGGATGAAAATAGTGCAGACGCGGCAGCTTGGGCAGCACAAAAATCAGAAACTGCGTCTCAATTAAAGACAGGCGCAATTGTTGCGGGCGCCGGCGCGTTGGTTGGCATTGTGGGAAATATTTTGATAAATGATGTGGCAGATAAGCGCAAAGAAAATTCTGATGAAATTATCGCAAAATATGATGCTTTGCGCCAGACGATGAAACAAGATTTACAATCTGTAGAAAAACAGTCTGAACAAGAAGCAACATCTAATGCGCCAGCCACAGAAGAAGGCAAAGATGCAAACGCCCAAGATGAAACAAAAGTAGAAGAAAAGAAAGAAAGCGTAGTAGGAACAGTTTTATCAACAATTGGTGGTAATGACACAGAGTCTGGGAATACAAATACAAGTATCACAGATGTGATATCTGCTGTAACTGGTAACACTGAAGAAAAAGCTGAAGTGAAAAATACACCAACACCAATTGTGACAATATATAATGAGTCTATGTTTGACAGCGGAAAGACAGAAATAAAGACGCCTACAACAAAATTAGACGAAGTTATAAATACATTAAAAACCAAAATTGGTTCAGAAACAGTATTTGAAATAGTGCTGGTGGCACATACAGACAAAGACAAGATTATTCAGACATCTAATTTGTGCAAAGTCGACAAAGTATGTACTAACGAGCAGTTATCTGCGGCTCGTGCAGAATCAGTAAAGGCATATATAACCAGCAAATGGTCAGACATGCCAAGCACAGCAAAAATAACTACTTTACCAGTAGGTTCTGCATGTGCAAAGGGTACGACAAAAACGACCAAGGCGCTTGATCGAAAAGTTGACTTCTATGTGTTCTTTGCTGGCGAAGATTTAAGTTCTATAAATACCTGCAAAACATCAGAATAAGCATCCATACAATTTATCTCCATTGCCCCCACATAAAGTTTACATGTGGGGATTTTTACATTCTATACAGTAATCAGATACATTAAATTTTAAACCATTACTACAACAGAGTGTCACCTAAACAATAAATAATAAAACAATAAATAATAATATACGCACATGTGAAATTACTAATACTGTGCACAACAAAATACAACTATAAAAGAATCAATAAAAACGCACAGCAGCCAAACGATATCACTGACAGCACAACGCTACTCCTTACAAAGAGCTGACCATAAAAAATACCCCGCTGTAAAGCGGGATACACTACCAAACACCTTTTAAACAATTCTATTCACACGCCCCATAAGACTTTGCAACGGGGTAATTTTCTACGCATACACTACCTGAAACCGTGCAAGCTGTAGGCACCAACGTAACCGTCGCGGCATCAGCTGGTTTATAGTTTATTTGTGCGTTCTTACACTGATTTAAATCTGTAATAGTTGCACATGCACGTTTCCAAGATGCACAATCAATTGCGGTACCAGTTGGTGTGATTGTATCTGGTAAATTCAGATTCCATTTAACATAGAAGTCTTTCAATTTTTCTATAGAGTAAGACTTACCATAACCAACCTGTGCCAACCCATCACCAACATGACAGCTAATATTGCTACGTTCAACGAACGCAGTTATCGCAGTCGCCAAACCACCGGCACCGACTCCAACACCCACACCAATACCGATACTCTTACCAATATTAGAGTTCTCACCATTTTTTAACAAATCTTCAATCTCACTATTGAAAATTTTATTCAAACGTTCAATATCTACACTTATTTGAACAGAATTTACACAGCTGCCATCGCCAGAATTGCAATATATACTTTCGCCATAAGCACGCGCCAAGTTTAGCGGCTGGAAAGAGCAGAATTCATTTTCTGACGCTGCTTTATCTTGTAACGCCTCTTCGGCAGCAGCCGCATTCTGTGCAGCAACAAAATCTGTACACTGCTTTAATGTTGTATATCCTTTACCAACACAAGGAGACAGCGTATCTACATACTTAAAGCAATCTTCCAAGACATTATAGTTTTTACACTGTGCTTCTACTTGTGAATAAATTGTCGTATCAGATGAAGAAACTTCAACTGTATTACATTTCTTTACAGCTTCCTTTACCTGAATATATTTGTCATACAACAAAACAATTTCTTCACACTGTGACTGAGAAATAACGTCAACCGTGGCAGGAATTGTGCTTTCCAAGTACTCACTGATAGAGCCAAAGTTTGCGTCAGTCCGTATTTCCTCCGTCAGCATTTCACGATGCTTCTTATTTGTACAATCAAACGCACGGTCACCATGTCCTGCGATTGCCCCAACACCGGCACCTACAACTGCACCACCACCTATACCTACAACTGCCGCAGTACTAGTTTGATTCATTAAAGAAAAGCCGAACAAATCTTTATTGCAAGTAAAAGTATCACCGGCTAATTTCCAGACTTCTGCTGGCTGATCATCACCCGCGGCACCAAACAACCAACTGTTCTTAATTTGAGTGTCTTTATTATAGGCAGCAACACGAATCCAACATTCTGCAGTCGTTGGATCCCAACGCGCGTAATGGCCACGTTGTCCATCAACCCCAGAATTGCCGTAATTCAACTCAACACCCTGAGGGTTATTCTTTATCAAAACATTACCATTCTGACTGTTATATGCACCAACACCAACATTATACTCCGCCGTTACATTCCCAGAGTTAGACACGGCAGTAAAAGCAGAACCATAAGTATTCACATCTAACAGCAAACAGGTGTTCTCCGCCTGATTAGGTGTTAGCCCCGTTTTACGCAGAACGAAGTTATAATACGCTGGTTGAACTTTACGCGCATTAAAATCAATCCACACATCTGCAGCAGAACGATATACATATGAACAGTTCTTACGAACATCAGCTATACATTTTTCAACCTGGGTTGCACATAAGTTCATTCCATTGACAATAGAATTACGCAAATCTTCATTAAACAAATCATTCAATCCATTAGGCAAAGCCCCTGTATTTACACACATAAGTATATCATTCATACAGTCGTCAACTGTATATTCAGAATCTTTCACACCACCATCTGGGCATTCCGGCTCAACTGGTTTATCTGGTTCATCCGGATCATCCGGTTCGCTTGGTGAAACTGGTGGCAAACTTGGGGAGGTATTACCGACAGTAAAATTAGGCAAAGTAGGCATTGTTGGCATACGCTGTGAAGACGCAGAAGTAGTCACCCCCGCCCTATTTAACTGTCCAACATTATCATACGCAGCCCGTCCAGTTGCAGCAGCGGAAACACCAGTAGAAAATGCGCACACGCATAGCCCCGCCATAGATGAGCCCAATAACTTAAACAAAGAACGCATAAAACTCCCCCTTGGATCTATCTTTGTAATTATACCCTAAAAACATGGCAAAAAAAAGTATTTTTTAGACATTTATTGACATAAAAAATCAGTCAAATTATTGACAAACAAATATTATTGTCTATAATTATAAGAAATGAATAAAGTCCTAGATTTTTTTACGTCAAACAAATACGCAATAATATGGACGGTATGTTACGTCTTTATTGTGTGGGCGATATTGTACGGTCTATTCAATTTCAACATATTCGTCTATCAGAACTGGGTTAGACTTTTTCATGCACAACTTCGTGGTTTTCCAGGTTTCGTCTTTGGTATACTTATTTTAGCCGCAATACCGATGTACATTGCCACAACAATTATCATTTTGCGCACTAAAAAACCACTATTCACAGTACCTCTACCAAAATTTTTAGAACCTGTTCCAGAAGAAAAAACGGCCACAGCCGACACAGAAAGTTCTGAAGCACCCGAAGGAAAAGATACATCAGAAGAACAACCGGCACAACAAAAGACCATTCCAACAGAATTACGCGCCGCATTTATTCGCGCACGTGCCCACATTGGTCCAGCACCTAAATCCAACTTTGATATAGGCAACATGGTGACAAAACGAAATAACGCAACAGAAGTTTTAACAAATGAATTCATTTCTCAAGACGGCGAACTACCTCTACCAAGCGATTTTGATATATCGCCAGAGAATGAACCTCCGATATTTTCTGAAGTCCCCTCTTTTACACCAGTATTTTCTGATATAGATTTTGACGACGATTCGAGCAAGCAAGAAGAAGTAGCAAATCCGTCTACAACCCCGAATTCAGAAATTTCAGAAGACTTAAAACCTGTAATTGAATACCTAACGGAAAAAAATAAAGAATTCATAATACAAGGCAATTTAATCCTAACAAACCAAGATGTAATTGCCGCACATAATAGCAGTGATTTTTGGATAGCAGATGAAAAAACGTGGTTTGCATCTGGCAAACAGAAGCCATCACCAATTGATGCGCTTACAAATAAATCCGAAGCGACAGGTTTACACCCGATATTATACCTTGGCGCGACGAATATTCTTGATTTAGAGACGAATAAGAAGCATTGGAAAGATTCTGGTATTGAAGTAATAACAGAATTAAAAGATTTGAAATAATATAGAAGCAATAAAAATAAAACCGCCGAATGGCGGTTTTATTTTTACAAACTAACGAGTTGTAACACCAACTGAGCCGGCATTTTCTCTCATAATTTTTATACTTATATACGTGCTATCTTCTGTATCATAAACCGCACCCGAAGTTTGAACATCGCATATAGGCATACATTTACCATTAAAAATAACGACCTCGGTTCCAAAAACCTTATCCTTTGTTTGTGGATTGGTATCATCACTACCTATTCCACACGGAACGTTCCAACATATACCATCTTGTGCCACCTGATTAGTCCCGGTACACTGAACACACTTAGAATAGTCAACACCCCCATCTTTTGTTCCGACAAAATACGTATTGTCTGGACAGCGACGCGTCCAACATTTTCTGGCTTCATCCATAACAACAATCATATTCGCATTCAACTTCTGATCCGGTACATTAGAACACCAACCACCATCCCGCTGAACCCATCGATCATTACAAAAAAGCCAACAACCGTCACATTTTAATATTTTACCAGGATTTTTAGCCAATATAGTATTACCACGGCTTTTTTGTTCGTTTACACCCCCACCACTACAAGCACAACCATATGTTCTCCCCCAATAATCGGTACCTATATCATCACCACTGCATTTTGCAAAACCAGTCACAGGAACAAACATAGCTACAAAAATAGCAAACAAGATTTTTCTCATACTAACCTCTATTGTTTCATTATATCCAACTCGCCATAAATAGACTTGTCGTAACACATTCCGCCACCACTAATATCACCCGCTTCCTCGGCAATCTCAGAAATTTTAGCTGTAGCTTCTTTCAATAATTGTGTCTTTTCAGTATCATAATTTGCTTTCGCGACACTTAGTCCGGAATCTACGATTACCTGTATATAGCTATCTAATAAATTCGGATACCTTGCCTCTGTACGATTAACAACATTCCTACTTGTCCCCCTAATCTGACTCATATCACGACCTTGAGTACAAGTCTTTACCTGTTCATCATTTGCAACCATATTGACCACCGCACGTATTTTATTGACAATATTTTGGGCATTCAATCTTGAGGCACTCAAATACTTAGAAGCATTTTCAGGCGAATAAGATTCTGGAGTCCAACCATTTACAACATCTAACATAGTTGCTTTCTCCCCAGATACATCCATTGCTGATGAGCTCAAAGAATTTCCTAAAGCCCCAAAATCCAATAGACCTATTATGTGTAATTCATCTGCTTGATCCATATTTATAGCCATACCATCCGTACCAAATTCCTTATCTTCAGAGAAGGCTGCCTCACAACCGGACGCATCACCACAAACCTCAGTCATTTTATTTATAACCGCATCTTGGCAAGCCGTCATCAATGAATTGTCAAGATTTAATAGAATACCCTGAATAATATTATTTATATCCTCCATAGATTTTTGCTGACCATTTTCTTGACAGGCAACAAGAGACTCTTGTGGGATCAAATCCTGTATAGCCTCTAAATCCAACCCGATGCATTGAGTATAATCAGATCCGCACCTATCTTCACTTTGTAACAATTGCTTGACAGACTGGGTACAAGAATCAACTCGCATTGCCGCCAATCTAGCAACGACAAAATCCCAAATATCAGACTCTTGTGCATCTTCCGCAGAAGCCGTAGAAATACCACAAGCATTCAAAGGTACCTGACACAAATTCAGCATAGTTTCAGGTCTTGTCAAACATAAATCATAAGACCCATCAGGATCATTTGGATCCATTGTGTCTTTACATGCTTGTTGAAAACAAGAAGATATATTACCAATACAGTTCTGTCTGGCGTTGTTCTCAGCAATCAATTCTGCAGATTTTACCTGAGGCGCAACTTCCTTCAAGAAAGTATCCCAAACTTGATCGGCAACCAACTGGCACTGTTTAGTTACAGATTCACACAGAGGCTTCTTAGACAACAAAATATCATATGTAGATGCCTGAATTTCGATACTTGTTACAGTTCCTTGTATTTCGTACGTGGAAGCCTTTTTATTACCACGTGTGCTGGTTGAATCAAACGCCGCAATTGAAGCACATCCAGAAAAGTCATCCCCACAGCCACCTGTTGTTACCATACAGTTCTTAAACTCTACTGTACATTGACCTAAATCATACTTGTTCGCTGTCTGATACTGTTCCAGCGCTGCTTCACGCAAAGCCTGCTCTGCAGCGTATAATTTTTGTGCACTGGCATTTTTCTGTTGTTTCAAACTATTTTCATACGCAGTACAATCACTTCTTATCTGCTGAGCATACATTAGCTGCAACATTGACAATTCAGATTCGCACTCTGGCATTTGTTGTACACATATTTGATTGGACGCACTAAAAAGCGCATCACCTTCCTTACCTTCAATTGGACTTTGCAATGTACCGGTATCAGCAAAAACATCATCTGACGAAAAATCAACAGGGGACAACCAAGATGTTAAATCAAGACTCTTTTTTTCTTCCTCTTTAGAGGTATCATTCATGATGGATTGCGCCACAGCATTCGCATTTGCAATTGCGACATCTGCCGCATCACCCATTTCTATTCTTTCCACACCATATGTAGCCATTTGATAAGACTGCAAATCCAACGCTTCAATCTGTGCTAATATATCATCATATTCTGCGTTTTTATCGCTGCAAATACAGCGCCCTCCACTATCATTATCAAGCATACAGAAAGAATCCATACAACCATAATATTTCTGACGACAGGCCTCACTTACAACAACATTTTCATTTGCTGCAGCAACTGTTGTGCCTGTACCAATAACTTTTTGCGTTGCGCCCGCACGCGCAGCAACAGTCGCACTACGTGCGGTGCTTGTCGTTGAGCTTGTGGAAGCAGATGTCGGTGTACGACTAACCGTGGTGCGCCCAGCAGTTGCACTACGAGCCGTCGTTGACGTTGTCGTTGAGCTACGAGTACCCGTCGCACTACGAGCCGTTGTAGCACTTCTTGCAGCGGCTGTACCAGTTCGCGTTCCAGTAGTTGACGCATTATTGGTTGTACCAGAAGCCGATTGACCACGTGGATTCACTGCAGTCGCGGCATTCGCTGTAGCGCTGACACCTAGCAATAAAGCACAAAAAATTGCAATTTTTTTCATTAAAAGACCCTTCCTATTCGTACAATTCTACCATATTTCTTAAATTTATTGAAAGCATTTTTTACTAACTACATAACTTTTCTAAGAAAAAAATTCTCGCTATTGACAATTGAATATTTTGTACTATATAATAATGGGTAAGACAAAAGGACTATAAAATGAAGAGTTCTGTAAAAATTTTTAATATAAATGACGCAAAAAAAGAGTATATAAAGACCTCTAATGGTCGACCTTTTCACAATATGGGACTAGGATTTTCATATTATTCTCCCGCTTATGTTTTAACTAACGAAGACATACGTTGGGTATCTGGCCTAACGAAAACACGCGCAAACAAAGTTCTAACCGTTGCCGGCAGTGGCGATCAACCGATATTTTATGCCATGAATGGCGCAAAAACGGTTGACACTTTTGATATATCTTTTTGCGCAAAAGTGGCAATGGATATAAAATCCGCCGCCATCAAAAAACTAACACGTGACGAATATATAAGCATGATATTTGACATGCGCAACAAAGACAAAGTATCTGATATACATCAAATTTCAGATATAGCAACTGATATTCCACAAAATAGCGCCTATTTTATAAAAGAAATGGACGAATACCCTATTTTCAGCAATGGTCTATCACCAGAAAGCTATATAGAAATTCTGCCAACAGAAGAAGAATTTGCACAAATGAAAAAAGCGATATCTAGTCCATTCAAGTTTATTTGGACAGATATAAATTCTCTACACTCACATTTATTGCAAGAATACGATGTCATAAATTTATCAAACATTCTTGAATACATGACCCCAGAGCAAATTTCTAAAACATTAGTTTCACTGCGCAACTATGTTCGCCCCCAAGGCTATATAATTGCCCAAACAGGCAGCTGGGGGATTCACCGTAATAGAAAAGCGTTCTATGAAGCCTCTCAAAAATTTAAACACTGGGCAAAGATAGGTTTACTACAACAAAACAAAAAGAAAGCAAACTCAGAAATGATTGTAGTTCTTCAAAGAATCAGATAAAAAAAACCGCCAAAAGGCGGTTTTCTTATTTGCTTTTCGTTGTGCGACGCTTTGCGGCAGTCTTTTTTTCAGCTGTTGCTTCTTCAGCATCTGCAGCTTCACTTTTTTCTGCTGCAGCCTTTGTTGCTTTTTCTTCAGCAGCATCGGCATTTTTTACAACTTTCTTTGCATTCACATCGCGATCAACCAATTCAATAATCGCCATAGGTGCAGCGTCACCGTAACGGAAACCAGCTTTCAATACACGTGTGTAACCGCCTGGACGTTTCTCATAACGAGGGCCCAAAACAGTAAACAATTTTTTTACTGTTGCAGAAGAATTATTACCCAATTCACTTGCAACCAAACGACGATTTGCAACTGTATCAACCTTTGCACGTGTAATTAGCTTTTCAACAACACTACGCAAATCTTTTGCTTTTGGCAAAGTTGTTTTAATCTGTTCTTTTTCAATCAAATTTTTTGCTAAGCCAATAAACATAGCCTTGCGTGCATTAGTGTCGCGATTGAAAGTACGACCTGCTTTCATATGTCTCATCGATTACTCCTTTTTGTTTCCGCCCCAGAAAACCGGGGATTTGTTAGAGACGCCGCACCCTAAAATTTCTTTCAGTAGCACGGATTACTTTTGCTTAGACTGTCCAAAAAATAAAATGCGAAAAATCTGAGCCAATACACTCTGACCTTCTAAAAACTTTTCTTTTTTATTTTTCTTATTTTTCATCTAAACGCCCCTGACACCAACTGGTGTCCACAGCGAGTATTGTGCTATGAACACCGGCCGACGTCAAGATTTTTATTATTTGTATGGGTCCTCATACTTTTTAGCCAATTCAGCAATATTTTCTGGTGGCCAACCTGGGACTTCCATACCCAAGCTCAAGCCCATAGCTTCCAATTGAACTTTAATTTCATTCAAAGACTTACGGCCAAAGTTTGGTGTTTTCAACATATCTGCTTCTGTCTTCTGAACCAATTCACCCAACCAATTGATTTTGTCGTTCTTCAAGCAGTTATTTGCACGAACCGACAATTCCAATTCATCAACATGCTTTAACAATTTTGGATCAAAAGGCAATGCATCTTTTGCTTTTTCTTCTTCAGCAGGAGCATTGATTTGGGCAGGATCTTCAAAGTTGATAAAGACAACCAGCTGATCTGTCAAAATACGCGCTGCCAAAGCAATTGCATCTTCTGGAGAAACAGAACCGTTTGTTTTAACCGTCATTTCCAATTTATCATAATCTGTACTCTGACCAACACGAGTTTCTGAAACTTCAGTTGCAACATTCAAAATTGGTGAGAAGATTGAATCAACTGGAATTACACCTAATGGCAAACCATCAGCATGTGCAGACGCTGGAACATATCCACGACCTGTTGATAAAGTAATTTCCATATCCAAACTTGCACCATTATCCAATGTGCAAATTTCAGCGTCCTTATTCATAACTTCGACACCACCCGTTGTTTCAATCATACCAGCAGTAACAACAGCAGGCCCTTTTACTTTCAAAGTTGCTTTGTGCTGACCTTCCGTCAAAGCTTTGAAATAAACGCCTTTCAAATTCAAGATAATATCTGTAACGTCTTCACGAACACCAGAAATACTAGAAAATTCATGCTGAACGCCATCAATTTTAATATAAATTGGTGCACAACCCTGCAAAGAAGACAACAGAACACGACGTAATGCTGTTCCCAATGTCAAACCAAAACCTTTTTCCAACGGTTCTGCGATTAAAGTTGCTTGATTTGGATTATGTTCATCAACTTTGATGTTCAGTTTTTTGGGTTTAATTAAAGTAACCCAGTTTTTTTCAATCATAAAATCCTCCATTAGGCTTAGTTTATCATTTTCGCCAATGCGGCTATATCGGAATTACTCCAACACGCCCGCGAATTCTATAACACAAAACAACAAAAGTCAAATAATTATTGCCCTTTCAGAACCATTTTTAATCGAATTTAAAAAGTTGACAACTAATAAATATTGTACTATTGTGAATAAAAACCAAAAGGGATTACTAATGAAAAAAATATTTTTATTGTGTTTGTTTGCTTGCGCAATTGGTACATGCATAAGTGCATATGCCGGCATTTACACAGAGACAGAAACAATCAATACATATGAAAAAATTTACATTGATACAGTAACGTATTCTGATGCTGCATATACCGCACCGGCACCAAAACCATTACCAAAACCAGCTGCCAAACCGGCACCTTGCCGTTACGCTTCTTCATTAGAAGTTGCACGTGGTTGTGACTGCGCAAAACCAGCAGCAAAAAAATTAGCACCGGTTCGTGTAAAAACATACACAGAAGTAATAGATCATTATCAAGTATATGAACCAGTTGTAACATATAAACCAGCTGGGACATATGCAACTCGTCGTTTTATAGACGCGCCCAATCCACATTGTGGTACATGCGCACGATAATAAAAATTTAAACGCCTTATTACTGAGGCGTTTGTTTTTAAAAATAAAAAATCTGCCGATTGGCAGATTTTTATTGTCATTAAACACGACGTACTTTTTTCGGGCGGCAGCCGTTGTGAGGAATACGTGTCGTATCTGTAATAGACTGAACGATCAACCCAGCATTCGCCAAACCGCGGACAGCAGATTCACGACCCTGACCAATACCACGCATCAAAACATCAACTGTCTTCATCCCCATTTCAGCAACTTTTTTGCCAACCGCATCTGCAACAACAGTTGCGGCGTATGGAGTAGATTTCTTTGCGCCCTTAAAGTTATTCGCACCAGCTGTTGCCCAAGTCAAAACAGCACCAGACTGGTCTGTGATTGTAATACGTGTATTGTTATTTGTCGCGACCACGTGTGCTATGCCATGTGATACTTTCTTTACGACTTTCTTTTTAGCTTTTGTAACTGCCATTTTATATTTACCTTTTTAGATGTCTTCAATTAACTATCGTGTTAATCTCTACCTGTGTTAAATTATTTACCCTTTACTGCGGAACCAGCAACCACGACGCGCTTACCCTTACGAGTACGAGCATTTGTCTGAGTACGCTGACCACGAACTGGTAAACGGTTACGATGACGAATACCACGATACGTTTTCAAATCCTGCAAACGTTTGATATTCATTGCGACTTCACGACGGACGTCACCTTCTACTTTAAAGTTTTGTTCGATATAATTCGAAATTTTAACAACATCCTCGTCAGTCAAGTCTTTTGCGCGCAAACCGTCTTTCAACTTCAAAGCCTGGCAAACCTGAGCCGCTTTGGCTGGGCCAATACCATGAATGTACTGCAGCGCGATTTCGATACGCTTTTCTGTCGGAATGTTAACACCTGCTATACGTGCCATTTTTCATTTTCCTTTTTATTTAACTGCGGTACGCAAAACTCGCGAACCGATACCAAACACATCCTAACCTAGTACCTAAGTTCTGATGAGTATTTTATTTTGCTGCACTATTTTATACAAAATGCCGCAAAAGTCAAATTTTTGTTTTCGTTTTCCGCTGATATTCTTGTAAATATCTTTAACGGAAACGCCCCTTTTTCTGTGCCTTTTTAATAACACTTCTATATTGCTTTGCAACCAAATAAGATTGTACTTGGTTCATAGTATCCAAAACAACACCAGCAACGATCAAGACACTTGTACCGCCAATCGTCAAAGGCATACCTAAATGCGAGTTCAAAATAATAGGAACAACGCAAACGACAATCAGATACAAGACACCAATCGCTGTAGTACGAGAAACAACACTATCCAAATAATGCATAGTCTGCTCACCAGGACGAACACCTGGAATATATCCACCTGCATTCTTCAAATTATTAGAAGTTTCTTCTGAATTGAATATAACGGCCGTCTGGAAATAAGCAAAGAAAGCTATCAATATTGTATATGTGATGATATATGTCCATGTACCATACGTAAAGAACCCCATAACAGACTGAACAATTGGGTTTTCACTCTGTACGAAACGCTGAACGAATGCAGGCAGCATCATGACACTTGCTGCGAAAACAGGTCCCATAACACCAGACATATTTACTTTGATAGGCAAATAAGATGCATTCGTATTCATAACTCCATTCGCCATAACTTGACGAGGATACAAAATTTGAATACGACGCTGTGCCTGTTCAAAGAAAGCAATCAATGCGACTATACCTACGACAAAAGCAACAATTAAAGCAATCATCGCTGGTGAAATTTGTCCAACTGACCCCAAAGAGAACAATTGCGCAATACCACCAGGAACTTCAGCGATAATACCTGCAAAGATAAGTAGTGACGCCCCCTGCCCTATACCACGCGCAGTAATCTGTTCAGCCAACCACATAACGAATACGGTACCACCGACCAAAGCAATAATTGCGGACAATTCGAACGCGAAACCAGGATTTACAACCGCTGCGACACCATTTACAGGCGCCATAGATTCCAAACCACGAACCACAGCCCAACCTTGGACGACAGCCAAGAATACCGCCAAATAACGAGTATACTGGTTGATTTTTATACGTCCCGATTCACCTTCTTTACGCAGCTCATTCAAAGACTTACTGGTTGCAGTCAGCAATTGCAACACGATAGAAGCAGAGATGTAAGGGAATATATTCAAAGCCAACACGGACATACGAGATAAAGATCCGCCAGCAAACATATCGAACATCCCCATCATACCGCTGCCTTCACCTGTAAACAAGTGCAAGATTGCAGAAGCATTTACCCCCGGCAATGGAATAAAAGAACCGATACGATAAACAATCAGCGCACCCAAAGTAAACAATATGCGCTTTTGCAAATCGGACATATTTCCAAAAAATTCTCTCAAAAATTTCATGCGAACGAACTTTTAATTGTTTTTGCATCCGGCAAAACCGGATGCAAATTATATGAATTATTTGTTCTTGATAGAACCACCTGCTTTAACAATTGCTTCTTCAGCAGCTTTAGACCACTTTTCAGCAATGATATTTACAGATGTTTTAATTTCACCTTTGGCCAATACTTTCAAACCATCTTTCGTACGATTGATAATTTTAGCATTCATCAAAGAATCAATTGTAATAGGAGACTTTGCATCAATCTTACCTGCAGCAATAAACTTTTCAATATCACCCAAGTTGATTGTTACATATTCCTTAGCAAAAGGATTGTTAAATCCAAATTTCGGGAAGCGACGCAAAATTGGCATCTGACCACCTTGGAAAGTAGCCTGTTTGCGAGAACCACTACGTGCTTTCTGACCTTTATTACCACGACCAGAAGTCTTACCCATGCCACTACCGATACCGCGACCAACGCGTTTGGCATTTGCACGAGCCCCAAAATTATCCATCAAAGCATTCAGTTTCATTTTGTTTTTCCTTTTTCCTGCGAATTATGATTATAACATAATTCTATGCGCACGTCATCAGACGTACTCGGTTTACTAATTTATTTCTCTACGATTTCAACCAAATGTGAAACCTTGGCAACCATACCACGAACTGCTGGTGTATCTTCTAATTCTTTAGATTTACCGATACGCCCCAGTCCCAAAGCAGCAACAACTTTGCGTTGCGTTTCTGGACGGCCAACGATACTTTTATACTGTCTAACAATTATTTTTGCCATAATACTTTCTCCGTTTTTACTGGCGCAAGTCCAAATTATTTATCTTCCGCGGTTTCTGTATTTTCAAGTTTCTTACCATCACGACCCGCGATAATTTCTGCAACAGTTTTACCACGGCGTGCCGCAACTGTTTTTGGAGAGTTCATTTTTTCGAACGCATTGAACACTGCACGAATCATGTTGTTTGGATTATTTGATCCCTGAGATTTTACAACAACGTCCTGAACACCCAAGCAATCGAAAACTGCACGCAACGCACCACCAGCAATAATACCAGTACCTGGAACTGCACTGCGAACAACTAACTTACTTGCACCGTATTTAGCAGAAGCATCATGATGCAAAGTGCGACCTTCTTTCAAAGGTACACGAATCATTTTTGCTTTTGCAGCCTTTGTTGCTTTCTGTACTGCGCTTTGAACTTCCAAAGCTTTACCTTTACCGAAACCAACACGACCTGCCTTATCACCGACCACTACCAAGGCCGAGAAAGACATATTACGACCACCTTTTACCGTTTTAGAAACGCGGTTGATAGAAACTAATTTGTCTACCAAATTATCCGTTTGTAATTTTTTATCATCAAAACGTGCCATTTATAAACTCCGTATATTCAGAAAACTCTGATTAAATTCTAACCCCACCTGCGCGGATAGCTTCGCACAGTGCCTTGATACGGCCGTGATAGCGATAACCGCCACGGTCGAAATAGCAATTGTCAGCGATATTGGCTTTAACTGCACGTTCTGCGAACGCTTTACCAACCAATTCTGCGCCGGCTACATTCCAGCCCTTGCCTTTGAAATCTTTTTCTTTTGACGAAGCAGCACAAATTGTGTGGCCTTTTGTATCGTCAATAGCTTGAATTTCAATATGACGACCAGAGCGAAAAACCGACAAGCGGATTTTGCCTGGGTTCTTTCTTTTCAACGCACCGCGGTTTGCCAATGTGCGTCTTTCTTCTGTAGACAAATGTTTCAACATTGTGTTTCCTTTTTTCCAATCCCCGTAACAGCGGAGATTACCCTTTATTTATTATTTCTTTTTACCTTCCTTGCGGCGGATTCTTTCGCCCTTATAGAAGATACCTTTACCCTTATATGGGTCTGCCTTACGAACCTTGTGTACCTTATCAGCAAATTGACCGACCAAGCACTTATCTATACCCATGATAGCAAATTCCGTTGGTGTATCACCCATTTTTACAGATAAACCTTCTGGAATTTCCATGATAACATCATGAGAATAACCCGCAACCAGGACCAATTTGTTTCCGTTGACAGAAGCCTTATAACCAACGCCTTTCATATACATTTCTTTCTTAAAGCCGTCAGTTACACCTTCAATAGCTGCACGAACGTTACGAGCCATTGTCCCCCACATAGCACGAGAAGTTTTGTCTTCTGCATCTTTTGGTGTTACAACAACGTGTTCTGCTTCAACAACAACGTCAACCAGACCTGCATGTTTCGTATCCAAAGACAGTTTTACTTCACCCTTTGGGCCCTTGATAGTCAAGACGTCGCCTGCAATTGCCGCTGAAACGCCTTCTTTCAATTTAACTGGATGTTTTCCTGCACGAGACATAATTCAATCCTCACTATATATTAGATAACCTTGCACAATACTTCACCGCCGACGTTCATCAAGCGCGCCTTGTGATCAGTCATAACACCGTTTGGCGTAGAAACAATTGCAATACCCAAACCGTTCAAGACTTTTGGCATTTTTGCACTGCCAGAGTAAACACGACGACCTGGCTTTGAAACGACTGTAATTTCTTGGATAGCACCGTTTCCGCCAACATATTTCAATTCAATAACCAAATTTGAACGATGTTCGTCAATTTGTTCTTTGCGGAAATCAGTAATAAAACCTTCGTCCTTCAACACAGCCAAAACTGCAGCACGCAATTTGCTGTTTGGAACGGTTACAAATTCTTTACCGGCATTCTGACCGTTACGAATACGTGTCAGCATATCTCCGATTGGGTGTGATAATGACATCTATTTTACTCCTTGTTACTCAGTGGGTTTCCCCAAACTGAATCCCAGCTGCATTGTCCACAACTGGGGTTTAATATTTACAAAATTACCAACTGGACTTACGAACGCCCGGCAGTTTACCTTCGGACGCCATTGTACGAACCTGCTGACGGCACAAACCGAACAAACGGAAATAACCGCGTGCACGACCCGTTACCGAGCAACGATTATGCAAACGAGTTGCATTCGCGTTACGTGGTAATTTTGCCAATTTCTTCATCGCTTCCATACGTTCTTCTGGCGTAGCATTCACAGACATTTTAGCCTTGATTGCGTCATGCTTTCTTTCGTACTTAGCGACCAATTTCTCACGTCTTTTTTGTTTGTTTATCAACGCTAATTTAGCCATCTTTAATACCTTTTATTATTTCAAAACCAGCGGCAAACCGATTTTAGTCAGCAATGCACGCGCTTCATCATCTGTCTTTGCCGTTGTTGCGATAACGATATCCATACCACGAATCGCATCAATCTTATCAACAGAAATTTCTGGGAATATCAAGTGTTCCTTGATACCGAAAGCATAATTACCACGACCATCAAACTTAGATTTTGACAAACCGCGGAAGTCCTTTACACGTGGCAATGCAACAACAATCAACTTATCCAAGAAATCATACATTCTTTTACCACGCAAAGTTACCTTTGTTCCAATAGGCTGACCTTCACGCAAACGATATGTTGCGATGGACTTTTTAGCTTTTGTAATAACTGCTTTCTGTGCAGCAATTGCCGTCAAGTCAGCAGCAGCAGAGTCTAATTTCTTTTTATCAGAAACCGCTTCACCGACACCCATGTTCAAAACGATTTTCGTCAGTTTTGGAACTTCATATTTATTCTTGTACCCGAATTCTTTAACCAATTCAGGAACAATCTGCTTTTCATAAATTTCACGCAATCTGCTTTGCATTTTTTATTCCTTAACGTTTTGTTCCCGTAACAGCGGGAACCAGTTTTTTATTATAACTCCGCACCAGACTTTTTTGCAATGCGAACTTTCTTATCACCCTCTACCTTGTAACCAACGCGAGTTGCTTTTTTGGTTTTAGGATCAACCAATGCAACGTTAGAAACGTGTATTGGGGCTTCACGGTCAACAATATGACCTGGTTGTTCTTGTGTTGGTTTCACGTGCCATTTACGACGATTGACACCTTCAACTACAACGCGGGATTCTGTTGGACGCGCTTCCAGAACTTTTCCTTTGACGCCCTTGTACTTTCCCGAAATAACTACGACTTCATCGCCTTTCTTGATTTTCATTTTATAACCCTTTGTCTATTGAATTCAGCCCAATATTATATAACTTCGGGTGCCAAAGATACGATTTTCTGAACGTCATATTTGCGGCGAACTTCACGCGCAATCGGCCCAAAAATACGTGTACCAATTGGTTCAAAATTATTTTTGTTTATCAATACGACTGCATTGTCGTCAAAGCGAATTATAGAACCGTCCGGACGTTTCACTGGGAATTTCGTACGAACAATGATAGCACGCTGTACGGTACCTTTCTGTACTTTACCACGTGGAATCGCTTCTTTAATAGCAACAACAATCTTGTCGCCAACAGTCGCATAACGACGATGAGAACCACCTAAAACCTTGATACACATAGCTTTACGTGCACCAGAGTTATCGGCAACTGTCATAACTGTTTCATTTTGTATCATAACACTTCACCTTTTTCCTGCAAGCGGGGCAATCCCCCGCCGCTTTGTTATAGGTTCCGACTGCGCAATGCGCCTCAAAGAACCTGTTGTGACATTACTCTGCAACGTCCACTGTTTCGTCTTTAGAAACGCCTACGCGTCCTTTAACGGCCCAAGATTTTGTCTTGGAAATTGGGCGATGCTCTTCAATAGCAACGATATCACCAACTTTATATTCGTTGTTTTCATCGTGTGCCTTGTATTTTTTATTCTGCTTCACGAACTTACCATACAGAGGATGACGGAAACGACGTTCAACTTCTACAACGACCGTCTTGTCATTTGCTGTACTTTTTACTGTTCCTTGCAGTATACGTCTTGGCATAACTTTTGTCCCTTTTATCGTTTATTTGTTTTATCCGTTCAACATAAAATTGCCCGAACAAAATCACCTTTTTATACCCGATTTCGCAATATGATAACTAAAATTTTAGAAATCTCAACAAAAATCGGCAATTTTTATTTTTTTGCTGCGTTCATCTTTGTTTTTACGCGCGCAATTTCGCGACGAGTCTGACGAATTACATGAGGTTTCGCCATCTGACCCGCTGCATGCTGAAAGCGCTGTTCCATCTGTTCTTTCTTCAGATTTTCCAGTTTGCTTTGCAACGCTTCTGCTGTCAAAGATTCTTTTTCAACTTTCTTTTCTGCCATTTTTTCAACCTTTTAGCCCTGCCCCGTTTAAACGGTGTGCAAATTAAACTTAGTTTACCTTACGTTCAACAACTTTGGTTTTAACCGGCAACTTAGCGGCAGCCAAAGCAAATGCTTCGTATGCAACTTCTGGTTTAACACCATCCAGTTCAAACAAGATACGACCCGGTTTTACACGGCAAATCCAGTATTCAACTGCACCTTTACCTTTACCCATACGGACTTCAGCAGGTTTCTTTGTTACTGGAACGTCTGGGAATACGCGGATCCATAATTTACCCATACGTCTCATATGACGAGTGATTGCACGACGTGCAGCTTCAATCTGACGCGCTGTAACACGTTCTGGTGTCATAGCCTTCAAACCGAAAGAACCGAACGCCAATTCGCTGCCGCCCTTGGCAACGCCATGAATGCGGCCTTTGTGCTGTTTGCGAAATTTTGTTTTATTTGGCATCAACATAATAATAACCTTTTAATTTCTTTGTTTAATTTTTGATTGCTCGGCACCATATAGATGCCGTCAAAAATTATTTGCTTTTTCTTTCGCTGCTGCCGGCATATTCAGTTGGACGAGCCATTTCAGAAGCCAGCTTTTCTTTATTTACGACATCCCCTGTGTAAATCCAAACTTTTACACCGATAACACCGTAAGTTGTTTTTGCCTGAATTGACGCATAGTCAATATCAGCACGCAATGTATGCAAAGGAATACGACCTTCACGAATCTGTTCGCTACGAGCGATTTCAGCACCGTTCAGACGACCAGAGCACATAACCTTTATACCCTGTGCACCTGCTTTAACAGCATTCTGAACAGCTTTCTTCATTGCGCGTTTGAAGGAAACACGACCTTCGATTTGCTGCGCAATGCTTTGCGCAACCAATTGTGCGTTCAAGTCCGGACGACGAACTTCATAAATATTTACAACAACCTGGTCATTTTTAACCAATTTCTTAATGTCGTTGCGTAATGCTTCAATATCAGCACCATTTTTACCGATAATCATACCTGGACGAGAAGTGTGAATTGTAACCACTACCTTTTTAGCAAAACGTTCAATAACAACTCTTGCCAAACCAGCTTTCTTTAATTTCTTTTCAATAAAGTTGCGGATTTTAATATCTTCTGCCAACAGCGAAGCATATTCTTTTTTACCCGCGATCCAGCGTGAATCTGTTACTTTGTTGATAAACTCACGCAATGAGATTGGTGATACTTTCTGTCCCATTTTACTTTTTCCTTACTGTTTTATGGCAAGTGTTCTTGAAAGTCCGGCACAGACCTTTATTCAGGAAGTTACCTTCCATACCACTTGCCACGATTACTTATTTTGCCTTTGCTTTTGTTTCTTTCTTAGCTGCCTTTGCAGTTTTCTTTGCAGGTGCAACGCCAGATTCCAAAACAATTGTCAAATTTGAAAATGGTTTCAAAATTGGACGCGCACTACCACGTGGTCCTGGGAAAATACGTTTCATTGTCAACGCTTTACCGCACCAAATTTCCTTGATGTACAAGCTTTCCACCGGCAGATTTTTGTTGTGTTCTGCATTTGCGATGGCAGACAATAAAGTTTTCAATACTTCACCAGATACGCGCTTTTTAGAAAACTTCAAGACATCAATTGCACGTTCAACTGGCAAACCGCGAACCAAATCACAAACCAAATTCAGTTTCTGATGGCTAATGCGAATCATCTTGTTAAACGCACGAACCTGATTATCTTTAATTCCATATCTTGTCGTTGTCATAACTGTTACCCTATTCTTTATATTCCAGTTAGTTGCCGGAAGTCATTATTTCTTAGCGGCCGCTGCTTTTTTATTAGCCGCGTGACCTTTAAACGTACGCGTTGGAGCAAATTCACCCAACTTGTGTCCAATCATATCTTCAACGATTGAAACAGGAATGAACTTGTTACCATTGTGAACTTCAAAAGTCAAACCAACCATAGGTGGCACGATTGTGCTGCTACGAGACCAAGTCTTAATTGGTTTATGGTCATTTTTTTCGTTAGCAACCGCAACCTTTTTCAAGATTGACGGATGAACATAAGGACCTTTCCATACTGAACGAGACATCATTTACTCCGTTATTTTCTTATTATTTCTTCTTTGCCAAATGTCTGCTGCGGATGATCATCTTTGCAGTACGTTTATTGCTACGGGTACGATATCCCTTGGCTGGAATACCTGTACGTGATACCGGTTCGTGGCCCTTAGAGTGACCATTACCACCACCCATTGGGTGATCAACAGGGTTCTGTGCCATACCGCGAACAGATGGGCGAATACCCAACCAGCGTGCGCGACCGGCCTTACCCAAGTTGACGTTACGTTGGTCAGGATTAGATACACTGCCAACTGTCGCCATACAATCGGAATGAACTTTGCGCAACTCACCGCTGTTCATTTTTATCTGAGCATAGACACCGTCTTTACCCATCAACTGCGCATAACAACCTGCACTACGGGCCAACTGACCACCGGCACCAGGTTTCAATTCAACATTATGCACAATTGTACCGATTGGCATATTTTTCAAAGGCATTGCATTACCCGGTTTAATATCTTCACGTTCACCGGAAATAACAACATCGCCAGCTTTTAAATCACGTGGTGCCAAAATATAAGAACGTGCACCATCTGTATATTCAATCAATGCAATAAACGCTGTACGGTTTGGATCGTATTCCAAACGAACAACAGTTGCTGGTACACCCTTCTTTTTACGAGCAAAGTCAATCAAACGATATTTACGTTTATGACCGCCGCCTTGGTGCATAACTGTTACATGACCAAAATTATTACGTCCACCTTTAGACTTCAAACCAACAGTCAGCGCTTTTTCAGGCGCACCGCGATGCAAACAACTGCGATCAACCTGTGTCAAGCCACGGTTACCCGGTGTTGTTGGCTTATAATGCTTCAATGCCATTTTTTCTTACCTTTTTTTACGTCTTGACAATAGCATCCTTATTTCTGGGTTCTCTGCCAAGACACTTGTTTAACTTATGCGTTTGCCGCTGCCAAATCCAATTTTGCATCAGCTGGCAAGGATACATACGCTTTTTTAACAGTGCGTTGTACGCCTGTACCACGACCACGGAAAGATTTTTCTTTCCCTTTAACAACAACAATGTTTACCTTTGTTGGTTTTACATTGTAAATCGCCTGAATAGCACGTGCAACATCTTCTTTTGTAGCATCTGCCGCAACTTCAAATGCAATACCGTTGCTTTCAGACAACTTTGCTGCCTTTTCTGAGATTATCGGGCGACGTAGTATATCATAAATACTGGCGGTCGCAACGATTTTTTTCTCTGCTTTAACTTTCTTTTCTGCCATTTGTTATACCTTTTCGTCTTGCGTTCATAGCATTTTATTATGCCAAGCGCGCTTCTACCGCCTTGACTGCATCAGCCGTCAAAACTAATTTGTCATGATTCAAGATATCCAAAACATTCAAACCAATTGTTGGCAAAGCATCAATGTTTGGAATGTTCGCTGCAGATTTCTTGAAGTTAGCGTCTAATTCTGCTGCCCCTACAAACAGTGCAGAATTCAAATCCAACTTTTTCAGCTGTTTTGCAAAAGCACCTGTTTTTGCAGATGACAATTTTTCAGAATCAATAACGATTAAATTACCATCTTTCGCTTTAGAAGACAAAGCCATCTTCAAGCCCAAGCTACGAATTTTCTTTGGCAGGTCGATTGAGTGATCACGAACAACTGGTCCATGAACAACACCACCACCACGCATGTGAACATTATATTTTTCACCCTGACGTGCATTACCTGTCTTTTTCTGCTTGAAAGCTTTCTTACCACTACCTTCAACGTCAGATACTGTTTTAACCGCATGAGTGCCTGCACGAGACTTTGCACGCTGCCACGTAACAACACGATGCAGAATATCTGCGCGCGGTTCTAACCCAAAAATCTGGTCTGCTAAGTCAACTTTGCCGACCGCTTTACCATCAAAATTTATAACATCTATTTGCATTTTTTCCACCTTACTCTATCTGTTGCCTTTATTCATTATTCCGCAACAGTTTCTGTTTCGGTTTCTGCTGCTGGTTGTTCCGCGGATTCTGTTGTTTCCGCCGCTGCTTCTGCAACTTTCATGATTGTTGGAACAGGCAGATCTTTCTGTTCTTTTTTAACTGCATCAACGACCAATACGAATGTGCCGTTTGCACCTGGAACTGCGCCTTCAACGAAAATTAAATTTTCTGCTTCATCAACGCCAAAAACTTTCAAATTCTGAACTGTGACAGTTTCATTACCCATCTGTCCAGCCATCTTTTTACCTTTCAAAACACGACCTGGCCATTCACGCATACCTGTACCACCGATGGAACGGTGTGCTTTCAAAACGCCGTGAGTCGCTTCTTTACCGCCAAAGTTATGACGTTTCATAGCGCCCTGGAAACCTTTACCCTTGCTAGTTGCCTGAACATCGACGAATTGACCGGCAATAAAATGAGACGCAACCAATGGTGTTCCTGCTGGAATTACACAATCGTCAGAAACACGAAATTCTACTACCTTGCGATATGGTTTTACGCCTGCTTTTTCTGCTGCAACAGCCTGAGGTTTAGCAACATGTTTTGCCTTTGCTTCACGCATACCCAAAATGTTTGCAACATAACCATTCTTTTCCATTGTACGATTACCAATAACTGCACAATCACCAACAGACAAAACTGTTACAGGATGTGCGACACCGTTATCGTCGTACAAACGTGTCATACCTATTTTTGTTGTTATTAAACCGCTACGTTTCATTTTAATTTGCCTCTATTCGTTAGTAGGTTAGTCGGTTGTACACACCATATTTACGCCCGACTAACACAAACAATTATTACAATTTAATTTTTACATCTACACCGGACGCCAAATCCAACTTCATCAATGCATCTACTGTCTGAGGGGTTGGATTAACAATATCAACAACCGCTTTGTGATTGCGAATTTCAAACTGTTCACGTGATTTTTTATCAACGTGCGGAGAACGGTTTACAGTAAATTTCTTAATCAATGTCGGCAAGCGAACGGGTCCAACTACATCTGCGCCAGTGCGCTTTGCAGTTTTGACTATTTCCTCCACAGATTCCATCAAGACTCTGTGATCAAACGCCGTCAATTTGATGCGAATTTTAGATGCTGGTACCATTTGTTCGTTTTCCTTATCGTTACTCGGGCCGGTAATCACTGGCGTTTTTCATCCAGTTACACCGACCCGTATCATTCATTATTTAATGATCTTTGATACAACACCTGCGCCAACAGTGCGTCCGCCTTCACGGATAGCAAAGCGACGACCTTCGTCCATAGCAATTGGTGCAATCAGTTGCACTGTGATACGAACGTTATCACCTGGCAGAACCATTTCTTTATCTGCAGGCAAGGTTATTGTACCTGTTACGTCTGTTGTGCTGAAGTAGAACTGAGGACGATAGTTACTGAAGAACGCTGTGTGACGTCCACCTTCTTCTTTCGTCAAGATATAAACTTCAGCTTCAAATTCTGTGTGCGGTGTGATAGAACCCGGTTTGCAGATAATCTGACCACGTTCTACATCTTCTTTCTTTGTACCGCGCAACAGCAAACCTACGTTATCACCGGCTTCACCTTGATCCAACAATTTGCGGAACATTTCTACACCGGTAACTGTTGTTTTCTGTGTTGGGCGCAAACCAACGATTTCGCATTCATCACCAACTTTAACTGTACCAGATTCAATACGACCTGTTACAACAGTACCACGACCTGTGATGGAGAATACGTCTTCAATTGGCATCAAGAACGGTTTATCAACTGGACGTTCTGGTAATGGGATGTATTCATCACATGCTTTCAACAAAGCGTCAATTGATTCTTTACCCAAACCGTCGTTTTTACCTTCCAAAGCAGAAACTGCTGAACCACGAATAATCGGAGCGTTGTCACCATCAAATTCATTTGCAGACAACAATTCACGAATTTCCATTTCAACCAATTCTAACAATTCTGGGTCGTTAGCCAAATCGCACTTATTCAAATAAACTACGATTTTTGGAATACCTACCTGACGAGCCAACAGAATGTGTTCACGTGTCTGTGGCATAGGACCATCAGTTGCAGCAACAACCAAGATAGCGCCGTCCATCTGCGCAGCACCGGTGATCATGTTTTTAACATAGTCCGCGTGTCCTGGGCAGTCAACGTGAGCGTAGTGACGATGTTCTGTTTCATATTCTACGTGTGCAGTATTGATTGTTATACCACGTGCCTTTTCTTCTGGTGCATTATCGATCTGATCAACACCTTTTGCCTGATCAGCACCAACACCATAGTAGTGAACAATAGCTGCAGTCAATGTTGTCTTACCGTGGTCAACGTGACCAATAGTACCAATATTGACGTGTGGCTTGGTTCTTACATACTTTTCTTTTGCCATAGTTTTCTCCTTAGGGCTTTGTTAAATTTGATTTCTGAAATCTGATTTCCGATTCATTACCATAAATCATAAACCAGAAATCAAAAATCACAATCTTTTTTTATTTTTTTATTTTGTCAGTTTCTTAATAACCTCATCCGCAACATTCTGTGGCACTTCAGCATAGTGTGACAATTCCATATAAGGATTTGCACGCCCCTGTGACAAAGAACGCAACGTTTTGACATATCCGAACAGGTTAGCCAATGGAACGAATGCTGAAATCAACTGATTACCGAATTGGGTTTCGATACCATTGATCTGTCCACGACGACTGTTCAAGTCCCCGATGATGTCACCGACGTATTCTTCCGGAGTATTGACCGAAAGTTTCATAATCGGTTCCAACAACTTTGGCGCAGACTTCTTCATCGCTTCACGGAAGCAAGCACGCGCCGCTATTTCAAAGCATAACACATTAGAGTCAACTTCGTGATACTTACCATCTACCAATGTTGCCTTGAAATCCACAGTCGGATAGCCAATCAGAACACCCGTCTGCTGCGCTATCTTCAAACCTTTTTCTACACCAGGGATGTATTCTTTCGGAATAGCACCACCAACAATCTTGTTTTCAAATTCATAACCAGAGCCAGGTTCCAAAGGTTCAAATTCAATCTTTACCTGAGCGTACTGACCAGAACCACCTGATTGTTTCTTGTGTGTGTATTCTTCTGTAACAGGTCTACTAAATGTTTCGCGGTATGCAATACGAGGTTCACCAACGTTTACATCTACCTTAAATTCACGAGACAAACGGTCAACCAAAATTTCCAAGTGCAATTCACCAACACCGGCCAAAATTGTCTGACCTGATTCTTCGTCCACAGATACGCGGAAAGAAGGATCTTCTTTTGCCAATGCCTGCAAACCTAAAGACATCTTTTCAATATCTGCTTTTGTCTTTGGTTCAACAGCAATACTCATAACAGGCTCTGGAACGTGAATGTTTTCCAAGATAATTGGATTTGCTTCATCACACAGAGTATCACCTGTAATTGTTTCTTTCATACCAACCAATGTGATAATGTCACCTGCAGACGCTTCTTTGATTTCTTCACGCTGGTTAGAGTGCATCAACAACATACGACCAACACGTTCACGTTTATCGCGGTTAGAGTTGTAAATATATGAACCAGATACCAACTTACCAGAGTAAATACGGATGAACATCAAGTTTCCAACGAATGGATCGTTTGCAACCTTAAATGCCAATGCACAGAAAGGTTCTTTTGCACTTGGGTGACGTTCAATAACAGTCTTACCATCCATTGCTGTACCTTTAATTGCAGGAATATCCAACGGAGACGGTAAATAATCAACAATAGCATCCAACAATGGCTGAACACCCTTGTTCTTAAATGCAGTACCACACAAAACTGGGTTAAAGCTCTGATTTATTGTACCCTTGCGAATCAATTTTTTAATGGTCGCAACATCTGGAACAGTACCTTCCATGTACGCTTCCATAATTTCATCATCCAAAGTTACAACTTCTTCAATCAGTTTGTTGTGCAATTCTTCTGCTTTTTCTTTCAATTCAGCAGGAATTTCGATGATGTGAGGGTCTTTACCCAAGTCATCTTCCCAAACAATACCGCGCATTTCGACAACATCAACAACACCACGGAAGTCAGATTCTGCGCCAATTGGGAAGTTTACAACCAATGGATTTGCACCCAAGCGTTCACGAATCATATCAACACAGCGGAAGAAATTTCCACCAATACGATCCATCTTGTTTACAAAGCAAATACGAGGAACATTATAACGATCAGCCTGACGCCATACCGTTTCTGTCTGAGGTTGTACACCAGATACAGATTCAAAAACTGCAACAGCACCATCCAAAACACGCAAAGAACGTTCTACTTCCATTGTAAAGTCTACGTGCCCCGGAGTATCAATCAAATTTATACGATGATCACGCCAGAAGCATGTAGTTGCAGCTGAAGTAATTGTAATACCACGTTCCTGTTCCTGTTCCATCCAGTCCATGGTCGCACCACCATCGTGCACTTCACCAATTTTATATGTTTTACCTGTATAGAACAAAATACGTTCTGACGTAGTTGTCTTACCAGCGTCAATGTGGGCCATAATACCGATATTGCGGTACATATGTAAAGGAGCAGTTTTTCCTACTGACATATTATTAGTTCCTTGTTTTTTATTGTTTGTTTATCCTAGCTACACTTATACTCATAATTTATCTACAAATTACCAACGGAAGTGAGCAAACGCCTTATTCGCTTCAGCCATCTTATGTGTATCAATCTTTTTCTTGAAAGCACCACCCTGGCCATTCAAAGCGTCACGCAATTCACCAAACAATCTGTCTTCCATAGAGCGTTCACCACGTTTGCGCGCAAACATAATCAACCAACGCAATGCCAACGTTTGTTGACGCGCCGGACGAACTTCGACAGGAACCTGATAAGTTGCACCACCAACACGACGACCTTTTACTTCAACAGATGGTTTCAACGCATCAACAGCTTCCAAGAACGCTGCCAATTCATCGCCGTCTTTTGCAATCTTTTTCAGTTTATCTAATGCACCATAAACGATGTTTTCGGCAACTTCTTTCTTGCCGTCCCACATAACTACATTGATACATTTTGCAACAACCAGATTGTTATACTTTGAATCTGGCAAAATTTCACGTTTAGTTGCACTTTTACGTCTTGACATATTGTTTTCCTTTTATCTCTTCATCTGGGAACATCCCAAATTACTCACACAGTCAACCTGCGTGTAATTATTTACTTACCTTAGCACCATACAGTGAACGACCCTGCTTTCTGCTTTCGACACCCTTTGTATCCAAAACACCACGAATGATATGATATTTTACACCAGGTAAGTCCTTTACACGACCACCACGAATCATAACAACGCTGTGTTCTTGCAGATTATGTCCTTCACCAGGAATGTATGCCGTAACTTCACGCCCATTAGCCAATTTAACACGGGCTACTTTACGCTGAGCTGAGTTAGGTTTCTTAGGCGTGGTTGTGTACACACGCGTGCAAACACCACGTTTCTGCGGAGCTTCCATCATATCAGGCGCCGTTGATTTAACGACTACCTTTTTACGAGGCTTCCGAATCAGTTGATTTACTGTTGGCATTCAAAATCTCTTTGTTTTTTGTACCTTTTTTATCTGCACAAAGCATCGTATCGGACTTATTTCAACGGGATACCCGCGATTATAAATCCGTCAGACCATGCAGATTTCTGTGTTTTTTTCTTTCCTTGTTTACACGGAAAGCGAACATACTATAACCACGAACCCGCATATTGTCAAGCAGAATCTAGGTTTTTTAGTCAAAAAAAACGCTGGAAAATCGCAAAAATCTGGGAACTTATACCTGTATACAAAATGACAAAAAAATTGTTAGTGTACAAACTGCAGTCGCAATAAAATAGTTTTAGAACACTACAGAAAATTCTGCCCCAAACTTCCAATAGTCATCCGGCAAGATTGCGCTATGCTCACTATTTTTAGTCTTAAAATGATATTTTATATACGGATGTACAGAAGCAGTTTCAGACATATTATAAACAACACCTGCTTTTATTGACCTGTCATACAAAGTTACCGGCGTATCAATTTCTTTTAACCCGAAATGTAATTCCACTTTTGTTGCTAAATTAGCCGCGAAATAATACATACCTTCCAAAGTCAAACCAACATTCCAGAAATTTTTAGGTTCTGCAAAAACAAAAGTTCCCTGCACTTTCGCCGCCCATTGAAATATATCACCTGCTATACCATGGATACGGAACGCAGCATCCACATTATTATTTCCTATTCGCTCATTTGTCTTGGCGTTTTTAGTCCACGCAATACCATAATCTGCAGACAAATCTAATTTAAAGCCCTTATTAGTCAAAACCTTGTAACTGATACCAACCTGAGAATCTGCATAATCATTACTTGTACTAAATGAAACCGTCCAATCATCTAAAAAGGTATAGTCTATTTCCATACCAATATCGTCTATATTACCAGAGGCAATATCGTCATGACCTGTTCCACTTTTATTTGCCCCAGTTTTAAATTCGGCACCAAACGTTGCAGAAAATTCATTATTTTCTGTCAAGCGGCTGACATCAAAAATACCTTCTGCTTTAGCCAAACCAGGACAAAAACTCAACGAAATTAAACCAACTATGGCAACATTTTTATTTAACATAACCAATACCCTAAACTTCGTTTATAATATTGCCATACCAACGCACCAATTTTCTACAGGAAGCAAATCACATAAAAAAAGCCCCGAACTTCCGTCCGGGGACATAAAAATTATTCATCACTAGAAGTTATACAAGAAACCTACTTTAAAGTCACCTGTATTAAATACATTTGACGAATCCACACCAGCATTGAACGCCCAGTCATTACCTATGCCCAGTGTATCATTTTCAAACATATAACTTGCACTAACTCCTAAGAAATTTAAATTAGCATATAGTGTCAAACTTTCGGAAACATCATATGTTACCATAGGAGCAATTGACGCAGCCAATGCGGCTGTCGTTTCACCGTCTATCGCATCCACATTTGATGTAACAGTTGCAAAGGCCGCCCCAACAGACCCCTTCAACAATAACTTAAAGTCGCCGAACTGAGCAACTTTATAACGAGCAAAACCACCAATACCATATCCCCACAGACCATTATCCGCATCAGAGCGCGCATATCCCAAATCCATATTCAAACCGAAATCCCAATTTTCGTTGTAATACCACCCGATTTCTGGAGAAACTTCTATGGTATTCTTATGAGTATCGTCCAAAGACAATGATGCAGAACCGCCAACGAAATAATTTGCCGCCTGAGCACCTGAAACTGCAAAAACCGCCAACAAAGATGTTAAAAGTATTTTTTTCATGCTATATCCTTATGGTTTAGTTAGCAAAAAACTAGATTCTCTCTACCTAGTCTTATAGGTATTTTACCTTGTGAATAAAGTCATTTGCAAGGTCAAAGATTTTTGCAAAAAATCGCTAAATATGATATAATTGGGCAGTTTTAGTTTTGATACATTGCACAAAAAACCCGACCAAACGGCCGGGTTTTATTTGCATACAATTGATTAGAACTGTGCGCCAAAGTTTAAGCCAAAGCCAAAGCCATCTGCAACTTTCCAATCACCTGTTTCATGTCCCATTTCGCCGGACAGATATGCACCAACAAACATATCATTATCAATGTTGTAGTTCATACCAATTTTACCTGTCCACGTACCGGCATTTTCAAATTCATCATCTAACATACCGCGATATTCAGCACCAACCAATACTGCCCAATTGGAATCCAAAGACAAGAATCCATCTAAGCCTGCCAATATTGAATGGAAGCCATCATCACCCCAATTAAATGATTCGGAATTCAAATAATTAAACTCGACATGACCTGCAACAGTCCACATCTCTGTCATATACCCTGCACGTACACCGACACCCCAGGTGTATTTTGTAGAATCTTTATCCAAGAATGGTTGATGATCACCCCAAACTGGGTCTACTGCATAAGATGCATAAGCATCAATCTTCCAGTTCATATCATCCAACAAACGATAATCTGCGCCCAATTCGAAAGAATTCCAGTCCATGCCATCAAACCAATCTTTTTCGCTGAAATCAGTACTCATATAGATAGCCGCTTTATCAGTAATTCCGTATCCGAACTTTTCGCCCAACATCCAAGAATCAGAATCTTCTGAATGAGAAGCCAATTCTGTAACGCTATAGAACTTTCCCTGATCTGGACGGTACAATGGATTATCATTTATAGCTGCTGCGTTTGCCCCCGTCGCTGCAAAAACCGCCAACAAAGAAGTTAATACTAATTTTTTCATGCTATATCCTTATGGTTTAGTTAGCAAAAAACTAGATTCTCTCTACCTAGTCTTATAGGTATTTTAACTTGCGATTCGAAGCATTTTCAAGTTTAAAGATTTTTGCAAAGCTCCAGAAATTATGCTATGATTACGCCCGTCATCGAATCGGAAAAAAATCAAATCAAAACGTTAAAGCGCCCACAAAATGGGCGTTTTAACATATCACAGATAAAAAACATTAAATTTTTAAATTATTAAAAAAAATAACAAATGACGTGTTTTTACTTTTCATTTTGAATTTTTTTTATTACACGCCAATCAGCATGATTTTTCATATGCTGTTCATACGTTCGTGCAAACTTATGTCCGCCCTGCCCATCTGCGACAAAAAACAGATAATTTGTATCTGCTGGCTGCAAAACGGCATGAATTGCATCCAACCCCACATTAGCAATAGGAGCTGGCGGCAGCCCATAATTCATATAAGTATTATACGGACTATCTATTTTTAAATGTTCACGCAGCAACGGTGCGCCGCGCATATCCCCTAATCCCTTGGTCAAGGCGTACACAACCGTTGGATCTGCCTGAAGACGCATTTTATCACGCAAACGATTTAAATATACGCTGGCAACTATTGGCATTTCAGACTTCTTTGACGTTTCTTTCTGTACTATGGAAGCCAACGTTATAACTTCATTCCAAGTCTTTAACGGTTTAGGCGCAATTTCGCCGGCTTTTTCCCAATTTGTTTGCAAATCGACCATCTTTTTACGCATCAAATCTAACAACGCCAAACGTGAAGTTCCACGAGCAACTCGGTAAGTATCGGGGAACAAATCTCCATCCTGCAAATTGCAAACAGGTAAATCAGTTCCTGGTCCACATTCTACACTTCCCGTTAAAGAATTATCTTCCATCAGCAGTTCTTTGATTTGTTTTACCGTCAACCCCTCTGGAATAACCACAGTTGTGGCAGCAACATCTCCTTCTGCAAACATATCAGCAATACGCCATACACTTGTTCCACGCGGAATATCATATTGTCCAGATTGAATTCGACCGCCATTACCACGAACAGCAATTTTGAATAATACTGGCGAATCGATTATATCACGTGCGACCAACTGTTCCGCGACACTGGAAACACTGCCCCCGCGGGTTACGTTAAATACCACGTCGCGTGAAACAACGGAACGCACTCCAAATATGTACACCAGCGCAACAACAACCAGCACAACCACTGCACATATAATATTTACATACTTATTCGATGGGATTATTTTTCTTTTTTTCATAGCAGAACAATTATACAATTAAAAAACAAAGTTGCAATCACGAAGATTGCAACTTTTTTAATCCCCCATTGCACGATTTAGCATATGTTTTGCCATTTCTGCATTTTTTGCGGCCATCAACCCACGCAGTCGCGTAACAAACTGATTATACCCCGGCATTGATTGCAGTTTGTTACGCCACTGCATATATTCGTTACTAAATTTCTTTATCCAGTTATCAATCGTAACAGATACATTTTTGTTGTATTCGGTGATACTTTTCGCATCCAATTTATTATTCTGTGCCCAAAAATCAAAGTTTTCATTAAAATATTTATGAAAATCTAACGGCGCGACACCCGTTATATCTTTGACGAAATCGGTTGCCTGCACCGACGGTTTACGCTTATTTAATTCGGCACCGATATAGTTGTATAACTTGTCAAGATCGGCCGATTGGTTAAACAAATTATCTTTGAAAAAAGATGTTAAATCAGCATACGTCCATTCCAGTTCTGCCAGTACAGAATTAAAATGCCCCTTGTTACTTGCATTGCCGGACATTTTGTTTGCCAGTGCAGTTTTTGCAACCTGTTGCGCGACATCCCCAGCATCACTTCTGGATGTTATTCTGCGATAGCCCATATCCCGTATTGTCTGGTCAACCGCCATATCACGTACGGTATTTGCCAATATCGCATTTTGTTCATCAATAAACATCCCGCGCAGAAACGCCGACTTGTCCCGTGCGCCGTCATACAGTTTCTGTGCTGTCGGCCCTGCAAACATCAGCGCCTGTTTAACTTCCCAATCTTTTATGTCACCGCGTTCCAATTTCATATATCTGTCACGAGCCATATACCCCATACGTGCAATAATTTGCTGTTTTTCAGAATCCGTAAAACCGTCTATTTTATAAACGGTTTCATTTTTTTGAGCATCAAACAATTTTCCATCTGGCACATCACCGGCACGCACAATATGCGCCGACGGCGGCAAAACCAATCCTGTTTTTACATCCGGCGCGAAATAAGTATCCAGCAAACTAACCTCTATCGGATTTTCATTTTTGCCAACAACATCATTAAACGGCGCCAATATTACAACAGACATATCGTTCCAATTACCACCGGAATTTGCATCAACAATATGATTCAACGTAGTATGCACCGTGGCGCGCGGAACATCGTAATTTGTCGCCATCGCAGTCGTTGGAATTGCCAAACTGCCGTCCGATAAGCGTCGTGGCATATACTTGGTTGCGTGCACCATAACCCAGTTATTCATATCAGACATATATTTTACCTGGGCCTGAACGTTATCTTCAAAATCTTGTAATTTTTGAATACCGGACATAAAATCTTGTACTTCTGCCATATTTTTTTTCTCGCCAATACAAGAATTATATCACAAAAACAAAAAAAACACCAATGGTGGTTTTAATTCCTGGTCGGAGTGACTGGGCTGCTGCGCCACCTGGGCTCGTTCGCGCGTAACGCGCTTCACCGGCGCCCTGCCGTTCGCCTCTCGCCTGCGGTTCGAACCGCTTACTTCGCTGGTTCGCCCCCAGTCAAAAAAAATACCACCAACGGTGGCAAATTCTGGTCGGAGTGACTGGGTTCGAACCAGCGACCTCTACGTCCCGAACGTAGCGCTCTACCAGGCTGAGCTACACTCCGAATAATCAGTAATAAAGCAGCCGGATTATGCAACCATACTAACAAAAAATCAACTGTTTTTATTTGCTATTTTGCTTTTACAACCTATATATTATTTGTAATACTTTTTCTATTTATACATAAAGGGGAAACTATGTTTGCTTTGAAATTTCTGAAGAAAGATAAGTTTGATAGTTATGATGATTATATTCAGAATGGGGCCCCAATAGTTCCAGAGAATTTTAATTTTTCATATGATGTAATTGATGTTTTAGCAAAAGAAAATCCAGGTGACATTGCTCTACTGTGGACAAATGATGCTGGTGAAACAAAGAAATTTACTTTTCTTGATCTTTCACGCATGTCAAATGCCGCGGCAAATTTTTTGTCATCTCGCGGTCTGACACGCGGTGATACAGTGCTGTTATTCATGCGTCGCCGCTGGGAATATTGGATTCTGATGTTGGCCATGCATAAACTTGGTGTAATTCCAATTCCTTCAACCAACCAATTAAAAGCAGAAGACATAGAATACCGTATAGAACAAGCTGAATCAAAAGCGATTATTGCATTTGATGATGGACATATACTGAACGAAATAAAAACGGCAATTGGTGATAGAAATGTTCAATTGATTTCAAATGAAGAAGTCGCAAACGCAATTGAAACGATGCCAACAAGCCTTGAACGCGTTCCAAATAATAACACCGACACTATGGTAATTTACTTTACCAGCGGCACGACGGACATGCCAAAAATGGTTGCTCATAATTTTATGTACCCACTTGGACATATAAACACTGCTATGTTCTGGCAAAGATTGCACGACAAAGACATACACTTTACATTGTCAGAATCCGGATGGGCAAAATGTTCTTGGGGTAAGATGTATGGTCAATGGTTGGCAGGGGCAACTGTATTCGTATTTGACTTTGCCAGCATTGCAACTGCTCATGACTTACTGCATGCAATGTCGGAACATCACATAACTTCATTCTGTGCGCCACCAACAGTATACAAAATGCTGATACATGCAGACTTCAATAAATATGATTTGTCCGCACTAGAAAAAGCAGATATAGCTGGTGAAGCATTGAATCCAGAGGTATATGAAAGATTTTTTAACAAGACCGGAATAAAATTACACGAAGGCTTTGGTCAAACGGAAACATGCGTTATGTTATTTACCAATCAATGGATAGAACCTAAGCCAGGCAGCATGGGGATGCCTGCTGCAGGTTGGGACGTACAACTGCTTGATGAAGGCGGCCGCCCTGTTCCAAATGGCACAGTTGGAGAAATATGCGTATCATTGAAAAACGGTCGTCCAGTCGGTCTATTCCAAGGGTATCATAAGAACGAGAAATTGACTGCTAAAGTATTCCGAGATGGTTTTTATCATACTGGTGACGTAGCATATCGTGATAATGATGGCTATTATTGGTTCGTAGGAAGAAATGACGACCTGATTAAAACTTCAGGATATCGCGTAAGTCCATTTGAAGTAGAAAGTGTACTATTAGAACATCCTGCAGTTCGTGAAGTTGCAGTCACTGGAATTCCAGATCCATCACGTGGAATGGCCGTAAAAGCGACAATTGTTTTGAACAAATACTTTCAAGGAACAGATATTTTGGTTCGTCAATTACAAGACCATGTCCGCAGCCGTACTGCAGCATATAAATATCCGCGAGTAATAGAATTTGTGGATAGCTTACCAATGACGATAAGTGGTAAAATTCGTCGCGCATTGATAAGGACATTGGACAGCGCTAAAAATACCATTATTGAACCCGTGAAAAGCGCGATTGGATTAGACGGAAACAAAGACGAAGAAAAGTAGAAAAGAGCAACAAATAAAAACCGCCGTAATCGGCGGTTTTTAATTATGTCGCACGTAATTATTATTTTTCGAATTTTTTCAGAACCAAACTTGCGTTTGTGCCACCAAATCCGAAAGAATTACTCAATGCGACATTGACTTCCTTCTGCTGCGCTTTATTTGGTACCAAATTAAAATCACCAACCTCTTCTTCTGGGTTTTCCAAATTGATGGTTGGTGGAACAATACCATCACGTATCGCCATTACACAGAATATGGATTCTACTGCACCGGCAGCGCCCAACAAATGTCCCGTCATAGATTTTGTTGAAGACATGCAAGCATTCGTTCCAGAGAACAATGTCTTTACAGCATTTAATTCGCCCATATCCCCCAAACCAGTAGAAGTACCATGAGCATTTATATAATCAATATCTGACGGTTGCAAACCAGCGTCTTTAATAGCCGCCTGCATAGCACGCATACCACCCTCGCCATTTGGTGCCGGTGCTGTAATATGGTAAGCATCACCCGACAAACCGTATCCTGCAACTTCCGCATAAATTTTTGCACCACGTGCAACGGCATGTTCATATTCTTCCAAAATTAAAATTCCAGCACCTTCTGCCATAACAAAACCATCACGGTCTTTATCCCATGGACGAGATGCGGCCGTAGGATTATCATTACGTGTTGATAAGGCCTTCATAGCACAGAATCCGGCAACGCCAATCTTACCAACCGCACCTTCTGCACCGCCAGCAACCATAATATCCGCATCACCATGCTGAATTAAACGCGCTGCTTCGCCAATAGAATGTGCAGCAGATGCGCATGCCGTTACGACAGAAATATTCGGTCCTTTCAATCCATATTTAATTGAAATATTTCCGGCAGCCATGTTGATAATAGCCTTTGGAATAAAGAACGGACTGATATGACGAGGACCGTTTGCATACAATTCTGCACAGTTATCATATATTGTGTTCAAACCACCGATACCCGCACCAACAGATACCCCCCAACGAGTTTTATCACCCTCATAATCAATCAAACCAGCATCACGCATTGCTTCGTCTGCTGCGACCAATCCGTAAACAATGAACTTATCTAACTTTCGCTGTTCACGAACATCAACAACCATATCAGGATTATACTGACCAGGCTCCGTTCCAACTACTGGCAGACCTGCAATCTGAGACGCTAAATCAGACGCATCAAAAGTATCAATCTTGCGTACACCAGAAACACCATTGACAATATTCTTCCAAGCATACTCTATGCCTGTACCAACTGGTGATACAATACCCATACCTGTAATGACAACTCTTTTCATACTTATTATCCTTTATAAGTTTTATTTAGACACACACATATAATAACCTGTTTATAGCCTTTCGTACAGAAAAAAATCCGTCAACGACAAACTAAACTCGCGACGGATTTTTTCAAAATTTACGACCCATAAAGATTATTTTTTATGAGCTTCGATATATTTAACAGCATCACCAACTGTTGTCAATTTTGCGGCTTCTTCATCTGGAATTGTGATATCGAATTCTTTTTCAACTTCCATAACGAATTCAACAACGTCCAAAGAGTCAGCACCCAAATCATTCACAAATGAGGATGTTTCTTCAATCTTAGCTTCCTGAACTGCCAATTTATCAGCTATGATTTTTCTTACTTTTTCAAAAGTTGTCATTTTTTATCCTTTGTTTTTGTTAAATTTGTGGCCCAACCATGGGCGTCATTATTTTAAACTATCATTTTATGGCATAAGTGTCAAGGAATTATAACAAATGATAACAAAACCTTGACAATCATTAAAATATATGTTTAGGCCAAAACTTCGTTCAATAACACATTCATATTTTCACGTAAGTCTTCCTTATCCGAAGCCCACACTAGTTGGCGCATTAAAAACTTATTCACGTCATCCATTGTCAAATTTGGTATTCCGGCTGCAACAGCAATTCTTTTCCATGCAATTCGCGGGTCTGTCAAATGCCCGCGTCCACGCCCTGGGAAAACCCATCGACCATCTTGTGGTAAATCTTGTAATAAAACAACAGCCATATCTGACAAAGGTTTATCACACCAAGTATAATGATTAAAATCTAAATCCCGCCATTGCATAGAAAACACTTGGCTTTTTGGTGCAAAGCCGTATATCAACATCAAAAAAGCCGCGCGCAAATTTTGATCTTTTTCTTGTTCAATTACATTTATCAAACGATGAAAGCCGGCCTTATTCAATGGTCGCACACGACGATTCTGTTGAATTTTTGGCAAGCCCACTATAGGGTTTTGCTTCAAGTACCCCATATCAATTGCGCATTTAAAGACACTTTGTAAAAATTCTTGCATACGTCCCGCAATTGCACGGCCAGGAATTTTTTCAATAGTACTCTTTATATCATCAACAGTTATATCGGATATATTTTTATCAAGGATTTGAACGAAGTGTCTTTTAATCGCTCGTTCTAGCTTATCCCTGGAAACGCTGTTGCGGCGAACTCTTTTTTCAAGATAGATATCCAAGAATTTTTTAAGTGTTATTTTTTTACGGTGTATTGTCGGTTTTTGCAAAGCATTTTCTAAAACTGTTGCGACTGCCCCTCGTGCTGTTTCTATATCGACATCTGGATAGTTACCGATAACGATTCGCTTATCTTTCCCATGCACCCGCTTTCTTACAAAAAAAGTTTTTACTCCGCGGCTAGTGATGTACATACGCAAACGCGGTTCAGAAATATCCTGAACCACGTCAAAACCAACACTTGGCGCTGGCAAGTTGTCTAAAATAAACGGATTAAAAAAGAATTGATGCGCCATGGGCACCACCTTTACTTATAAATTATTTTTGGCGTGCAAATTTTCTACCCCAGAAACTTTTTTTGTTCTGCAGCGCAGTTCTATAGACATTAGCCGCCATAATATAATTTTTATTCTTTTCGAAAAATGGGCAACTGGAATAATTACATAAACTATCTGTTAAATTTTTGCATTCAGAAAAAGTTTCTTGGTCATACTCAACAAAATCAACACCATCAATTCCCAAAGTTTCTGTTCTAACTTTATGAGAAATACAACCCTTCGCTCCACTCAACTGAGCATATCTTGCCTGTTTCGTTTTCTTTAAACGTTCGCAAGTCTTATTCAACGCCTCATATTCTTTGATATCCGCACGAATATCATCAACTTTCGTATTCCATAAATATTTAACAACTGCGACCAACATTGTAAAACTCCTTATATTTCATAATCGCTGTTTTAGTCAGAAACCTTTAATGCATTTATAAATGCCGATTGCGGGATTTCTACATTACCAAACGTCCGCATACGTTTTTTTCCCTCTTTCTGCTTCTCCAATAACTTTCTTTTACGCGTAATATCACCACCATAACATTTTGCGGTAACATCCTTACGATATGCCGCAATAGTCTCGCGCGCAATAATCTTCCCGCCAATTGCAGCCTGTAGTGGTATCTTAAACTGATGACGAGGAATTAAATCTTTTAAACGCTCAACAATCTGACGTCCACGTTTTTCTGCAAAACTGCGATGACACATAAAAGACAAAGGCTCTACATTTTCATCATTTACCAGAATTGATACCTTTACTAAATCAGATGCCTGATAACCTTGAACGACATAATCAAAAGACGCATATCCCGAAGATAAAGATTTTACCCTGTCATAAAAATCAAACACTATTTCAGACAATGGCAATTGATACACTAAAACAGCCCTATTTCCAACATACGAAATATTTTCTTGAACCCCACGCCGTTCCGAACACAACGACATAATTCCACCCATATACTTGTCTGGCATCATTATGGTTGCACGCACCCAGGGTTCTTCAATAGAAGCAATTCTCGTTGGGTCAGGCATATCTGCCGGATTTTCCAAATCAATAACACTGCCGTCACGCAAATAAACTTTATATAAAACGCTAGGGACAGTGTTTATCAAAGTTAAATTAAACTCACGACGTAAACGTTCACTGATAATTTCCATATGTAACAAACCAAGGAAACCACAACGCAATCCAAACCCCAGCGCAGAAGACTTTTCAGTCGTAAACACAAACGATGCGTCGTTCAATGCCAATTTTTCAGCACTATCACGCAAATCCGGATAATCATCTGCTTCAACCGGAAAGAACGAAGAAAATACAACAGGTACAGATGGTTTAAAACCAGGTAACGGTTCAGATTTTTCACTGCATCGCGCATCAATTATGGTATCGCCAACCTTGCAGTCATGTATTGTCTTCATACCAGTAATAATGAAACCAATTTCACCCGTTGCCAAAATATCAGTATCAACCATTTTTGGTGTAAAGTAGCCAATCTTCTCCACAACGTATTCTGCACCAGTTGCCATAAATCTTATCTTTTGTCCACGTTTCAAAGATCCGTCAACAACACGTACCAGAATAACAACACCTAAGTAAGAATCATACCAAGAATCTACCAACAAAGCCCTGGTTGATGCATTTTCATCACCACGCGGTGACGGTAATTTATGAACTATTTCTTCCAATAATTCTGGCACACCCTCACCAGTTTTACCAGAAACACATAAAGCTTCTGACGCGTCCAAACCAATGACATCTGCAATTTGCTCACGCGTTCCCTGAACATCACTGGAAGGTAAATCTATCTTGTTCAAAACAGGCAGCATCTCTAAATCATTATCCAGTGCTAAATAAGCATTAGCCAAAGTCTGTGCTTGAACACCTTGCGTTGCATCGACCAGAATCAATGCACCTTCACACGCCGCTAAACTACGAGACACTTCATATGAAAAGTCCACATGACCCGGCGTATCCATTAAATTTAATTGATAAGTCTGCCCATCCTTTGCGGTATAATTTAATCTAACAGTTTGTGCCTTGATAGTAATTCCGCGCTCACGCTCTATATCCATAGAGTCTAAAACTTGCTCTTTCATTTCACGCGATTGTAGGCCCCCGGTACATTCAATCAACCTATCAGATAAAGTGGACTTACCATGATCAATGTGCGCAACTATTGCAAAGTTTCTAATATTTTTTTGATTCATACAACAATCCTAATATTACCACAAGACTATGCGGCAATAATACACCAGTATAACCAAACCTGCAACCAGAAAAATCACAGAAAAAATTATTTTTCAATATCGTTCAGCAAAGCATCTATACGTTCTGCTCTATCCAGCGTATCATCATATTCAAATTTGATATCTGGGACATACTTTTGGTTCATACGCGCCGCCAATTCAAAACGAACTGTTTTTGTAATTTCATCCAGGCGACGCTGCACAATATCTATATCATCATTACGAGAATAATAAAACAAACGAACGAACTGCAATCCACCATGTGCGACCGCACCAACCAAGGATACACCAGAAACCAATTTGTCTTCTGAATAATTGTCGCGTAATATTTCAGCCACCAGCATTTGAACTTTACTGGCGATTCGTTCCGCTCTATTAGAATTATTATTTTGTCGCTTCATCATTTTTATCTTCCAGTTATTATACAATTGTAAAATATAAAATATTAAATTACAATCAAGTAAATTTTCCGCATAAAAAAGGAAGGACGACATATGAAGTTTGCCGAATACATACTAAGTAAATCAGAAAGCCGTGCATATTCTTGGATAGTTTTTATTTTGACTGTTTGCGAATCGATATTTTTATTTATTCCACCTGAAGTATTTATGACCCCACCAATTATAGCAAACAAAAAACGTGCTGTACCAATTACAATAGCCGCTGCATTGGGTTCCATCGTTGGTGGTGCAATTGCATACATGATAGGTGCATGGTTATGGGACTCTGTCGGCTTATGGTTGATAAACACATTTTCCAATCCAGAATTGATAGAAACAGCCATAAAGCCAATGTTCAGCAAATACGGAATATTGATTATTGTGCTGACAGCAGTAACCCCGATTCCATATAAATTATTGGCATTATGGCTTGGTTTTATAGGCTATCCAATTTTAATATTCTTGGGCGTATCTGCCATATTCCGCACAGGTCGTTTTATGACAATAGCAGCTTTGTTGTATTTCTTCCAAGAACGCGCGAACGCAATAGTAAAAAAATATTTCTGGCCACTAACAATTGCGGCAATAATCGCAGCAGGCCTTGGAGTCTGTTTGATATCTTTGTTTTAGGCAAGCGATTATTTAGATACAAAACCAGAAAACATAAAATAAAAATCCCCAGAACGGGGATTTTTTTAAGTTATTATTCGACCCATATGGTAGCATATGTTGTTGCACTCTCGCCACCAACTGGAATCTGTACATTTCCTTTTGTGACAGTAACCTTACCATCCGTCTGAGAAACGCCGGTAACAACAGCCCCAGTTCCAGAAGACGTACTATCCAACGCTGTAATCTGAGCTTTTGTTGCATAAGTAGTTGTTATGACATTACCACTGGCATCCTGCGTTGCTTTTGTAGCGTTTGTCGCATTAGTTGCTGTAGTTGCAGTCGTCGCACTTGTCGCGGTGTCGGCCTTTGTGGCATGAGCAACAGTAACAGCACCGTCTGTTGCAACAGTTATATCCCCCCCACTTTTAACACCACCTAACGCAGCCGAAGTTGCAGCTGGCAATGTGTAAGCAGACGGAATAGATGGTTTATCTGCTAAATCGTTATAAGACCCAGATGTTGCAACCTCTGCCAAGCCAGAAATCTTTGACGCAGCAATTCCGGCAGACGCAGCTATATCAGCATTAGTTATTGTACCATCTGTAATCATAGCACTTGTTATAGTACCAGTAGTAATATTACCAGATGCATTGGTTATGACAGCCTTATTAGCATTACCGGAACCTTGCGCAGTTGCGACCTTAGATGCCGCAGCAGTTTGCGCTGCCGAAGCAGTGTTTTGAGCAGTCGCTGCAGCCTCAGCCGCATCGTCTGCTGCAGATTGTGCAGCCGCCGCTTCACCAGCAACTTCTTTAATTGCTGTAACAACTGTTGTAGCTGTTGTTCCCATATTAGTTGCGTTTACTGTGCCAATTTGAGAATTATACGTTGACGTTGCCAACTTAGAATTTGCGGTGCTTTGCGCTGCGGCCGCAGTAGACTGAGCCGTTTCCGCTGCGCTTGCAGCCTCTTCCGCAGCAGTCTGTGCGGCTGACGCCGTTGCAGAAACTGCGCTCAACTCTGTCTTAGTTGCATACGTATCTGCAATGACCTTACCATTACCATCTTGTGTGGCTTTCGTTGCACTCGATGCAGTTGTTGCAGTTGACGCGCTTGTTGCACTTGTCGCAGTATCCGCCTTTGTGGCATGAGCAACAGTAACCGAACCATCTTCAGCAACAGTTATATCCCCACCACTTTTAACACCACCTAAAGAATCAACCGTCGCTGCGGGCAAGCTATAATCATCAGGCAATTCATCTGCGGTAATAAAACCACTATCATTGCTCAACTGAGAAACTTTTGTTGGGATATCTGCAGTATTTGCTTTTGCCGACAATGCCGTAGCAACAGCCTTTTCGGACGGATATTTAGTATCACTGGCACTACCAGCCGCTGCGATAGAAGTAGTCTTATTAGAAGTAACTTCAGCAGTTATTCCTTTAGTTGCAGTAACTGTACCACCACTTGCAGTAACGGAAGTAACAACGTTACCTGCCCCACTGGTAGAACCAGAAATAGCGGACAAACGGGTACCGACCTCCTGATCAACGTATCCTTGGGAAGCTATGTTAGCACTAGCAACCCCGACGCTCATCATGGCAATAAATGAAACTGCAAAAATTCCTTTTAACTTTGTCATATCCGTATTCTACCTAATCGTTTCACTGTTTATTATGTTTCACCTAAGTTTCACATGTGTACGGGATAAATCCCGCACACATTTTTACAAATCATTATTCAGCAGACCCACGTTCGATAAGTTCCCATTTGTATGTAGCAACGCCATTTGCAGCCGTTGCAGTCAAAACGTACTTACCGTCACTACCTTCCGCATTTACTTTTGGGATAGCTGCATTAGCAGTTGTTTGTGCTGCAGCTGCATCTTCCAATGCTTGTGTTGCATCTGCCTGGGCAGCGGCCGCAGCAGTGTTTGCACCGTCAGCGGTTGTCTTTACTTCATTGATAGCCCCAACAACTGTCTTGTTTGTTGTTGCCAAAGAGTTATCTGTTTTATCCTGTTTCAGTGCCAAATTCGCATCTGTTGCCATACCTGCAATTTCTTCTTTTGTTGCATACGTTGCTGCAGCATTTGTTTTTGTTTCATACGTTGCAGAAGCATTTGTTTTTGTTTCATATGTTGCAGAAGCATTTGCTTTTGTTTCATATGTTGAAGCTGCGTTTTCTTTGGTTTCATATGTACTTGCTACATCTGCAGTCTTTGCATAATCCGCCAAAGCAGCTTGCTGTAAAGCAGAATCCGCTTTACCCAAAGATGTCTGTACATCAGATGCCAATTTCGCTTTTGTTACATTAGCATCCAGGATTTTTTCTGTTGTAACTGCATCTGCATCAATTTCAGCTGCGCTTACTGTATCTTTTGTTGCCAATGCACCCAAATCAGCGGTATTCGCTTTTGCACCTAATTCTGTTTTTGTTGCATATGTTGTTGTGATTACATTGCCAGAAGCATCTGCTGTAGCTTTTGCAGCCGTACCCTCAGCATCTAACTTACCCTCCAAACCGGAAGTCAAGGCTTCTGTTGTTGCATACTTACCCAATTCTGTTTTATCAGCTTTATTTCCAAGTGCAGTTGTAACTGTTCCAACCTGTTGGTCAACATAGCCCTTGGACGCGATTTCAGCGTGTGCGGCACCGACCGATACAACGGTCAATAATGTTGCAAAAATACCTGCTGTTAGTTTTTTCATTTTTTTCTTCCTTTCTTTTGTTTTTTTGTTTGTCGTTTTTTTTAATCTTTTGTTTCGGTTATTCCGCCGGTTGTGTTACCGCAACCCACGCCAAATCACCACTGGGCGTTACTGTCAATACGCACAGATTTGAATCCGCAACACAGTCCGCATCCGGCGCTGGTAACTTTGCATCAATAGATGCAACGACATCATTGCTCAGTTTGTCTTCTGTCACGGAATCGTCCGCCAATTTTTCTGTTGTAACAGCACCATTGGCAATTTTATCGGTTGTAATTGCATTTGAACCAATGTTATCTGGATTAACGGGAATACCCTCGGTCGATAACTGTTGAATCTGTTGATCTGTCCACGTGGTGATTGCGCCAATTGTCGGGAACAGTGTTTCAGACGATTTATTGCCATCATTGATTATTTTGGTCTTATTAGATGTATCTTCTTTGCCTCCCAATCCAGACGTCAATGCCGTTGTCGTTGCATAATTCGCCAATGCTGTTTCGTCGGCCTTGGCATCCAACAGACCATCTGTTTCGGTCTTGGTATACGCATCGGTTATGCCATATCCGGCCAACGTGGTTGCCTTGTTCGCTTTGCCGTCAACGGTTGTTTCCAACGCATCGACCGCATCCTGGGCGGCACCGGCCGCATCAGCCGCTGCATCAGCCGCACTTTTGGCATCGGTAACATCTTTGACCAAACCAGATTCGGCATTACCAATTTGCTTGGTAATATTTGTAATCTGTTGGGTTAAACCATTTTCTTCATTGTTTATCGTGTCACCCAAATTCGTCACTGTTTCGTTGATTGTTTCATATTGTTCCGTAACATTGGTGACATTTTGTTCAATTTCTTCCAACGCGGACGCATCGGCCTTGCCCGCCAAAGCCGTGGTCAAACCAGTAACCTTGTCCTGGCCGATTGTCGCGGCGGATGTAATATTACCGGACGCATCAGTTGTCACGATATGATTTTCGTGACCGACACCCATTGCAACGTCCTGCTTGCCAGAAATATCGGCAATTTGTCCCGCCAATGTTCCATCCAATTTATCGGATGTCACGGCACCATCGGCAATATCATCAGTACCAACCGCACCGTCTGCAATCTGGCCCGAACCAACGGCATCAGCAGCAATTTTGTCAGATGTCACCGCATCATCGGCGATTTTATCAGTTATGACCGCGCCATTTTCCAATTTACTGCCAGCAATAGTTCCATCTTCGATATTACCGGGGTTGACGGGCAATCCAGTATCAGACAAATCCGCAATCTTTTTATTAGTCCATTGAACGATTGCGCCCACTGACGGATATGCTGTTGGCGATGTTTGATTACCTTCGTTGATTGCAGCCGCCTTGTTTGATAAAACTTCATATGTTGTTGCAGCGGTTGCAGAATCCAATTTAGAATCCAATTTAGAATCCATTTCTGTATCCAACTGACCAACCGTTGTTTGCAACCCACCGACCGATGTTTCCAAATCATTTACATCTTTGACCAAGCCAGATTCAGCATTACCAACGGTTGCCCCCAATGCCTCTACCGCGCTTTTTGCACTGGTTGCAGTTGATTGGGCGGTACCAGCCGTTTGTTTCGCTTCGGCCGCAGCGGCAGCAGCATCCTCAACCTTGGCCGCCAGACCAGTATCTTCATTATTGATTGTATCGCCCAACTGGGTAACCTGTTCAGTCAGGTTTGTAACATTTTCCTTGGTTTCATATGTTTTGCTGACCGTTTGCAGGATTGACGTTTCACGATTATCAACGTACTGCTTACTAGCAATCTGAGCCGCAGCGTGAGCAGCACCAGAACTAAGCAAAATTGCCGCCATAAAACCAGAAAACGCAATATTTGTTTTTTTCATTTTTCAAAATCCCCTTACATTGCTATTTCATACCAAACCTTATCACCGTTCCCATCGGTACCTAAAATTTTATTCGTACCAGCTTCAGTTGTCGTAACAGCGTTATCCAACGTCTGCTGAACATCTGCAGCCAATTTAGACTTTTCTATTCCAGCATTTGCTGCAATTTGCGCGTTAGAAACTTCATTTTCATACGCCAACGAGCCTAATTCACTAGAATCAACTTTACCCGCAATGGTCTCTTGCAGTTCGGTACTCAATTTGTCTTCTGTCACCGCACCGTCTTGAATTTTTACGGTACTTACAGAATCAGCTGCCAACTTCTCTTCAGTAATAGCACCAGTGCCAATCTTATCCGGATTTACCGGCAAACCTTCAGTTGACAGTTCGCTAATTCTTTGTTCTGTCCATTCTGTTACTGCACCAACAGACGGGAATGCTGTAGAAGAAGATTTATTACCATCGTTTATAGCAGTCGCTTTATTAGCAGAATCTTCAGGAGTATAACTCAATTTATCCTGTTTTCCGGCCAAGGCAGCATTTGCACTATCTGCAACACCCTTTGCCTCATCTGCAACCCCCTTTGCCTCATCTGCAACAGTCTTAGCCTGTCCAGCGGCAGTTTTTGCCTCTTCCGCTGTTGTCTTAGCTGTATCAGCAGTAGATTGAGCCGCTTCAGCAGCAGAAACAGCCTCATCAACCTTAGCACTTAAACCTGTTTCCGGATTGGTTATCTGTTCAACCTGCTGCGTAATATTCGTAACATTCTGAGTAACAGACTCCAACGCACTTGTATCTGCCTTAGTATTCAATTCTTCTTTAGTTGCATAAGTAGTTCCAGCCTCTGTCTTCGTCAACATATCGGAAATTTCGGATTTATCAGCCTTAGAATCTAAATCTTCTTTCTTAGCATAACCATCTAAATCCGTTTTAAAAGCTTTGGTTTCCAACTCTTTATAAACAGCTGCAGATGATGGGTACTTCGTTTCATCATTGACCACTGTTTGAGTCTTATTTTTTACATCTTCTTTCCCAACCAAGGCTTCACCCATATCACCCGCAACAACATCCGCAACTTTGTCATCAACCTCTGATATGGTGTAATAATTCTCTAACTTAGTATCAACAGATTCTGTCGTAGCATAGTTAGCCAATTCCGACTTATCTACCTTACCTTCTAACTGTTCAGTCGTGGCATAACCAGATAACTCAGACTTATCAGCCTTTTCAGCCAATGCTGTTGTTACAGCAGATGTGGACGGATAATCCGTATCACTATTAGTCAATGTTGTTTTCTTGTTCGCAACATTTTCCTTGGCATTCAAATCTGTTTTATCCGCCTTAGAATTCAGACCAGTCAATGCACTAGCTGCATCTGACGCAGCACCACCTGCGACACGCAAAGCATCACTAACATCACTTTCCAATTCAGAAACTGTTGCCTTGTCCGCTTTAGTCCCCAATTGAGTGTCAACGTATGTTGTATCTGCCTTTGTGCCCAGCGCACTGTTCAAAGCATCTGTTTTTACATAATCTTTCAGCGCTTCGTCCATATCACCTGCAACAACATTGGCAACTTTATCGTCTACTTCCTGTTTATTATAAACCTCGCCCTTTGTATAAACATCAGCTGTATTAGCCTTATTTGCCAATTGAGCATTTACATCAACTGTATTCGCTTTAGCAGCAACAACACGTTCCAAATCATCAAGATCAGCCTGCGTCGCATAAACATCCGCAACACCAGCAATCGCCGTAGCAATTGCAGCATTCATTTGTTCAGTTGTAGAATAATTACTCAAATCCGCCGCATCACCAGGCTCACCTTTTTCACCTTGCGGTCCCTGAGGTCCGGTAATCTCGGCTTTCGATATTAAAATATTCCAATCAGATTCACCAACATAGCGCCACAATAAATCTGTTTCATTAGAGCCTAATTCTATCTCACGCCCATCTTGACCAGCCACCGTTTCCAAGGCATCCTGCAAGGACTCAACATCAACAAAAATTTCATTTGTATTGTCGTCTATAATGATATAGCCGTCCTGCCCCGGTATCAAAGTATCCTGTTTATCAAGTAATTGGTCACGTACATCATCGTCTGCGTCGCGCAAATCTTCAACATCACGCTGCAATTGATCAACATCCTGACGTAACGCAGCCGCAGTGCCAGGATCCATATCCCCACCACCAGACGAAGAAGACCCACCGCCACTCGGCGCCTGTGGACGCAAAGAACTGCCCCCACTAACAGATGTTGAACCACCTAAATATTGTCCAATAGACAAACGCGGCGTTGTCGCAACACGACCACTAGTAGTCGTACCCGCAGTTATATTCGCACTGCTTCCAGAAACACCAGAAGAAGGATCTACACGCACAGACCCACCGCGTACAGCAGACGTAGTTGCAGTAGAGCCACTACTTGCCGCCGCCGCACTAGATGCGCTAGTGTACGTACCACTACCACCCAAGGAACGGACAGAAGAGGCACCGTATGCACCAGAAACCGCGGTACACAAGACACAAATTATTGCCAGCGTTGAAATTTTCAGATCGTTTTTCATTACTTCTCTCTACCTAATCAATGATACCATATTCCAGCGAATCGGGTCAACACTTTTATGCGTTAAAATTCATATCTAATTCCAACAGATATAGAATTATCCAAAATAAAATCTATATCATTTTGAAACCAATATGTTTTTGGATCACTAGGAAAAGTCAAATCATCTATACGCTGATCTAAACCTGTCATACCAGCCAGACGATATCTAAGATCTAGAACTAAATTGTCATCCAACTCATAAGAATAACCCAACATTATTCCTGCCATTGGCGCAACACCATATTCTTTACGATCACCACCATTAGAAAATACTGTATCTATTGTAGTTATTGGCATTGCAACACCGACACCAGCACCAAGATACAAACCATTTGTAAAATCGTAATAACCATTCAACATCACATATGGAATTTGCATAGAAAATTCAGATGTAGCATCTTTATCTTCAAAATAGCCAAGGTAACCAGCTTCTAATTCAGCACGCCAAAAATATGCAAAACGTGTTCCACCAAAAATACTTCCACCAAACACAGGTTCAAAAGAATATTTATCGCTACTATATTCTTGTGGAGCATTTATTCCTTCAGATACAGAGTATTTATTTTCCCAATTCAACAAATTCAAATCTGCACGCGCACCGACATACCAACCGGTTTTGGCTTTATCTGTATAATCATATGTAACGAGATAGCCGCCATTCGCATCGCGTGTTAAATAACTCGGCGCAGCGACAGCACCTGTCGTGGCCAAACCAAGTAAAACAGCCAAAGATACTAATCTTTTCATTTTTCCTTCCTTTTATATTTTGACTGCATTATATCACAAATCACCCAACCACCCCAAGCATAAAAAACACATATTGACAACTTTTTATAAAATCTGCTAAATTTCTGTTGTAATAAAAAAAGTGAAAGGAAGTTCCATGAAAAAAATTCTGTTATACAGTGTTTTCTTGGGTTTAGCGGCATGCAGCGGCGTACCAAGCGATATAAACGATGACAAGGTATTCTTTGCATTTGATTCTGCCGATATATCCGAAGAATCACGCGAAAATCTTGAAGTTCAGTCTTTATATATGAAAAAAAATCCAACAACTAATGTTATATTAGAAGGTCACTGCGATGAACGCGGCTCAACTGAATATAACTTGGCACTTGGTGCATTACGTGCGGGTAACGCAGCACACGTTTTAATTGCTGACGGAATTGAACCAGAAAGAGTAAAAACAATTTCTTACGGTAAAGAACGTCCACAATATCTTGGCACTGGCGAAGAAGTATGGGCACTAAATCGTAACTCAACAACTAAAGTTGTTGAAGCAGAAGAAGCGGAAGCAAAATAAAAAATGCGCTACGGCGCATTTTTTTATTTTATGCACTCTTGACCATATAATCTTTTTTTACTAATATTTTCAGCATGGAAGACAATACAGCTATCTCTTTTGCAAACGTTGGCGCGCGCTACGACGATAATGCCAGGGAAGTCCTGTCCGATGTATCTTTTAATATAAGTTCGGGCTCGTTTTATTTCCTATCTGGTGCATCTGGTGCAGGTAAAACAACTTTACTAAGGTTGATATATCAATTACACAAACCGTGTCGTGGTCAAATAAAACTATTCGGCCGTATAACGAACGACATGACCCGCGATGAAATTGCACAACTAAGACATAAAATGGCAATTGTATTTCAGGAATACTCATTATTATCTCACATGTCTGTGTTTGATAATGTCGCCCTACCCCTTCGTGTACGCGGAATATCTGAAACAAAAATAAAAAAACTTGTTCTTAAGGTGCTGGAATGGGTTGGCCTGGCAAAGTACGCAGACGCGAACCCAAAGACATTGTCTGGCGGGCAACAGCAACGCGTGTCTGTTGCACGCGCAATTATTATTCAACCTGCAATTCTGCTGGCCGACGAACCTACAGGCAACTTAGACGATGAAAACGCGTCGCGATTGATGGAACTTTTTGTTCAAATGAACAAGACATTTGGTACGACCATTATTTTGGCTACCCATAGTACAAAACTGATGGAGACTTATAAATTTCCAGTTATTCACGTTGAAAACCACCGCGTAAATTTCGTAACCAAGCAAGACAATAAAGCAGACATTGTAAGTGCCCCTAAAAAAATCTGGAAAGGCCCTAAACCGCAGAGTTATTTTACAGAATTATCTAAACAATTCGATGACATTGGGAATGCATAAATGACAAAAAAACCAATTGTTTTTTCTCTAGTTCAAGAACAGTCTATTTTCATGACTGCTATTATGTCATTGCTAACATTCTTGGCAGTATTGGCTTTTGGCATTGCTCTTGCCATTGGTACCGGGGTGTTACGTTGGAATTCGCAATGGGATTTAATTGCAACGGTACAAGTTATGGATTCTAAGAATTCAGAAGCTGTACAGAAAATTATAAATGAAAACAAAGAAAAAATAGCCATTGTAAACGAAATAACCACAGACCAGATGCGCGATTTATTGTCTCCATGGATGTCTTCTGGTGGCAGCGCCTTAGAAAATTACTTACCGAAAATGTATGAATTACAATTCAACAGCACAGAAGATTTAGAAAGTGTAAAGAAAGAAGTTTCTGAATACGCAAGGTTTTTGACACATGCCCAGGCTTTAAAAAGTTCCACATCCGCTGGTTGGAAAATGATTCTAATCTCGTCTTTTGTACTATTACTTACCTTAGGTGCAATTGGTGTGTGCATATCTTACATTGCAAAAAACACTTCCTTATTACATAAAAGGGAATTGGAGATACTAAACCAAATCGGTGCAACGGACAGTTATGTTGCGCGTCAGATGCAAGTAATAATAGCAAAAATTTGTATAATGGCCGGCGCTGCAGGATTTATAGTTGCTGCCCCTGTTTTACTTCTGATTTTGGGTGCTGCACACAGCGCACGTGTGGGCTTGATGGCAATGTTATCAATTTCTGGTTGGGGCTGGATTATGCTGCTACTACTGCCAATCGCCATAATTGTTTTTGCTATATGGATTACAAAGCGTACGACTATAAATATCTTAAAAAATAATTGATGAAACTTCTTACCCCCTCTTTATTAGTGCTTACTTGTTTTGTGGTTGGCGGCATGGTTTTTAAATCTATGGCGCCGCGCAAGTGTGCAACAATACTTCCAGACGACACAATTTTTGTACTGACTGGAGACATGCGCAGAATACCTTTTGCAATGCGTCAACTACGAAAATATCCAGATGCAGATTTATACATAATAGGCGCAGGTGCGGAGGGTTCTTTTGAAATGACTCGCCGCGTAACGATTGAATCTGATTCAAAGTCGACATATCAAAACGCACTGGCAATAAAAGAAATTGCCCAAAGAACCGGCCTAGATAGAGTTGTAATAATTACAACCGAAGACCATATGAATCGAGCAAAATATCTGATAGAGCACGAATTACCTTATTCCGAGATTGTTGCATGTCCTGTTCCACTAACAGATATGCCAGTTGCAAAAAGACTTGAACGATGGGCTATAGAATATATAAAATACATCGTCACATTATTTGGCATAAAAGAAGGTTAAAGAGGAAAATAAAAAATGTTCAGAACAATATGTTTTAAAACAATACTGGCAATATATTTTGTATTGTGGGCACCGATACTACTAATCGGTCTAATTTATAAACCATTAAACGACTTTTTAGTTTTAACGTGTGCATCTGGTGTACTTGTACTTGCAAGATGGATTGCAGGTATAAAATATGAAATTCATTATCCACCATTGGAAGAAAATGGCATACCTGTTGCCCCAAATGGTAATATTCGCTTAGACGGCAAAGCAATTATTGCGGCAAAACATATGTCTATTTTAGAAATCGCGATTTTATCAACCCACATTCCTAAATCTTTCTTCATTATAAAACGCGAATTATTATGGATACCAATTTACGGCTGGGCGTTCTGGAGAATGGGTTTACAGCCAGTAAATCGCGCACGTGGTGCTACAAATATGAAGAAATTGACACATAAAGTTGAAAAGAAAGTTTTAGACGGTCAAATTTTAGTAATTTTCCCAGAAGGCACACGCGTAAAACCTGGGAAAAAAGTTCAATTAAAGCGTGGTTTGTTATTCTTGGCGCATGAATTAAAACTACCAATTCTGCCAGTTGGGACAGATGCGGGACTATATTGGCCAAAACATGGGAAAATGCACAGCGGCACAGCAAACGTCTGGTTCGAACCAATGTTGCCTTGCAATGCGTCTTTAGAAGAAATAAACGAAGCTATAAATCGCCACAGTGCATAAAAAACAAAAAAAATAAAAATCCCGCAATGCGGGATTTTTTAATCACACCAACCGCCACGTTTTCCACCATCATATTTACGCCCTAAATTTTCATCTATCAGAATGGTAGATAATTCACGTCCATCTGGCAAAAACACGCGCGCATCTATACGCCCAAGGTATTTATCGTCTTTTATATCCACCAGTTCTACAACCGTACCTGTTGGCAATAATTCTGACGTTCTATTTTTAGCGACATTAGCCATATCTATTTCTTTTTGGCACATCCCCTTCATCTCTGGTGTATCTACGTCCAACAAACGAACACGAACCGTAATTTTTATATCGTCTTCCAACATAACCTTTGCTGCAAAAGTATCACCGTCTAAAACATAATCAATAACAGCGGGAACTGCCAATGCAGCCCCCGCCATAATAATATAGAAACAACAAAAGTTTACAAAACACTTCAACATTATGGCAATTTAGGAGACCACGTTGGTTCAACTCCGTTTACCCCATCTGGCAGCTCTATATCATAAATATTCTGCCCTGTGATATCAACGCTGCGAATATGGCTCATACGTTCTATACCATCCAAAGCTTTTTCTGTTTCATAATATACCAAACGACGTGAACCTGGTGCCCAAGAAGGCGCCTCCATATACCAGCCACCAGCCAGTATTTTTTCATTTCTACCACGCGGATCCATAATCCCTATATAAAAAGTATCATCTGCCATCTTGGTAAAAGCGATAAATTTACCGTCCGGTGACCATGCTGGGGTTGCATAACGCCCTGCCCCATATGTAATACGCTCTACAGCACCCGTTTCTAAATCTAAAATATAGATTTGCTGATTACCACTGCGGTCAGAGTTAAAAGCCATCTTTTTGCCATCCGGAGAATACGAAGGGCTTGTATTTAAAGAATAGCCAAACGTCAATTGTTTCAAAGATTTTGATTCAATGTCATATTCATATATATGAGTAATGCCATTTTTAACCAATGACAACGCAATTTTCGTACCATCTGGAGAAAAGCGTGGCGCAAAATTCATACCTCCAAATTGCCCCAACCTACGCTGTTCACCCGTTTCTAAATCTAAAGTCCAAACCATCGGGTCGTCATCACGGAAAGATAAGAACACTATCGTCTGCATATTAGGCGAAAAATGCGGCGACATAACAAATGTCTTTTTGTCTGATAAATAACGCAAACCATATCCGTCTTGGTCCATAATCGCCATACGCTTAGTTCTATCATGAACAGGCCCCGTCTCAGCAATGAAAACAATTTGCGTATCAAAATACCCAACCTCACCAGTTAAACGCTCATAAATGGCGTCAGCCATTATATGTGCCAAACGACGAGCAGATTTTTTCGAAGCAACCAAACTTTGCGCCTCTATCTGTTCCTTTCCGTTCACATCCCAAACATAAAACTCCAAATTATACTTGCCACCAGCTTCAGCTGATAACTTGGCCTGAACTAAAACCTGCGCTTTTACAGCAGACCACAGCTGAAAATCTGGCATTTGCCCCATTTTTACAAATTCAGGTAATGCATCACGTGAAACTATACGGAACAAGCCTGTTGATTTTAAATCAGCATCAACTACATCACGTATCATTTCTGCATCATCTTTAGAAACGTTCCCAACTGTTTCAAATTTTTGAACAGCAATAGAAATTGGTTCCGTTGCACCAGCAATAATATCAACTTTCAATTCTGCATGCGCTGGCAAAATGACACAACAGCATAACAGCAAGAACGATAAAAACTTTTTAAACATGAAAAATCCTTTCCAAAATCTGTACCAGATAATTTTATATGTATCTTATTTAAAAAGCAAGAAAACCAGCAAACAAAATCCAATCAAAAGCAATATTTTCAAGACACTAATAAAAAATTAGTACCACTACACACTATACAACACAACCGCCCCCACAACCGTAATTACAACAGTGATGACACCCGCAATTACAAATGTATTGACAATTGTCAATACGATGATATAGTCAGTTGTAAGTACGGCAGTATTGCCAACTGTATAGGAGTTAGTGTATGCCAAACGTAATGCAGCAATTGTTCATTATGAACATCGAAGCGCTGTTAAAAGAGTACGCGGCGTATCGCGCATTTAATAAATCAGACAGCGTTATAAATATGCGTATTCCGCATCAGGTTTTAGAACGCATAAAAAAGATGGCCGAACAACAACACGTTCCATATCAATTGTTGATTTCTTCTGTTTTATTTTCTCTGGTCAACACGGACGAAAATCAGCAACAATAAAAAAGGAATAAATATGTCAGACAAAAAATCACTTCACACTTTCAATTTTCTGCAAACCCATGTTCATCGTGTAAGTGATGACTACGCCGACCGCCTGCCCCTACCTGAAGAATTGATAAACAAAAATAATAATACAGAGTATTGGTTATTTTCAGATTTATATAACTTATTTGGTTATCCTTATGTCGGATTACACAACAATATAATAGACACAATCGGCACAACAATAAAATTTTCTGATTTCCAAAAATTACCACAAAAAAATTCTGACAAAGTTTTGCGTGCACCAAACTTTCAAACCTTTTACTCTGGCCACGTGGTTTCAATAATAAACAATTACGACATAAAAAATCCGAACACCACAATACAAAAACAAAACGGTCAAGACGCACGACTAACACGTTATGCCTGCTGGTCCATATTAAAGCAATGGCCCAATATGATATTTTCTCAACTTTATTTTATTATGCCTGACACAAATTTTGAGACTCTATACAACACAGCATATAAATTCGCAAGACTATACCAACGCACAGAATTGACCCGTGCTGAAAAAATTGTAAATGGCATTGCCCACAGAAACAAATCCGATATGCGACAATTCAATTCTGCAATGCACCGCGCATTTTTCTACACAGCAGATTTAGATATAATAAAAGCAAACTACGGAATAAAAGGAACAGTATTTGATTACATGGGTTCTCGCTCACTAATGATGCGTCAAAAAGCATTAAACAAAGTAATCAATGCATACAACCTAAACCCTAAAATGTCGTTTGGCGCTTTTTACGAACTGTTATACCAAGAATTAGTAAACGCACGAGTAAACATGATAAATACAACTGGCCGCGCACCAGAATCAGACATATCAAGAAAATCAATTGGTCGTATTGCAAGCGAATTAAAAAAAATGGAACGCGAATTTATAAACAAATACGCATTCCAAAGTTTAAGGTAAAAACTAAACAAATAAAAAAGCGACCAAACGGTCGCTTTTAATTTTTAGAAACGCCCCCACTTCAAAATAACCTCATCACAACCGATTGCATTCAGGCCGGTTGAAGACAGGAAGAAAGATAGAACAACACCAATACCAAACAGCAGGATAAAACCTACCAACATGCCGGTACCTTTTTTTCTCAAGTCGTCCAAATTCAAATCACCCGGTTTACTAATATATCCCCATGCCCAACCTGCAATGATAAACGCAGCGCCAACAAAAGCCAACGTACGCAAAATTTTAAACACACCATACATCTGACCAATCAGCGCACACAGACCGTCATTACTTACACCACCAGCTGCTGGGGCCGCCAATGCGACAGACGCACCCGCAAAAACAGTAATTACAGCAAAGCCTAATTTTTTTAATATATTCTTCATAAAAATCCCCTTTCTTTTTCTGTAATTTTATCATAAAAAATACGCTTATTCAAGCAACAACAACATATAAAAAGTGCCGCACAACTGGCAGCACTTTTTGATTTTCTATGTACACAATCTTACATAGCAGGAACGATAATATATCTGCGTTTCAGTACAGGCTGAGATTTTTCACAAGAATTACAAGATACTTTTTCAACCTGGCTGCATGCATTGCATGAAACTTCCTGAGCTGCTGGAACCAAGATTTGACGATCCTGGCGAGGCGCCTGCCCAAACATATCCATAGCATACAAATCTTCGCAACGAGTATTACGATAAACGATTTTTTTAGCGTTATCTATACCACCAACATAACGAGAGAAGTTACGACCATATTCACCAGCATAGTAAATACAATCTTGACCGTCTTGTGTGTATCTTACGCCACCCTTATAATAATCATAATATGCGCCGCAACCAGCCAAAGAAGTCAGTGCGATTACAGAAACCAGAACTTTTTTCATATTTCGTACCCCTAAATTTAACTCTGTTATCTCTCTGACTTGCTCCCCGATTCGTGATTTAATTGTTGCACAAAAAATCTCATTGTCAAGTTGTATCAAAAAAATCATGAAGGGTCATACATTATCTTTCCCGACCCTGGGAAAGTAAAACATCCATTATCATCGCAAAATTTTGTTCCACTTGGGCCACGGTTCATATAACAATTACTTTTAGCAACTGCAGCACCTTCAGCACTTGTTGTTCCCATTGGACACTCTTTTTTACCTTGGCCAGGCAAACAATAATATCCAGCAGGACACTTTACAAAGTAAGCATATAACTTTATCGGGTTATCAAGTCCATAAGACTCACTTGGTTCAGGAATTATATTTTTTTCTGGATTATCTGGATAAAATTCACCGGAACATCCCGCACCACATACCCAATGATCAAAAATCGTATTACCAGAGCCAACAAAACCATTTCCTGGCTTTAATGCTTCGCAACCACCATTACCCATTTCGCATGAGCGTGTTGTATAAAGGTTTTCCATAGCAGAATCACGATAATACTCAACAGTATACAAAACCTTATTCCAGTGTCCGTATAACGTCGTGTCTTCAGTAAAGGTTTTACTAGTAGTTCCTGTTCTTTCCACATAACCTTCCTCATTAAATCGACGGGTTCCACCGGTTTTGGCTGTATAGTAACCAACAAAATCTTGCCACCAGTTAAAACTTGGTATAACTCCAGGTCCATCTTCATCCCAAGGTCCATTCTTGTTTTTCGAGAAACCAACCCCATACTTTACATATGCCTCTTTGGGACTTTCTGCAAAATTAGTTAAATTTTTTTCCAAAGTTAAAGTAAAAACTGTAGGCTCACAAATATCTGAATTTGGTTCCGGGTACTCTTCCCCATATCCTTTTACACTCGTGCTATTAGAGTTATGAAACTCGGGACAATTAGCACAAACTCTACCTTTCCAATACTGATCAGCCTCACATGTAATCGTCCATGGACAAGAGTCTGTTGTATGACCAGCACTTTCCTCCCATTGCGCGCCATTCGGCTTTGTACAAGATTTACAAGAAACTGAAGTCCCATCATTATAAGTTCCCGACCCGCAAATTTCACATTTTTTTAAATCCGTTGAATAATAACATCCAGGTCCGCAATTATTATCTTCATCCGGGTTACCACAACTTGTGACTTGTCCGGCAAAAGCCCCACTAATCCCCAGAGCAACACAATAAAAAATAGAAAAAAATAAAACTCTCATCCAATAACCCTTAAAGCAAACTTTATTATTATTCTACACGTTTTGCATAAAGTGTCAATTCATTAAAAAAACCGGCATCAGCCGGTTTTTTTAGCGTTGTTTTTGTTGTTCTGTAAATTTTTTGTTTATCGTCCAACCTTTTGAAACATACCACAAACTATCTTCTGGTACTTTAGAAGCTTCTCCCACCATAAAAGTAAAATCACCACGTGCTTTAAATCTAGGTGAATAATTCATTATTGTTTCCAGTGTAACTTTACGCAATGCGGTTATACTTGAGCTTGTAAAATTGCTCCAACTGCCCACAGGTACATAATATATGTCTCTTACTGTTGGATCATTTAAGTAGTACAAAGCTAAATCACTTGGGCCACGATTTCCGTTTTCATCATCTTTATACAAGGTCCCCTCATTGCCCCATATATCGAAAGTTATCTCTACATCACGTGTTGGAACGATTGGTTCTTCTTTTTCACAACCGCCCATAAACAACGTTGCACCTGCCATACCCAGCATTGGTATCAGTCTTCTAATTTTATAAGGTACCACTTTTTTAAATTGCATTTCTGCCCCCTTTTTGTTGTCGCTTTATCAAAGACTTTTTTCCTGATAAAAGCGAAAAAGCCCGGAAAAAATCCGAGCTTTTTTAGTTGTCTGACACAAAAGCATTTGCAGAGGTCAAAAATTCAGGCGAAAAAACTTTCCCCAATTCTCCCCCCACGGCCGCAGCGCAACCACTGCATGGTGGCCAATCGGGCGCACCCCCAGAAGAAAAAAGAAAAAAAGACTCCGTTCGAATCATACAGCCTCCACACAACACTTGTGTGTTGTTTGTTCGTTCATCTTTTAATATAAGACTAAAAAGTATCTTTGTCAAGTCATAACAAAAATACTAAAAAACTTTCCTATCAAAAAAATCAGACATTCAACAATGGATTATGCTATAATTTTCGTAATACTTTAATGAAAGGAATATAAATGGATTATAAAGATTTTGGTTTAGCAAACACAAAAAAAATATTTGCAGACGCTTTGGCAAGACATTATGCAGTTCCAGCATTTAACTTTTATAACATGGAAACGTTGTCTGCTATTGTAAACGCCGCACATGATACCAAAAGCCCCGTTATCCTTGCGGTATCAGAATCGGCTTTAAAGTACATGGGTGAAGATTTATTACGCGGAATGATTTGGGGATTAAATTTAAAAGATTCTGATAAAGTCGCCCTACATCTTGACCATGGTTCTTCTTTTGAGTCTTGTGTAAACGCGATAAAACTTGGCTTTTCAAGTGTTATGATTGACGGCTCTAAATTACCATTTGACGCAAACGTTGCACTTGCAAAACAAGTTGCTGATTATGCACATCAGTATGATGTATCCGTCGAAGCAGAACTTGGCGTTTTATCAGGTATTGAAGATGAAAATACAAAATCAGAAACATCCAGTTATACCAATCCAGACGATGTAGTAAGTTTTGTAAATTCTACCAATATTGACTCCCTGGCCATTGCAATTGGCACAAGCCACGGTGCATATAAACGTAAATCAGACGATGAAGAATTACGTTTTGATATATTAGATGCAGTTGCGAAACAGCTGCCAGATTTCCCATTGGTACTGCATGGGGCATCCAGCATTCCACAACACTTTGTAAAAACAATAAATGAATTTGGTGGCAAAATGTCAAATGCACGAGGTATCGCAGTTGACCAATTAAAACGCGCCGTTGAAAAAAACATCTGCAAAATCAACGTAGATAGCGATTCGCGGTTAGCATTTACAGCCGGTGTTCGCGAATTTTTGACAACAAAACCGGAAAACTTTAATCCACGCGATTATTTAAGTTTAGGTAAACAAAATATTTACAACAATTGCGTTGAAGAAATAAAAAATATTATGAATTCAGAAAACAAGTTATAAAAAACGGCGATAATTTCGCCGTTTTTTTATTTGAAAAAATTATTTTGCACGTTCTACATATTCTAATGTTTCTGTGTTCACAACAATCTTTTCACCTTGTTCAATGAATAACGGAACCTGAACGCGTACACCATTATCCAAGATTGCAGGTTTACCGCCACTGCTGGAAACAGTCTGTCCTTTCAAAGCAGGCTCAGTTTCTTCAACCGTTGCAACAACAGTCTTTGGCAAAGAAATAGAAACAGGATTCCCTTCAACAAAATTGGCCTTTACCATCATTTCTGGGGCCAAGAATTTCATTTGATCACCCATTGTTTCCACAGGCATAGTAAACTGTTCGTAATTAGATAAATTCATAAAATATGCATCCGTACCATCTGAATACAAATACTGACAATCAAAATCTTCAACCGTCAATTTTTCAACTTTATCTTCAGCACGCCAGCGGTCATTACCTTTATTACCTGAATCAATATCACGCAAATCAGCCTGAACGAACGCGCCGCCCTTACCTGGTTTTACTTTAGTGATAGACATAACAGAATAACGTTTACCGTTATGAGAAATGACCCAACCTACACGCATATCATTTGCAATATATGAAGCCATAACAATACCTCTTATTTTTCTGAGTTATTATAAGTTTACACTTCTCTAAGCGCAAGCATTTATTGCGCCGCACGCTTATGTGCCCAATAACGATCAATGCTTTCCAGAATCAACTTATCTGCCGCCGCACGATCTGCCCAACCTTTAACTTTCGACCAAGAGTTTGGTTGCAAGTCTTTATAATGTTGAAAGAAATATTCAATTTTAGAACGCAATATTTCTGGCAACTGCTCTATATACTCTGTCTTCGTATAGAACGGGTCAATGTTATCACGAGGCACACAAATAATTTTTTCATCGCCACCGGCTTGATCTTCCATCAACAGCGCTCCAATTGGACGAACTTCAATTAAAACACCTGGGCGCAAAGGCGCATTACATACAACGACACAATCCAACGGGTCACCGTCATCACCAAGAGTTCCCGGGAAATATCCATAATTCGCTGGATAAGCCATAGGTGTATGTAAAATTCTATCAACGCGCAGCAAGCCCGTTTCTTTATTTATTTCATATTTAACATGACCATTTTCTGGGACCTCGATGATAGCATTCATCTTCTTTGGAGGTTCTTTTCCAGGTATAATTTCTTCTAAAGACATATAACTAATCCTTTGTTTTGCGGCGCAATATTATCACAAAAAATCTAATTTGCAATTTTAAATCCAATAAAATAGTTATTTTATTCTTACGTACATCAACTTAGATACGATGGCAACAGAGACTTATAATGATGAAAAACCGAATGAAATATGTTTTTGTTCTTGAGAATTTTGTAATTGCTCTAGCACTTATTATAAGTTAGACGGTGCTTATTAGAAACGTCCAGAGAATAGAACTAGTTATGGCGTACATGTGGAATAACTAAATGTTTTATTCCTGCTGGTTGAACTGGCGGAACAGCTAGTACAGATACTTGAGTTTACGATTCAAATTATTTTTATTAGGAATAACGAAAAATCCCGCGATACGGAATTTTTTGTCAAAATTACTCAGAATAATAGCAATTACCACCTTCTAAAATATAATCTCCTGTCACATCTTCAAAATACATTCCCCTTAAATCAGATTCTTGAATATAACAGTCTGTTATATCCGCATCTTTATTCGCATATTCGGTTAAACCGTGTGCCATACCACCTTTATCATCGTATAACCACGGGCATTCTTGACATTCATATATCATGAAGTCCGGTTCAGAGAGTCCATAATAGCCACTGCTACAAGCACCTTCGGTTTTGTTAAAAACATAGTCGCATCTGTATGTGCTAGAATTTTGCATTGTTATACTTTGTCGAGTTAATACACCGCTGCTGGTGTTTGAATAAGTCCAATCGCTTGTATAGTCATAGCATCCACAAAATTGACAAGCGGGGGCTCCTAGGTTAGTAATTGGCACCCGGTATGTTAGTGTGTCAGAAGTTTGAGACACAATGCAATATTCTGTAGTTTGATAATCACACATTGGACGTCCTATCAAGTGCGAGTATCGTAAACCCTCAGCTTTACAATTACAAACAACATCAATGTATGCATAAGATGAGGTCGTAATTAAAGTTAAAAAAATTAGACTAATAAAACCAATAATAGTATTGAAATTTTTCATTTATCAAACCCCTGTTTGTTTTTGTTAAACAAAAACCACCAAAATATGGTGGTCAGGAGGTTGATAACAATCTTACGAATTGCGTGACCTATTTTAATATTCAGCCACCCTCCTGACCCGAAAAAGCCAGGAGTGTATTTATCGTCGTAATAAAAAAAGCGCACCGCGCCCATAGGTATCTATTCCGACGCGTAAGAGAGGTTATCAAGCCCCATCGCAGTAACCCACCGCGACAGTAATAATTTTACGTAAACTTAAGAAAAAGTAAAGAAATAAAAAAGCCCCTTTTCGGGGCCTTTCTATTTATTACATTCTCATCGGCATTAAAACAAACAAAGCGTCTGTATTTTTATCTGTCGATTTTATGATTGTCGGAGACAAAGGATCCTGCATTTCCATCTGGAACTTTTCACCTTCAACCTGTCCAGCAACGTCCATTAAGAACTTTACATTAAACACAACTGTGAATGAAGTATCACCATTATATTCAATATCCAATTCCTGGGTTGCAGTCCCTGCATCCGGACTGGATGCGTTGACAACCAACTTATTCATAGAAAATGTCAGTTGAACGGACTTAGTCTTATCAACACTAGCAACAGAAACCAAGTCAACTGCATTCAAGAATTGCTTTCTATCCAAAATAGCAATTTTATCGTTACCTTTTGGAATAACGACACGGTAATTAGGATACTGGGCATCGACTAATTTACTTGTCAATGTTGCTGTGCCAACTGTGAAACGCGCCTTAGTATCAGACAATTCAACCGTTACATCGTCAACATTGGCATCTTCCAACAATTTAGACAACTCGCCAATTACGCGACGAGGCAAAATAACCGCTGGCATTTCTGCGCTACCGACAGGAGCCGGCATAGCGCATAGCGCCATACGCTGCGCGTCTGTTGCGACAGCAGTCAGCATTTTTTCTTTTCCTTCGTCAGCAATATGGAAATAAATTCCCCCCAAGTGATAACGCACATCATCTGTTGGAATTGCAAATTTAGTCTGATTTATCAAATGCGCCAAATCACCCGTTGTCATTTGGAATTTTGTAGTTAAATTGCTACCTGCCATTGCTGGGAAATTTTCTGCTGGCAATGTAGGCAAGCGAAATACCGCACGACCACTGGATACAATCAATTGATCACCAGACTGCTTGAAAGAAATTTCTGCATCATCCGGTAACTTACGAACAATATCATACAACATCTGAACAGGAACGGTTGTCTTTCCGCCCAACGTGATATCCGCCGCCACATGTTCAACCAATTCCAAATCGACATTGGTCGCAGACAGGATTAAATCATCAGCAACCTCTATCTTTACATTTACTAATATCGGCAAGGTTGCACGCTTTTCAACGATGGACTGCATATGTCCCAGCGCACGAATTAAAACCTGACGAAATACTGAAAATTCCATAATTATGCTCCTGTTAAATCTATTTTCGTCCTACATTCTTTCACCTAAGTTTACCAAAAAAGCCCGATTCGGTGCAAGGGTTATTCAAAACAAAACACACATAGACAAAGTAAGTTTCTGTATAAAAATCATTTTCATTTTAAAAGCGCCCTTATGGGCGCTAATTTTTGCATTTTAAATCATTTATACATAACTTTTTCCAGCTTTGTGCGCAGCTTTTTCATATCATCATACTTAGTAAACTTGCCTTTTTCTGCGATTGATATGTCACCACTTTCTTCCGAAACAACTAATACAACCGCACCTGATACTTCCGACAGTCCCAAAGCAGCTCTATGCCGTGTTCCATACTTCCAGTTTAAGTTATTTTTAGACAAAGGTAAAATTCCACCAGCATACGCAATACGGTTTTTCTCTATTATTACAGCCCCATCGTGCAGTGGCGTTTTATTAAAGAAAATCGTCAGCAATAATTCACTTGAAATTTCTGCATCAATTACGACACCAGGTTTATCAATTGCACTTTCGTCCAAAGAATTAGTAAAAACAATCAACGCCCCAGTATGTTTAGCAGACATATACTCAGTTGCGGACACGATTGCATCCAGTGCCTTGGTATCACGTTTTACGTCCACCCCACTTTTAAATATACGACGCCATTCATCTACATTCCCAAGCAGCGCCATAAACTTACGCAGTTCTGGTTGAAAAACAACGATCAAGCTGATTGACAAGAACAACGCAGTCCAATGTAAAAAACCACCCAACAAATCTAAACGCGCCCAAGTCAAAACGAAACTCAGCCCCCACAGCAAAGCCAAACCTAACAGCCCACGAACTAAACGCTCAGAAGAAGTGTTTTTTATAAAACTTCTATAAAACACCAATATTAAAAGTATGATTACAAGAATCTGAGCCAAACCAAGCCAATTAAACATAATTAAAAACTCCCACTATTATCTATGATGCCATTTGCCAAATCTATTGCAGGTACACTCAACCACTCTGGGTCATCACGACGTTTGGGTGCCCCTTTTTCCATTGCTGTTTGGCAAGGATTGTCATCAGCCAACCAATTTTCCAATAAGTCACCAGCCAGCAGTCCAACGCCTGCTCCAGCAACTAAGCCTATTCCTCCAGTAAAAGGTGCCAACAACAACCCTATTCCAGTTGCCGACGCAACTTTTCCTGCAACAGCTGCACCACTTATCTGAACGGTCGGCTCTGCTAAATTACCGGTAATTTCAATAGAATTTACGACATTACCCGTCAAAGATAGTTTCAATCCGCGGACAGGAACGGTTGTCAAAGACATCTGAATTTTTTCATCTCCTAAATCCAAACTGCCCGCCAATCGGACATTTATAGCATTGGTTTCAACCGCAACCCCATGTTGTGTTTCTGCCAAACCATTACGCAGTTTTGTATTCACAACAGCACAGGAAATTTTCATCTGATTATATTTCTTTTCGGACCTAAACAAGTCTTGAATACTATGGCGAAGTGTTGTTAAAAAGTCTGTTCCGTACATATTTGCGACCAATGTAGAATGTGCATATCCAGAAGATGAAGAATATACTTGAACAGGTCCTGTTATAGTCTGCATCCATTCAGACAGAGTAGAACCATTTGCCTCGACATACATATCAAAGTCAACAGGTAAATCAGAAATCAAATTATCAATTTTTAACTGATCTAGTAAATTCCCTATTACAATTCCACGTCCCTTTCCGCCAACTTTTACGCTTATGCTTCCTTCTTCATCTGTCTGCACATCTGCTGCAGCTATTACCTGTCCCCCGGCAAGCACAGTTGTAGTGTCAACTCTTCCTTGTCCTGCATTTAACTGTATGTGAGCATCTAAATCTTGCAAATCAAACTCACGATAAACAATAAAATTATCTAATAAAACACGAACATCTAAATCATATTTCAAAAACTCTTTTCCAAACAATGGAACATCGTGAAAAACATTTAAATCGCGATTAGGATGTATCCAATTTCTGTTGTATAACTCTGGGAATAAATCAACCAAGTTTATTGATTTAGATTCAAAATTAGCTTTTATACTTGGTAATTTTTTTGACCAATCAATAACACCAGAAAAAGCCAAAGTATTTCCTCTAACTTTTATTGAGGAATTACGTAATGACAATTTTTGCCAATCATAACCACCCGAAATATTTACCTTCATCATAGGCATTGGAACCAAATCCAAGTTAAAAGCCCGACCAACCTCTGCAACATCAGGGATATCACCTTTAATAATAAAATCAATTGGCGCTTTACTTGTTCCTTCCAAAGCCACATTTGCAATCAAAGCGTCGCCACCAGTTGCAAAAGCAATTCTCAACGGATAAACTTTACGTTCAGCATTATATTTTGAAAAAGACAAAATGAATGGGAATACATCGGTATCTGATTTTATCCAGCCGCTATATTCTCTTGTTTCATCACGCGGTATATAACGTATCTGAAATCCTGGCAAAGAATAATTAGCACCAAGAATATCTATATCAATATTCTGAACTTCCAAGCCACCTAAACCAGGATCAACAAATGGGTAATCAGGTTTGGCAGTATTATCCGACTTATTATCTTTAGGAACGTCAGAAATATTTGGAGTTATAGAAAACTCACCTTTTTCATTTTGCTCTACGCAAACAGTAGCGTCATAAACTTTTACATTTTGTATAGTAGGTCTATCTTGGAACAAAGAAATCAAATCTAAAGTAACGTCTATTTTTTCGGCGCTAAAAGCATCTTTATGTTTTGCCCATTCCGCATTAGGTACCCGCACCTTATTTAACTCTATTTGTGGACGCAAAGATAACTTCCAGGATACAGCACCATCAATTTCAACTGGCAAACCAGTTGATTCTTGTAATATAGCCAAAACATCCCCACGCAAAGCTTCCAAATTTATTTGCGATAAGGCAATCACTACGGCCACAAGCAGCCCCATAACAAACAGGGTTATAACACGCATAACTTTAAAAAAGGTCTTCTCTTTTTTCTTCTTTTTGACCATTTTTAACTGCACCATTTTAAGGTAATTTAAATTCCAAGAATTTTATTACCGGTTGCATAAATTCCGGTATCGGCGCACGCAAAGTAAGCAATTTACCGCTAGACGGATGACGAAATGTTAGCTTATATGCCAACAAAAACAAGTTATTTGTTTCCAACATAGATCTCAACGCGCCGTCTAATTTCTTGTCCATCCCATATAATACATCACCAACAATTGGCGCATGTAGACACAGCGCACTATGAACACGCAACTGATGTGTACGACCTGTTTTAGGAGAAAAACGTACCCAAGACAGATGTCCACCTGCCTGAGTTAAAACTTCATATTCTGTAATCGCCCTTTGTGGACGCTGCCCCGTACCATTATTTAGACGCTCTGGGCCATCAAAAACTTGTCCCTTTATCATATAATTATCAATAACGCCACGTTGCGGACGAACATCACCATTTAATAATGCTAAATATTCTTTTTGTGCAGATTTTGTTTGAAATTCATTGGACAACACCTGTGCTGCACGTTGATTTTTAGCAACTACTAAAATGCCACTAGTTTCCCTATCTAACCGATGAACCAAAGAAATTTTGTCATATGGGAATAATGCTGCCGCCATTTTATCAACAGATTTTCTGATACCAGTTCCACCCTGAACAGCCAACCCAGCAGGTTTATTGAAAACAACTATATCAGCATCATCGTGAATTATACACTTACGCAAACTCTCTAAATCTGACAAAGAAAAATGCGAACCGCTTTCTGTCTTTTTCGCTGGCGTTGCCGCATAGCTTGCCACAGTTGGCGGGATTCTGACAACATCACCAGCACGTAAAATTTCTTGACCTTTGGCACGTGAAGAATTTACACGTATCTGACCACCACGGCATAATTTGTAAAATTCCCGTTGAGGCATAGACGGATAGCGACGCAAAAACCATCGCAATAATCGCGTTCCTTCTTCTGTACTTGGAACAGTAATCATTTCCGCCATTTTCAAACACCCCACACACAAATATATTCTATTCGCCGTATGTTATTTGAACAACGTTTTCACCATTATTAGCGTTACAGTCACTTGAGGCACCACTTTGTGTACGACCAGATAATTCATAGCCTACAGAACCATCCCAACCCTTTGTGACAAAATATTCACAATCAGATTGAGACAAACCAGTAATAGAAACCACAAATTGACGAGTATTAGAAGGATTTACAGCTATCTCATATGTACCACCATATGGATTTTTATTTGTCATTCCAATAGCCCCGAAAATTGTCGCATTATTTATATTAGAATAATCATCATATTCAGTAAACATTTGGCGTACTTGTGTCACCATCTGCAAAACTTCGTCATTTACTTCATTGCGTTTCTGCATTTTCATGGCACTAGATATGGCGGCAATTGCCCCCACCGTAATAACACCCATAATTGCCAAAACACCCATCATTTCAATCATAGAACGACCAGATTCTTGTCTCATATTGATATCCCCTATTTGCTATTTATTTTTTTATATTCTATCATAAAAGGTATGAATATTCAATTTTCTGATTTAATTGCAAATAGTCCTAGTGCCCCAGGTGTATATAAAATGTATGACACCGAAGGGAACCTTTTGTATGTTGGGAAAGCCAAAAATTTGTCCAATCGGTTAAAACAATATGTAGACATATCCAAATTAGAACCGCATAAGCAAGTAATGCGCACATTAGTTACGCGCGTAGATTGGGAAATAACAGCGACAGAATCAGATGCCTTATTACTGGAACAACACCTGATAAAAACCTTAAAGCCAAAATATAACATAATGCTAACAGACGGAAAAATGTATCCGATGATAGCACTGACACAATCAGAGTACCCACGTTTATTAAAATTTCGTGGCAAGATTTCACAGCGACGTGATGTTTATGGTCCCTATCCGTCTGTTTACGCACTGAATGAAACAATAAAAACCATTCAGAAAGTATGTAAGCTACGTACATGTACGGATACATTTATGCGCAATCGTACTCGTCCATGTCTGCTATATCAAATTGGCAGATGCAGTGCCCCCTGCACTGTTGCTCAAACAGACTATAATGAAAACGTACAGCTTGCCCGAAAGATTCTGACCGGTGACAGCGAACCAATAATTGCTGATTTAACAAAACAAATGAAAAAATTTTCAGATGAAATGGACTTCGAATCAGCAGCAAAATGTCGCGACAAAATTACAGAATTGACACAAACATCAAATCGCGGTATGCGCCAGAATCGTGCACATAGCGCCAATTTTGATTGGCAAGATTCCGTTGAAGATTTAGAAAACTGGCTGGGGCTAAAAATAGAATGCGCGGGCGTATTTGATAATTCACACCTATTTGGGAAAAGTCCTGTTGGTGCAATGATAACCTTTGGACATAATGGCTTTATAAAATCGGGATATAGACACTTTAAATTACGCGATGCTGCACGCGCCGGAAACGATATTGCTATGATGGCAGAATTTGTTTCACGCGCCACGAACAACGGGCCAAAATTGGATTTGATAATAGTTGACGGCGGACAAGCACAATGGAACATAGCCCACAAAGTTGCACCGAATATTCCTGTACTGGGTGTAACCAAAGGTGAAGTAAGAGACGGTGACGAGCATTTTATAATGCCTGACGGCACAGTATGTCGAGACTTAGCAAAAGATTCTAAATTATTCTTACTATTACGTGCCGTACGCGATGAGGCACACCGATTTGTGATAACCTTTCACAGGACCACTCGTGCCAAAGCAATGACATCTTCAGTCTTAGACGAAATTGACGGCATCGGCCCGACACGCAAAAAGGCATTATTGACTCATTTTGGCTCTGTTCGCGCCATAACAGATGCCAGTTTAGAGGCTTTAATGCATGTTCCTGGACTTGGGAAATCTGCCGCGGAAAAAATTTATGCCCATTTCCATTCTGAAGTGCTATAATGACATTATTGATACATAAAAGGAGAACTCTTATGAAATTTTTTGTAAACTTTTTATCAGCTTTTCGTATTGCAGCATCATTTGCAATCATCCCAACCTTGATGTTCGGCATGTACTGGACAACATTTATATTGTTCGTGCTGGCAGCATTATCAGATTGGTTTGATGGTTTCTTGGCCCGCAAATACAATGTATGTTCAAAACTTGGCGGTGTAATGGATCATATTGGCGACAAATTGCTGGTTGTAAATACATTGATTATGTTGACTGTTATGATGCCAGTCTGGTTTATAGTCGTTCCTGTTATCTTAATGATTGCACGCGAATTGTACATCAGTGGTCTGCGTGAATTTTTGGGAACACAAAAAATTGAAATGCCTGTACCAAAAGCACGCTTTTCCATGGGAAAAATTAAAACAACACTGCAAATGGTTGCAATATGTGCATTCTTGTTGCTGTTCGCAGTTGGTACATTGATTACACCTGATACAACAAGCCGCTTTGTAATGTGGTTGATTTATATCTTGCCATACGTCGGCATCTGGGGAACATGGTTGGCATTGGTTGCATCTTTGTGGTCAGCAACACAATACACTTTCACATTCTCGCAGAAATTGAAACAAATAAAAAAATAAAAATACAGCAATAAAAAATCCCGTCATTTGACGGGATTTTTATTATCGCAAAAAATAATTACATATGGCAGAAAACATGCATATAGAGCTGTTTTAAAACCAACCTTTCTTTGCACTTTTTGTTTCAGCAAATTCAGTCAAAATCTTCTTTTGCTTTTCTGTAAGTTTGGTCGGGACAGGCATATTTATATCTATGTATAAATCGCCAAAACTACCTGCACGACGTCCTGGCATACCATGCCCACGAACACGTAATTTTTCACCGACCTGAGTTCCAGCTGGAACCTTTACAGACAATTTCTTATCATCAATGGTTTCAACCTCAATCTCTCCACCCAGCGCAAGCGTTGTAAACGGAATATCAACCTTTGTTATCAAATCTGCCCCATCTCGTTCAAATCTTTTGTCCGGGCGCACACGAATATCCAAATAGAAATCACCAGCAGGCGCACCGTTTTGCCCTGCCTCTCCCTGACCTGCTAAACGTAGACGCGCACCGTCTTCAACACCGGCCGGTATTTTTACATCCAAAGTTCTGGTTTTGCGAACCGTACCAGCGCCATCGCATTCAGAACATTTCTTGTCAATCTTATGTCCTAAACCATTACAATCTGGACATGGTGTCTCCATAGCAAAGAAGCCACGTGCTGCACGAACGTATCCAGTTCCCCCACAGCGAGAGCACACCGGTGCTTCTTTACCATCTGCCGTACCAAAGCCATGACACTTTTCACATTCTACGTTGGTGGTAAATTTTACTGTGTGCGTTGTGCCAAAATAGGCATCACGTAAATCAATTACGACTTCATCTAATAAATCACGCCCACGACGCTGCCTGCTGCCACCACGGGTAGAAGCACCGCCACCCATATCAAAACCGAAACCACGCATCGCTTCACGCAATATATCTTCCATCCCGGCGCCACCACCCATATCGAAATGGAAAGCACCGTTACCAAACGGGTTGGCTCCTGCACCAAATGGATTTGCACCTGACGCATTACCGCCAGCAAATGCAGCATCCCCAAATCTATCATAGGCAGCACGCTTTTGAGGATCTTTCAAAATATCAAAAGCGTTATTTACTTCCTTAAACTTTTCTTCAGCCTCTTTATCCCCAGGATTTCTATCTGGATGATATTTCATAACCAATTTATGGTATGCTTTTTTGATATCAGCATCGGACGCATCACGCGCTATACCTAAAACTTCATACGGATTTTTATTCATTTTTCACATTCCATAATTATTCTGTCTAGAGATATATAGATATTATTATATAAAAATCAAGGTGATAAAAAATAAAAATACTGGCTAATTCTGGCAGAAATATAATGAAATCGTGTATTCTTTGCACTTGCAAGAAATCTAAAAATGTACTAATAATATTGTGCTATGACAGAACAAAATACACATACTTATGACGCTTCAGATATTCAAGTACTAGAAGGACTAGAACCTGTTCGCCTTCGCCCAGGCATGTACATTGGCGGCACAGACGAAAAGGCTTGGCACCACTTGCCTGTTGAAATTCTAGACAATTCTATTGACGAAGCCGTTGCTGGCTTTGCGAAACGAATTACTGTAAATTTAATAGATTCCAAGACAATTGAAATTACCGACGATGGTCGTGGTATACCAGTTGACGAACATCCAAAATTCCCAGGCAAATCTGCATTGGAGGTTATTTTAACCACCCTGCACTCTGGCGGTAAATTTAACAACAACGTATACAAAACCAGTGGTGGTTTGCATGGTGTTGGAAGTTCTGTTGTAAACGCCTTGTCATCAGAAATGATTGTTACGATATCTCGTGATGGTTATGAATGGCAGCAAACTTTTTCTCGCGGTAAACCAACAAGTAAGATGATTCAGGGCTCACCGACGAAAAATCACGGAACCAAAATAAGATTTACAATTGATGATGAAATATTCGGTGTAAATGCAGTATTTAAACCAGTAAAAATTTATCGTATGGCGCGTGCAAAGTCCTTCTTGTCACGCGGTGTACGCGTGGATTGGATTTGCAATCCAGAATTATTGACCGAGGATATGAACATTCCGGCTCAAACAGAGTTTTATTATCCGAATGGCGTAGCAGACTTTTTAGACGAAAAAACACGTGAAAAACCACGTATCATGCCAAAAATATTCAGTGGCACGGTTGATTTCCCTGATGATTCAGGTCGTGTGGAATGGGCTTTAACATTCTTGACTGATGAAAATGGCGCAGCATCTGACGATGGTTTCTTTGCCTCTTACTGCAATACAATTGCAACAATAGACGGGGGAACACATGAATCAGGTTTCAAATCTGCAATTACTCGTGGAATAAAAGCATACGGCGAAAAAGTAAATAATAAAGCCGCAGCTTCTATAATAAGTGACGACGTGTTTGATTCCGTTGCGGCAATTGTATCTGTATTTTATAAGACGCCACAATTTTTAGGCCAGACAAAAGAAAAATTATCCAACCCAGAAATAGCACGTTTTACAGAAAACGCATTACGTGACCCGTGGGAAATATTCTTGGCATCAGATCCAAAGACCGCTAACGCAATATTAGATTTTGTTGTAAATTTGGCAAATGCTCGTATAAAGACAAAGCAAGTAAAAGAAATTGCACGCAAGACCCCAACAAAACGCGTTCGTATGCCAGCAAAGCTAGCAGACTGTTCAAAGCACGGGATTGAAGGCACAGAACTATTTATCGTAGAGGGAGAGTCTGCTGGTGGTACTGCAAAACAGGCTCGTGACCGCGCGACGCAAGCAATTATGCCTCTGCGTGGCAAAGTATTAAACGTTGTATCCAATTCAGATGAACGCTTTAGTGCTAATAAAGAATTAAACGAATTGATAGATATTATTGGTGCAGGCACTGCCAAAGATTGGGATGAAAGTAAACTGCGTTATGAAAAAATCATCGTCATGACTGATGCTGACGTTGACGGTAGTCATATTGCATCATTATTGATGGCCTTCTTCTATCAAGTAATGCCACAATTGATTTATGGTGGGCACTTGTATTTATCCTGCCCTCCTTTATATAAACTAACATGTGGCACAGAATCGATATACATAGATACAGACGAAGAACTGGAAAATCTGAAAAACACAAAATATAAAAACAAAAAAGTCGAAATATCTCGATTCAAAGGGTTGGGCGAAATGATGCCTAACCAATTGAAGGAAACAACCATGTCACCAAAGACCAGACGTTTAATACGCGTCGATCTGCCCCCAAGAACAGACGAAGGCGCAGAAGACACAGAAAAAACACGTACAATCGTCTCTGAATTGATGGGTAAGAAACCAGAATTTCGATTTAAATTCATTACAGAACACGCACAATTTGTAAAAGATTTGTTTGTATAAAAAATTCCCAAACAAATCTTTACCTACAAAACTCACAATATTGCGTTGACAATATTGTTTTTTGTATTATATTATCTAACACAAAAAGGTAAGATGGAATGAAACCCACAAAAAAAAGAAAAAATACATACGTAATTACAACATCTGTTTTAGCTGATTTATCTTTATTTAGTGCATGCAGATCAACACCATTGGTAGTTGTTGAATTGAACGGTAAAAAGGTGAATCAAGACACAGGTTGGAAAGCTGGCACAGAATTTCCAAATCCTGGCGCATCGGATATGGTTGTTGCGTTTAAACAATTACAGCCTATCATGGGCGAAAAATTAGCAAGCACAATTGTAGAATATTTAGACAAAGAAACAAACGAACCTGTTGCTATGTTATTTCCAACGAATGATATAATGTACAGAGAAGATGCAGGGAAAAACTTTACGAACCGGTTAAATCATGCAACGCGTCAAGATTTAAAACGTCAAATGTCTGTCCGTGAAAAATATTTAAAGAAACTTGCAGAAAATCAGAATCAAAAATAAAAGTCTCAGATAAAAACAAAACGCCGGATATGAATCCGGCGTTTTTCGTTTTCCCCATCTGTTTTATTGGATACCGACGCGGAACTCATCGCCCCAGCCCGCAACAACCTGACCGCCGACTGTGCATTGTATATCTTCAAAACCATTTTCAACCTGGTTTTTCTTTACAACGTTACTTGTTATTAAACCACCTGCAGTACCCAAAACTACACCTGCGATAGAGTCTGACAACAAACGAGAAGTATTAAAATTACCCTCTTCATCACGCCATACTGTCAATTTCAAACCAGATTTAATATCCTCGATTTTAGCAACCGCGCTTGAAATATTTTCACGTGCCCTATTCTGAGTTATGGTCACTTCACTAGAAGCAGATGCAGAACTTGCAGCATTCGCATCAACACAAGCAGTCTGTTCAGCGTTGATAACCTTACCTACTTCAACGCAATAACATTGATTTGTTGTGTAATTCCAATTTGCCCCTGTTATTTGCAAGCATTTTAGTATGGCAGGATTCATATCGCAAATACTGCCATTCCAAGAATATTGCTGATTTGTACAACGACATTGCTTATTTACGTCATCCCAATACGCGCCAGATGCCACACTAGATTCTGACAAACACTTTTGCTGCAATGCTGCGGCATCAGTCAAGTCACAGCGATCGCCATTACGCTTATAATTCACATCGTCCAAACACACGCAAACATTATTTGAAACCTTTAAATTTTTCGCGTTATCACAAGCACACTGGTTATTTGTCCACGTACCACCAGAATCTTCACATGCACTTTTAAGTTTCTGATTAGCTTCTTCCTGACGACGACGATTCTCATCATCTATAACTGACTGCTTCTTCTTGCAACCATTTACACCGTTTGGCTCATAATTAGAATTTATACATTCACAAGACTCGCCATTTGCTGCCAATTTTATATTCTTTGAAGAGCTGCAAGAACATTTACCATTCGCCCACGTACCACCACTATTTACACAAGCGGTCTTAGCCTCCCCAATAGATTTGCACTTACAAATATTTGTTCTATCTGTAAACAACAATTGTGCCTTACTGCCAGTAGAAATTCCGACATTTCCACCATTGTCATCCATTATGTAATACCCATCAATTTGACTAGCTTCATCAGTAACTCTGCACTGCTGAGCATCACAATCAGCTATGTCACTTATTTTCCACTCAACCCACATCTGATCGCCCCTAGCAGCACAATAATATAGTTTCTGTTTTGATTCTAAGTTGCCCTTAAAATAATGGTTCGCTGGCATAAAAATCACCTGTCCCCCATCACAGTGTCCACGACCACATTCGTACGCATATTTTCCATTATAACGCGAAGAACTTTGATACAAATATTCGTCACTATTCTTTATTGCCAAACCGCTTAGTTCTTGCTCATCACACACAGCGGCCGACACAGAAGGACCTAAAATCCCCACCAAAAACAAAGAACACAATAACAGTTTTTTCATATCTCTTCTCCATTTATAATGCGTATACGCACCATAATTATTACTTATGATTTTACCATAATTTCTAACTATTTCCAATAAGGAATTAAAACTTCTCAACAAAAAAGTGCCACTTTTCGTGGCATAAATTTTTATTATCTTATCTGCAATCTGCAATCAATTGATTCATCTGTGCAGCCAAAACCAAATCCGTCTTCTTCAACTTTTCAATTTGTGAAATTGCATACAATACTGTTGCATGATCACGATCACCGCATACACGACCAATTTCTGTCAAAGACATATTTGTCGCATCTTTCAATACTGCCATCATCATTTGACGAGCCAAAACAACTGCGCGGCAACGGCCCTTTCCACAAACTGCATCATACGCAACACCCAACTTTTCGCACATAGACTTTACCATAGCGATAGGAGTTTTTGCCTTTTGCAATGTATCTGCTAACAAATGCTGCGCAACTTCCATTGTGACATTCTGTCCCATCAATTCAGCATATGTCTTGATTTTCATTGCAACGCCACCAACCAAATGACCATCACCAGCAATACGAGCCGCAATAGCATCTGCAACCTCTGATACAACGCCAGCACGCATCAACATAACACGTTTTACATTTGTTGTTGGTGCAACAACGTCTGCAACCAAACCAGATGCCAACAAAGACTGAACACGACGATCAAAGCCTGTCAAATTACCTGGTGCAACATTTGCTGTTAAAACAATATTCTTACCTGCCCCGCGCAAATCCATTACCAACTGTGCAAATTCTTCACATGTTGCACGTTTGCCCGCCAAAGCCTGAACATCATCTAAAATAAATGTATCACAATTACGGCAGTAATCTTTAAATGCGAAAATTGTTCTGTCGTGCAGGCTGCGTGTAAACTCAGAAACAAACTGACCACCAGACATTTTGATTACGCGACCAGCAGAAGCTTCTTCAATGCAATTTGCCAACAAAGATTTGCCACAACCAGCAGGTCCATAAATGAATAACGGCGAGAAAGAAACCGAACCCGCCGCTAATTTTTTACATGCCGACAATACGAATGCATTTTCATCACAACATACAAACGCATCAAACGCCTTTGTATTTATTTCTTGTGCTGTAGCAACATTTGCTGCCGGTGCATAAGACTGTACTGCATTATCGTTTGCAATCGGTGCAGCAACAACATTTGCCCCACGAACACAAATAGAAACAACCAAGCCAAACTGAGCTGCAACTGCATTCAAAACATTCTTGTGAACACTGCCGATAAAATCTGCTGAAAATTGATTTTGTGCTGTCAGCACTAATTCATTACCCAAAACTTCAAACTGTAAAGGCGCAATCCAAGAAGTAAAACTTGCAGAATCCATTTTTGCGGCGATGGCCTCCTTGATTTGTTCCAAGTTAGTCATTTTAATTGTTGCCGCTGCCTGCATATGTTTCTCCTTTCCTTCCCTAACAGAACTTTCTGTCACCCGTGCAAGAGTATAAAAACCACCTGCCTATAAACGCTAAAATCCATTGTCACTACGTGTCATCAGAATTTAGTGTTTATATTTTAGCCCTACGTTTTAACCCTCTCGCTTTTGTTTGTGATTGAGATGTCTCAATCGTTTTGGATACGTCAGATAAGTTATAAGATAAAACCGATTTTGCAACCGATTGTTAAACAATTTTTGAACATTTATTTTTTGACAACGATTCGTTTTTTTGCCAGATTTCCGCGCTTTGTATATACAATGTATAGACAACATTTTTTTTACAAACGAACGTATCCGCCGTCAACTTTTCGCACTAAACCCTGCAATTCCAGAATAACCAAATCTCTTTTTATTTCCGAAATTGTTTTTTTGACAATTTCTGACAATACAGATTCTGACACTGGAATTGTTCCTAATGCATCCAATAAAGAATTTTCCGAATCGGATTTTTTTTCATTTTTTGTCTTATCAATATCAAATTGTTCATTTTTGAAAAAGTCTGACACACTATCACATAACTTTGCGGCACCAGATTTTATCAAAGAATTTGGCCCAATCGCCCGAGAATCCGAAGGATGAGAAGGAATCGCCCAAATTTTCCGATTCGATTCGCACGCAAATTTCACAGTTTTCATACTTCCAGATTTTAAATCTGCCTCGCCTAAGATTAAATTTTGGCTGATTCCTGCGACCCAACGATTTCGCATTACAAAATTTGCAGCAACAGGAACAAATCCAACGGGCATTTCGCTAATAACCGCACCACGTTCAACAATTTCCCAATACAACGATTCGTTTTCTGTCGGCCATATATAATCCACACCGCCTGCCAACACAGCTATTGTTTGACTGTTTCCAGCGGCCCGTAAAGCACCACGATGTGCGGCGGTATCTGTTCCCATTGCCATTCCAGATACAACTGCATAATTATGCCCCGCAAAATCTTTAGCAAGATTCGCAATAAAATTCATACCTGCCGCCGTTGCATGACGTGTTCCCACGATACTTACAGTTTCTTTTTGTAATGCAGCAACATTTCCACGAACAGCTAAGACAGGAGGATGATTAGCAACTGTCCTCAATAACTTTGGGTATTCAGCCATATCATCACATATATAATATATATTCAATTGTTTTGCCCTTTCTATTTCCCGCAAAACTAAATCCCGAATCGCATCATCAGGTTTTAATACATCAATAACAGCTGCCGGACTGCCATATTGTTTTATCAATTGAGCATACTTTACTGGCCCTATATTAGGGCTGCGCAAAATCAGCAATTTGTTAAATAAGTCATCTATATTCATAATATGCACTATAGGAAAATAGCTATATATATTAAAAGCACTAAATTACAATGAATAAGGCTCCAAATCGGAGCCTTTTATTTTTAGTTTTTTGCATTCAGAAGATAATCATAATTATAATTATTACATTCTGACGGCTTGTTATCCCCTTGCCAAGCATCACACTCTTCTTTCAAAGTTTCCAGAGCATTCATAATCTGATCAAATTCACTCCGATTTTGATTTTTGAGGGCCCTTAGCTGCATTACCAACTGTTCATCTGCAGACAACCCCTTCTGCTTTTGCCCCATAACACTTCCACCTATCAATCGATTACCAAACAATTCCATAACCCCGACACCAACGCCTGCGCCGCCAACGGCACCACCAACAGTTGCCCAAGTACGTGCACTCTTTTTCGCATCCAAAATACGCTGACGCAAAGTTTCTTCATCAGCCCAACTTCCACATGTTATATTCTGCCCCATCTGGAAATACTTTTCAGGAACGTCAGATACATTTATTCTTGGATCAGACGACTTGACACCAACTAAAACAAAGCAAACATTGTTTTCTGGATTCTTCACATCCTCTACCATAGAAGAATAATTATTCGTATTACTATAACGAGAAGCCCAAACGAAAGTATTTCCTATACCGATATTGTTGTTCAAACAAGCCGCTTTTTGCTTTTCATATTCGCTGTCATCCGGCTTTTCAGAGCCAGAATCATCGCCATCACCAAAATTATCTTCAACAGGAACCCGGATGCTGGATTTATCAACTACCTCTACCCCGGCATTCGCATTTGCCATTGCAGAAATTTGATTGGTAGAAGCCGTCGCGCGTGGCGCTGCCATTACCATCTGAGAAGTCATAGAACGACGTGCCTGTGACGATGTGGCCGCAACAGCAGGTATAACGAACAAAGAAACGACTAGTAAAGATATGATTTTTCTCATCTCTAAATCCCCATTATCTTGCCGTTCATTATAGCATAAAAGTCAATAAAAATAAAGAATAAATACTTTAATATAAAAAAGAATCGCCATAAAATATGGCGATTTTTTTATTTTTTCCACTTCCATTCTATTTTTGACTCTGTTCCAGATAACAGACGCCCAATATTTGAACGGTGACGCCACAAACACAATAAAGCAATTGCTAAGAAAGGCCACCCCATTTGAGAACTAATCACGAACCCTAATACTGGCATCAAGCAGAACGCAACAACAGCCCCCAAAGAAGAATAACCAGAAGACAAAGCAACTATCAGCCATTCAACGCCACACGTCACAAAGGCCAAAGGATTCACTGCCAACAAGACACCAAACAAAGAAGAAATACCTTTTCCACCACGAAACTTTAACCAAACAGGATAACAATGTCCAACGATGGCAGCAAAACCACACCAAGCACCAAACACCGGCCCAGCAACGGCATTACCAATAAAAACCGCTGCAATTGCTTTTAACATATCCAAAATCCAAGTTAGCGCAGCCATACGCAAACCGCCGACACGCATGACATTGGTTGCCCCAATATTGCCACTGCCAACCTTGCGTAAATCACCCTTACCCATAGCCTTTGTTAAAATCAGTCCCATTGGGATAGAGCCCAATAAGTAAGAAACTAAAACTGCGAGCACAAAAATAATGCTAAAACCTGTTGGTATCATTTTATTTTTCCTTGATTTTATGTTTGTTTTCTATAAAATAGCAGAAAACGTGACAAAATAAAAGGAAAATAAAGTGGCAAATCACAAGTCATCTAAAAAAAGAATTCTGGTAACGGAAAAGAAAAATTCCGTCAACAATTCTCGTCGTAGTGCTGTAAAAACAGCAACAAAGAAAGTTTTAGTAGCCGTTGAATCTGGCGACAAGGTTGCTGCGACAAACGCTGCACGCGCGGCAGAAAGCAAAATTATGAAATCTGCTGGTAAAGTTATGCCTAAAAAGCGTGCTGCACGCAAGATTTCTCGTTTGACCAAGAAAGTAGCCAAAATGGCCTAATTGGTAATTTCAGAATTCTGAATAAAAATTTACCCCAATTGGGGTAGTTTTTATTTTATAAACAGATACAACAAAAAAAACCGTCTCTTTGACGGTTCTTTTTAATTGTTACTAATTCAGCGGCGCTCCCCAATGTTGCTGTATCGTACGTTCCGCATCCATCGGACTTACCAATACCTGCGGTGTCAAGATTACAACCAACACATCACGGGTAGCAGACGTTTCACGCGAGCCAGATAGGGCCATAAAGTCTGGGTCGCCTAAGCCATAACGAGTATCGTTATTAGTCTGCTTTTCAAAACCAGATACAACCAACATCTGACCAGATTCCATAATAACTTCCTGCATGAAACTACGTTCCTCAACCTCTGGTAACTGTAATGTTACTTCACCGATAGTCTGAGTGGACATCTTCAGCAGTTCACGAATTGACATTCTGAACAACAGTAAAATTTTTCCATTTTCCAGAACATTAGGCAACAACTGCATAGAAAAGCCTGTTTCCAAATCATCTTGATCAACCGTACTTGATTCGACCGTTGTAAAGTTACGAGATTCAAAACGTTTAATATAACCTGTTGTACGTGTATTATTTACAGGAGCGACACGATTATTACGCGTGGTTACACCAACGTTAGTAACCAAAGACACCTTGCCCTGCTTTGCCAAAGCCTGAATCAAAGCATCTGTTCCTGCCAATCCAGACAAAGACCCGTTTTGTATTTGATCTTGGGTATAAGCACCAGCGACCTCCTTTGTTCCTTCCAAATGTGTCGCCCCCGTCAGACCAGACACAGCATTCGACAAAACTGCGATATTCATTGAACTGGCTTCTGTACTTGTCAAATTATTCTTAGGGTTAGCAACGATATTCAAACCAGAGGCAGAATTTATCGCCGCCGCCAAATTCAATCCGAACGCTGAGTCATTAGATATAGATACCTGCAAAACTTTTACATCTATCGTTACCAACTGAGACAAACGTCTATTTTGTTTATCGATATAATCAGCCACACGATTCAATGTGGATGGAGGTGCAGTAACTGTTACAGTACCCAAACTACGTGATACAGTAAAGCTCGCATTATCGACATCTCCTATTATAGTATCCAAAGCATTTTCAATCTCGTCCCATTCCTTTAATGTAGACTCTAAAGAAACCGTATTGCCATCATCTGTTTCAACCGCAGTTTGGTAAGAAACGTCAGTCCCCAGCGCATACAAAGTAAATGTCTTTGTTTCTGTTTCATAGAAAACAATTGCTGATTTATCGTAATACCATAATAAATCCAAATCAGTCGCAACCTGTGACAACAATCCAGACAAGCTACCCGTATAAGCAATATTTATCGTTTTCTTTAATTTCTCTGAACTTACCTGATTATCAATTTTTACAGGGATGCCAGTAATGGAAGTGATATTATTTGCCAAAACATTCAGTGTAACTGGTTCATCCAGCAAAATTGTAATACCTGTGCTGGTTTCAAATTGAGACGGCAAATTATTTCTGTGTTCTAACAACGTAGAGGAAGCACCTAACCAAACACCTTCAGACATAGAAACAGTATCACCACTAGCAACCTTGGCCGGCGGGTTTTTAGACATTTCAAACGCATCATATGCATTTATAAAATCCTGGTCAACAGACGCCGCAACTTTGGCAGATTCCTCTTTAGCGCAACCAGAAACGAACGCGCCCAGCAGAGTGCACATTATTAAAAATCTTGTCGGTTTGGTCATTTTTATTTTCTCCTACAGCAAACAACTATACGACGTCTTAAAACTTATTCCGAAGTAGAAATCACCAAAACGCGATTTCCCTTATAAAACTTTGCATACGGCACAGGTGTTGCGCGTGCAAAATTACGTACCAAAGCAGATGCAACATCAACGAAGCGTCCCTTAAATACAGCACTTGCTTCAATAGGATATTCACGAGATGTTGCCCAAACTAAATCCCAACCTTCTTTATTGCACCAGTCTTGCAAAACCTCACGCAATGTCTGACCATTTGCAACGACCCAAGAACGAACTTGATCTGTAACCGTTGCCGGGGCTTCGGCATCCGCAGAAATATCAACTGCAATTTCTGCATCTAAGTTCTCAGTTGCCTCATTAGCCGCGGCAATTTCTGCTTCACTCATACCGTATTTCGCCATAAAGGCTTCATATCCGTCACGATATTGATTACAATCTTGACGACTACTACGAGAAACAGCCAAAACACTGCCACCATCATCTTCTAACATTTCACGGCTCAGCAAAGGCATTTCGGCACCACTTTTACATGGGTCATCAAAACCAGCTGGCACCTGCGTACCATGCAACATATTTGCACCACCCGACCAACCAGCAAAACCATCGCTATCTGTCGTGCCTAAATTAAAATTATTTTCAACAACCAAATCAGCGCCAATTTTAGAAACTATACGAATATTGTCTTTTTGTTTATCGCCTGAACACGCACCGTCATCACACGCAACTGTAACGTCTGCATCCGAACCAGCAATCGGCCACACAGGTACCTCCTGTTGAGCAGCCGCAGTATCTTCGTACTGAACCAATTGAGTTTCAGAAACTACTGGTTCTTGAGAATAATAAACTTCAGACGTAACGACCTGTGGTAAATACTCATCTGCGAAACAGTACCCTGCCGCAGTTGCAAACATCGCCACGATTAGAATCTTGCGAAACATAAAAACTTCCTTTCCTGAATTGGTTATTATATTTATTACATATTATTATAACAATTTGACCGAATCTGTGCAAGATTAAAACGCACCAGAAAAGCGGCTAATTTTTATACCCCCAAAAAGATAAAATCGCACGAATCGATAAAAAATGCTATACTAGTTCGGATAGGTTTAAACTTCGGGAGTTATTATATGGAAAACGTGCTATTACTTGTTGGTATTTGCCTTGTCATTGTTCTTCAACTAGGAATATTGTATTTATTTTATACAACAAACAGTCGCGTTCGTGAAATCACTAAAACTTTAACTCACCAATACAATTTGATTGTCAAAATTCAGTCCATTCTAAAAAACAAATCAGCAACAAACGCAGTTGCAGAGAACGCAGAGATGATTTATCAAGACCTATTACAAAACCTAATTCCAATTATGGCCGCCATTGACGTTATGCCAAGGAATACAAACGAGCATCCTCTATGGCGGGCTCTGGGTGGAATTATGGACGAATATGCAAAAAATCCATTTGCTTTAGAAAAACTGCGTAGATGTATCAAATTAGATACAGAAGTTGCGCGAAGTGTTGATAACTATATGAATCGTGCAGACGGATTTCTGAATCACTTGACAACAACGGATCCTGACGGAATACTGGCAGCAACATTTACAGATGGCTTGTTGGGGCAATCGCTGACATTCTTTGCCCAAGCAAAACAACTTGCCATGCAAACGAATGAATAAGGTATGCCAAAACTATCTGAAAATCTTGTCCAAGAAATTTCAAACACTCGCGGTGAGCCTATCTGGTTATTAGAATGGCGATTGAATGCGTTACGTTCTTGGCAGAAAATGTCAGAGCCACACTGGGCTGAAATAGATTACAAAGCAATAGATTATGACTCCCTGAATTATTATAACGAAGCGAAAAAGATAGATAATTCCGAACTTCGTGAAACTTATGAAAAAATGGGTTTGCCCGAAAGCGAACAACGTGCCCTGCTTGGTATGGCAACAGATACAGTAATAGACAGCAAGTCCGTTCATACTTCTTATACAGAAGAATTAAATAAACGCGGCATAATATTTTTACCTTTTTCAGAGGCGGTAAAACAGTATCCAGAATTAGTAAAGCAATATCTTGGTACAGTAGTTCCTGCTACAGACAATTTTTTTGCCGCATTAAATGCCGCGGTATTTTCTGATGGAACATTTGTATATATTCCGAAGAACACAAAATGTCCAATAGATTTAGCAAGCTATTTCAGAATAGAAACGGCAAAAATAGGACAGTTTGAAAGGACACTAATTATTGCAGATGAAGGTTCTGAGCTCAGTTATATGGAAGGTTGCAGCGCACCACGCCGCCCTAATCACCAATTACATAGCGGTGTTGTTGAAATAGTAGTAAAAGATAATGCAACCGTAAAATATGCAACTGTACAAAATTGGTATGCTGGTAAATTTAACTCTGAACAAAAGAAAAACGAAGGCGGCATATTAAACTTCGTAACCAAGCGCGGAAAATGTGAAAATAATGCCAGACTAGATTGGACACAGGTAGAGATAGGTTCTGCCATGACCTGGAAGTATCCATCAACAATTTTGGCCGGAAACAATGCACATAGCGATTTTTACTCACTATCAATAACCCGTGGTGCCCAGCAAGCGGACACAGGAACAAAAATGATTCATATTGGAGATAACACTGTATCCAATATAACGTCATATGGTGTTGCATTAGATGCCTCGCGACAGACATTTAGAAGTTTAGTAAGTTTTAGCGGTCACAATGGTAAAAACGCATCGAAATGCGACACAAGATTGATTGGTTCAGAAGCAATTGCCAACACTCTGCCAACTATAATACACACGAACGGAGATAATTTGCAAAGCCACGAGGCTTCAACAGGAGCCATAGACGCCAATCAACTGCAATTTTTAATGGAATCTGGAATCGAAGAAGATGAAGCAACCGCATTGATAATAGGCGCAGTCGCCTCACCTGTCATATCAAGATTACCCATGGAATTTCTTGTAGAATCAAAACAACTAATTCAAATGGCATTATCAAAATAAAAATCACTCTGTCCAATAACAGCGAGCAGACCAGCTATTTCCTTCTATAATATATTCTCCAGTTTCATCACTATACACACTATATGTTCTGTCAAAAGGTTGCAAATAACAATCCTCCAACGTCATATTCGCCATGCTTGCTGTTGTACCATATGACATTCCTTCCTCAGAATCCATACCGCATTCTACACACGGAACCCCAGGACATCTTACACAGTCTTTGGCATCAGTAGAATAATAGTAACCATACTGACAATATGCTTCAATAGAAATCACCGTCCACGTATCACACAAGCACCCACTGCCCTGTTCGGTTATTGTGGCACCATTTTCAGTTCTTGTGCGAGTTCCACACGAAGTATAACAAAAGCCAGAGGAAGTACATTTGACACCATTACTTGAAGAACCAACCGAAACATTTGTAACGCCTTTCGTACACCCAGCATAAGTAGATTTACAATTTCCAGCTTGCGTACTGCCGCCACCAAGGCACCAAAGGCATTGATAAGATGTGCTCCTTGCGCAGTAACCATCTATGGTATAGGACGCAGCGAAAGAATTTGTGAATACGAACATCCAAAAACAAATTACACCAACAAAAATTTTTTTCATCATCAAACTCCTGTTTTTTTCAGAACGAAAAAACCACCAAAGCATTTGGTGGTCAGGAGGTTAACGACAATTACAGGAATTGTGCTGCTTATTCAATATATTCGCAAGCCCTCCTGACACATATCAGGAGTTTATTTTTCGTCGTAATACTAAAAACGGCGCAAAGGTCCGCGCCATAAGTACATATTCCGACGCCTGTAAAGAGGTCGTTACACCCCATCAGCAGAACACCCGCCGACAGAGACATTATAGGTTTCCGCACGTTGCAACGCAAGCAATTTATGTTATAATTCTAGCTATAAATAAGGTGTTGATAGATGTTAGAAATAAAAAATTTATCTGTATCTCTTGGTGATAAAAGTTTATTGACCGACATAAACATGCATATAAAAAGGGGTGCCCGTCACTTATTGGCTGGGCATAATGGTTCTGGAAAATCTACACTTGTCGGTACAATTATTGGTAACCCAGCATATACCATAACTAGTGGTAAGATAATATTTGACGACAAAGATATAACAAACGAAAATACCACAACACGTGCATTATTAGGGATTTTTCTTGGTGCACAAAACGTACCTGAAATACCTGGTCTTACCGTATTGAGTTTTTTAAAACACTCTATTGCCGCACATAAACATTTTGAAACAGGAAAAGAACTATCTATGGGCGAATTTCTGTCAAACCTAGAAACAGCTCGCACTAAATTAGACATTCCAAAAGAATGGTTAAACCGCAGTATAAACGTCGGTTTTTCTGGTGGCGAACGCAAACGCCTGATGCTGCTACGTCTGATTTTAACCAATCCGAAATTCGCCATTCTTGACGAGCCTGATTCTGGTGCAGACGCAACTGTACAACAACAGATTGTTGATACCATACACGAAATGAAAGATACAACATTCCTGTTTATAAGCCACCAACAGCATTTCACAGAATTGGTAAAACCTACAGATATAACGACTTTGTCGGATGGTAAAGTTATGATAAAATAGTCATAAAAAGGACAGTAAATGAAACTTCATAAATCATTATCTTTGTTATCTTGGCTTCTTTGGTTCCCATTAAAGTTTTCGATAATTTCATTTTTATTGATACTGATGACTTTCGCACTTGTTGGACATTTTGCACCAACTGCATCGGATGCAGCAATGGCTTCGTGGCTTACTCTCGCCGTTATAATTTCTGCCATAATAACGCTATATAATATGCCACGACAAAATATGGACCAAAAAGGGTTCGTTGCCTTAAATAATGCCCAGATGTTTATACTAGCAACTTGTTTTATGATAACAATGTTACTGATAACCGCATATAGAAATGAAATATTTATAAAAACAATGTGGCTAAGCACGCATTATAGCTCTTCGTTTATATTCATTGTTATAATAACCGCCCTTTTGTTTCTGTATCTCTTCGGTATATTCGTAACTAATTGGTATGCTAAATTCAGACGTTGTCGCGAAATGGGCATTTCCACTTGGAAAATTATTTGTTCTATGCCATTTGGATTTTCATTTATGTGGATTCCAGGCTATCTGATAAATGATAAAAAACTTCAAAACCCAGCAGTCAATGTTCACAATAAATTATACACGAAAATAAATACTTGGATTGTTACACACAATATAAGAACAATTATCGCGTTCATTACTTTGACATTATATTCCGGATTCTTTTTCGGTTTTAACTCTGTGCTTTTAACGATAGCATCAGCAATCGTATTCATGCTGTGGTTTAAATCTGTTGGGCTTTCAAGTTTTCGCCAACAACAGAATAAAATTTATTCATACGTTGCAATAATAATAAACATCGCTGTTTTCTTGGGTATAGTTATATATTTTACCCAACACACAGCCCCTGACATAACCGTAAATATAACTGACGTTGCAGACACACAAATTATGAGTTAAAAAACGCGCTATATGCATCAAAACAAAGCATAGGAGGATTTTATGAATGGAATAATTTTATTTATTGGCCTACTTTTAATTCTGTGGCTTGGTCGTTCAATTTTGATTCCGTTGCTTGTCGCAACTTTTTTATGGTACTTGATAAACGCTATAGCAACATACTTCAGGAAACTATTTCCATTTAATTCTGATGAAAAAAGAAAAACGAAACCTATCGTGGCCACGATATTTGATTGGACTTCCAACATATTAGCCGTGTTTGTAATGTGCGTTCTAATGTACTTTTTCGTCACCCAGATACAGCCTATGTTCAGAGAATTAGTTGCAGCATTACCTGGACTACAACATAGGATTATAGAATTCAGTCATTATGTTTCGCAGTCTATCGGATTAAATTTTGATGTAAACATGCTGCCAAATGTTGCAAACATTGCTGCAAACATAGGTTCTTCAATTGCCGGCATAGTTACATCAACAGGCATGATTTTAATTTATATGATATTCATGTTTATTGAACAAAGTACATTTGATAAAAAGTTCTCTGCCCTATTTCCTAACAAAACTAAATACAAAAAAGTTCGCTATATCATAGACAGCATTGATGACAACATGAAAAAGTACTTATTCATGAAGACTTTATTGTCGGGGATTACCGGTATTTTGTCGTATTTTTGGTTACAAATGATTGGCGTGGAATTTGCTGGCATATGGGCATTTATTGTGTTTATTACAAGTTATATTCCAACTATTGGGGCAATTGTTGCATGTGGATTGCCAATTTTATATTCATTGGTAACAGCCCCATCACTACATCAACCAATTCTAACTGCAATCGGTTTGATAACGCTGCAGGTGGTATTTGGCAATATATTAGAGCCTAAATTTACAGGTAAAACTTTAAACTTGTCGACATTAGCTATATTGATAAATTTGGTATTTTGGGGAGTTATTTGGGGCATAGCTGGTATGTTTTTCAGTGTGCCTTTATTAGTAGCAATATTTATCATAACTGCTCAATTCGATTCGACACGCTGGATAGCAATATTGTTATCTGCTGACGGGAAAATCCCGGCAAAAAATGAAGACGAATAACGACAAAAAACGGTGCTATATGCACCGTTTCTGGTATTTTTTTACATTTTTAAGCGTTTAATTATTGCAATTGCATTTTCTAAAATAACGCGTGCAGCTTCTGAATCTAATTCAGATTTGATATCTGAAACTCTAACCTTCCCCATAGATTCTTGTGCACTCATACTCGTAAAACTCTCATCTATAAAAGCCACTGGCAAATCGCTGTATGTGCATAATTCTGTGGCAAACACGCGAACTGCATTGGTTGTTTCCGATTCAGAACCATCTGAATAAAGTGGCAATCCAATAACAATACCGCAAACATTTTCTGTCTTTGCGATATCGGCAACTTGCCGTGCAACAGAAAGTCCGTTACGTGCTGTTTTTATCACAGGTCTTGCAAAAACAAAATTTCTGCTTTCGTCTGACACAGCGACCCCTGTGCGACTTGCGCCCCAATCTATTCCCAATATGCGTCCAACGCGCGGAAAATCGTTGAAATCTGGCAAAATCATTGTATAATTTCCTCTAAAGTTTTTTACTATATAACAGAATAGGATTCAAAATGGCATTTAGCAAGCAACAATTAAAGAAATTTGCTGATTTGATACGAATTGATATTTCCGATGAAAAATTGGAAAAAATGAACATTGATTCCGTAATAGACTGGCTGGATAAACTGCAAAAAATTGATACAACTGGTATTGAGCCAATGTTAAACCCTGCGGAACACAAACTGCCAAAACGTGCAGACGTTGTAAATGACGGTAATATTCGTGATGCAGTATTAGCAAATGATCCAGATACAGCTGGTGTATCTCGCGGTTATTTTGCGGTACCTAAAGTTATGGACGAATAAAATTAAACAACAATTCGGAAAATTAAAATGATAGACCTAACAATTACAGAAGCATTAGAACAATTAAAATCTGGTAAAATCAGTTCTACAGAACTGACCAAGGCGTACCTAGATCGTATTGAAAAATATGGTACTGAATTAAATTGTTATATAACGATAACCCCAGAACGTGCTCTGGCAGACGCAGCCGCATCTGATGCACGTTATGCGGCCGGCAGTCCTCTACCCTTGGATGGTCTGCCAATTGGTATGAAAGATTTATTTGCAACCAAGGGGATTCGCACGACAGCGGCATCACATATGTTAGAAAACTTTGTTCCAGAATACGAATCGACTGTATCTCAAAAATTCATCGATGCTGGTACAGTGTTATTAGGAAAAACCAACCTAGACGAATTTGCGATGGGAACATTCAGCAAGACAAGTTATTTTGGTGCCCCCGTAAACCCCTGGCAAATGGAACGAAAATTGACGGCAGGTGGTTCTTCTGGGGGAACAACAAGTGCTGTTGCTGCAGGTTTAGCAATTGGCGGCACTGGAACTGATACTGGTGGTTCGATTCGTTTTCCATCTGCAATAACTGGTTTAGTTGGGATGAAACCAACTTATGGCTTGTGCAGTCGTTGGGGTTGTGTTGCATTTGCGTCCAGTCTAGACACACCTGGTCCAATTGCACGTACAGTTGATGATGCCGCCCTATTATTATCTGCTATGGCGGGTCATGACAAAAAAGATTCTACAAGCGCGGATGCCGGATTTCATGCACATACACCGCTTGAACCTATTTTGGGTAACGGTAAGAAATTACGTGTCGGTGTTATAAAAGAATTTGCAAATGTCGAAATTTCTTCTGACATGAAGCAAGTACTTGAAGCCAGAATTGCAGATTTAAAATCTGCTGGTGCCGAAATCGTTGAAGTATCAATTCCAAACATTCTAGATGCGTTGGCAGCATATTATATCATTGCCCCTGCAGAGGCATCCTCTAACTTGGCTCGCTATGATGGCATGCGTTATGGATTACGTGTTGAAGGAACAGATTTAATAGACACATACAAAAAAACTCGTGCAGCAGGATTTGGTGAAGAAGTACAACGTCGTATGATTGTTGGTACTGCAGTATTATCCAGTGAATCGTATGAAGTATATTTCATGCAAGCAGCACGTGTTCGTCGTATGCTTGCCGACAGTTTCAATGCAGCATTTGAACAATGTGATTTGATAGTTTGCCCATCAAGCGCTGGACCTGCAATGCCATTAGATTCTGATTTAACACCATTGGAATACTATGCGTTGGACTTATTCACAGTTGCAATGAATTTAGCGGGCATTCCAGCCTGCAGTGTACCAGCAGGTTTGGCAGAAAATGGATTGCCATTGGGATTACAAGTTGTGGGCAAACGCTTTGACGATATGCGCGTTCTGCAGTTGGCAAAGCATATTGAGCAGTTTGCGGGTGTAGATAATCGTCCAACAAAGATAATGGGGAAATAAAAAATGGTGGCTAGAAGTGGAATCGAACCACTGACACAGGGATTTTCAGTCCCTTGCTCTACCAACTGAGCTATCTAGCCAACGTGAGACGAATAATAAAGTACTAAATAAAAAAAAGCAAGGAAAAAGAAAAATGTTTACGATAAAAGGCAAAACAACAGATTGGGAACTGGTTATTGGGCTAGAAACTCACATTGAAGTTTTATCTAAAAGCAAGTTATTCAGTGGTGCTTCAGCTGATTACAACCCAACTATTGCCCCGAATACTCAAGTATCTATGGTAGACGTTGCAATGCCTGGTATGCTACCGGTACTAAACGAGTTTTGCGTTGAGCAAGCGATTCGCATGGGCTTGGGACTAAACGCAGAAATATCCAGAAAAAGTAAATTTGCCCGTAAACAGTACTTTTACCCTGACCTGCCACAAGGTTATCAAATTTCGCAACCTGCGGAAGAACCACCTGTTGTTGGTCGTGGCTGGGTTGAAATTATGGGTGACGACGGAAAACCTAAAAAGATTTTAATTGAACGCGCACACTTGGAACAAGACGCAGGAAAATTAAAACATGATGTACATCCTACAAAATCTTTTGCTGACTACAATCGTACAGGCGTTGCGCTATTAGAAATCGTAACATTTTTAGATACTAAGAACCCAGAAAATAATTCTTATATCACATCACCAGATGAAGCAGAACGTTATTTACGTGAAATTCGAGAAATAGCCCGCGCATTAGGTGTATCCAAAGCAAATATGGAAGAAGGTTCTATGCGTGCTGACGTAAATGTATCTGTACGCCCTGTTGGTAGCAAAGAATTCCGTACGCGTACAGAAACAAAGAATATGGTTTCATTTAAATTTATTAAATCAGCCATCGAATACGAAGCACGTCGTCAAATTGAAATATACGAAAACGGTGGCACAGTATCACAAGACACAATGCGTTATTCTCAATCAGAAGGTACTACGTCTGTTATGCGCAGCAAAGAAGATGCGTTAGACTATCGTTATTTTCCTGACCCAGACTTATTGCCATTAGAAATTAGTGAAGAAACGATTGAGCGCATAAAAAATACCATGCCAGAATTACCTGCTGCAACGCGTGCGCGCTTCATTAGTTTAGGTTTAAATGAATATGATGCAGCGCGTTTAACAGAAACAACGGATATATCAAAATGGTTTGACGCAGCAGTTGGCGGAAAAGCAGAACGTGCAAAACCGGTTGCAAACTGGATGATAAGCGAATTGTTTGCACACCCAGAAAATTGGGATGTAAAAAACGCTGTGGATGCATCAAATCAAGGCGAAGCGCGAATCATTACACCAGAAAATTTGGCGGAATTGGTGGATATGATTGCGGCGTCTGAGATAAATGGCAAACAAGCAAAAGAAATCTTTATCAAAATGTTAGACGGCGAATCGGGAACGCCGAAAGAAATTGCAGACCGTTTCGGTATGAAACAAATTACTGATACAGGTGCTATAGAAAAAGCCGTTGATGATGTAATTGCTGCCAATCCATCACAAGTAGAACAATACAAATCTGGCAAAGTCGGATTACTTGGATTCTTTGTTGGTGGTGTAATGAAAGCAACTGGCGGCAAAGCAAATCCGGCAGTTGTAAACGAAATTTTGCGTAAAAAACTCTCATAACCCAAGGTGTAAAACATGAAAGTAATAACAATTGTAGAAGACAATGCGATAACAGGCGTACAATATGGAACAGTAGAAGTACCTGAACAAGGCAAAAAATTATCTCGCGTTGCACGTGCCTACAAACGTATACAGAAAATTCAAGAAAGTCGTGCAGCTTTACAACGTATGGAACGTACAAAGAAAAAATAAATACAATGAAACAGTTTTTTATTCATACATTTGGTTGTCAGATGAACGTCTACGATGGTCAACGCATTGCAGCGATGTTGACTGCACGTGGCATGAAACAAACAGACGACGTTTCTGCGGCAGATATTATTATATTAAATACTTGTGCTGTTCGCGCAAAGGCAACGGATAAAGTCTTTAGTGCATTAGGAAGAATTCGCAATGCCAAAAAAGCAGACGCATTATTTGGTATTGTTGGCTGCGTTGCCCGTGAAGCTGGTGCAGACGCATTCCGTAGAATACCTGAATTAAACTTTGTATTGGGACCACAAAGTTATCATAAACTGCCAGAAATTTTAGAAAATCCGGATACAAAACTGTTAAATATTGACTTGGGCGGTCTTGAAAAGTTTGATGAACTGCCACAAATGGAAAAATCACCAGCAGTTGCATATATACCAATACAAGAAGGCTGCAATCATTGCTGCACATATTGCATCGTGCCATATACACGCGGTCGCGAAATTTCTAGATCCTTTAACGACGTTATAAAAGACGTAAATCATGCAGCCCAAACAGGTGCTATAGAAATCTGTTTCCTGGGACAAAACGTAAATGGCTATAAATATACAGATTCTGATGGCGCTATTTACAGATTATCAGATTTAATCAGAGAAACTGCCAAATTAGATGCTATAAAACGCATACGTTTTACATCAAGTTATCCAACGGAAATGACAGACGACTTGATAGACATGTTCAGAACAGAACCCAAATTATTACCATTCTTGAATTTGCCTATACAAAGCGGATCGCAAAATGTATTGACAAGAATGAATCGTCCGTACAGCCTAGATCTATATATAGATATAGTTGACAAATTAAAGTCAGCGCGTTCAGACATTCAAATATCTAGCGATTTTATTGTTGGTTTTCCAGGAGAGACTGACGAAGATTTTGAACAAACTATGGACATTGTGAAAAGAGTAAGATACATAAACTCGTACTCTTTTAAATATTCACCCCGTCCACATACTGCTGCGGCTGTAATGCCAAACCAAATTCCGGAAAGCATCAAAGCAAAGCGCCTTGCAATACTGGACTCATACTTAAACGAAATTCAACGCGATTTTAATTTATCATGCGTTGGCAAAAAATTAAATTGTTTATACGAAGGTCCAGATAAAACCGGTAAACATTTAGTCTATAGAACACCATATATGCAGCAATGCATAATAGACTCTATTGACGGTAACATTCCATCAATGACAATGATAGAAATTACAGCGGCCAACAAAGCATCTTTACGTGGCAAAATAGCGAAACCAGATTAAAAATCAAAATTTGCAGATAGTTTTATTTTGTACCCGACACTTCCTTCTGCCATGCGAACAATTCCTACACTAAAAGAGCCACCTGCCCTGTCCGCTAAAGAACGTACATCTATATCTACGTACGCATCAATTTGCTGGTTCGTGTACACGACAAGATTTGCACCATATTTATAAACAAAATCATAGTCATTTATTTCCAAGACAACATCTGCACCAACGCCAGCATATAAATCACCAACATAAGTATTTACTATTTTTGCACCATCATATACGGCGCGAACAAACGGAGCCATGACAAAGTTTGATTTTACATACATCAATCGGCCAAAATCAGCACTTGAATAAAAAGAAAAACCAGACGGAGATTCTACAATTTTCCCATTGTCAAAAATATTTTCGATATCAAAATTCGCAATTGTACCACCAACCTTACCTTTTATAAATACATCATCTTTAAAATACGCTATATGCACATTTCCGCCATATACAGCAGATTTATAGTTTTCATATTTATCTGAATTATTAAATGAAGCGGCATAAATATTTAATCCAAAATTCAAATCATTGATTAGTTCAAAAGCAGCATTTAATTGCATACCGAACGCAGAAAAAGAATCCCCAAATACGCCCAATGGAGCAATTGAAAACGTACTTTCACTTGGCTCTTTTTCATTTAAAATGAACGAATCAAATATACGAACAGAACTCATCAACTTTATCGGATTTAATCTAACAGAATCAGAAATTATCTCATTTATTTCTGTAATCGAAGCAGCACTATCCAGCACCGATAATAATTTATCATTTGGATTTTCGCCCCTTAAATAATTTAAAAATTTACCAGTATCGTTCTTTAAAATTTTGAAATAATCTGTATCTCTAACAACATCAAAGTAAAGCGAATTATTTAATATATAAGATTGAAAACGATAAAGGCTGTTAGTTGATTCAGCTTCTATTCTTATAATCCCATCACCAGATATATTTGATAAAATGGGACTATCTGTAGCAACAAAATTTTCATCCAAATAAATTGTGATATCACCATGTAATTCGATATCTGGCACTTTAATTGAGTTCAAAATACGAGCTGCCTTACCAGTCAACTCTAACCCAGAATCATGTAAAATTATCTTGTCTGCACCAGCGGAAATATTTTGAATTCCAAACCAAGAAACTTTGTCAGCGTTTTCAACAAGAACACTAAAATCATTTGCTCCAATCGGGTTTATATCCGAATTATTTTGAATAAGTTGTATAATATTTGACGTTTCAGGCAAACCAAATTCTGCATTTATAATACCAGCATTCTTTATGTATAAATCACAACCTTTGCATACGTCAATATTACCATTGATTACGCCATTATTTGTAATAACTGCAGAATTTACGACATTCAAATTATCAACAACGACCGAATCGGCTATAACAGTATTATTAAAAACCATATAGTTTTCAGAATCGTTATTTACATAATCAACAGCAGCAAATGCACAAAACGGCATTGCTGAAAAAGGAACTAATAATAAGAAAATATTCCACTTTTTCTCCACACGCCAAGGCTAGCATATAAGATTTTTTTCTTAAAGCATAATTATAAAAATAACCCGAAATACATCGGGTTATTTCATTGATCAACCGGACAATTATTTAATTTACAGCATCATGCCCTTTTTTAAAGTACCCCAAGCTGCCTTATAGCCACCATCACGCTCCAAATAAATCTTTGCGTTATTCAACTGTTCAGCAGTCAAACCATGCAAAATGAAAGATTCTTTCAAGCGACCCGCTGTTTTAACACTTAAAGTAGGTAATTCCATCTGCATTGGCATTTTATTGCAGCACATACCACTATCACATTTGCTGCACTGATAGATTTTTGCAGTATAAACTTTTCCTGGGCGCAAATCTTTCAAATCAACTTCCATTTTTAAACCAGCATCTGTTTCCATAAACTTTATATCACCCATTCTTGATTCACCGCCATGACTGCTGTGCGTATACATTTTTGCTTCTACGTGCGTAATATCAGCATCTTCATATGTCTGATAGAATACGACAGTTTCTGTTGGTTGCTGTTGCTGCTGCATCATACGATTGTGTTGTTGTGGTTTCATTTTCTTTTGTCCACACATAGTGGTACAACCAGACATCAAAACAACAGCACCCAAAACGGATGTCAACATGAACATTTTTTTAATCAAGTTTTTCATAAAGGTCTCCTTTTTTCTTATGGTTACAATACATATTGTATAATAAAAAAACACAATTTTCGTCAGGTTTGAATCCCTAGGAATACCAGGAAATCATGCACATACAGCGATTTCATATAACCAAAAAATCATTTAATAAATCTGCTTTTTATCAGCACAAACCCACCTAGTTCGATAGAGTTTTATTTTCGTCATCATACCTTGTTAAACTTCTAAAAAAAAACCGCCGAACGAATCGGCGGTTTAAACAACAATCATGATTAGAACATAAATCTAACACCAATATCACCACCAAAATTATGTAAGCCAGAATTGATATCTACATAATTATAGCGAGCAGCAATATCAACAGCGAAACGTTCCATATCGAATGTTACGCCCATCGTACCCATTGCAGAAAAGCGAGTTTTGCTTTCGCTGTGATGACCGACATCTGGAACTTCACGTTTAACATCCGTAAACGCGACACCGGCACCCAAACCAACGAATGGACGAACTACGCGATAACCACCGAATTCCCAATAAGAGTTCCACAACAGGGTCTGCATTTTTGTTTCTACTTTTACATCGCCGATATCGCCGAAATTAGCAGTATCTTTTGCTTTGCTGTAGATAGACCATTCAATTTCTGAACGCATCGTATCACAAACTTCCAAACCCATTGCTGCTCTGCCCTGGAAAATCATATCAGACAAAGTTTCTTTTTTATCGTTATAGCTATAATTTAAATTAGAATAACTTGCACCGCCACGCATACCGATGTAAGGATCCAAACCAAACATCTGCCAGCTACTGCCTTGAGACTGATAACCTGTTCCAGCAAATGCAGGGCAAGCAATCAGCACAGCCAGTGTTGATATAACTATTTTTTTCATTTTTCTCTCTCCTTTTATTGAGTTGTCATTTTAAAGTTTTTTCATGTCAACAGTGTGATTCTATCAAAGTAAATATAAACTTTGCATAGGTATGGCTACCTATTACAATTTCAAGCAAAAATGACAAAGCCCTTGCATTTAGCAAAAAAAGGACTATAATCGCCTAGGTCTAAAGATTAGGACACTATATAATTACAACGGACCCGGGTGCGTAGCTCAGTTGGTAGAGCAACTGACTCTTAATCAGTGGGTCCAGGGTTCGAGTCCCTGCGCGCCCACCAAAAATAAAAACCGCAATGCGGTTTTTCTTTTTATCTACTTTTTTAAATAAGATGATGGATTATAGGCCTTTGTTCCCTTACGAATTTCAAAATGTAATTGCGGCTGATCCACCTTGCCCGTTTCACCAACAGTACCAATTTTTTGTCCAACCAAAACTTTTGTACCACGGCGCACAGCCATAGAATCCAGGTGTGCATACACTGTCATCCATCCGTCAGAATGCTGAATAATTATCAAATTCCCCATACCTTTTACTTCATTACCAGCATATGCTACAACCCCGTTTTCTGCTGCCTTTACGACAGTTCCTCGTGCTGCGCCAATGTTTATACCATCATTAAACAGCCCATTTGATTTTGAACCATAACCAGATAAAATTCTGCCTTGTACTGGCCACGAGAACTTTGAAGAAGAACGTGCACTAATAGTTGGTAACTTTTTAGTTGGGTCAGACGAAATCTTTTCTTTGGGTTTTGCAACTGTGGTTTTGTTCACCGTTGAACCTGCCGTCGTACTGGATTGTTGACTTACTGCAGTTGACGATGTAGACACTCGAACTGGTGCAGTGCTCAAGTTCGGCACTTTCAATTTTTGACCTACAGATAAAGTAAATGGTGCGGTTAAATTATTCATAACCGCCAAATCATTGACTGGCACAGAATATTTACGAGACAAAGAATACAGCGTATCACCAGCATTCACGGTAATTTCTTGCAACTGAACGCGAGTCGTTGTATTGGGTACAGCGGTCGCTGTTCGATTCGGTACTTGAACCGTTTGAACAACAGTAGTTTCGGTTTTAGCAGGAATCTTTAACTGCTGACCACCATACAAAGAATATGGTTCTTCTAAATTATTCACGCGCGCAATTTCTTCTACAGAAGTAGAATATTTTTTTGCCAACGAATACAAAGTATCACCAGCCTGAACTGTTACATCAACCGTTGATTGTACGGTCTTTGACCCACCATACATTGGAACAAATAAATACTCACTATCTGCGTCCGCCACTGCTGTATCATTTGAAACTATCGGCGCCCCATAATCCACGTTTGTCTGAACAGGTGCATCACCATACATTGCCCCGCCCTCTCTTGCGGGCGGTATTATATAATCATCAACACTTGCATATTCAATATAATCCGCACTTCCAACAGAACCGTACAAATTAGGTGCAGCATAAACCCCATAGTCTGTTGCGGCAGAATTATAAATTTCTGGCTGGGTTTCTGGATCCGCTAACAAAGCCGGATAACGCGCAGAAATAAACTCGCCAACTGTGTCGGGTAACGACACTATCTTTGGCTGCAAATCACAAGCGGCAACAGCAATTACCGCCACCCCGGCAAAAAATAAACCGATTTTTTTCACACACCAATTATATCACAAAAAACAAAATAAATCTTATCTATTTTGTATCATCTCGCATAAACAGCAAACTTGCCTCGAACAACCCCCACATAGGCAAAGCCAGCAATACCTGAGATACAACATCAGGCGGAGTCAAAACAGCCGCGACAACAACGATTAAGACTATTGCATATCTACGCATTTTCACGGCACGTGCACGCGACAAAATTCCAATCCTATTTAGCAAAACCAGAACCAATGGTAACTGAAAAGCAATTCCAAAAACCTTCAGCAATCCAATTGCAAAAGACAGATAATCTTTCGCAGCAGGCAAAACAACTGCCGGCACCGGTGAAGACTGATTTAATTCTATAAAGAACCCAAACACAAACGGAAATAAAATATAAAAAGCAAATCCCGCCCCCAAAAGGAATAACAACGGCGAAGCAATCAAAATTGGCCATATAATTTTTTGCTCTTTTTTATGCAAACCGGGTGCAACAAAAGCCCAAACTTGCCACAAAACAAATGGAGTCGAAACAAACAAGGCAAATAGTACAGACAAGGAAAATCGTATCATCAAACCATCAGCCAACCCTGTATATAATAATTCTCCTTCTGGCCAAACATTTAATAACGGCGCTGTTAAAAACTCCTGCAGCCAAGGCGAAACATACCAACCAACAACCAGCGCAACAACAAATAGCCCGAACACCCATAATATTCGACGACGCAACTCTGCAAAATGTTGTCCCATAGTCATACGCATCATTTACGTTTTGCACCTGCTCTTTTGTTTATTACCTTTGACTTAGTTTTTCTTGTTTTTACAACGTCTTTTCTTATTTTTCTCAACGGTTCAGAAATGCCATCCAACATATCTGCTGTTGTGGATTGAATTAAATCATCAATAGGCTTTTCTAAATCTATCTGTTGTCTTATCTGTTCAGAGGCATCTGTTATTTTCCAAATCAATTTTCTGATAAAAGTAACCGCCTGCGCCAAAAATCGTGCAACATCTGGCCACATACGTGCTGGAATTACCAAGACGCCAACCAATAAAATAACTAAAAATTCTGCCCAACTTATGCCAAACATTTTTAATCGTAAAACGAATCGCCCCCACTGGTGCTAACCGTTCTATGTTTCTGAATTTGAAAATAATCAGACCCAAAATTTGTTTTCGTTTTCAAGTTATTAAATGCAACATCTGTTTTGGCTCCGGTTGCATCAACAACAGTCCAAGAATTTAATTTTACTGGGCTTTTATCAAAAACAACCGTCATATTCCCAACACCCTCTTGCCCACGCAAATTCATTTTTAATGAAAAAGTATCATCTGAAGATTGTGTTTCCATTACATTTATATCGGCATTACGTAAGTCAATATTTTCACGAATCAAAATACCCGCTGGGGTACTGGTTAAAGGAACGGTGGTAATTTGATCTAAAGACTTATCAAAAAAATACAAGTCACGCCCATCAGCAATCAATTGTACTGGCATATTATCGTAATCTAGGCGCACACGTCCTGGGCGCAACATAGAAAAAACACCCTTCTCTTGCTTCCCGTTTGCAGTTTGTACAAAGTTCCCCGTCAAACCCGTTATAGAATTCAAATATTTTTCTGCAGAACTTACCAAAGAAGAGTCAACCGCGGCCTGTGCAACTGTGCTAAAAATCATAGCAACAACTGCAAAAATTATTTTTCTCATTTCGCCCCCCTAAATAATTCCAAAATCTTTGCATGTACATTTTCTAAAGTATCATACACCACAGCCCCTGCAGCACAATCATGTCCTCCCCCACCAAGTGCCATTGCAATATGATTTACAGACTTTGTCTTGCTGCGCAGAGATACCCCCACCTGTTTTTCCTTTTGTTGTTTTAACAAAGCAATATACTCAACACCTTTTATCTGTCCCAACAAAGACAAAACGATATCGCCGCGCCCGTCTAAATTCTTATAGTCTTTAGAATCTATAATCGCTATTGCAAGGCTGCCATGGTAAAAAAATTCTGCACGAGATGCGACCGCTGCTTCAGTCAAAACTGTCTTACGTGGTTTGTTATTTAATAAATTAGATAACCTATCTATATCAACCCCACTATCAACCAACTTTGCCATTATACGGAGTACTGTGCCTTCGCGAGTGTACTTAAAAAAACCTGTATCGGTAAGAATTGATATAGCCAACAAATCATTTACAACATCATCTGCTCTCCATCCCGATTTTTTTGCAATATCAAAAATAATTTCCCCCACAGATGAAGACTTATCATTGTTCAAACATAAATTACCAATAGTGTCATCATTTTTATGGTGATCTATTTCGATTATAAATTTCGCCTTTTCTACAGCTGGCATTGCCCCACCAATATGATTTTTTGTTCCGTAATCTAATACGAAAACCAAATCAAAGGCTTTAGACAAATTCATGTGTTCATGATATTGCATAGTATCGCGCAAAGGCACATTATCGAACATATCAGGAATGTTACCGTCATAAACACACACAGCATTTTTATCAAAATTTATTTTCAATAATCTTGATAATGCCAAAACCGAGCACAACGAATCGCCATCAGGATTTTTATGTCCCGAGATCAGGATTCTTTTTGCGCCCTGAATTTTATCAATCAAAATTTTTAGTACTTCTGCTTTCATGCTTATACCGCAATGTCTTCCAAAAAGAACTGTGCACTGACATGCCCGTTGTATTCATTTTCTTTTAACTTGCCCAACAACATTATTTTAGTGTTTGTGTTAGCATCGTCCAGCAAAAAATCACCTACTGGCGTACCAACCAAATTAAATCCAACAAAAGCCAATTGACTGCCACTGCTGGTTGTAACAGTTCCGCGTAAATGTGCCCCATGCCCCATTGTTGTAGCATAACGCAAAGACGCCCCATACAAAATCAAGGTAGGCTCCGGATTTCCCTGTCCGAAAGGCTCCAAAGAGCTCAATTTATTTACCAGTTTTAATGTGGCGCCGCCAGCATCTAATTCCGCATCCGCCACGACTTCACGATGCGGTAATTCTCCATGTAATTGTTCTTTAACAGCCTGCTCTAAAAACTCACAAAAAGCAATTTCGTTTTCCGCAGACAAAGAAAATCCGGCAGCAGCAGCGTGTCCGCCCCCCTCTGATATAATTCCACGCGCCAATGCGTCATGAATAATTTTCCCTAAATCCACACCTGGAATAGAACGTCCAGAACCATTTATAACACCATCTGTTCTGGTTGCAACACAAGATGGCAAATTATACTTATCTTTCAAACGCCCAGCGATAATTCCCATCACACCGCCATGCCAATTATCACCACAAACGAATAAACTACAATGTCCATCCTTGCAGCATTTCTGTGCCATATCACCCGCGGATACCATAATTGCATTTTGAATATCAATTCTATCCTGATTCATCTGATGCAATTTTTGTGCTAAATCATTTGCAATTAAAGGATTATCCGTCAGCAATAACTCTAATGCCGGCGCAGCAGAATCCAATCTACCAGCTGCATTTAATCTGGGGCCCAACGCAAAGCCAGCAGCATATACAGACGGTTTTTTAATACCAGCAATATCCATTAAAGTACGTAATCCCAAATTATTACGCAATCCTAAAACTTTTAAGCCAGTTGCAACAAAAGCCCTATTTAATCCTGTCAGTGGCATTGTGTCACAAATTGTTCCCAATGCCACCAAATCCAAATAATTCATAGGATTGGTCTCTGAAATTTTTGCTGCTATATCAGCGTCTAAATCACGTTTTTTCAGTTCTCTACGCAAGGCAACCAGTGTCAAAAAAGCTACACCGACACCAGCCAAATAAGATAGTTCAGACGTATCATCCGAGCGCTTTGGATTTACCACAGCATCCGCATCTGGCAAAACAGAGTCAGGCGAATGATGATCAGTAACAACAACTTTCAGTCCCAATGATTTGGCATGTAAAACTTCATCTATTCCACTTATACCACAATCAACCGTAATTATAAGTTTTGCTCCACTAGCAGCAATTTCATCAATTGCCCCAACATTCAATCCATACCCCTCGCCTTCACGTGTTGGCAAATGCCAAATGACATCACCCCCCAGCGCACGCAGATATTTAACAAATATTGCCGTAGATGTAATACCATCAACGTCATAATCCCCATAAATGGCTATTTTTTCTTTATTTAAAATACTATCTGCAATTATTGCGGCAGCCTTGTCCATATCTCTAAGAATAGAAGGATCAGGCATATCATCCTTTATGGCCGGATTCAAAAAACGTTCCATTGCAGCCATATCAGTTATGCCGCGACTGATTAAAATTCTTTGCAACAAATTATCTGCCGAGTTCTGATTTTCGTCTTCCCCCGGATACGACGCCACCGCCCATACTTGACCAAGCATGGACTTATCTACAACCTTTCTCACGCTATACTCTTTTATTTATTATCAAAAAGATTATAAACAAAAATTATTCAAATAGCAACGGCAGTATACTATCAAGAATTTTTCCCGTTGTAGGAACTGCATTCCAAGCGGCGGTACGCAATCCAAAAGACTCTTCTGTACCCCGTGGTTCATCCAAGATAACCAATATTGTATATTGTGGTGCCGACACAGGGAATATACCAGCAAAAGCTGTTAAATTTTTCTTATGGTTTACCTTACCATTTTCATACTTTTCTGCTGTCGCAGTTTTACCACCAATCTCCACACCAGCAACACGAGCTTTTCTACCCCCAGTTTGCTCGGCTATATTAAACATAATTTGACGTAATCTGGCAGAAATATCACTGGATAAAACTCTTTCACCCCGAACAGGTCCGACTCCTCTTTTCAATAAAGTTGGATAAATATAAATTCCGCCATTCGTCATCGCATTTACAGCCAACAATAAGTGCATTGGTGTAACTGAAATACCATGCCCGAAAGATAAAGTTGCACGCTCTACAGGTCCCCACTTGGCGGGCATCAAAGGATGTTCTGTTGTACCAAATTCCAACTTCAGGCTTTCATCCAAATGCAAACGGTGAAAAAATTCTTCCTGTGTTCCATCTGGCAAATCCAAAGCAATTTGAGCACTACCTGCATTACAAGAATGCAGCATAATTTCTTCTATTGTTAAATTTGGGCGCGGTGGTTTAAAAGTACGAACATCACTGATGCGTGCGGCCGTACGACCAAACTTATCCTTTATTTCATAAGGTTTAGCAACATAATATTCTTTATTTATCCCATTTTCCATCGCCATAGCCGTATTAAATATCTTAAATATAGACCCCATTTCAAACACGCCGCGCAAAGGCATAAACAGACGATTAGATGCCGGGTCTAAATTTATATTTTCTGGATCATAATCTGGCAAAGACACCATTGCTATCATTTCGCCGGTACGGGAATTCATAAGCATTCCCATAGCGGCCTTGGCCTGATAATGTTGCATAGCCATAGACAATTGTTCATAAAATACGGATTGAATTCTAGCATCTAGGGACAACTGTAACGGGTCTGTATTTTCACGAAGATAATCATCATAAATTCGCTCAACCCCTTCTAATCCGAAGCCATCACGCCCAACAAAACCAACAATATGAGAAAACAATCTGCGCTTTGGATAACGACGTTTTTGTTCTGCCTCTATCTCCAAGCCCTGTAATTTAGCGTTTTCAACAACTTCACGCTGTGCATCAGAAGCATACTTTTTTACATAAACAAACTTACGTTGAGAATTTACCAATTCTAACGCCTGTGCTAACGTATATTCATATGGTAAAATATTATGAATAACTTGGGCGACCTTATCACGATCTTTTACATATGGTGGACGAAGCGTTATATGACCAGACATAATATTTTTAGCTAAAATATCACCATTCCTATCAACAATATCTGCACGCTGAGCCATCCAAGCACCATCAGCCCCTGCACGTCTAGATCTGTCTGTACCTTCTATTCCCAACTGTAAAGTTCTGCCAATAAATAAAATAAAAACGGCAACAAAAACGTAATAAATTATACGCATACGGCGCTGGCCTCTGCGATCACCAGACGCGTTTAAAAAACCGTGCTTAAAGATGTCTCTTCCTATCTCAAACATTATTACTGCTGCGTTTTTTCTTCCCTAGCCGGCAAATCATAAACAGAAACATGCTTATGAAAGCTTATCACTTCCGCTTTTGGGTAAACACTAGTGACTAAATTTCTTAAAATTTCTGGCCTTACATAAGACGCGAAATCAGCCTGTGCGACAGCAATATCTTGCTGTGTCTGAACAATTGCAGAACGCACACGATTACGCGCCCTATTCTGGGTGCGATAACAAACCTGAAGTACGGCCGACAGCATAAACATCAAACACACTGCCATAAAACCAATATTTAACATTCGTTTTGCTTCACCCATGTCTCCCGCCCACATAAATAAATTCATAGTAATGTTATCATAAATTCTGTAAAAAACGAATCATAGAATTCAGCCCACCTAGTCTGCCGCTTCCAAGGTTTATATTCAGGGAAGAAAACTCACCTAACAAATCCATCTGCTTTATTTCCAATGGCGTTTTTCCATCTACCATCGCCGTAATTATTGCAATAATTCCACGCACCAAAGCCGAATCGGCACGCCCATAAAAATTGTTTCCCTTCCGACAAATCTCGGCATATGATGCACATCCAATGATTTCTGTACAAATGGCATCTTCTGGAACGGTCGGCATACACTTGCCAAAGTCCATAACTATTTCTAACTTTTCAACAGGATCCGATATAACAGATAAAAGATTTTTCATTTCTTGGTAAGTCATAATTACCACCCCTGTTCTGTTAAATCTAAGTCCAATCTGGCCTGTTCGGACATACGCGACAAATCCCAAGGCGGGTCCCACACTAAATCTACTTTTACGTCGCGTCCCCCAGATATCGCTGCGACCGAATCGTGAACCTGTTGTAACAATTCTTCCATCATAGGACACGTAGGACTTGTAAAAGTCATAGTAATAATAATTTCTTTATCACTGATGGCAATATCATATACCAAACCCAAATCCCATATATTGACTGGAATTTCTGGGTCATATACAGATTTTAACGCATCTATAATAATATCTTTATTCATTATTTAACTATACCTTCTATAATATCAGCTGCTTTTTGAACATCTGACATAGTATTCCAAGAGCCAACAGAAATTCTGACCGTACCAGACAATTCCATTAAATTATGCAACCAACCAGCACACATATTTCCAACACGCAAACATAGCCCCATTGTACCGACCATTACACCAAAATCCAACACATGCATATTTTTTGGAACGAATGTGAACATAGCAGAATCACGTTCTGTTATTACTTTAATATTTTCGTTCTTTGATAATCTATCATACAAATATTTTATTAAATCTAAATTTGGTCGATGCGAAATCAAATGTTCAATCGCCGGTTCTAATCCAATTATTTGAGTCAGCGGCAATGTACCCGCTTCAAACTTAGCCGGTGCCGTTTCCCATTTCACACTATAATTACTAGATGCCGCACTACCAACTATTCTAGAAACCATTCCGCCACCAAATTTATCTGGCGACACCCAACGGTCAGGTTCTTTGATATACATTACCCCCAAACCCGTATCCGCACCAATTTTATGAGCAGAAAAACACATAAAATCACAATTCCACTTTTGCACGTCAATTTTTTCATGCACGACATATTGCGCAGCATCAACAATGGTAATTACATTTGGATTTTTTTTACGTGCCGCAGAAATCAAACCCTGAACGTCTTGCGCAACACCTAAAACATTTGACATAGCGGTTATTACAAAAACATCAGCCTTAGGTAAATCTGAACACATCAAATTATAATTTCTATCCATTGGACACAGGACGATTTTACAATCAAACGAATTACGTAAAACCTCAAAAGGTAGGCGCGCAGAATGGTGGTCTAAATCCGACACCATAATAGTCTTGTTTTTTAATGTCTCTCCGCTAACGGGATTATCAATAATTTTTGCGATTCTATTCATTCCATCTGTCGTACCAGATGTAAAAATAATTTGAGTCTCATCCTCTGCCCCGATAAAATCAGCAACTTTTTTACGAACATGCGATACGGTCGTATCAACAGCCACTGCACGTGCACACACTCCCCTTCCCGCATTAGCATAAGAATCGCGTAAAAACTCTGTTTCGGCCTTTATAACAGATTCGGGTTTTAAGGCAGACGCAGCAGCATCTAAGTATATGATATTATTCATTTTATGATTTCTCTTGCATTTTGTGGCGATTATAATACACTCGAGAAAAATATCAACAAGGAAGGAGATAAAGATGGCTTTGGAACACGCAAATGACGCAACATTTGATTCATTGACAGCTTCCGGTATCGCATTGGTTGATTTCTGGGCACCTTGGTGCGGTCCATGCCGTATGTTTGGTCCTATTTTTGAATCTACCTCCGAAAAGGTACCTGATGTAAAATTCATAAAATTTGAGATAGATGAATCAAACCGTCGTACACCGGCAAAATTTGGTATTCGCAGCATTCCGAGCGTACTGGCATTTCGTAATGGCGAATTGATTGAAGCACGCACAGGTTTGATGGACGAAGAAACACTTATGGATTGGATAGGTGAACTAAAAGGATCCTAAAGATGGCAAAAGAAGATTATAAGAATTTGGAATTACCGCCAAAATACGTACCGAAGAAATCGGAACCATATATGTGCCCACAACAGTTGGCATATTTTTACCAGTTGCTAAGTGCACAAAAAGACGAATTACTACACGATACCGATTCGACATTGAGTGCCGTACGTATTGCAGAAAAGGCAGATTCTGCCGGCGTTGGAGACGATTCGGATAACGCGACATTCGAACAAGAAATAACAATGAATTTGCGCATGTCTGAACGTGACAATAATTTATTGAGAAAAATAAACGCTGCGTTAGAACGTATGGAAAATGGAACATATGGATATAGCGTTGTTTCTGGTGAAGAAATTGGTATATCACGTATGTTGGCTCGTCCTTTGGCAACTATGACAGTTGATGAACAGGAAGAGTACGAAAAGCGTAAATAATCTTAAATAATCCCCTAAATGGGGATTTTTTTATTCACAAAAATAGCGAAAACTTATAACTAATAGTACCAGCAAAGAATTTTTTACTACTTATTTTCCGTATTTTTATCAAAAATTCCGCCATTTAACAGAACATCACCAACCACACCACCAACAATTCCAACGCCACCAACGACAGCACCCGTTTTTATATTTTGTGATGTTTTATCAGATTGTGCCTGTAACACTTCAGCATCAGCGCCGTCTGGATTCATCAACGCTTTTGATACAGAGGCATACGTTCCATTTACTCCTGTGGATTCATTATCATATAAACCAGTTTCAGATGCATTTAATACAACCTCCGACTCTATCCCCGGTTTCATTTCCAACGCCTCTTTCCTGCTCTTTAAATCGGCTGCCAATGAAACATATTCATTATATAGCGGCAACAATACATTCGCACCAGGAAGCGTTATATTGCTTTCGCCACCCTTTACGTTCATCCCAGAACCATAATCGCACTTAAATGTAGCCAAATATGCACTCATATCTTGTTCAGCATCTGTATCAGCGTTTTTCTCTGCCAACCCAGACGCCAACATCATTCCGCCTATACCGCCTGCCCCAATTGCTGCCGCACCAAGTATACGATTTCCTAAAGATTGCTCTTTAGCCTTTGCTTCTTCATACGCTTTTTGGGCCTGTCGATAATTATCCAGTTTTACATCATAAGAAACTAAATTATCCAAAATATCAAATATTTCTGCATTAGTTGTGTTTTCAGTAACAGAATCAATTGCACTAACTACCTGATTTCCCAAAGCATCAATTTGTTGCTTTTCCTCTTCCAACATTTTTTCCATATTCTCCATGGCGGTTCCAGCTGACGCACCAGACGCATCAATAAAACTTGCAACAGGAAGTAAGTTTTTCTGACCACCATCAGTCGTGTTTATGGATTCTACATAATTACTCGGCATAGCCAATGGCGCAGCAATTTCATCTATTTTTGCCGCATCAGATACAGAACCATTATTCCAAACTTTTCGTCCACTTATGATATCTGCCAAAACATCTTTCGATGGGGAAGTTTTTTTCATTTCTTTCAATGCGGCCGCAAAGTTTGAAGACGCAGAATATAAAGACTTATTCTCGCCAAACTCATCAGCATCAAAAGAAGTTCTTGATCTTGATAAAATTCCGTATATCTGATTATCATTAGCCCACGCAGCGCCACCAGAATTGCCCTCAGATGACTGACAATTACCATTATAAGAAAAAGCAACTAATTGATTTGCTCTATCCACAACACTAACATCACCAACGCCTGTCAATTCACAGGATTTGTCTGCCTTCAATCTATATCGTTTTTTTCCAGACGCAACATCCCAATCCTTCAACTCTTTTCCATCAAGCAATGTTGTAAAGTCACTATAAAATTTATCTAAATAATTTTCTGCGCTTTCATAAGAAGGCATATTTTTTTCTAAAAGTTTTTTATGTATTTTTTCTATTTCATCTGGTGTCAATATTCTTAACCAGCCAAAACCAGCAATTTGAACATTTACAGGAAAACTTGCATCATTTTTTTTTAAAGAGTCCGGAAAATAATCGAAATATTCTTTACTAAAAAAGTGCCCATCTGTTACACGCAACAATGCCCAATCATCAGCCAAAGACCTTCCATATTTTTCTAAAACAGCCCACGTCTCTCTACCATCATATGTCTCTATTGGAATTTTCTCACCTATCATTTGATAATCATCATAAGTACTTCCATAAATCAAACAATGCCTAGCCGTTAAAATTATGTCTGGTGCAACATATTGCCCTGTACAGGTCACCAAAACCCAATCAGCAGAAAAAGTATTCCCCTTTATCAACACAATTTTATTATATGGCGCTGCAGACCAATCTACATATTCACGCTTATCAACATCGCCAATATAAGCACTTGCCACACATGGCACACACAACAGCACCGCAAAAATAAATATGCGCAATAACAATTTAACTTCACCCAAAAACTACTAGATGATTTTATCACAAAAGGCCATCTTTTTAAACAAAAAACCGGCGAAAGCCGGTTTTTATACACAAAAATACTAAAAGAAATACGAAACATGAATTTCATCTTACACATGCATAAAAACTACACATGTGTACCCATGCCGCAAGCCTTATTTTATTTTTTCGTTACGACATTCTTTGCAGATTTTTTTACTGTTGCCTTTTTTACACCTTTCTTTGCAGTACTCTTCTTAGCAACTTTTTTTTCATCTGACGCAGGTTCTACTTTTTTCGCTTCTTTTTTATTTCCAGTATTTTTTATCTCTTTCTTAAAGACATTGATACCATCGGCCAAATTCTTCATCATGCCAGGAATTTTGTTATGTCCAAACAAAATCAGAACCAAAACAACAATTACAAGTATTTCAGCCCAACCAAAACGTCCAAACATCTGAACTACCTCTTAATATTATTTAGTTACGTAACAATCCAAACCGTCCGCTTTTGCATTACGGCAGAAATTATTTGCTTCAGCCGATGTATTAAAGCCAACGCGCAATCTGTAAGTTGTTGTACCATTTGGCAAAACAGCCGCCAAAATTACGAACTGATGACCAGCAAATAAGTTCTTATGAGAGTTTTGCAATTTGCGTTGTCCAGCCTCCGCTAACGCGCGTGTACTATAAGAACCTATCTGAGCATACCAAGCATATGCCTTCGGGGTAGTCTGAGCACGCTTTTGCGTCTGCTGAGCAGCCGTTGTTGTACGGCGTGCAGTTTTTTGTGCAGCAGGTTTAGAACTTGGCTTCACCTGTGCTGGCTGCGGAGCCGCTTTTTCAGGGTTAAATGTAACTTCTTTTCTATCTTCAATTACACGAACTGGAACACCAGGTGTGGCAGTTTCAGCAACTGGTTGCGGTGCAGGCTTTTGTACCTGTACAGGTTTTGCTGCAGGCTGCACAACTGCTGGCTGCGGAGCCGGTTGAACTTCAACAGGAGCCGGCGCAACATTTACAGGTTGCGGTGTTTCTGGCCCAACAACTAGCGGCGCATTAGGATCCGCACCTTCAACTATAACTGCTGGCGCATCCAAATCTACTTCCATTGTAGAGGCAGAATCCCCACCAACAATACGAATTATAACGTACGTTGCCAAAATGATAACCAACAAACCAACCGCCATCAACAGCCATGGTTTTTTTGGTCTTGGTGCAGATAGTGGCGCAGCCTCAGGCAATGTGTCCATAGAATCTGCATCATCATTTAAATCTAATAAATCCAAATTATCATCATTGTTCATCAGGATTCTCCCATAGTTCTTTACGGTTCATTATATCACAAAAAACCGCATTTTCCAAAGATTATATAAACAAATTACTTTGGCATTTGCCCAAAATTAGGCGGCACAATCAACTTATGATTTTCTTCTACAATTGGTTCTGTCTCACACTTAGAAATACATGCAGATAGCGCTAATGGCAGCGCAATAATTGCTAATAATAAAATTGCTTTTTTCATATTTAATCCTTTCCAAACTGTACCTATATTATAATGGCGCGTTTAAAACGCGCCATATTTTTTTAGTTATTATGCTGGCATTTTTACCGCGTCTTTCATCTGAGATATAAAGTCATCAAGTTTTACAACTTCCTGCTTTTCTACTCCCAAACGACGCAACGTCACAGTTTTATCGGCCATTTCTTTTTCACCGACAACTGCAATGATTGGTGTTTTTGCCAATGACAATTCACGGATTTTATAATTTACTTTCTCATCACGCAAATCCGCACGCGCATAAACACCATTCTCACGCAACTTTTCAACTATCTCTTCCGCATAGTCACGGAACTTTTCTGAAATTGGCGCAACAACGACCGGTTCTGGCGACAACCACAACGGTAGATTACCGCCCGTAGATTCCAACAATATCCCCATAAAGCGTTCTACGGACCCCAGCATTGCACGGTGCAACATAATAGGACGATGTTTTTCACCGTCTTCACCGATATAGGATAAGTCAAACCTTTCAGGTAAATTCATATCCAATTGCACGGTACCACACTGCCATACGCGTCCCAACGCATCTTTCAGATAGTTATCAATCTTTGGGCCATAGAAAGCTGCATCTCCTTCTGCAATTTCGTATTCAATACCATTCGCATCCAGCGCATGTTTCAAAGCCCCTTCTGCTTTATCCCAAATTTCATCGGACCCGATGCGGAATTCAGATTCTTTACGCGTTGCCAACTTCATGGAAATTTTATCAAAACCAAACTTTCCATAAATATCTTTAATAAAGCGTAAAATCTTCACAACTTCTTCTTCCAGTTGTTCTTCCGTGCAGAAAATATGAGCATCATCCTGAGTAAACTCACGAACACGCAACAAACCAGACAAAGCACCTGCAGCCTCATAACGATTTACCTTACCGAATTCAGCCAAATACATTGGTAGGTCTTTATAAGACTTGATGCCCTGCCCGAACACCAACATTCCACCCGGACAAGACATAGGCTTTACGCAGAAGGTTTTACCGTCTTGAGTCTTACCAGAATAATTATGTTCACCATATTTAGCCCAGTGACCAGAACGTTCCCACAAGCATCTGTCCATAACCGATGGAGTAGAAATTTCCTGATATCCGGCTTTCTCTTGGCGATGACGGATATATTCAATCAGTTTACGATAAATTTTATACCCTTTGTCATGCCAGAACACTGCACCTGGAGCATATTCAGGTTCAAAATGGAACAAGTCCATATCTTTACCTAATTTACGGTTATCACGTGCTGCAGCCTCTTCTTGCATTTTTAAGAATTCATCTAATTCTTCCTTAGACGCAAATGCATCTACATAAATACGCTGCAACATTTTGTTTTTCGCATCACCCTTCCAATATGCACCTGCAACATTACGAATCTTGAACGAATCACGAGGCAAATCTTTTGAAGATTCAACGTGAGGTCCACGACATAAATCAATAAAATCACGGAAAGTATAAACAGACAACTGTTCACCAGCAGCATCATATTCGTTCAACCATTCCATTTTATATGGCTGATTTGCGAAAATTTGTTTTGCTTCATCCAAAGATACATTGCGCTGTTCAAAACGTCCGTTTGATTTAATCAGCGAACGCATTTCTTGTTCTATTTTTTCAAAATCGTCTTCTGAAAATCTGTGTTCTGTATCAAAGTCATAATAAAAACCATTTTCAATTGCAGGGCCACCCGCAAATTTGACATCAGGATACAGTTTTTGAACCGCTGCCGCCATAACATGCGCCAGAGAATGACGAATCGTTTCAATAGGATATGACATAATAAAAACCCTTATATTTATAAAGTATTATTGAACTGTTATTGATTATTGCACTGTGCGGAAAAAACCGCAAATAGAATCTACACCCCCGCAGGGGTTGTTGTAGTTGTGATGAAGAAAACAACATAACTTTTCATAACAGGCAAATTTTAGTACTTAAAATCAATAATGTCAAACCCGTTTTACATATCAATTATACAACCAAACAACACCGCAAAGAAGAAACAAACGCTTCCCCCGATAACGAACAAATGCCAAATTGCGTGTGAATATTTCATTCTGCGCCATAGATAGAAGATAACACCCAAAGAATAAGACAAACCACCTGCTAATATAAACCATAAGCCACGAACAGGTATATTGTATAACATTGCTGGCAATATAAACAACAGCGTCCAACCCATAACCAAATACAAAGCTACCATCCATTTAGGTTGCTGTTTTGGGTTCCGCATTTTCATAATTGAACCAAATATAACCACAGCCCATAAAATACCAAACACAGTCCAGCCAAGTGCGCCACGCAAATTGACCAATAAGAATGGCGTATACGTACCAGCAATCAAAGCATAAATGGCGACACTATCCCACACTTCAAAAAAGCACTCGCCCTTTTTGCCGATTGTCGCATGACACATTGTTGAGCCAAAATATAAGGTAAACATTGTTAAACCAAATATAGCGCAAGAAACGATAGCCCATGGATCACCCTTTAAAGACGCAAAGACTACCAACAAAGTCAATCCCGCAATCGCCAAGCCTATTCCAATACCATGTGTCAGAATATTTAAAACCTCTTCCGATTTGGTACTTGGTCTTTCCCAACGGAACAAACCAGTTGCACGAAGTATGCGCAACAAACGACTACCGCGCGAATCGGATTTGACTGCTTTTAATTTTGCACGAACAACTTTCTTTGATTTAACCATTGATAACATCCTTTATACGGCTGATGACTCTGTCTGCCCCCATAACCTGCATGATAGAATACAAATCTGGTGTATTAGTACGCCCTGTCAAAGCCACACGCAAGTTCATTGCTACATCCCCGTTTTTAACGCCTTTATCCGCAGCAATTGCAACAATCTTTGCCCACCAAGCATCTTTATCATCACAAATATCAAAACTTGATAGAAAAGCACTCAACAAATCTTTGTTAAAATCATACTCGGTATTTGGAACAAACAAATCATCCCAGAAATAAGACACTTCCTGTAAAGTTTGCTTCCAGGTTATAAAGTCCTTACGAATACGTTTTGGATTATCACGTTCAATCGCCAAAATATTTTTTAGGTATTCAGGATTAGCGCCGATTCGTGCAGCCCACTGTAAATCATACTCATCGGCCCAATCACGAACACGCTTTACTAATTCATCAACAGGCAAACTAGCAATATATTCTTTCGCCCACCATTCTAATTTCTTCATATCAAACAAAGCACCAGACATAGGTATTTTCTTTGGGCGCATTTCGTAATCCCAAATAGACTTGACCTGCCCTTTTGCTTTCGCTTCTTCATAACCAGATGCCGCAATATTTCCAAGATATTCTAACACAGCCTCAACTGGCCAACCATCCTGCAAAAAGAACGCAACATTTGCCTCTGGATCATGACGTTTTGATAACTTACGCTGTTTACCCGTTTCTTCGTCAATTTTATCGATTGTCGATGTATGTATATATAGAGGTGGCGTCCAACCCATCATTCTAAACAATTGAATATGCAATGGGAAAGATGGCAACCATTCTTCACCACGAACAACATGAGTTGTATGCATAAAATGGTCATCACACAAATGTGCAAAATGATATGTCGGCAATCCATCATTAGATTTAATCAAAACAATATCTTCATTGTTTTCTGGGAATCCAATAGAGCCACGAACAGCATCTTTACAGAAAATTCTATTATCTGGATTTCCCATAGAATACAAACGAATCGAAGGTACTTCGCCTGCATCTAAACGACGAACTATTTCTTCATCAGAAATATCTCTATCACGTGCAAATTCACCATAAATCCCAGTTGCAAAGCCGGCAGCTTTCTGATTCTCACGAATTTTTTCCATATCTTCTGCTGTCAAAAAGCATGGATACGCCAAACCGCGTGCCAATAGATCTGCAGCAACACTATGATAAATATCTTTACGTTGAGATTGATAATATGGGCCATATTCTGGCATATCATTATATTCTAATCCGAATCGATGCATAGAATCTTCTATGATTTTGACAGCGTCTTTTACTTCACGCTTTGTATCAGTGTCTTCTATACGCAGCATAAAAACGCCACCAGACTGACGCGCCAACTTACAATCAACAAATGCTTGGTACAAACCACCAATATGCATATATCCCGTCGGACTTGGTGCAAAACGTGTCACAAACGCACCCTCTGGTAAATTACGCGCAGGATACTTCTCTTCTAACTCAGCCAAAGTATATTTTGGCGCACTTTCCAACACACGTTCAATCAAATCTGCAGATAAACCTTTACGCATTTTTATTTTCCTTTTCCCAATCTGACTTTAACTTAGAATACGTGAAAACGTCTTTTAATTCACCCTGAAACATATAACTTTGACGGCGAACACCCTCACACACATACCCTGCCCGTTTGGCCACACCTTCGGATTTTAAGTTATCAATTTCCATTATTATTTCTATTCTGTTCACATCCATTTTTTCAAATGCAAACTTTTCTAACTGTCGTACACAGCGTGTCATAATACCACGACCTGTATATTTTCCAGATAACCAATATGCAATTTCAGCAATTTTATTTCTATTAGAACTTATATCTATTCCAACATTTCCAACTATTTCGCCGTCACATATTATATAATAAGATCCATTATCCGTTTTAGAAACCTTATACATATGCATAAACATGTCTTCTGGACATTTAGACCCATCTATCCAAGACAAAAAGCGACGCAAAGAATCACGTTCGGCATCTACAATTTCAAAAATTTTGCGTGCATTTTCAAATGTCGGCGCAATTTTTTCCAAGGTTATCTCGTCAAATTTAATAACTTTAGGATATTCCATTATAATTTACCTTGTGTTCGTATACGCTGAATTTTATACTAAATATATGGAAAAACAAGAGATAAGAACATTTGGACGCCGTCACGGCAAGAAACTATCAGCACGCCAAAATCTGCTGATAAAAAGTGTATTACCAACAATAAAACCAACAAAAATACCGGCAAACACCGGTTTAATACTAGAAATTGGTTTTGGTGCGGGCGAGCATTTACGTGAAATTAGCCGGCAAAACCCGGAAAAAATTGTGATAGGTGCAGAGCCTTTCATGAATGGTGTTGCCTCGCTGTTATCAGCAATTACGGACGAGCAAAATTCGATTCGTTCTGAATACAAAAACATTCGTGTATTTGCGGATGATGTACGTGATTTTCTACGAAATACCGATTCGAAATTCGAACAAATTTGGGTTTTACACCCAGATCCATGGCCCAAGGCACGTCATGAAAAGCGCCGACTTTTAAGTGCAGACTTTTTAGAATTATTGTCGAACCATTTAACTAATGATGGTGAAATAATAATAGGCACTGATCATTGGGAATACTTTGAATGGATTGAAAAACAGGCAAAAAGTACAAAACTTGTAAAGAATATCCCTGGCTTACAAACTATACATACTCGCTACCAAGAAAAAAACAAGGCTGGGACAGAGGCACCAAAATATATGATATTAAAATTACCTAAGCATTGATAAAAAACTTCAACTTTGCTAACAAATTCGGTCTAACGGCTTCTACTAGTCTATATACCTGCTCTATTCTTGTTTTATTTGTGCCCAACATAAAATGCAAAGAAATATCATCAGCATCCAGTTCATTTAGTGCAGCATAAACCCGTCCAACGAAATCAGATTTATCACCTTCATCTTTCGTCAAAGCCAAAATCAGGCCCGTTGCTCGCATTTTCTTTAATTCTGCAAATATACGCTTCCAGTCAAACGGTCCTATCTCACTTATATCCATACCTATAAAAACAGACTTATTAAAAAATAAATCATCTCGTATCAAATACAATTGCGAAACAAAACCCTCTAAATCAGCAAACGACAAAAATACCTGAGCGCCATCTGCACCTTGTTTAAAAGAAGAATTTATTTTTTCTGTTATGTCAGATATACTCTCTGAATTTTTAGACTTCAAATAAAAACGAGAAAAAATATCAACGCCTTTATTTTCCAACCACGGCCACACAATCGACACAGATTCCGGAATTACAGACAAACTTTCTATATTTTTATCAATTGCAATGGACACAGCCTGAGCCAAATCAGCCGAATCGAAGTCCGCCCCACACCACAGCGCCGCACCAGAAATACCATCAAGAAAGTTGTCCTTATCAATCATAGCTCTTTTTACTTTATCATAAATATGATATAATTAAAACCAAATGAAAATTCGTCTTGATAATGTATTATTGTGCATACTTTGGTTGCTGGCAATAACGCTGGGAACCTGCTTTTGGTTTAATATAGCCTTTGGATTTAATGTATTTTCTGCCGAACACTGGGAATATGTATCTGCATTGCAGGCAGCGCGCACACCTATAAAACCGGGTTTTTATGTTTCTATGGCGATATCTATTTTTCTAACTATTTTTGGGCTATATGTTGTCGTTCGCCCGCGTTTCAGAAATATAAAAATGCCAATTATAAAAATTGATAAAAAACCGATAACAATAATCAATCAAAATCAGACCGACAATACAAATCAAAAGTCTGATGCATCGACTATTGATGTTTTACCAGCAGAACAACAACATACAATACCGCATGCTAATAATGCCCCACCTGCATCTGCCCGCCCGCCACGTTTAACATTACCAACACTGAACGGTAATTACTTTTCACCGGTTAAAGAACCTGTTTTATCGCAGGATAATCCTTTTGCTACAAATGTTTATACACAACAAAATCAAACGGCAGATTGGTCCGAAATACGAGATATATTTAAGAACGCCGGTTACACAGTAAAACCAAACACTAAAGTAAACGGCTTACAAACAGCTTTAATTGCCATTGGTACAAACGAGGTTATGTGGCTTGGTTGTGTAGGTGTAAAAACAACTGAGGTACGTAAAATAATAGAAAAATTCCAGCAAGTATTCATGGATACTTTGGACGAAACAGAAATTGAGATAAATGGTTTTGCAATTGCCGCACCTGATGCCGCAACATCAGAATTTCAAGACATCTTGATGTTTAACTCAATTAGCGAGTTACGAACATACATGTCAGACAAACAGAATCCGCCATTACCAGAAGATGATGACGGAATGTTCGAAGCATACTCGCAATACATAGATGCAGTAATAACACATATAGGTAAAATTTAATGCAATTAAATAAAGAAACTGCAGAAAGACGTTTATTGGATTTTGGCATGGGCGACTTACCCGTACAAGAAATTCGCCCTATACCTGTTAGAGTCGCACCAGATTGGTTTGCAAAGTATAAAAAACTATGTCATGACTTCATCATATCACTTACAGATTCTGTTGAAGAACTGGCTTTTATGAATCTTACCCAGGATGAATTTATGTCTTTGATTAGTGGTGCCAAAATTCCACAAAACCTTTCTATAAGATTTCGCATTCCTTTGGTATGGGGCGGAAAACTTGAGATAGAAAATTTATTTATGTGTTGGACATTTCCTTATTCGCAACGTTTGGATCGGTTTATAATCGAACAAGCAGGTTCCGAAACTATATGGTTACCTAACCCAGTAAAAAAGATTTACGTTTCTGCACACAATGCATCTGGCGGCGATGGCGGAAACGCTACAGAAGACAGACTAAGTCAAATGGCGGCACAAATTGCTGCATCACGAGGCATGGAGTAATAAAATGGGATGCAGCGATTTTTTATCTTCAATGAAATCATATGGCGCACTTTTTGCACCAGCGGCATCTGCACAATCAATTACGCTGACAAATACATCTTTACAACATATACGTGCGGCAATGCTGCCACAATTTATGATAGATTTTTATTCTCATTGTGGCGGGATAAATTTAGGTAATGGATATATTTTTGGCCCTAATGAAATTTCTCGTGGGCAAAAATACCCTATTCCAAATATTCTACAAATAAATACAGACTTAAGTGGTCTTCCATACTTACGAGGCAAAACAGTTTTCGGAAGAAATGATTTATTTTGGTTTGCCTTTGACGCATTTGGTTCATGCTTTATGTTGGATAATTTAAATTTAAACATTTTACGAAAATACGATGATCCATATCGAGCCATGACAGATTGTTTAATTGCGGGGAAATTATAAAATGAAAAAGATATCAGTATCTTTATCTGGTCATCAAACCAGTATATCTTTAGAAGAAGAATTTTTTGCTGCGCTACAAGAAATTGCAAAGAAAGAAAATAAATCAATTGCATCAATCATAGAACATATTGATGACAATCGTGATCCAGATTCTAACTTATCTTCTGCAATACGAATTTGGGTTTTAAAGAAATACCAAAAAGCGTGATTTTTAATCACGCTTTTCTAATAAAGCCAAGGAAATTGTGCATATACACGAAAATAATAATATAATAACCATCCATCCATCTCTGCCTATAGCACGATAAGCCGTCATATGAGCCCCACTTACAGCACCGTCCATATAACCAGGATTCCCGACTGAAATTTCTGATAAAACATTACCATCAGAAGTAATAAAAGCACTGACCCCAGAATAATTAGCACGCACTATCGGTAATCCAGATTCTATTGCATATCTGCGCACCATATCAAGATGTTGATATGTTCCAGGAGTATTACCGAACCAAGTATCATTCGTAATATTTACAATAACATCTGGTGTCTCTGAATCAGGCAACAAAGAATCCGAAAAAATAATTTCGTAGCAAATCGCCGGAGCAAACATCATATCATGGCCATTTATATCTATATTGATAATTTCTGGTCCATTACCTTTTGATAACTGTCCAGGAGTCGGAATAATATCCCCAAAAGGTCTGTATTCACCAAACGGCACCAAATGAGATTTACTATATATTTTTTGAATTTCACCATTTGAATTGGCAACTATCATTGAATTATATAAAGCCCCTTCAGAATAGGATGTTGCACCGATAATAACATTATTTCCCAAGGCGCTTGCGATTGGCATATTATCATTATTCATAACAACAAACGGATAAGAAGTTTCTGGAAAAACAATCAATTCCGGATTTCCTGGCGCACTTGCTAAATCTATCAAAAAGCGAACATTTTCTGTGGCATTTCTAATCGCCTCTTCCCTTGAATGTGTTGCTTTTTGTGCGGCACTTCTTGCCGGTTGAACCACGCGAATTATAGGCGTTGAATTATTAGCATCTTGCGCCCGCACCACATTTCTATATCCATAAAACGCGCCCAAAAATACCAATAAAATAAAAGCAAAAAACATAAACCAACAATATCTATTCTTGCGATTTTCAAACAACTCTGACGCAACAGCAATCAATCCAATAATAACAAAAGTTGTACCCAGTGCGCCCCACAAAGCCATTGAGTTTGCAAAAACAGGAAAAGGCATCATAATATTTGAAATTGGGTTCCATGGAAAACCTGTAAACAACCATTCTCTAAACCATAAAACCAGAGTCCAAATTGCTGCGAACAAAATCGCTCTACACGCCGGATTCGTGCGTATACGTAAGATTACAACAAACGGAATTGCGAATATAATTCCACCTAATAAACCAATACCAAGCAATGCTGGAATTGTCCAAACAGCAAATTGCGCTGCCAGTTCCGGCACGACGTAAATAGAATTTACAACCCACCAAAACATAGCTACGGCATATACGGCACTAAATGGGAATACACGTGCAAAGGCCATAAAAACACTTGGTCTTTTATTTTCACGAAGAATCAATTTATATGCACAAGCAATTGATATTATTGTCAACCACCATAAATTAGTTGGTGCAAATCCCAAAGCAGCTAATCCCCCCAGTAAGGCCAAAGTAAGATATTGCCATATACTATTTGAACCAAACTTCAAACGATTAAAAAACGATAAAATTTTACTTCCTGGACAACAAGACAATTCTTTGCAAGCCACAGAATCCTGCACATAGGGATTTTTTATTCCCATAGATTTTAATATTTCTGTTTCTTTGTTCTCCATAATCTCTGCTTCTTTATCTTTGATATGGTCATAACCCTGTAAGTGCAACATTCCATGCACAATCATATGAGCAGTATGATCTTGAACAGAAATTTTTTCTTGTTTCGCTTCTTTCAAAATCGTATCTAAAGATATATAAATATCGCCCAACAAAATATCATCACCCAATTCAAAAGATAAAACATTTGTTGGTTTATCAATATTTCTATATTCACGATTTATCTTATGAATTTCGCTATCATTTGTAAGTGTAATAGAAACTTCTGCATCTGCAGAAACATTCAGCGCCGCGGCATTCGCTATTTTTTCAAAATCAATTTTATATTTGCGCCAACGTTTATCGTCATAATTTATATAGACTTTCATTTATTACACCTATGTTTATGCAATATTTTCATTATCTTTTATAATTTGATTAGATACAGAAGTTCTGCTGAACATATCAATTTTCTGAGCAGCGTCTATAAAAGCAATTGTTTTCTGTGAACGTAATTTTTTTACACGTTCGACATCTTTTTTCACGCTCATATTACCATTAGCAACAGACAATTTATAATTCGCCAACGCTTTATCGTAATCACCCAACTGCTCGTATGCGAAGCCAGCATTATACTGTGCAGCGGCATATTGACTTTTATCCCCTATTCTATGAAGAATTTCACGAGCATGTGCAATTGCATCTTCATATCTACCCAGATGGTTATAAGTAGCCGCCAAATCATTATGCAACAAGGCGTTATTTGGATAATTTTTTAACATATTTTCAAATTGCTCTGCTGCGTTTGCATAATCATTATTGCTATATGCAGCAATAGCGTTTTGATATAATTCGTCATATCCCAACGTATAGGTCTTTACTTCCACACTTTCACGTGCCTTTGTAATTTTGCTAAAATCTTTATTATCTAATTCACATTGACCGTTTTGACAGAATGCCAAAACATCAGCTGGTAAGTAATCTCCTACTTTTTTCCAGTCCTGTAAACTTTGTCCTTTAACATTCACAGGATTTGCCAACCATTTTTGAAATTCTGCATAAGTCTGCCTATTTACTTGGCGATTATCAAGATCACCTGTAAAGAACGCACTTTTTTCTTCGCCCATAACTCTAAAAAACTCGTACATTCCGTTTACAGGGCAATTCAATAGCATTTGCGGTGTTATATCGCCAGTCAACAATCCTGCCTCCAACCAACGACGCCAATAAATGCCCCTGCCCCCGGCTAAAAAACCACCTAGTTTATCCGCAACTTCAGCTTTATCCGCCCCACCAAGCCATTGTTCACCAAAACTTGTCGCACTTTGTATTGGATATTCTGCAAAACATTTTTGTACCAACGAATCGGGTAAAGCATAACCATATTCTTCATACAATTTGCGTAATTCTGTAAATCTATTTTTATGGTTTTTATCACTGGCCGCTTCTATCAATTTAGAATAAGAATTATAAACAATAGAACTCATTCCCAACGCTTCATTTGTCGTTTTTATATCAACACCATTTTGGGCCACATCATAGCAATAAAGAACGAAATAAGTTTCCCCCTCTTCCAAATGCCAACGCGCCAGTTCATAAGCTTCATCATTGGTTATGGGGGGGGTATTCATCGTAACCCGACTTCCGTCTTTCAATACAGTAGAACCAAAACCAATCGTCGGAATTCCTTTTGAATCTCTGTATGGGGCATGCATTCCATTTTCATCAGTATGTACACCTTCTTTTGCAATCAAGTCTGCAATTAAGAAAGGAGTTATTGGCTGCATCTTATTTAGAAACGCTTTATAAGTCCCTTGTGCCTGTTTTTCCGCCTGTTTGTCCGCGCGCCATTCTTTATAAGTTTGAACTGCATCTGGTCCGTATTCTGCCGCGACATAACCTGCACCTGAGACAGCAGTCAGTCCCAACCACCATAAAATATGCGCATATAAATTCGGATATTTTTTTGCAAAAGAATCCAATTTCTTTGCTTTACCTTCATTATTCAATGCAATCTCTTTTTCTGCATAATGCTTTTCCATATTACGCAGAAAAGCGTTATCCAGCGTCAACCATCTTGCCAACGTCAGTAAAAATTGGCTGCCGCCAGCTGCCAGCCAGGCAGACCACTTCATCGTTCCTAAGCCAATTACAGCAGCAGTATCACGAAATACAGGATTCGAAACTTTTATACCCGCATCATCTTTTTGCTTTCTGCGTTCCTGAATATACTTAGCAGGCTTTTTTTTCTCTATAAATTTCCGTAATTTTTTTGCTGCTTCTTCAGGCATTGCAACAATTGTTCTAAATTTTTCCGACATAATAAAACCTTGTATTATTTTTTACCAAGTCCCGTTTTTTTAGCTATTTTAGAGCGACGAGCCGAATAATTAGGCGCAACAAACGGGTAATCGTCTGGCAATCCCCATTTTTGACGATACTGCTGAGGCGTCATATTAAACTTTCGTCTTACATACCTGCGCAGCATAATATGCCATGTACCATCTTCCAAACATTGAATTTTATCTGGTCTGACAGAATCCGCAATTTGTTGTTTTGAAACAGACGCGCCACGTAAACTTTCCCTAGCGCATCTTACTGCTTCTTCTAACGATAAACCAGGGTTAGCAGCAATTGCTGCGGCCGCTAAATTTGCAACAGCCAAAGTAAATTCAGGCGAGTCTTTATTTACACTTACCAATTGAAAACCTCACTCTTATTTATTAGAATTTATTATATCACAAATAGTTTATAAATAAAACCTAAGTAAAACAAAAATGACCACGGAAAACAGACCCTTAGCCGACCTAATGCGTCCGACAACGATTGATGAAATTGTCGGTCAAAGACAGCTACTTGGCGAAAATGGCCTTGTTCGCCGTATGGTTGATAATCATAAATTATCAAATTTAATTTTATGGGGTCCACCGGGATGCGGTAAGACAACAATTGCGCGTGCACTGGCCAAATCAGTTGATATGGATTTTGTACCAATGTCAGCTGTTTTTTCAGGAACAGCAGATATAAAAAAAGCAATGGAAGCAGCGCGTATGAACCGTGAAATCGGACGATCAACCCTGTTATTCATAGACGAAATACATCGCTTTAATAAAACACAACAAGATACATTATTGCCATATCTTGAAGATGGTACAGTTGTGTTTATGGGTGCAACTACAGAAAATCCAAGTTTCAATTTGAACAATGCGTTATTGTCACGTTGTCACGTTGGCGTACTGCAGCCACTATCTACGGAAGATTTAATGACTTTAATAAGTCGTGCAGAAGAATACCTTGGTAAAAAACTACCATTGGATGAATCGGCAAGATTACATTTGGCAAAGATGGCAGATGGAGATGCCCGTTTCTTATTAAACACAATCGAATATTTGTCCAATGCTAATTTTAAGAAAAAACTATCGCCTGACGCGCTAGATACAGCAATTCAAAAGCGAGCACCATTATCCGACAAATCTGGTGACGAACATTATAATCTGATTTCGGCTGTTCATAAATCGTTACGCGCCAGTGATACAGATGCTGCATTGTATTGGACAGCACGTATGATGACATCTGGTCAAGACCCAATGTACTTATTTCGACGTTTAACCCGCTTTGCCATGGAAGACATAGGCCTAGCCGACCCAAACGCAATGCAAATTGCATTATCTGCTTGGCAAGTATACGAACGTATGGGCAGTCCAGAAGGTGATTTAGCACTAACAGAATTAGTAATTTATCTGGGCACAGCCCCTAAAAGTACTGCAAATTATCGTGCACAGAATGCAGCATATCAGGCAGCAAGAGATACCGGCAGTTTAATGCCACCGAAAAACATATTAAACGCTCCAACGCGCATGATGAAAGAAATGGGATACGGCGCTGGATACATATACGAGCCAGACACAGCATCTGGATTCAGCGGTCAAAATTGTTTTCCTGAATCGATGGAGCGCCAAACATTCTATCGTCCAATAGAACGTGGTTTTGAACGTGAAATAAAAAAACGTTTAGAATATTGGGACTCTCTTAGAAAAAAGATAAACAAAGATAAAAACTAACGAGAAATCGAGTTAGCAATATTTTCAATCATTGTTTGTACATTTCTCAATCTATCTGTGTTGTAAGCATTCACACCAACATTTGCTCTACTTATTAGACCGCTCAAAACCTTACCCGGTCCTAATTCATAAGCACTTGTAATATTATATTCTGGTAGTTTTTCCATGATTTCAAACCAGCGCACCCCATGTGTCATTTGATCTGACAAAGCATCTTTCACGTCTTGTGGGTTAGACATAACATTTGCGGTCTGGTTAGAAAACCAATTTGTTTTAGGAGATTGTACATCAATACTTTCCAACCGCTTACGTAATAAAATTTGAGCATTCTCCATCAACGCACAATGTGCAGGCACCGCAACATTTAAACGCTTTGCAACACGTGCCCCCCTTTCTTTCGCGCGCAAAATAACTGCATCAAGTGCCTCATTCTGACCACTAATTGTGAACTGGTCACGTGCATTATGATTGGAAATTGCTGCATACCCATGTCCTGTTGCGGCCAACAAACACATTTCTACATCTTCTTTTCCAAGCCCCGCAATACACGCCATACCACCACCAGATTTATCCACCATAGACATATAACTAGAACGTGCAGATAACAGACGAACCGCATCTTCAAAAGATATACTGCCAGCACAATGCAACGCAGAATACTGCCCCATTGAATGTCCAGTTATTGCGTATCCAATCTGATATAAAGGCCTGTCAAATTGCTTTTCTAATAACCGTGCAATTGAAACAGAATGAGCAAATGTCCCCAAGGACGTAATTTCTGGGGTATTCAATTCTTCTATTGGGCCCTCAAAACATAACTTAGCAATATTTTTATGTGAAATATCAGACACCTGTTCAAAAGTATGCCTAACCGTTTCATACTCTTTGAACAAATCCTGTGCCATACCAATACGTTGAGCACCCTGCCCAGGAAAAACAAAAGCTATCTTTTCTTTTATCATAAGAATAATTATTGCACTAAAAACAAAAATGTCAACAAAATACAATCAAAAATAAACCCCCGCGCCAAGGCGGGGATTTTTTATTTAGAACAAAACGTTCACATTCACACCGACTTGCAAATCGTCGCTTTCAAACTCATAGTCTAAATGCGCTGCATATTGCGTACGTCCATATTGACGTATAATCTTTCCACCCAACCATTCTTGGTTATAGTGAGGGTTCGTCGCTTTACGTAAAGTAAACTGAGCACCTAAACGCCAATCTGGTGCGATTCGAAAATAGGCTTCTGGAGTAGCATCAATAAATGCCATACCGCGTTCATCATCAAAAATCCAACTAGATTTAATTGTCGCCGCCAGCGTCATACCAGCCCATTGGCGCCCAAAACGATATCCAGCATAATAAGTTGAATCAGCAAAATCTGGCGTACGAACATGTGAAGAACCACCGACCTTCAATCCAAACAAAACATCAGATATAATATGTGCACTATTACCACCAGCTGTTCCAACACGATATACTCCGCCTAAATCTACAGCAGAGAAACCATCTTCTGGTCCATCAAAATCCTGCTGAAAATGTACATTTGCGGCAATTGTTAAACGACTATTGATACCATAAGAGAGCTCTTGTCCAAGACGCAAGACATTATCCCAATATGTTAAAGTAGTTTCAGACAGAACATGCTGTTCACTCAACATATATAACGGATCAGAAGTATCTAAATCCAAGCCATCAGCACGTGCATCCGACAAGACTGGAAACAAACCGACAAAAAACGCAAAAAAGGTAATTAAAAACTTACGCATCTCTCCCCTTCCTATTTTCAATGGAAAAATCCGGGGCACCATAAGTCAGCACCCCGGAAACGAAACAACTTTTAGAACATAAATATAGCTTGTAATCCAACAGAAGCTTCTGAGTAATTATCTATATTCGCTGTTCCCATTCTGCGGAAAACACCGTCAACCGCATCCGTCTGCCAGAAAGACAAATCCTTTCCATCTGCAGAATCCCAGACCGCCATCTTACCATACAAGTTCAACGCGAACCAATCGTTCGGCTGCCATCCAATTGCAGCTTTCAAACTTGCCTGATTATGCCAATCATAATTTCCAACAATGGCTTCAAAGTTCAGGGTCCAATCTTCATCTAACACACTGAACACACCGACACCACCTTCAAAATAGAAAGTATTGTCAGCATCTGTATTATACGCCAAAAAGAATGTAGCTTCTTTACCGTCTTCTGTATTACCTGTTATACCATTGCCATAAGAATTACCCTCAAAGTTCATATACCAACCACGAACTAAACCGTATATAGTAGAAGAACTAACTTTATAACCAGCTTTCAAATCCAAAACTATATTATTAGAAATATCTTGCTGATACTGATAGTAACCAGACAAAGTTGCAATCCAATCTGTTGTATCAACGAAACGCCATTGTAATCCTAACCCCATCAAGTTCAAGCCGCTATCATCCATGGTATCATCTGGTGCAACCGCCCAATCAAATTTATAATCAGACATATCAAAGCGAGCCATTGCCAAAACAGACAAAGTATCCGTAATACCATAACTGAAGTCTTCTTTAATAGAAAACTGACTCATATCCCATTTACCATTTGGGTCAGAAATAGTTACATCTGTCACAGGTGTTAAAAACATATCATAAGAATTCATATTATAAGACAAATCTGTAACTGATCCGAACTTACCTTTTGTTGGCTGGAAGAAAGGATGAGCCAAATAATATTTACGCTTTAATTCTGTACGATATGTTTCAGCACGAGTCGTACGAACCGTTGCTGCAGAATTACCGCTGTCATATTGCTTATACAAAGCGCTACGATTTGCGGGCTGGGTATAGTATATATTTCTAGCATCTGCCTCGTCATAAGTTTTTGTTGTTGAACGAGTTGTGTACTTCTCATAATTTACCTGAGTACGTTCACGAACAGCAGGCATTCCTGTCAAATCCGCACTAGACGCAGCGCGTGTACCAGAATTAGTTGCAGCCAATACCGGCGTCGCTCCAAACAATACCGCCAATGCGGCGAACATAGACAAATGCTTTATCATTATAAAATTCTCCTTTTTGTAAAAATTATATCATAAAACAGCCCTACAAAAAAGAAATAAAACGTAAAAATCCGCCATATGGCGGATTTCCTATTTTATAAAATATGGCGTTTATTATTAGCATCTGGCGGACTAACAATTCCCTCCTGTTCCATACGTTCCATAAAGCCTGCCGCTTTGTTATAACCAACACCCAAACGTCGCTGTATATATGAAATGGTTGGTTTTTTATCACGCAACACGTATTCTTTTGCCTGCGTATATAAATCTGCGTCTTTGTCTGCCTTAGTAGGCGCAGCACCAGGAATTCCTGTACCACTTGCGCCACCAGACACATCTGTGTCTTCACCGTCCGTAACACCTGCCGCATATTCTGGCTCACCTTCTGCACGCAGGAAATCACCAACTCTATTCATTTCTTCATCAGAAATAAATGCGCCATGTATACGTACAGGCACACGCCCCGCCTCACTGAACAGCATATCACCGCAAGACAACAGCTGCTCTGCCCCCTTTTCACCCAATGTAGTCATAGAGTCAATAACGCTTCGTGCTTGGAATGATACACGTGTTGGGAAGTTAGCTTTAATAACACCTGTAATAGTTGTGGCGTCTGGACGCTGTGTTGCCATAACCAAATGAATACCTGCAGCGCGTGCCTTCTGCGCTATACGTTGAACGCACGCTTCAACTTCTTTACGTGCAAGACTCATCAAATCTGCAACCTCATCGATAATTATCACAATATAAGGCATATCAGATAAATCAACTTCTTGTGTTTCAAACAATAACTCGCCTGTCTCTTCGTCTGTACCAACCGCGACCTGACGTGTCAGTTTTTCACCACTTGCACGCTTTTTTGCCGCAGCTTCGTTATAACTTTCAATATTTCTGGCGTTCAGAACCTGCAATTGCTTATAACGTTCTTCCATTTCACGAACGGCCCACTTCAAAGCATTTACAGCAGCTGCAGCATCTAATTTAACAATAGGAGTTATTAAATGAGGTATGTCGTCCCAGAAACCAAAATCAACACCCTTTGGGTCGATAATAATAAGTTTACATTTGTCAGGTGTAAAATGATACACAATAGACATAATTATAGATTGCACAAAAACAGATTTACCAGAACCTGTACGTCCAGCAATCAACATATGTGGCATCTTTGCCAAATCAAAATACATTGGGTTTCCACCAATATCGACCCCCAAAGCCAAAGGTATTTTATATTTAGAATTTATAAACGTATCATTATCAACCAAAGATTGGAAACGCACAGTCTGGCGAGTTATGTTTACCATTTCTACACCAATCAACTGTGTACTTGGTATGTGTGCTATACGAATATTTTCAGTCGCCATCGCACGTGTCATATCTTTTACAGTCTTGCTAACATCAGCCATACGAACGCCACTATCTGGCATAAACTCATACAGAGTAACAATCGGTCCAGGTCTTATTCCAACAACCTTACCATGCACACCATATTCAGCGAAATGAACTTCCATCGCAGCCGCATTACGTTTCAACTCAGGCGTTACTATATTCTTACCAAAATTTGAACGCTCTAAAAATGCTGGATCTGGCAATTCATATTCATGTTCACCAGAAATAACCTTTGTCTGTGTCGAACGCCCTGCTTTACGATTGCTACGCTTGGCCGGCTTGGATTTCCTTGTTTCCTGTTCTTCTTCATCATCCTCTTGTTCGACTTCTTCGTACTCCTCTTCCTCTTCAACAGAATCTTCTTCTGTCGCGGGCATCAAATGGAATACAGACAGCAGCCAACGAAATGCGCGCCATATAACAGAAGCAACACTTTTTATATGCGTCCACTTTATATGTAATAATAAAGCCCCCATCACAGCAAATGCAGCAATTGCAACCAGACCAACCAATATTTCCCATGCGCCAATCAAACTTGAAATATCAGCAGCAACAATATAACCAATCATACCACCAAACGCAGATGCCGGCATAATTAGTCCCAACCCAATTGAACCGATACAAATTGTCACAAAACAACGAATAAAATTATATTCTGGTGCAGTTTCTTCTTCCCATCCTGCCAACCAAGATATTCCCCATCTGGCAATACACAATATAAAGAACATAGCAGGAATAAAACCAACACCATACCGAATAAATCCGACTATTTGCCCCATAAAAGATTGTTCACCAAAAGTACTGGCTGCAGCAAATCCATTTAAATACGGATTATAAAAAAACAATGAAAATAAAGCCCACAAACCAAGCCCCAGTAACACCGCCCCTGCGATACGCTTGGTTATCTTTTTAAGTGCTTTAGAAACACTTTCTGGGAAAAAATTAGAATTCCTTGCCATGCCCCACATTTTATCATAAAAAACACAAAAATGTTAGGGCATAAGAAAAAATTTAATTATTTATCAATTTCTGCACCGTAATGCTTTAATCCTGCTTTAACCAAATCAGCAGCAACCATACCAATAAATGCACCAAATATGACATCCGATGGCCAATGGGCCCCAACACAAACGCGAGACACACCTATTATAATTGCTAAGCTCCACGTAAACCATTTAATTTTAGGCGCCAATAAGCCCAACATAATAAGGCCTGCAAACGAGGCAAACGTATGACCGGACGGCATAGAATTAAACGCCCAATCTGTTGAAAAAGGCACAAAACCAGTTTTATCTAACGCCTCAAAGAACACAGGTCTCATACGTCCTATAACTATTTTAAGAATCTTACCAACGACACTTGCTGCCAAAACAGAACTTAAAACAAAAAACGCATAACTATTATGAGTTTTGCTAATAAAATCACGTCCGAAAGCAATCAAACTAAACTTCTGTTTTTCATTTCTAAAGCGTGGTTTTGATTTGGTTATCTTTTTTATATAAAAAGCAAGTAACACAACAACTGAAACAATAATCCATATTTTAGCATCAAATACGACGTCAAAAATCCGCCATAAACCACAGTCAAAGTTTCTTAAAAAAAGATATAACGGTTCATCAAACCAGACAATTCCCAACCCAACCAATAAAGCCGTTATTACCGCAGCCCATGCCATCCAATTCCATTTGATTTTGTTATCTGTTGTTAAAAACATAATATCCCCATTTCTTACAAAAATTACTCTGCAACCAGTTTATTGTAAACCTTGCTGTCCGTCAATATTTTAGCCGACACCGCAGCCGCCAACGCATCTTCATCTGCCCCACTTGTTATTGTCGGGCACCCACGTCTTATAGCATCTGGGTCAACGTCTGGGTCTTGGTTAAAATCTTGAGCATTAAAATCATTATTTATAACATTTAAGAAAAATGCATTTTGCTGATTCACAGATCTTATATTTGATAAACAGACTATTGGGAAAACACCACGTCCATCAATGGTCCTGCCATTACCTGTTTTTATTGCTTTATTTAACAGTTCCAAAGCACCACCATTTTCTAAATTTATTCTTGTGGCAATTCTTGCACTGCCAGCGGTCGGAGTTCCGACCAAAACACCACGTTCATTTTCATAAAAAGCAGCCACTATAGCCTCAGCCGTACCACGTGTCATATCAGACATCAACACAACTACTGGTGCATCCGTAACAGCACTGCCACCAGGAATAACTTCAACTTCATCTTTTGCAGTTTCAACAATACGCATAACAGGCTTTGCACCTATAAACAAGCCCGCAAACTTAGCCGCAGCACGTTCATCATCACCTGTTGCTGCCCGCAAATCTAAAATAATTCCTGACACATCAGAATATTTTGCCAGTGCTTCATTTACAATAGAAACAGTGTTATCTGAAACTTTATGAACGACAATTTCCAAAATTCCACCAGTTTCAGCATCGCTTCTATGCACCACATCTGCATCCGCCAATATTATAGTCGCACGACGCAATACAACATCCTTTTCACCAGATGGAGATAAAACTTTTATTTTTGAAGTTCCAGAATTAAAACCAGACATTACAGATGCTAAATCGGCATCAGACATGGATTTAACAGTTTGACCATTTATAGAAACAATTAAATCACCCTCACGAATTCCAGCAGTATCTGCAGGCGAATCCTTATATATACCCGTCACACGATAATTACCACGTTCGTCACGATTACCCTCTAAACCGACACTCGTTAAAATTCTACCATCCTCTGTAATCTCTGCCGCACGAGAATAAATATATCTGCCATTTTCGTCAATGCCACGCATTAAACTATCTACAACCATTTGATACATCTCACTGGTTGACGCATTATGTAATGCAGTATCATTGGCACGCATTTTTAAAATCAATGCAGTCGTTATTTCACCAAAGCCATTCCAATCACCAGCCTTTGGACGAGGATAATTTGCAATAATTGCATCTTTCCAAACCAATACAATTCGCTCATCCGTTGCAGCAATATGAGCATTAGTATTTAATTTTTCCAAACTTTCAATTGCAACATTGATATTTTTACCGCCCCATTTAACCCCATCTAGTTTTTCATAAATATCAGCAAAAGTCGCAGACACATCAAAAACGTTTAAACCGTCTTGAACAGGTTCATCTTCAAAGAATAAACTGTCTGCAAAACAAGGCGACGCAACCAAGGCCAAAAAAGCGAATAAAAATAATTTTGTTATTTTCATTTATCAAACCCCTCCCCTTGGTTGCACATAAACAACAATACTATTTTGTTTCATCACGTAGATTAAAGTGATACAAAATAACATTGGAAATATAAATACTTGTGAACGTTCCCATTACGACCGCAAAAGTCATCGCGATTGCAAAATCCTGCAACATAGAACCGCCAAACAAATACAACGCAACCATAGCCAATATTGTTGACAATCCAGTCATAATAGTTCTGCGCATCATTTCATTTACAGACAAATCAATCAAATCATCCATAGGCATTTTATGATACATCTTTATGTTCTCTTCGATACGGTCATAGTTTACGACCTTGTCATTGATAGAGTAGCCTACACCCATCAAAATAACGGCAATTGCTGTCTGATTGAATTCCAATCCTGTTATTGAAAAGAATCCAAACATTATGATGAAGTCCAAACACAGCGACACGAAAGACCCGATTGCATAACCACCGCGATAGCGCACCCATACATATACAGACATCAATATAAAAGAGAATAATACCGCCAAGATACCGCCACGAACAAGTTCTCCACCGATTTTCGGTCCTACGATTTGCACTTGCGAATATTCTACCTTATTTCCCAGAATATTTTTAATTTCTGCAACACGCTGATTTTGTTCTGCATCGGTTGCACCTTTATGCAAACCGACACGGACTAATATTGCGCCATTATCACCGACAGATTGCAATTCTGGTTTAAACTGCTCTAAATCCGCACGCATCTTGTCAATTGTGTAATCAGCAGCTACAGGGGTAACTTCCATTGATATACCACCAGCAAAATCAATACCATAATTCAAACCACGTACACATAACGACAAAATAGACAAACCAACCAATGCCGCCGCAACCCAGTACGATAATTTGCGATATTTCATAAATTTCAGTTTCATAGAAAAACCTCTTACTTGCTTCTTACATAACCAATTTTTTTATTTTTGCCATTCATGTACCAATCAATGATAACTTTTGACAACGATACACACGTGAACAGCGTGGTTAAAACACCGATGGACAGCGTTACAGCGAATCCACGAATTGGTCCAGCACCGAATTGGAACAAGACTAACGAACAAATTAAATTAGTCAAATTCCCGTCCAAAACAGCTTTCATAGAACGGTGGAAACCAGCCTCTACAGCTCGCAAAGAAGTAGATCCAGCGCGCATTTCATCACGAATTCGTTCAAACGGTAAAATATTAGCGTCCACGGCCATACCCAGCGTCAAAACGATACCTGCAATACCAGGAAGCGTCAACGTCGCCCCCAACAAAGCAGATATACCAATAATCATTGCCAAGTTGATAACCAAGACAAAACTTGCAATAACTCCGAATTCACGATAGCAAACAATCATGAATATCATGATGAATATCATGCCAAACAAAGATGCAATTTTACCTTCAGCAATTGTGTCTGCACCCAAACCAGCACCTACAGTACGCTCTTCAATAACCTGTAACGGCGCAGGCAACGCACCACTACGCAGCAAAACTGCTAAATCTTTCGCACCCTGCAGAGTAAACCCACCAGAAATCTGACCACGACCACCAGGAATTGGTTCACGAATAGTTGGTGCAGACAAAACCATATCATCCAAAACAATTGCGAAACGTTCATTTACATGTTCTGTAGTCAAACGTGCAAACTTACGCGCACCAGCAGAATCGAATACCGTTGTCACAACCGGCATATTATTTTGATCAAAGTCAGCTTGAGAATCTTTCAAAGATTCGCCTGAAACCTCAACACGAGAATATACAGGAATCAACTGATCAGGCGCCTCCATCAAAGGCAAAAATTCTGTTCCCTTTGGTGCACGCCCAGACGCCAATTGTTCTTGAGTAATATTCTCATTTACCAAGTGAAATGTCATTTTAGCGGTCTGACCAATCAATTCTTTGATACGTTCCGGATTATCAACACCAGGCAACTGAATCAAAATATATTTTCCACCCTGACTTTGAATAGAAGGTTCTTTTGTACCCAAAGCATCAATACGGCGACGAACAATTTCGATACTACGAGACAAAGCATCCTGAACCATTTCATCTTTTGCTTTTTGAGAATAAGTCAAAGATATAGTACGACCATCTACAGAAATATTTACATTGTCACCAAATTCACTTCTGATTCTTCCACGTGCTTTGGAAACATCATCTTCATCACGTACAACAAAAGAAACAACGCCGTCACTATTGCGCATGTTAGAAAATCTGATAACCCCCTTATCACGATTTATCAATGCACTGCGCGCATCTTCATATAACTGCGCTGTTTTATCTTTCATCATTGTATCGGTATCAACCTCTAACAACAATTGCGCGCCACCCTTCAAATCTAATCCCAACGGAATTGGCTGAATCCAAGACGGAAAATAAGGCGCCAAACTTGGTGCAATTGTCGGCACAGCCAACAGAACGCCAAACACTGCAACAAAAATAATTGCCAATTTTTTAAACATAACCAAACCCTTTACTCAACGTTTACGACGGCACCTTTATTGACCTCAATAACAACGCCATCTGCAACTTCCATTTCAATTGATTTTTCATTTATCTTTTTAATGGTGCCATAAATACCGGCCGCCAAAACACGATTACCAACCTGTAAAGAATCCAACATTTTTTGATATTCAGCCATACGTTTCTTGTTTGGACGAACCATAAAAAAGTAAATTATCGCAAAGATAATAGCGCAATACAGCAACATGCCCCACCAATCACCACTCGTTGCAGGAGCTGCGGAATTAGTGACAGTATTTACCGTTTCTACGACTGCGGTTGTTTCTTCCATAATTTTTCTCCTTAAATATATATTTTATTGGTTCAGAATAGTAAAAAAAGCCAGTTATGTAAAGGAAAATAGTTTAAATAAGCCCCTAAAATCAGATACGTTCAAACCAACCATCAATCTCGCTCAAAGGAATTATTTTATAGACAGGCCGTCCATGATTGCACTCACCTGCTCGACTAGTATTTTCTATATCGCGCAGCAAAGCGTCCATTTGTGCCATATCTAACTTCTGACCTGCACGAACACTATGATGACAGGCAAAATTTGCCAACTTCAAATGCAACTTTTCACCAAGTTGAGATGAATGTCCATAAATTCTAACTTCGTCCGCAACGGCATGAAATAAATCTGCCCAGTTTAAATCCCAATCTGCAGGTTTTTCAAAAACAGCAATCGCATCATCGCCAAATGCATCAATATGTAAACCAGATTTACGCATTTCATCAGCTATGGATAAAACAGCCTCGACATCTTCTGCACGCAAAGACACAACTATTGGTGTCAATAAAGGTTGTACTTTTATCGCATGTTGACGTAAACGTTCATAAGTTATACGCTCATGCGCGGCATGTTGATCAACTATGACTAAATTTTCGCCACTTTGTGCTAAGATATATTTATTACCTATCTGCCCTATTACGCGCCCTAAAGGTAAAAAATCATCCGTAACAGATTCTGCTATTTCTTCCTGTTTAATAACTTCTTCATTTTTTTGAACAGGTGTTTCAAACATAAACGCACTGTCAGGCCCACGGTGAGGTGCACATACACAGAATTCAGGCTTTCTAAAATTCATACTTTGTGGTACAGATTTTGGGGCTGAAGAAACAGACTCAAAACTAACCCTGGCAGATAAAGTTTGTGACAGCGTTTCCCGTAACGCTTTTATAATAAAAGAACGAATATGAGACGGCTCTAAGAAATGCACTTCTGTCTTTGCCGGCGACACATTTACATCAACACTACGCGGTTCAACCGTCAAATACAATGCACATAAAGGGAACTCACGTGCATGCATAACATCCATATAAGCTGCACGTAAGGCCCCAACTAAAACTTTGTCTTTAACCGGTCTGCCATTTACAAATAAATACTGGTCAACCGAAGATGCACGGCGCAAAGTAGGCTCTGATATAAAGCCATGTAAAGATAATGTATTATTAGAAGAAGATTTTGCATTTACTTCTAACATTCTTCCGCGCACATCATCACCCATGACGGCAACGATACGTTCGCTCATTTCCTGATTTTTTGGAAAGCGCCACTTATTATTTAATGTAAATCCAACATCAGGGCGCGCCATAGCAAGACGCTTTACAACCTCCAGCACAGACAACATTTCTGCCCTGTCGGCACGTAAAAATTTTAAACGCGCCGGTGTCTTTGCAAATAAATTTTTTGCTCTAATTCTGGTTCCTGCATCCCAATCTGACGGTCTGATTTCACCAGTACTGCAATCCAATGCCCAGCCATTTAAATCCGCACCATTACAAGTATCTATAACCATATCAGATACAGATGCAATTGATGGCAAAGCTTCACCACGAAATCCCATAAAATTTATATTCAATAAATCATCAGACGGCAATTTTGATGTTGCATGGCGTGTAATACTTTTGGCTAAATCTTCACGCGACATACCGCAACCATTATCAATAACAGAAATCATGGTGCGTCCGCCATCAATAACGTCAATAACTATCTGGTCTGCACCAGCATCCAGCGCATTTTCAACCAACTCTTTAACAACGCTTGCGGGACGTTCAACAACCTCGCCGGCAGCTATTTGATTTATTAAAGAATCAGGTAAAACGCGAATCGGCATATAAATATTATTCCTTGAACTTTACTTCCAAGATTTCATATTCTTTTTCGCCACTTGGCAATTTAACAATGCAAGTATCACCAACGCAACGTCCAATCATTGCCCTGCCAACTGGTGATGTACAAGATATAACCTGTTTACCATCAGATTCTATATCAGATAAAATACGACATTGCATACGGTTCCCGTCTTCGTCTTCGGCCACGACCCGTGCACCAAAAACAACCCTGTCCCCAGATAAACTATCAACATCAATAACATCCGCATTGTTTATGAAATCTTCAATAAATTGAATACGTTTATCTATTTGACGTTGCTTTTCCTTAGCTGCGCTATAATCCGCATTTTCCGACAAATCACCCAAAGAACGAGCCCACTGAACCGTCTTCAAAATTTCTGGGCGTTGTACTTCTTTCAAATCTTTTAATTCTTTTATTAAACCGTCAAAACCGGCTCGTGAAATTGGTCTTTTTTCCATAATAGCTAACCCTATTTATTTCGTTGAAATTATAAGCATTCATTTTAATTTTGCAATTGTCAAATGAACAAGGTATACTTTTTAAGTTGATATATAGATATGAGATTGAAACCGAAAATTTTGACACGCTTCCTAATGAGCCGCTTCTTTTCAAGCGTCGGCCTGGTTATGCTGGTTGTGTGCGGCATCATTATGGCTGTAACATTTGTAGAGCGCCTACCGTCTAATCCGACAGCAACAGCAGCATTATTTGAATCATGGCGTCGACTGCTGGAATACGTCCCCCTATTCTTACCTCTGGCTGTATTCATGGGGACTTTATTGGCATCTTACAATCTGACGAAATCCAGTGAAAGTATAATTGTATCAAGTGCAGGTTTATCACCATATCAAATGGCGCGCCCTTTTCTGATTGGTGCCACACTAATTGGTATCTTTGCGACGACCGTTCTGAATCCATATTCTGTAGATTTGAATTCAAAAGATATAACGCCTGACCATTTGGTTTTAATTGATGACGAAATATGGTTACGTGAATCATCAGAAAATGGCTATATAACCATGAATGCTAAGAATATGCATAAATCTGGTGATATATTACTATTTGATAACGCAACAATATACATTCAGGATACTACATTTAAACTATCTGATAGAGTCCAAGCAAAAACCGTTACTTTGTCTGATGCCGGTCTTAGTGCGAACAATGCTACAATTTGGAACAGTAAAGGTGTACCAACGACAAAAGACTGGCATATAACCACCTTGTTGACCCCACAAACAGTTCTCGACAGATACTTACAACCGGATCAAATATCCTTCTGGGAATTACCAAGTTTTATAAAGAAGATGCAAACTATCGGTGTTCCAGTACGTGGTCATTTGGTACAGTTTTGGATGTTGCTGTTTTTACCACTAACCATGATAGCAATGGCGACATTAGGTGTAGCTTTCTCACAGACGCGCCAACGCCGAAATTATAGTTTTGGGTTAAAGTTCGGATTAGGTATTTTAACATGCTTTGCTGTATACTTTCTGGTAAATATGTTTAACGCCTTGGGTTCTACTGGTGTCGTTCCCCCATTATTGGCAATCATTGCGCCACCGTTGATAATAATTGCAGCATCTGGTGTTTTCATTACAAGCTTTGATACAATTTAATAATTAGAATAACTACAGGAAAAAATTATGCCATTACGCAAAAAGAACACAAAACGTAATCAAATTATTATATGGACGCTGATAGCAGTATTAGTAATATTGATGATAATCTCTTTTCCAACTACCCAAAATGTAACTGAGATTGTTTTGTATCAATGAATTATATAGATATATTTTTAGAGGCCTTATCTGCAGAAAAAGGACGCAGCAAGAAAACGCTGGAAAGTTATGCAAGCGATTTGCGTCATGCAGACGAAACCATTCCGGGCGGGCTATTAAACGCTGGTCCAGCAGAAGTGCAGGATTATTTATCCCACCTGCCCGACCGTGCGTCTTCTATTGCACGAAAAGCCAGTGCAATTCGTGGATTTTATAAATTTCTAATGCTGGAAAAAATAATTTCTGAAAACCCAGCGGCAAATCTAGAATTACCTAAGAGAACTAGAACACTACCAAAATTCCTATCCTTGGAAGAAATTGAATTATTGATATCATCTGCTGGTGACACAAGAAATTCTGTGCGCCTGCGCGCAATGTTAGAACTGGTTTACGCATCGGGCCTACGCGTATCAGAGTTATGCGAATTACCAATGACAGCGAACCTTGGCGACAAATTGCTTATACATGGTAAAGGTGCAAAAGAACGAATTGTCCCCATGCATGAGCGTGCCCAACACGCTTTACATAAATGGTTAGAAATACGTGGCGATGATAAATCCAAATATGTATTTCCTTCTTCTGGTAAAACAGGTCATATTACGCGTGATGGTTTCTTCAAGATTTTAAAAAAATGTGCGATATTGGCTGGTATTGATCCAAATAGAGTAAGCCCGCACGTATTAAGACATTCTTTTGCTTCACACTTATTGGCTGGTGGTGCGAATTTGCGTGCGATACAAACAATGCTTGGTCACGAAGATATTTCTACGACACAAATATATACACACGTTTTGCCAGAAAAATTAAAAGAAACTGTGCAAATGCATCATCCGTTGGGTAACAATGGGGAAATAATCAAATGATAAAAAAATGTGATCATCCTGGCTGCGGTAAAGCCGGTACTTGTCGTGCGCCCAAAACGCGTGATTTGAAAGACTATTGGTGGTTCTGCAAAGAGCACGCTGCTGAATATAATAAGAATTGGAATTATTATGCAGGTATGACACCAGAAGAAATCGAAGAAGACTGGGAACGTCAAACGTTTGGTTCACCACTAAAAGATAAAAAGCAAGCAGAGCAAGACAATGCTGATTACATCAACTTCTTGAATGATTTTATAACCGGCAGATCTTCGTTTGATAAAGTACCACCACGTAAAAGCACATTACCAAGCAGTGTTGTTGGTGCATTAAAAACATTTGATTTACCAATAACAGCATCATGGCGCGAAATATCCGCACGTTATCGAGCGCTAGCAAAAAAATACCACCCAGATACATCAACAAGTGATAAAAATGTTGCTGCAGAAAACTTTACAAAGATTTCCACGGCATACGAAACCTTAAAGAAACACTTTGGAAAAAAATAATCGGGACGAATCCCGATTATTTTTTTAACTACGCGTATTTAAAAATGCAATTGCATCCATCGCGGCACTGCACCCTGCCCCAACCGCTGTTGCTATTTGCATTTTTAACTCAGATTGAACGTCGCCAGCAACATACATACCTTCAGGCAATTCACTTGGAATTATACGTCCCATATTATCGCGTCCAAATTCTTCTGATAAATAATCAGTATTAGCTTCATGACCAATTGCCACAAACAAACCATCACAAATAATTTCTTGATCATCTGTCGTTGTAACAACAAGTCTATCATCATCTGTTTTCGCAATTTTTTTCAAATCTGTATTAAACAAACATTCTATATTTTCACGCTCCGCAACACGATTACGCAAGACCTCCTCTGCGCGAGTAAACGCACCTTTACGATACACAATCTTTACGTTACGAGCAACATCAGCTAAATACAAAGCATCGTTCAAAGCAGAATTTCCACCACCCATTACAATAACATCTTTACCATAATAGAAGAACCCATCGCATGTTGCACAATAGGATACACCCTTACCAAATAATTCTTTTGCACCTTCTATCTCTAACTTACGCGGTGATGCACCAGTTGCAATGATAACAACCTTTGCAACATAACGATTGCCATCGTCACATAAAATATTAAAACCACTTTCTACATCACCAGATATTGTTTTAGCAGAAACGAATTTAATTTTTGCACCAAAAGTCTCTGCCTGATTTTTCATAAATTCGGCTAATTCTAAACCACTGCCTTTCCAACCAGGATAGTTTTCTAATACAGCAATACCAGCAGTTTGCCCCCCCAAACGGTCACCACCAAGTACCAACGTATCCTTACCAGCACGAGAGCAATACAATGCCGCGGTTAAACCCGCAGGTCCTGAACCTAAAATTATAACGTCGTGCATAATAACTTCGTTCATAATATATTCTCCTATTCTTTTCGCGCCATAGCATAACACAATCACCAAACAGGCGCAAATAATTTCGGCTATACATAAAATCTGGGCTTTTTTGATTGATTTTTAGACACATAAGCAATAAAATCATTCTTACTATGATAAGAAGTTATTACTTTTTCTGCACATCATCATCCCCTTTTGGGGTGCGTATTTAATTTATTATAAATAACACATATGTTATTGCGCTTAGTAAAAAGCGGTATTACCATTACAAAAAACCATTAAATTTAAGGAAAATATTATGTTGGATATTAGATATATTCGTGAAAACCCAGAAATAGTCAAAAACGCGTGCCGCGTAAAAGGTTTTGAAGATCACGTAGATGAAATACTATCTTTAGATGAACGTGTACGCGAATTAAAAACGCTGACACAAAATATGACGGCAGAAAAAAATAAAATTACGAAAGAAATACCAACTGCCCCTGACAAAGCCCCTTTAATTGCAAAATCAAAACAGATTAGTGAAGAAATTGCGGCCGACATGGCAGAGCTTGCTGACAAAGAGGCAAAATTAAAAGACTTACTACATCGCGTACCACAAATTCCGTCTCCTGATGCGCCAATTGGTCCAGACGACAGTGCAAATGTTGAAGTACGCCGCGTTGGTACACCACGTGAATTTGACTTTACTCCACGTGCACAATGGGATTTATTGGATATGAATGGCTGGTGGATGCCGGAAAAGATTGCCCAAATTTGTGGCACCAGAACTTATTGCTTGGTAGGCGAAGCAGCAGAATTACAATTAGCCATTGAGACATATGTAATTCAGAAATTGATTTCAAAAGGTTTTACATTTATCGAATGTCCGTCTATTACAAAGCCCCAAACAATATTTGATGCCGGTCACTTCATGGGCGCAGATTTATCAGTAATGAACAATGATGTATTCATGCTGACAGATACAGACAGATGTTTGGCTGGTACCGCAGAAATTATATTAAATTCTTTGCACAGCGGTGAAATATTACCAGAAAATGCACTGCCTATTAAATATGCAGGCTTCTCTCCATGCTTCCGTAAAGAGGCCGGTGCTGCGGGACGCGACACTCGTGGTTTAGCACGCTTTCATCAGTTTAACAAGGTTGAACAATACATATATTGCAAACCGGAACAATCCGATGAAATGCATGAACATATATTAAATAACTTATGTGAAGTTATGGAAGACTTTGAATTACCATATAGAGTAATTGCTAATTCAACTGGCGACATGGGCTTTAACAAAGTAAAAATGAATGACGTTGAAGCATGGGTACCTAGTGAAAATGCATACAAAGAATTAGGCAGTTGCTCTTCAATTGGTACATTCCAAGCCCGCAGAACAAATACCAGATATCGTGAAAACGGTACTAACGAAGTTAAATTCTGCGCTACATTGAATAACACAGGTATTGCTGTACCACGTGCATTGGTTCCAATTTTAGAAAATCATCAAAATGCAGATGGCAGTGTAAACATACCGAAAAAATTACAACCTTTAATGGGCGGCAGAACCAAAATTGGTGGAAAGCACTAATAAAAAATCCCCACATTCGTGGGGATTTTTTAACGTTGATTCATATTTTCCATAGACACGCGAGCTGCAAATGCGGTTGGATTTTTGAACTTAAATACCAAGCTCTTAAACAAAGACGTTGATGTTCTATAGTTCCAGTTCTTTATGGCTTTTAACAAGTTGTTTTGCTTGTCTGTATCAAAAACATTGTAATAGTCTTCTATAGCATATAAAACCTGTGAAAAAGCCTGCCAGACAGAATTATCAACCACTCTACCAGCAGAATCTTTACGCATAAAAACTTCTGCATCTGGTTCCAAGTTTGCCTCAACTCGCGCTTCATAATTAGAAAACATCTTAGGTGCTTGCGCGATTTTCCCGACAATTTTGATTGTTTTCATAATTTGCTCATACTCTTGTTTGTTTTTTGCTTTATCAAGCATTCTTTTTAAATACACATCAACAGAAGCAAAAAATTTTTTTATAGTTAAATCCAAATCTATTAAATTTCCAACCAATTTTATCTCCTTATTTTTAATATTCTCAATTCATATTTTAACGTTGAAATTCCATACACAAAGATTTCAAAGGTCTTAAAAGCGGATTTGTTTTTGCTAATTCTACTTTCTTTTTTAGGCCTTTGACCTTTTTGAAAATTTTATTTGATTCTTGAACATACATGAAATCTGCCATTCCATCATTACGTGTGCGCCCATATTCCCAGTTTTGCACATCTGAACAAAAATTATAAAAAGCACTCAATAAATCAGAATTCAGCAGTCCGGTCAAATTATTGAAAACAATACCCTTTGGGTCTTGGACTATATAAAAGGCATACCTTGCCTGAACATTATACTCTTTTGCCCAATTATTGGCTCGTCCCAACCATTCTTCTTCGGTTTCTTCACGAGAAAAATATGCTTCTGGCATTTTAGCGACCTGCCCCATATAAACTAACTTACGAGCCATTTCACAACGCTTTTTATTTGTCATACCAGACCAATCTTTGGCCAAACTTATCTTGGCCAAAGTTCTAAAATCAGAAAAACCTGCCTTTATTGCAGAATAAACTTCTTGCTCACTTACTTTTTGCATAAAAAATCTCCTGTTAAATCAGCGTCCTTAAATTTTAGTACAAAAACTAAAAATGTCAATAAAATATATAGATATTTGTTGAAAATTCGAATTTATAGTATAATCTATTGGTTACAAAAAATTTAGCAGTATTATAGAGGGTATAAAAAGTATGTCTATGAAAATTCGCAATATTGCAATTATTGCTCACGTTGACCACGGTAAGACAACATTGGTCGACAATATGTTAAAGCAAGCCGGCACATTTCGTGCAAATGAAAAAGTTGCCGAACGCGTAATGGATAGCGGCGACATCGAACGTGAACGCGGTATAACTATTTCCGCAAAGCCGACCTCTATTCAATGGGGAGATTATAAAATCAACATTGTTGATACACCGGGACACGCTGACTTTGGTGGCGAAGTAGAACGTATTTTATCTATGGTTGATGGTGTTGTTTTATTGGTAGATGCCGCGGAAGGTCCATTACCACAAACAAAATTTGTATTATCAAAGGCATTAAAACTTGGCTTACGTCCTATTGTTTGCATAAACAAAGTAGACCGTAGTGACGCGCGTCCAGAAGAAGTTTTAACAGAAACATTTGATTTGTTTGATAAATTAGGTGCAACTGATTCTCAATTAGATTTCCCATATTTATTTGCAGTCGGTCGTGATGGCTGGGCAGTTCGCAATTTAAATGATGAACATAAAGATTTAACACCTTTGTTCCAATTGATTGTGGACCACGTACCTGCTCCAGATTGCAATGGTACTCGCTGTCAAATTGATGCACCATTTTCTATGTTGGCAACAACGTTAGAGGCAGACCCATACGTTGGCAGAATTCTGACTGGGAAAATCGAATCGGGCACCGTTCGTGTTGGTCAATCTGTGAAAGCCATCAACATGAAAGGCGAATTCATAGAAAACGCAAAGATAACAAAAATTATTGAACATCGTGGTATTGAAAAAGTATCCTTAGAATCTGCATCTGCAGGAGACATTGTTGTTATCGCCGGTTTTTCAAAAGCAACTGTGGCGGACACATTGTGTGCTCCAGAAGTTACAGAACCAATTCCTGCAATGCCAATTGATCCACCTACCCTGACTATGACATTCTTTGTAAATACATCTCCATTGGCGGGTAAATCTGGTAAAAAACTGACATCCCGTATGATTGGCGAACGTCTATTTAAAGAAGCAGAAACAAACATTGCTTTGCGCGTTACACAAAGTGCTAACAACGAATCGTTTGAAGTATCCGGTCGTGGTGAACTGCAATTGGGAATTCTGATTGAAACCATGCGTCGTGAGGGTTTTGAACTAAGTGTATCTCGTCCACGCGTAGTTATGCAGGACGGTTCAAACGGTGAAAAACTGGAACCAATTGAAGAAGTTGTTATTGATGTAGACGACGAGTTTAGTGGTGTTGTTATTGAAAAAATGACAAAACGCAAAGCAACTATTACTGAAATGAAATCATCTGGTAACGGGAAAACTAGAATTGTATTTTCTGCTCCATCCCGCGGTTTAATTGGCTACTTGTCTGAATTCCGTACAGACACACGTGGTACTGGGGTTATGAATCGTGTATTCTCGGGTTATGAACCATATCGTGGTCCTATTATGCAGTATCGTCCAGGAGTATTGGTTTCAATGGAAAACGGCGTAACATCAACATACGCATTACATAATTTGGAACCCCGTGGCGTATTATTCGTTGGCCCACAAACAGAAGTATATTCTGGTATGATTATAGGGGAACACAGCAAAGAAAATGATTTGGAAGTCAACCCTGTAAAAGGTAAAGAACTAACAAACATACGTTCTGTAACAGCTGATGAAAAATTATTCTTGGCGCCACCACGTAAAATTTCCCTAGAAGAAGCATTGTCTTATATTCAGGATGACGAGTTAGTTGAAGTAACGCCTGCAACGATTCGTCTGCGCAAAAAAGAATTAGACAGCAACATCAGAAAGAAAACACGTAAAAACGTTGAAATATAAACGTCTTTTCTTAATTGCCGGCTATAGCGCGCAAAACAAAGTTGATGCGTCGTTGGTTTTTATGGTCAAAACTCTATCAAACTTTGGTGATATAGTTTTAGTAATGGACAGCGACGTATCAAAAACAGAACTAGAAAAATTATCTCCTTATGTTATTTACGCTGCCGCAGAAAGGCACAAAGAGTACGATTTTGGTTCTTACAAACGTGCATATCTGTATGCAAAAGAATCTGATATTTTATCCGAATACGATTTTCTTTACCTTGTAAACGATTCGATTTACGGACCGTTATATCAAATGGATTTTTTCTTTGATCAAATGGAAAAATCAAATGCAGATGCGTTTGGATTGGTATGCAATCCTCATAAAGAACATTCTCATATTCAATCTTGGTTTATAGGAATGCGTCAATCTGTATTTATGACAAAATGGTTTGGTAAATTTATTACTTCTGTTATTCATCAAGACAGCAAAGGCGCCATCACCTATCTTTACGAGCAAGGCTTTACAAGACTTATCGAAGCCAATAAAAAGACTTGGAAATGTATTTATTCCATACCGGGTCGTGGTATTTATAACGATATAAAAAAAGTGTATCGCAAAGGCTTACCGTTTATGAAAAAAGTTGCATTTACCAGACATAATGGGGCACTTGGTCGACAAATTTTATATGTATTAAACCACACAAATTCAGAAGCACGGAACGCTATAATAGCTGGCGCCAAAGACACTTTTGGAGAACAATATATAAACTGGCTTTTAACTAAAAATCCTATTAAGATACTTGTGAGAAATATAAAATATTTCACAAAGAAAATATTTACTGAGGGCTTATGAAAACCGCACATAAAAATAATTTAAAAAAAATTGCGGCCATAACAATGGCTCGTAATGATGATTTCTTTCTGCAACGTTGGATAAAATATTACGGCAAAGAAATAGGCACAGAAAATCTCTATATATATTTAGACGGAGAAGACCAAAATATTCCGAAAAATGCAGGCAAAGCCCATATAACAAAATTTCCACATACAGACATGTCTCGTGCAACCGGTGACAAATATCGCATAGGGAAATTATCCGCTCTTGCACAAGAATTGTTAAAAACATACGACATAGTAATTGGATGTGATTGTGACGAGTTTCTGATTGTAGATCCAGATACAAACAAATCATTATCAGAGTATTTATCTGATTTAAAAATAAACACCACCGTATCTGGTTTAGGATTGGATATCGGGCAAAATCTAAACAAAGAAAAAGTTCTGAACAAGCAAGAAGCTTTATTAGCACAGCGCGAATATGCTCTGTTATCCACCAGATACACAAAGCCAGTTGTTATAAACAAACCTGTGAACTGGGGCAGCGGTTTTCACAGCATTCATAAACATAATTTTCATATAGATAAAAATTTATATCTCTTGCACTTTGGTGCAGTTGATATGCAAATGTTATTAGACAAAGCGGCTGCACGCGGTCCAGATTGGGTAAATCACCTGCGCCGTCGTGGAAACGGCACAATAAATGCAACCAGCAATTTACCAGTTCGTAATGAAAAATGGTTAAAAATTGCACGCATTATACAAACATATGCCAGACCCATATACGCACTAGACAAGCCTGGAATGTTTGGACTAAAACGTGTAGTAAAAATACCAAAACGCTTTCAGAAATCAGGCATATGATTTTATCAATTTGATAATTTCTTTCGAAACAGCACCTGAATCAAATCGCGCAAGATTTTCTTGTGCGATTTTTTTCATTTCTTTCACGCGCTTTTTATCATTCAACGCAACACACATGCATTCTGCCAACTGCTGCGCATTTCCAGGTTCAAACAATAACCCACCTGCCCCGTCACACAAAATTTCACGCGGCCCATTTCTACAATCTGAAGAAATATTCAACGTATCAACTGAAATTGCTTCTATCAGTACAGTTGGCAAGCCTTCACTTTTACTGGATAAAATATTTGCTACAGCCCCACGCATATACCCAAACGGATTTGATAACGCACCAGTAAATACAATCTGTTGTGACGACGACAAAGTCTTTGCCATCTGTTCATAGCGCGTTTTATAACTTCCATCACCTATAACATATAACTTTACATCAGGTCGATTCGTTTTATTCCAAAAAATATCAAATCCCTTTAATAGGGTTGGAATGTCTTTATCTGCATACAAACGGGACACACAGCAAAAATACTTTCCAGCTGGCACCTTTTCTTCTTTAGATTTTTGTACAGCACGATTTATATCTATTGGATTATAAATACGCATAATTTTATCTGAATATTCCGGATAAAGTCTTTTAAATTCAGAAACAAAACCGTCGGTAAGAGCAACCAATAAATTATAGTTTTTCATATACTTTACATAATTACCGACTATGAAAGCATCTATGGAATAATGCCACCAAGTCAACTTAGGTTTTGAAATCTTTTTTAACTCTGAATTAAAAGAAAAATTAAAAAAATCTATAAAAACATCTATATCTTTAATATCACGAAAGCCTATAAACGTTCTTTTAAACCATCTATATAAATCACGACATATATGCTGAAAAATACGGGTTAAAAAGAAATGTGATAAATTAGTTCCCAGCCAACGTGATGGATATAAAGTATAAACCTTCACTTGCGGATGAGATTTAAACCAATCAAGATATACCTGCTCTTTAATATTCACATATGTTATAACAGATACTTCTATATTTTTATGTTTCAGCAAAGTATCCATGGTTCGAATCAATACAGATTCCACACCACCAATTCTCATATCACGAACACAAAAAGCAACTTTAGTTTTTTTCATTTTTTACAAATCTTTATAAACTTACAAATATCACAGCGTAATTTCTTTGCCCATTTTGTTGGAGGGTTATCCAAAGCACCCATTTTTTCCAAAGCACAAAAACGCTTACGAGCATCTTCTAAATCTGCGCTATTATCTAAGTACTTTATTTTACGAAAAGCCCACTTGATAAAATACCACTTAAATTTCTTAGACCACTGCTGCATCTGATAATCCGTAGCATTTTCCTTATAAAGCATATAAGCATTTTCTAAACCGTCACACAAACTATGTAATATACGTAATTGCTTAGCAGACAGAACAATTCCACCAAAATTAGGTATATAAAAATATAACGGCAACGGCGCAATTGTAACACGCGGATTCTTTAGCATAACAGCTGACCACCACGGAAAATCTTCAAACAAAATTCCCTTGATAAAAGGCGTATCAGAAATCAATTCACGACGATATAAATTCTTCCATACCTGACAATGTTTTATCAACCATTTACGCTTTGGATTAAATGCATTATGCGCACTTTCTGTCGCATAAGCATACACATCATCTGTCACCAAAGTTTTTATATGTGCCGGATTATATCTTTTATGAATTCTACCAGGTACAACATTATCAGTATCTAAGCCTAATTTATGTCGTACCATCAATTGCGGACGATAAATTCTGTCGTACGTAAATGATACAATATCAGAACCGTCACGCGTCGCCAAGAAATGAGAAATTTCCATAGTCTGCGGATGAATAAAATCATCACTATCCAAGAATAAAATGAAATCCCCATCAGCAACTTTCATACCGGCATTTCTTGCGTCAGACAATCCACCGTTTTCTTTTGTTACAATTCTAAAGCGCTCATCACGCGCAGCATATTCTTCTAAAATCGCTGCACTATTATCTGGACTGCCATCATTTACACAGATTGCTTCCCAATCTGAAAAAGTCTGATTTAAAACACTGTCCAAACATCTGCGTAAATATTTTTCTACATTGTATACTGGTATTATGACTGAAATTGCCGGCATATAGTGCTCCCTAAGAAAATTTAGTCCTTATACATTTTATTTATCATAACATCTGCAAAACTACCCTTTGGTGGGTTCTTTGCCTGTGCATAAGTCGTCTTTTGGAAAAACGCACCTGATGTCACTTTATCAAATGTTTTCTGATTAAATGGTTTATCTGCATATTCCCACCATAACGCATGCGTCGGGTCTTGATCAACATGCGGCATTTGCGCAAAGTACTTTTTTGCACGCGGGTCATTTAACACCAATGTTCTGAATAATAACTGATGCATAAAATAATCAAAGCTATGATTTTCATGCATCCAATAATCTAAAATCATCGCCCGCCACGCGTCTAATAAATATGCACCTTTTCTAGCGCGTATAAAACAGTTCTGCATAAAGCTATATGGACTGCCAACCTTTTGCCCAGCCATATAAACAAAGAAGTCCTGTTCTATAATCCAATCAGGAATTGATGCAGTCGCAAACCCCGTTGAATCTAACCAAATTCCACCATGTTCATACAATAATTCAACGCGACAGATATCTGCAAAGTGAGCGTTTTTTATTTTACCCTCTGCCCTCTTTTTCCAAATAACATCTGGCAAAGTTATGTATTTTTTAAGAGTATCTTCATCCAAAACAACCAATTCTTGCTTACAGTTCTTTCTAACACTACGAAAACACGCCTTGACCAAATCAGGCGCGTTCTCTTCTCCCTGTAACCAAATTGTAAAGATTTTTTCGTTTTTATCGTCTTTGACAACGGGCCGTTCAACAACTGCTGCCGCTGCTGGCAAATACCGCTTAAAATATCGCGGTATCGCAGTCGTCAAAACATCGCAACGAACAGCACGACGTACGTCCCTGTCACGCCAAAACCAATTCAAAACATGCCCACGAATTATAACGTCAGACATAGCAAAAAATCTTGCCAAATTCATAACTTACTCCTATTCCATATCCATTGATTCTTCAGTGGATACATCAATATCGTCATCAACAGGTCCAGTCGTCATTTCTTCAGCAATGCCCTGGGCACGTGCCATAATTTTATCCAACAGTTCTTTTTGAACTTCTTCGTGTTCCTTCAACCATTGGCGAGCGTTCGCTTCACCCTGTCCCATACGTTCATTATTGTAAGAATAGAAACTTCCCGCCTTTTCAATCAGGTCGTACTTCACACCCATATCTAATATTTCACTGATACGAGAAATACCTTCACCATACATAATTTTAAAATCAACCGTACGGAAAGGTGGTGCAACTTTGTTCTTTACAACCTTTACCCGAGTTTCATTTCCGATGATATTTTCTTTATCTTTAATCTGTCCTGTACGACGGATATCAAGACGTACAGATGCATAGAACTTTAACGCATTACCACCAGAAGTCGTTTCAGGATTACCGAACATAACACCAATTTTCATACGAATCTGATTGATGAATATCAGTAAAGTATTGCTGCGAGATACAGAGCCTGCCAACTTCTTTAAACTCTGAGACATCAAACGTGCGGTTGTTCCGACAAAAGAATCACCAATATTACCTTCTAACTCTGCCTTTGGTACCAATGCAGCAACCGAATCAATTACCACTACATCAACAGCGCCCGATTTAATCAATGTATCTGCAATTTCCAGCGCCTGTTCACCAGAATCAGGCTGAGAAATAATTAAATTAGCGACATCAACACCTAATTTTTTTGCATAACTTGGATCCAATGCATTTTCTGCATCAATATACGCACATGTGCCGCCTTTCTTTTGTGCTTCTGCAACGGCATGCAATGCCAATGTTGTCTTACCAGAACTTTCTGGCCCATAAATTTCAACAATACGACCACGAGGATATCCGCCAATTCCCAGTGCAATATCCAATCCTAATGACCCAGATGAAATCGCCTCTATATTCTGTTGGGACCCATCCCCCATTTTCATAATAGCTTCTTTACCAAACTGCTTTTGAATTTGCGCCAATGCGGATTCCAGCGCAGGATTTTTTGCTGGTGCATTTGTTTCTTTTACTGCTTCTTTTTTTGCCATAAAACTTCCCCTTTTCTTATCAGGAAAATCATACAAATTATTTATGCCGCACGCAACGAAAATAAGAGCATATTCGCACGCGACAAAATTACTTTTTGGCAAGAACCAATAACGCTGAAAGCCCTCCGATAATTGCCGTAACAACCCATACAGCAGACGTTCCACCAAAAACAGAAATACATAGCGCTCCCAACATAGGCGCAATAATATTCGGCAAATTCACACTTGTTCTAAACACGCCATAAAACTTCGTTTGTTCCGATTTTTTGGCTGTATCAAAAAACAATAAATCATGAACAGATTCCATCAACGCCCCTGATATCTGCCACATAACAAATATTGCCAACAAAGGATAGCCTGTCACAAAAGTCGCCAAGACCGAAAAAACAGCAAACGAAGAAAAACCTATCAACAGCCACTTTGTTTTGCCGTATTTGCGCACCAACTTTGCCATAAGTTCTGACAATATAAGATACGGTATTATTCCTAGGGTCAAAACCCAACCCAAAACATCTTTTGAAAAACCGTTTTCAATAACAACAATAGGCACATACAGATATCGCATGGCGCGTAAAGAATAATAACCAAAATTCACGGCATACGCACGCGGCATCCCTGGTCGCTTAAAAAACGCAACCGCATTTTTCCACAAAACTCTAAAAGTTCTACGTGGATCAGCAGGTTTTATTTTTTTATCCTCTTGAACTATACGGAATAACTTAAATGCCATCCAACCGGCCAAATATATCAATGCAGACGCAAAGAACGCTGCCCTGTTATTAAACTGATTTGCAATTGCAACAGCAATCATTGGTGCAAATAAAGCTCCGACATTCATCCACAAATGATATCTAGAATTCAAAGGAGCCATTCCTGTTTTCCCAGCAAAATCTGACATAAACAAAGGAATCAAAACACCAACCAAAGTAATAGCAATGCCTGTTGTATAATCTAATATAACGAAAGTACTTGGCCGTATAGAAAAACTCATCATTGCATAGCACACAGCCAACATCAGCATAGAAAAGTAAAAGACTCTGACTTTCGAAAATCTACGAAATAATTCATTAGCAAACAATCCCACAATCATACAAAAAGCAGCATAAATACCAACATACACACCAACGACTGCGGAATTCATAAAGATTTCCATTAAAACCAGTGAGTAAACAGCATTATAAATGCCATCAGCAAACCCAGTAAACAAACCAAGGTTTGCAAATGAAAAACCACTAACACCACTTTTTACAGAAATATATTTATCTTTTGCCATAGCTTGTATATTGTATCATAAAAAAAGCCAAAATAAAAATCCGCTGATTAGCGGATTTTTAAAAACAACAAATGATATATAATTATTTATTGTTTGCAGGCGCCTGTGCTTGCTGAGCTTGTTTCTGCTTTTCTTCATACAACTTTTCAAAATCAACTGGCTGCATAACAAACGTTGGAAATCCTGATTCAGAAGTCATACGAGCAATCAACGCACGTACAGCTGGGAACAACAATGTTGGAACATTTATCAACAAAGTACGTTTTTTAACTTCTTCGTCTTTTTCTTCTTCCATCTGGACCAAGCCAGAATAAGTAGATTCAATCAAGAAAATAGATTTATCACCATTTTCCAATTTAGAATGTACCTTTGTAATCAAATCAACCATAAACAGATTATTTTCAGCACCTTTAATCTGGATATCAATATTGATTTCCATTTTGGCCTGTCCATTGTCACTTTTAAAGAACAATTCTGGAACATTTGGGCTTTCAAAAGAGAAATCTTTCAAAAATTGTGTAATGATGTTAAATCTTGCCATTGCGTTTACTCCTTTTTTTACGCATCATTTTATGATAATATAGCATTATAAATAATTTTTACAAGTGGGGGGAAGTAATAAAATGTCTGGTTCTATAAAACGGATTTTGTTCCGCATGCTGGCGGGTGCGCTGTGTGCAATTACATTGTCATCATGCGATTTATCTACCCCGACCCACCAAGGCGATAATTCTGTAATTCCATCAAACTTAAAAAAAGTATCTTATAATGACCTGCCCGGCTGGCGCGAAGACGATGTACGCTATGCTTTACAGGCATTTCGTAATTCCTGTCGTGCAAGGATTCAATACTCAGGTAAAGTAATTCCAGACCGCGAATTATTTGAAGAAAAATGCCGTATGTTACCATCGGCCTCTGCAGACGTAGCAACTATTCGCGCCTGGTTTGAATCAAACTTCCAACCATATCAAATACATAATAATGACGGTTCCACTAGGGGCTTATACACAGGATATTACTCCCCAATTATTCCAGGATGCCGGACTAAGACGGCACAATGTAATGAGCCTTTAATGGGTGTACCGACAGACGGTCGCAATTATAAAGGTGTACCAAAGAAGCAAATCGTAGAACAACAAATTGGTCGTCCATTATATTGGGCAAACATTGTTGACGTTCAAAATATTCAAATTCAAGGCAGCGGTATGTTGCAGTTAGACGATGGTACAATGGTGAAACTGAATTTTGCTGCTGTAAACGACCTGCCGTTTAAATCAATTGGTGAACAATTACGTTCCCGCGGCATAAGACCACCAAACGGTTATTCTGCAGACGCAGTGTGGCAATACCTGAAACAGAACCCGTCTTTGGCGAAAGAAGTGATTTACAATAATCCACGCTACGTATACTTCTATGAATCAGTTCCACCGGATGTAATTGGTAAATTAGGAACTCCTTTATCAAAAATACGCTCCATAGCAATGGATGACGACATTTATACATTGGGCTTACCTGTGTATGTAGACACCAACTTATCAGACGGTCGCAGATTTCGTCGCCTGATGATTGCCCAGGATACAGGTAGTGCAATTCGTGGTTGGATTCGTGCAGATATATTCTTTGGTAAAGGCGAAGAAGCTTATAAATTTGCACACGGTCAACATGCTCAGGGTCAAATGTTTATTTTAATGCCGAAAGAATACACATATGTCAAACCAACCAAATGATTTCAGCAAACGTTCCAAACGTCCGCAAACCATCGCCAGCGCTATGGGCGATTTGATGCGGATATTTGGCGTTCGTGCCTCAGATGCTGATTTAGTCAAACGTTGGGATAAAATTATGGGTCCTGAAATTTCTGGTATTGCAAGTATTGCAGCGATAAAAAAAACAAGGGACGGAACATTTAATATAACCTTACGTCCGACCAATCCGGCATTCACATTACAATTATCTTATATGTCGGATGAAATAAAAGAAAAGATAAATAAATATTTTGGTAGAGACGCCGTTGCAAAAATAAGTTTCAGGAAATAAAAAACGCCGTATATGCTAGAAAAACAGCACATACGGCGAATTACATTTATATAATTTATTTAATCATTTTTCCTTCCCACCAGATTGCTATTGCAGGAACTAAGAAAATTATAACACCGGCCAGTTCCCACAATGCCAATGTTCCAACAGCATAAACAAAGAACATAGGTGCAGAAACCCCAGTAATCCAAACGCCAAAATAAATCAGTTGCGGAATAAAAGTCAATAACCAGACCAACAAAACCAACAAAGTATTCACAGCAAACGCGCGAAACAAAACACGCTGTTTCGATAATAGCTTCATACTACGTTTTTCTTGGAAATCATTTTTCATAACTACCCCCTCTTTGCTGGTCACTATAATTATACCACAAAAGCCAGATTCTTAAAAATTGAATTTACTCATATTAGCATGCGCCAGCGCAATTGCAATCGCATCACTTTCATCCGCTGTTTTCGGTTTGGCTGCCGGTAATAAAATTCTGACCATTTTATATACTTGCTCTTTATCAGCATGCCCAGCAGAAGTCAGTGCTTTTTTAATTTTATTTGGCTCATATTCAAATATAGGAATATCTTTATTTGCGACCGCAACAATGGCAGCCGCACGTGCATGACCTAAAATCAGCGTTGTTTTCGGATTTTGATTTACAAATGTAATTTCTATACTACATACATCCGGAGAAAACGTTTCACAAAGTTCCGTCACGCCACGAAAAATTATTGCTAACCTTTCTGGTAAAGCCAAAGATGTTTTTGGCAAAATTACGCCACTAGCGACATAATGCCGCTCTGCCCCATTTGAATCTATAACTGCCCAACCAGTATGTAGCAATCCTGGATCAATACCTATAATTCTTGTCATAACTCACCAACTTATACATATAATATATATAATAAAAAAGTGTCGCCAATGCGACACTTTTATTTTGATTTGATACAACTACGCTGCAGCAGTGAAAACTTTTTGAACGTCGTCATTGTCGTCCAAAGCATCGACCAACTTTTCAACCTTTGCATATGTTTCATCGTCTAAATCCATTGGCATATTTGGAATCCAAGTCAATTCAGCATTTTCTGGTTCACCCAATTTATCTGCCAAAGCTTTCTGAATTGTTATGAAATCATCTGGCTTCGTTGTGATAATAAAGCCTTCTTCAGAAGATTCCAAATTATCGGCATTTACGTCCATGATAATTTCCATCATTTCATCTTCTGTTTTACCAATAGATGCAGGATAGAAAATCTGACCAGCGCGTGTAAACATAAACACAACACTGCCCTCTTCGCCCATATTGCCGCCATTTTTTGCAAAAATATTACGAACTTCTGGAACAGTACGGCGTGGATTATCAGTCAAAGCTTCTACAATAACAGGAACAGCACCAGGCCCATAGCCCTCGTAACGAACTGCAACATAATTTTCCGTATTTGAACCAGACGCTTTTTCAATTGCGCGCTTTATGTTATCGTTCGGCATAGAATTCTTACGAGCATTCAAAACTGCCAGACGTAATCTAGGATTATTATCTGGATTTTTGTCACCCAGTTTTGCCGCCATTGTTATTTCACGTGCCAGCTTCGTAAACAAACCGCTACGAGCCGCATCCACAGCACCCTTTTTGTGCTGAATATTATGCCATTTGCTGTGTCCACTCATATTTGACCTTTTACTTTTATTTGATTAAAATTACTACAAAAGGATAACAAATGATTGGGAAATTGCAAGGCATAGTTGATTATATTGGCGATGGTTTTGTCATCTTGATGGTACACGATGTTGGATATAAAGTTTTTACCCCTGAATACCTGACCCCGAAATCAACTGTATCCTTATGGATAGAAACCGTCGTACGAGAAGATTCAATTCGTCTTTTTGGCTTTTCCAGCCTTTCGACCCAAAACCTGTTCATACAACTAAACGGAGTATCGGGCGTTGGTCCAAAAGTAGCATTGGCGATAATGAGCACGATAAAGACAGATACTCTAATGTCTGCAATTGCAACTGGTGACGCCAAAACAATTGCGACAGCACCCGGTGTTGGGAAAAAAGTTGCAGAAAAAATAATTTTGGAATTAAAAAACAAGGTCGGTGGTGCGTCTTTCGATTTTGGTACGTCTAATTCTGACGCATCTGCCCTGCCTGATTTGCTGGCTGCGCTAGAATCATTGGGCTACAGAAGATTGGATATTATTGATATGGCACAAAAATTGGTAAAAGAAAATCCAAGCTCGGACGTTGCCAAACTAGTACCAATGGCATTAAAAGAAATCAGTGGGAATAAGTAAACATGAATAATAACGAAACTATTTTTGCGCTGTCCAGCGGACATGGAAAGTCCGGTGTGGCAGTAATTCGTGTATCGGGCGACGATTTATATAAATTATTTTTAAAAATAACTAACCGCAAATCCGCAGATGCTCGCCACGCATATTTTGCAAATATGCGTGATAACGACGGGGGTATTATAGACCAGATTGTTGCAACATATTTTGCCACACCAGCTTCTTTTACCGGAACCGACATGATAGAAATCTATTCACATGGTGCACCGGCGGTAATTGATAAAATCTTTGAATACCTAACTGCAACTGGTGCCCGTATGGCGACCCCTGGCGAGTTTTCAAAACGTGCATTTTATAATGGTAAAATGGACCTGGCCGATGTGGACGGATTGGCAGCACTACTGGACGCCCAAACAGACGCACAAAGAAAAAGTGCGCTTACATCTATGATGGGCGGCGACAGCAAAATTTATGACACATGGCGCAAACAAATGATAGAAATTTCCGCCTACGCAGCTGCAACACTTGATTACGCCGAAGACGAATTACCGGCTAATATTGAAAGTACTATCAGAAATAAAACAAAAATTTTATATACAGAAATTGAGAATGCTTTATCGCGCTATGCAGCGGTTCGCGCAATCCGCAACGGTTTTAACATTGCGTTGGTTGGTGATACAAACGTCGGAAAATCGTCTCTATTTAATGCAATACTTGGTGCAAACCGTGCAATCGTTTCAGATATTCCTGGTACAACTCGCGATGTCGTATCTGCATCAATGGATATTGGTGGATATCTGGTAAACCTATCTGATACAGCGGGGCTACGTGAAACAGAAGACACAATAGAAAATATAGGAATTCAACGCACGCAATCCGAAATCGAAAACGCAAATTTGATACTACGTGTTGTTGATGGTTCTAAGACATTTAAAACACCAACTTTATCAGATAATGAAATTTTGGTAATAAATAAGTCTGACTTATCAAAAGTCACCGATACCCCTAATGCAATTTATGTATCTGCTAAAAACGGCACGGGGATAGACATACTGATACAAGCCATAAAAGATAAAATTGAAAAACTTACCAAAGATTCCGAATCCAGTGTTGCAGTAAATGCTCGTACCCGCACCCTGCTGACCAATGCGGCCAACGAGTTAAAAAATGCATTAAATTCCCCTGACGGAAATTACGATATCTTTTCTGAACACACTCGTCAGGCGGCAGACTATATCGGTAAAATCTTAGGTACAATTACCGCAGCAGATGTTATGGACGCAACTTTTTCACAACTATGCCTTGGTAAATAAAAACTTTAACTATTTAAACCAACTGTTTGTTTTCTTTATATTTTTTACAAAGTTGATAAAATAGTTTAAGTAAATAATATAAATAAAAACACCCACCAAAATGGTGGGTGTTTAATAACGTTTATTACCCATTATTCTTTTCTGATTGGGTATTTGCCATCAATCAAGTTTTGACGAACAACGTGGTGTTTTACCTTTTGTGTACTTGTCACAGGCAAATCATCTGTTGTCATGGCAAAGTGAGTTACCCATTTATATGACGCAACCTTTTTATTAGCCTGTGCAATAGCAGCAGCCAACTTTTCCAACGTCATAGAAGGTTCAACACTAAACACGCCATAAGTAACTGTTTTATTCTTTACCTTATGTTCAAAAACAGCAACGTTTTTAACACCAGGTATTTCTATAAACATACCTTCCAATTCATCTGGATAAACATTTTTACCAGAATCCAAAACAATAACCTGCTTTTTACGACCGGCAAAGTGCAGTTCACCATTTTTATCCATAGACACCATGTCTCCGGTATTAAAGAAGCCACGTTCATCAAACACCTCAGAGTTCACACCAGGGTTATTCAAATAGCCGCCAAACACCTGATGACCACGCAACCACAGAACGCCGACGCCATCTTCGTTTTTATCACGAATTTCACATTCATTGTTCGTAGTCGGTCCACCAAACGCAAATGGTAAACGTTTTTTGGTTGGTTTTGATATACAGATAGGCCCAACAGTTTCTGTTAAACCATAACCCTGAATAAACGTCAAGCCAAGGCGTTCATAGAAGGTTTCCACTTCAGGTTTCGTTGCTGCACCACCTGCAATCAACAAGCGTGCACGACCACCGAATACCGCCAAAACAGGTTCTTGAACTTTACGCACCAAGGCGCCCAAACCAATTTTCTGCAACAACTTTCCGTATTTCAGCACAATAGACACCAACCACCATTTATGCTGAGCTTTTATGTTATCGATAATCTTATTGCGGAAAACTTCCCACAGTCTTGGAACAGCAGGAATAACATGCGGACGATATTTTTTGAAGTCGTCTAATATCTCCTTTGGGTTTACAGTCGGCTGCAATAATACCCCTGCCCCATAATGAAGCGTTGCCAACAATTCAACGGCAAAGCCGAAAATGTGGTACATAGGTAAGAATCCATACATAACGAATCCAGGTTGAATCCATTCATGCATATCTTCCAACGAATTAGAACATTCAATCAAATTGAAGTGTGTCAAAGGTACAACTTTTGGTGTACCCGTTGATCCAGATGTAAATGACAAAGTCGCAACATCCAAAGACTCTAACTGAGCAGGTTTTAATTTAGGGTCTGCTTTGCCATCTTTCTTTGTAATGTCATAAAATTCAAAATTCTTTGTTTTATAGAAGAAAGACTTTTCGGCACAAACCATATGACAATCAGTTGTTGCCGTCATATTATCATACTCGAATGGGGTTAAATTAGTATCCAGCAACAAAGCTGTTCCACCCAAATACCAAATTGCAAACAAAGTGATTGGAAATTCTGGTATATTATGCGCCAAAACACCAACAACATCACCCTTTTTTACACCCGCGACATGCAATGAAGTCGCACGAGCCTTAACCAAATCAACAAATCCTGCGAACGTAACGTTTTCACGTACCAGAAATAAATTATCTGGCCAAGTCGTTGCTGCGCGTTCCAGTAATTGATACATATTCATAACAAAAATTCCTTGTTTTTTTTATATTGGACAGGCATTATTATACCCACTAGGAAAAAGATTTCAATTATGAAAATACTTACATTAAATATAAACTCTATAAGGGCTCACGCAGAAAGTTTTATTGACATTTTGCGCGCAGGCGAATATGACGTAATTCTTGTGCAAGAACTAAAGGTCGAAACGGCTAATTTTCCACATAACATTTTCGAAGAATATGGCTATAACGTGAAGGTTTTTGGCCAAAAAAGCTGGAATGGTGTCGCCGTCTTTTCTAAATATTCTATTGAAGATACTATAACAGGCATGCCAAATTATCCGGACGTGAACGCCCGATTTATAGAATGCGTTATTGACGGTCATATCCGTGTAATAAACGTGTATATGCCCAATGGAGACACAATAGATTCTCCAAAATTCCCATATAAATTGGAATGGATGCACGCCTTTACAGATTATATAAGCCAATATCTAAATTCCCCAGAACAGGTTATCATAGGTGGGGATTTTAATGTTGCCCTGACAGATCAAGATGTGTGGAAACCAGCAAATTATGTAGGAATCGCTATTGCTGCACCACAGGCACGTGAAATAATGCAATCTTGGCTAGATTCTGGCTGGACAGACGTTTGGCGCACAATGCACCCAAACGATATAGATTACACATGGTACGGTTACCGCGGTCGTGATACTGTCGGGAATCGTCAAGGCCTACGTTTAGATTATTTCTTGGCGAACCCATCTGCCATGAAATCCATAAAAATGTGTGAAATAGATATGGCACCGCGCCTAGCTGAAAAACCAACAGACCACTGTGGTTTAATGCTTAAAATAGACTAAAACAAACTAATCATTACAACGGGCTAAATCATCGTACATCTTGTATTTAGCCTCATTTTTATCCCTATATTCATACGGTGCGCGTCCGACCAAGAATATGTCTATAACCTGTTTTACTTTGGCCACAGCTGCATCCATCATTTGTTGCGTCACAACGGCATCATAATTTATGGTCCTTACATCGCCATTCTTTAACTGCAAAAACATCATGACGGGCGTTTTTGATTTGGCAGTTGTTTTTATAGGAAATCCACAATTTTGCAGCATATAAGCTTCTAAAGGCAGTTGCGGCATCATACCATCTTCTAACTGGGACTTTGATGGAATCCCACCTGTTTTAATATCTAACACTCCACCATCCCAGACTCTATCTGCGCGTGCGCGCACATTATGCCCATCGATATTTATTTTACCGTCTATTTCTGGAACAGAGCCAACAAGTTCGGTCATTAAATTTGATACAACAGGTGCTATTTCTAAAAATCTCTTATGCCAAAAGTGGAAAAGCACACTATCAGGCCCAAGTTTTTCTAAAGCCCGTGCATCCATATCACGCACCAGAGAATTTGGCGAGAAATCACGTGCTTTTTCAATTACTGAATGAACAAGATTACCAAAATCCCTTACATCAGGTGCCGCCCAATAATCGTTTAATACCCGCAAGCGTAACATATGACGCGCATAAAATGCGTACGGATTGTGTATCAGATACTCTAAATCCGTCACATATATATCACCCCAATCAACGGGTGGTGTTGGCGGACTATAATCCAACGGTCTTGCCGGGACATTGTCACGACCACGAACGGCAGATAAAATGTTTTTGGCCACATCCGTATCATACTTTCCACAACGCACCGCTACACGAGACAAAAATCTTGATTGCATTGTTTTTACACCACCAGATACAGCACTGCGCAGCCAATAAACTTCCGTGCCACAAGACAAATTCATAAAATCTAACGCCTGTAAAGATACCTTTCTGTCGGGTGAAGGCAGTCCTATTTTTTCAGCAGTATCTCGGGGCAACCAGGCATTTTCATAACCGCGTGCTGGAAACATTCCGTCATTCAAGCCGGTCAAAATAACAACATCTGCCGTCTGCATTCTAGACTCTATAGTTCCCAAAACAACAGCCTGGGCTGTATCATCCATCTGCCCACGAATCTGCACAGAACTAATCGCATCTGCAACAAACGAACGTGCATCAGTCAAAGTCAATTGTATATCGGCAGCTTTCAAATAGTCAGACAAGTCTTTTATTGCGGTCCATATTTGAACCGATGATGCGTCTTCTATATCAAATATTGGCTTAAAAGATAATTCACAATCCTCAACCATACGTATTACTGTTTCCATTAAATCGTAATCTGAGGCTGAATATAACTTTTCAAAAATCGATGTGTCGTCCTGCTCTATCCACTCGTCAAACTTATTCAATATTGCGCGACCAGCCGGCGTCATCGTCCCAGGCAAACCGCCTGAAAAATCAGCAGTCAAACCACGCGATTCAAAAGCAGATGCGATACGTTGATTTCCGGCTGCGTCTGGTGTTATTACCAAAACAGTCTTGTTTTCTGAAATTGCCCGTGTTGCAATTTCAGCGACTGCCGCGGCTTCTTCACTTTCCCGTTCACAAACAACCATATGACAATGCGATACCATGTCACCATTTTTTGGAATACTTGGATTATTTCCAAAGGCGAAATTCAAAAATTCTATCGCACTTTCCCCAACATCAATTGGAATTAAATCTTCTGGTGCAACCCCAATGCGCGATAAAAACTTATATTCCGCATTATATGGATTCGTATTTAATTCAAAATCCGCCACATCCCCAGATATGTGCCCTGACAAAATTATACGCCCATTTTCAGATTGAGACACCGCAACCATTAAATCTGCAGTTGCTGGAACACTTGCCGTAGACCCACATACAACAACCAATTTATAATTATCTAATAATTTTATCCACGCACGAATATCAGCATTCCTTACCTGCGTCGTCGTCGGCCTGTTATCTGCGATTACAGACTGAACTTTAGATAAAATATTTAATAACTGAGCCTTGTGCTGAAAATGTGCAGCGTACTTTTCATCAACTAATTCTGTCCAATTGATTTTAGTTGCGTCAACACCTTCGTTTTCCAAATAATCCTGCATACGCAGCAAATCGTGTGCTATAGGTAAAGCCGTCGTTATATTACCAATTGCTGCATCCGCCGCCAGTAATTTTGTTGCTATAACCAAGCGCAAAGTATTCGACACGGCTTCCAACTGCTCATCTTCATCTGTTAGGTCTTCATCGGCAGCCTCGCCCAACGCAACCAAACGAGGCAATATTATGCTGTGCCCCGCCCTATTTACTAAATACTTTTCCAGTCCTCTTACCGCACGACGACTTGGCAAAAAAATCAGCATATCAGACAAAGGTACCCCAGACGCTTCCAGTACTTTATATAAAGCGTCCATCATGCGTGCCGGATTTGTCGCATAAAAGATATTTTTATTTGATGCCAATTATAGCCCTTAAAGGTTCTAGTCCTGTTTTCTTTTCTGCAGATGTTTCTAAAATTTCTGCTGCCATTGCCGGATGATTCTCATGACTTACTTCGAGCTGTGATTTCTCACGAACTTTCTTGTCTTTCTTAGTGTAAACCACTTGATATGGAATTCCGTGCGCATCACAAAAATCCATTAAATCTAAATCAGAATCACGTGCCCCAATACGAGAATCTATCAAAACAAATAGCCGACGCAATTGCCGACGAGTCATTAAATATTCTTCCAACCTTTCAAGCCAAACAAAAGCATCTTCACGTGACACCCGTGCATAACCATAACCTGGCAAATCAACTATCATGGCTTTATCGTCAAGATTAAATAAATTCAAAGTCTGTGTACGTCCAGGCGTATTAGAAGTGCGTGCCACATTTGCGCCAACAATTGCATTTATCAAAGAGGATTTCCCAACATTACTGCGTCCAACGAAAGCGTATTCAGGGAACTGAGTATTTGGCAAAGAAGCAACTTTATCAAAACCACCAACAAACTTTATCATTCTTCGTCCCCTTTGTTCAGCATTCGCTTATACGCCTCTTTTTTAGAAATTCCCGCACGCTTAGCCAAGTCAGCAGCAGCAGATTTAGTCGATACATCAGCAGCAATATCGTTTATAATTTCAGATATTTCTGTATCCGACATTCTATGTTCTGGCGCCGGTGCAACAACAATTACAATTTCACCACGAGGTGGCTCTATATGTAATAAATCTGCAGGATATCCGATTATTGCTTCTTCGTGAATTTTTGTTATTTCACGAACGATTGCAATTTGACGTTCCGGCATAATACGATTTAACGCTGCAATAGTCGTCATAATCCGATTAGGGCTTTCATAATAAATTATTGTATGCCGAATTTTATTATCTTCACGTAATTTCTTCTCGTCAAAGAACCCACAGAAAGTAAACCTATCAGTTGGGAACCCAGATAACACCAGCGCAGAAATTGCCGCTACTGGTCCAGGAACTACATATACAGGAATTCCTGCTTCACGTGCTGCACGAACAAGACGAAATCCAGGATCACTAACCCCTGGCATACCAGCGTCAGATACGGCTGCAATAGATATACCAGATTGTAATTTTTCTATTAAATCAGGAATAACATCACGTTCATTATGCTCATGACAAGAAACACGTGGTGTTTTGATATCAAAATGAGTAGCTAACTTTCCGAAGACCCGCGTATCTTCAGCGGCAATCAAATCGACATTTTTCAAGACTTCAATTGCACGCGGCGACATATCCGACAAATTTCCGATTGGAGTTCCGACTATATAAAGCCCAGTTTGCATTACAAATCCTTTTATAGTAAAATAATACAGAATAAAATGGATTTTTCAATGCATATGAACAGAATTTTTGGATTTCTAACTTTATTAGTCGTTACTGGTTGTGCAACAGAAACCACACAACAGACCAATTGGTTTACTGAATATGGTACATTAGAAACAGGCACCCCTATTCAGATGCAATATGGTTCACCAGATATGCAACCTGGTACCCCGTCTGACAATCTTTTGGGTGCACCTGTACATCGTATGGCAGTAATGTTGCCATTGACAGGCAGCGCTGCATCAACAGGCAAAGAAATCCGCACATCCATTGAAACAGCAGTTCTACAAAATGCGCCACGCAATTTGTCCGTCGCATTTTATGACACTGCGGACAATTTAACAGAAACGATAAATGAAGTATTACTTGATAATCCAGAAGTTATTATAGGTCCAGTATTTTCAAATGATGTTCGTACTCTACGTGATACCAAACCAGAAACACTACCTGTATTATCCTTTACATCAGATGCCTCTGCACTTGGGAACGGCGTTATGACAATGGCATTGATGCCAACAAATGGTGTAGAAGCCATCGTCAAAGAGATGCAAAACGATGGTATTACAGGATTTATAATTCTGGCTCCAGACACACAATCTGGTCGTTTAATGGCAGGAACAGCACTTGGAGCATCGGAAGTTTATAACATTCCTGTTTCTGGGATATTCTACTATAAAGAAAAAAATTCTGATTCAATAAAGGATACTGCACTAAGTGCATCTATGAATGGCGCCCGAACAGCTGCAAATACACGTGCACGTGAAATACTGTCAGACATTTTGACAACAGAGCGTTTAACGGCAATCGAAAAATCATCATTAAACATACAACTGGAACGTTTATCTAAAGCAGAAACCTTGGGCAAACTACCTTACAATGGCGTGCTGTTTCTAGGCACGGGTGATGATACAGAAAGCCTAGCTTCGTTCCTGCGTTATTATGGGGTTGGTTCACGCGAGACAAAGTTCTATGGCACGGCCGTATGGGACGGTTCAGATATAGTCAACGACTTTACAATGACTGGTGCCAAATACGCAGTATTGCCAGACACATCCCCAGAATTTGTAAATTTATATGAACGTATGTCAGGTACAATTCCTGGCCGCTTGGCGGGTTTTGGTTATGACGCTGCAAATATGGCTATGGGTATGGTATATTCACCAAAATCAAACGCTGCATATTTATTGGATCCAAGTGGTTATGCAGGTGTTGAAGGTTTATATCGTCTGAAACCGACGGGTGAAAACGAACGTGCATTACAGATAGTGCAATTAGCCGGTAATGGAACAACAGAAGTTGTAAAATACGCTGCGACCAATTTTATGGTACCTATTTATAATCTAGAACAGCGAAAAATCAAACCTGCCAGTGATATGGCACTAGAGACACCTGGGATAAACCCGAATGAATATATTGTTATTCCACAGCGTTTAGAATCTAAATATAAATCAAAAACTTATGGTGCACATATAACAAATGCAGCGCTTACAACGCCACAGCAAACAGAAAGTATAGTGATACTACCAGAAGACGATAGTGATGCCGTCATAACATCGCCTGACTTTCAACCAGTGGCATTAGAATCTGTGAACCGCACATACATAGACAGCGTGGAAATAGAAGAATAATAAATAACCTCAACAATAAAAAAAACACCGCATAAGGCGGTGTTTCTTATTGTGGTGGGAGTGGGTGGATTGTAATTCCCAACGCAAATACTTTTGCGTCGGGCCCCTTTCACTGCGCACTTCGTGCTTGTTCCGAACCTAACAATCTGACGATTGTATGCCCTAATCCTTATACCACAGCACAAAACAAAAACCGACCTACTCAGTCGGTTTGTGTTTTGGTGGGAGTGGGTGGATTCGAACCACCTCAGGCTTAAGCCAACAGATTTACAGTCTGCCCCGGCTCTCCAACTCCGGCGCACGCCCAATCCCTTGGTGCGGGCAGCGGGAAACCGAACGTATAAGAACACAATGAGTTGCGTTATTAGCAACGAATTGATGTTCGCGTCGTAAGGTTACCCAAATCTACGCCACCCTACCTTATCTCTTGGTGCGGGCAGCGGGAATCGAACCCGCATTTCAAGCTTGGAAGGCTTGCATACTAGCCTTTGTACTATGCCCGCAACAAATTCAAAGCCCTGTGATTATATACTATTTTTGTCCAAACGCAAGTATTTAATTTATCACCTGACTACGCTCTAACGAATTCCGTGAATTATATTCTCCATTTCTAACAAAAATGCCCTGTCGTACCCGCGTGCCTTCAAACGTTGCACCATCAAGTGCGCTGCATCAGCAACTCCCAAACTTTTACAAATTTCTACAACAGTTATTATCTCGTCACGTGTCATCTTATCAGTCGGCATCAGCGCAACAGCAACACCAAGCTCACGAACTGCGGCCTTCATATACGAAGCTTTATTATCACAGCAGCCATATTCATACAGCACAGAATATGTCTTAGCGTTTGATAAAAACTCTTCGTACGTATACGCATTAGGATTTATATTTTTCATCACACGGTTTTCAATCGTCTGACATATTTTTTCATCAGAGTACAGATATTCAACTGATGTCATAGATTTATTTTCATAACCATACCCAGCTTTTAAACCTTCTGCTATGGCTTGTTTACGTGCAGACATATCTGTAAAAAATGTAGAATTCTCAGAACATCCATACTTTGCTAAAGCCTTATAAACCTGTGCAGACCTTTCCTGCCATAAATAATCATTGCTGTCATCAGGCGCAATATCTTTTAACAACAATTTCTCCACAACAGCACATGCTGGCTGCATTTCCATTGTTTCTGCAACTTGGGCAGTTTCAACCATTCCCCCTTGTGCGGATACTTGTTCATCTACAACTTCACTCACAACGGGCGTTTCAACAACCTGCTCTGCAGAATCTGACGGTATAATTTTACTTACAACATCACGCCAATTTACAATGCCACCGTCCTGCAAGACCCATGCAGTAGCCCCTGCAACAATCAATACAACTATGAAACCCCATAACCACACACGACCACGATGAATACGCTTATTTTCTTTCGCTAAATTTTGCTTATTTCTTTTCATTTCTCCCTCCAAATTACAGTTTTATTTTATTGGTGGATAACAATCGCCATTACCTTCTGGACAACAGTTAAAGCCTAAATCACCCATATTTGTATAAATTTCGCCAACACAACAACCATTATTATCTGGACTACTGCCGTCGGGACACAAAGACGAATAATTAGCTCTATATGCAGTATTTCCTACATTCACAGCCAATAAGTACCCGGCAAACGCACCACAAATAAAACACAAAATACATAAAGCAATAACGTATATATTTATTTTTTGTTTCATAATGAATCACCAGTATTTATTGGAGGATAACATTCACCGCCATCGTCCGGACAACATGCAAACACAAGATTTCCCATATCTTTAAAAGTCTCACCCTCGCAGCATCCGAATTGATTTGGTTTACTGCCATCTGTACAAAGACCAGCCGCAACATTCGCGGCAGCAGTTTCTGCATCAACCTCTACAACAGCAGATTTATCTATATCAGAACAATCCTTGTCGTGTTGATTTTGCAGAGGTTTTAACTCTATTTCCGTTGCCCCATTATTTTTGAGAACATCCATATTGTTTTTCAGTTCTTCGCATAAACTTTCACGTTTCCCAATATAATCACTTAAAACAGTCTGCGAAGTCATAACAACCGTTTCTACAACCGGGGTTGCAATTTGATTGGTTGTTGCCGTTGCAGTTATCGTAGAAACGCGTCCGGACGTACGACGTCCAGAAGCTGTTTTTGAGCAATTACTGCGATATTGCGCCTGCAACTGCGATAGTTCCGTACTTTGTTCCTCTGTAGGTTCTGTAATCGCCGCAAGTTCACTTATACGTGATTGAATTTTATTACAATCAGTACGTTCTGACACATCTGCACCAACAACTGGCAAAGTTATTATGCTAAACAAAGCAAACGCAAAAGCTTTTTTCAAAGTGTTATTCATTTATAACCTGTTCCATTTGCAAGATAAAATCCGTTGCGGGATCTATCAGTTTTTCCATTTTGTCCAAAAATTCTTGGGCTTCACGCTGCATATCCAATTTTTTAAACGTATCTATCACTATTTCTGCATCACGTTGTCTCATATTTTCTTCTGGTTGCAGCGCTGTAGCTATTTCCAATTCGCGTAATGCCAATGTCTTATACATATCTGCATTTTCCTGACAACCGCGATCTGCCAATGTACTGTAAGTATCAGCATTCGCCAAATGCTCTCTATAACTACCAGTATCTTCTGGATGCAGACGTTGTTTTAATAATTGTTCAATTCTTGAACAGGTTGACATTATCTCTGTACGTTCTGTTGCTTTGACTACTGGTTCTTTTTCAATTATAACCAACCTACCTGCGCATCCATTAGAATATGCCTGATTCAATTCATTCAGCATATCAATATTTTCAGCAGTTGCCCCTTTCGACGTAACATTTACTATTTCATTAGCAATGGCGTCACACTGCTCTGCATTTAATGCACGTAGTGCCACTTCATCATTACGATAAGACAACCCTAAAATTAAACCACAAGCAAATAATCCTGCCAAAGCAATCGCACTCCACACTTTATGGCGTGTACTGCAACAATCTACCGAACAAGTTGCAGACTTGGCCGAAGTTATTTTTCTGGTTGTCTTTAAAGTTTTTTTGTTAGCTGCTTTCTTCATATCCCCTCTCCCATTTTCATATGTATTATTGCACAATTCCGTCACAAATTGTAATTTTTCTGTCGGCCCGTGCCGCCAAGTTCATGTCATGAGTAACAAATAGCATAGCCATTTTGTTTTTACGAACCAAATTCAACAATAAATCAAATACCGAGGCCGCATGATTTGGATCCAAACTTCCAGTTGGTTCGTCCGCCAATAAAATTTCTGGATCATTTGCCAATGCACGTGCAACCGCCGTACGCTGTTGTTCGCCGCCAGACATCTCGCCAGGCAAATGCGATGCACGATGTACAACGTTCGCTGCCTTTAACAACTTCATTGCACGCGCATCAGCCGTACGTTCATCTACACCATTTGCCAACATAGGCAAAACAACGTTTTCCAATGCGGTAAAATCTGACAACAAATTATGGCGCTGATAAACAAAACCTATTTTGCGGCGTCTGGTCATAGTACGCATTTCATCATCCATCTTTTGGACAGGTGTACCTGCCAGCAATATGCTGCCACTTGTCGGTTTATCAAGCAATCCTACGCACTGCAACAATGTTGATTTACCACTACCCGAAGGACCAACCAAAGCAATAATTTCGCCACGGTGTAAATCAAAACCACCGCCACGTAAAATATGTAATGGTTGACCGCCTTCCATAAAAGTCTTTTTAATATCACGCACAGACAGAACAACATCTGCCTTGGAAACCTTTGATAAAGAATTCAATATATTTGCCATTTATGTTTCCTTTATTCATTGCGTAATACATCAACTGGATCAGTACTTGCGGCTTTCCATGCAGGATATAACGTCGCCAAGAATGCCAACAATATAGCCAATAGCGCAATACCAACAACTGTACTTGGAACTAGTTTTGATGGTAATTCAGATAAGTAATACAACTCTGCAGGGAACAAATCACGTCCCGTTGCCCATTGAAAAAATTGACGTATAGGTTCAATATATATAGCAATTATAACACCAAATAATGTTCCAAACGCGGCCCCCATAACACCAATACTTGTTCCAGACAAAATAAATATTTTCATCATAGACTTACGCGATACACCAAAAGTCCGCAAAACAGCAATATCCTTTGACTTATCTTTTACCAGCATAACTAAGCTTGAGACTATATTAAACGCAGCAACAATAACTATAAGCATAAGAATCAAAAACATAACATTAGATTCTACTTGTAACGCACCGACAAAACCTCTGTTCAAATCGCGCCAATCACGAACGACGAAACCGTCTGGCAGTAAACGTGATAAAGCATCACGAACTTCTTCTGTATCTTCTGGATCTTTTAAAAATAAATCGATATGCGTAACACCATTAGGTATATTCAAATACTTCTGTGCTGTTTCTAATGGCATAAAGATATATCCAGAATCATATTCATACATTCCCATAAAGAAAGACGACATAACCGGATAAGACATAATACGTGGCATAGAACCCAACGGTGTTGGTGTTGCATTATTAGCAGAAGCTAAAGAAACATTATCCCCCATTGTGACACCAAGTGCACGTGCCAAAGAAGAACCAATGACTAACTCGCCATCCTGAATTTTATCTAAAGCCTTGCCATAAATTTTTGTTCCAGTAACAGATTTTGCCGCCAAATCAGACATACGAATACCACGAACCATAGCACCAGAATTATTGCCATTTGCCATAACCATAACTTGCCCTTCGGCAATTGGAACTATTCCAACGGCATTAGCAGCAACAACTTTATTCTGTTTCATTTTATCAATCAGGAAATCATAATCTTGAATTGCCCCATCTTGATAATACACAACAACATGCCCGTTCATACCAACAATTCGCGACAACAAAGTATCATGAAAACCACCCATGACAGACATCACGACTATCAGGGTTGCAACACCTAAAGTAATACCTATCAAAGAGACCCAAGATATAACAGACCCAAATCCACGTCTTTTGGCAGCTAAATATCTAAAAGCAATTTTTCTTTCCAGTTTTGAAAACATCTATATACTCCTACATACCAGCACCTAAGAAATCACGTAGCGCATCACCAACCAAAGGTACATCTGAACCAGCAGGCATCTTTGCGGCATCAACTATTGATATTATACGCGGCGACATAAATACCACCAATTCCGCAAACGGACTTATCAATGTTTCCGGTGTTGTAACAAAAGAATGCGTAGGTATACCAATAATCACATAATTGTCACCGACATTAGATGGAATATTAAATGACGACAATTCACCATTGCTCGTACGTAACACTATCTTTGCATCAATTTTATCTTTTCCACCATAATCACCATACTTACCAGTTGCACCAATTACCAAATCAGTTTCTAATCTGTCTTCTTTACTGCACTGACCAATATCAAATCGCGATTGCCACCCGTTTGGTATAACAAAGGTCCCCTGAGATATCAGAACAACATTTGCCTGTTGATACAAAAATTCTTGCAAAGTTTTTGTATTTATTTCAGGACTTACAACCAGCGCACGCCCGACAACACCAGGAATTGACATTTTGATATTACTATCACCAAAAGCCGGCAATAAGTTCATCCATATAATAGGATTATCTGTACGCGGATACACACGATAAACATCTATATCCCAAGCAATCATATATTTCTTAGATGCGATATCTGATATAATTTTTGCAACTTCACGTTCCGTCTGATAATTTCCTTCAAACACCAACGTCTTATCCTGCCAATCTACCAACAAATTACGAACATCTGCACCATGCATAGCATCCAACAATGCCATTATTATACTTTCATTTTTAGGCATTTTTATCATCCACTTTGCACGATTATCCAAATGTATTTCAGCGTTTTCGGCATCATAAGAATAATAAACACGCCCCATTTTTGATATCAATTCAACACTATCTGCCAAATTACCAGACGCAATAGAACCAGATATTTTTTCTATAACTTCGCCATCTTCTATAACTGCAATATCTGTACCATCAAGTAATTTATCCAACGTTTCTTTAACGGTCAATTGTTTGAATTCATAATCCGTTACCTGTAACTCTGGCAAAGCATCACCAGTACCCAAACGTATCATTTCAATTGGTTCTTCTGGAACAACAGAAACAATTGTCTGATTATCCCAATTTACTTTACAGCGCTTTGGTAATTCTATTGAAAAACGTTGTGCAGTATCTGTCGTCAAAGCAGCTTTTTTAGGAAAGATAGGAACAGAATTTTCATCAATAACAAAATTCTCGACAACATTTATTGTGTCGTACTGCGGTACATTTTCCTGTCCGCGTTGGGTACAGCCTAAAAACAATCCGGCGCTTACAGCCAAGATAAAAAATCCGCACATTTGTCTGATTATTTTCATTTCGTCCCCTTATCCTTAAACTTATATATTCATGACACGTTCAAATTCTTCCAACGTCATTTCATAGATTGGTTTTTGAGTAGGCGTTGTTAAATCTTTTACCTTTTCATATTGTTCACCAAACCTATGTATAACAGCAGCAACATCTGCTGGAACAGAATTTTTATTTTGTTCTATCAATCGTCTGCCATATTCATAAACAAATTCTAACACATCTGCCAAAAAGAAGCGGCCAACATAATTTTCCATTGCAATTCCGCCTTTTTGTACACATATAGCCGAAGACATCATTGTCATCTGGTTATACAAATTTGCCATTTTAATAAAATTCTGAACACTCAGTGCCATGCTCTTTCCTATATTCCCTTTTACCCTATTATAAAAACTATTGCCCCCCTAAGGCAATTAAATTATAATGCAAAAGATGAGAATAAAATACATTGCTTTTCTACTGATATTATCGGCATGCGCATCTGCCAATCGTGGCAGTATTGATGACGCAACAGTTTTAAACTGGGAAAATGAGTCCGTAACAATGGAACAATTTGTTCGCGATCATAAAGCTTGCTTAGGAATAAATGAGCCATCTTATATGCCACGCTCAAGAATTGCAAAGTTATTAGCACCAAACCAAAGCAGTCTTATGCCAGACTGGGACGGATTATGGGTAACATTCCAGTCAAATGAATATAAAGACGTTGGTCAGCGTGCTTTGTTATCAGTACCACGAAATACAACATCAAAATCAGTTGGTTCATATCGTAAGTGTATGTTTAGACGTGGTTATTTACTGCGTGCATCATAAAGTTTTGTCCTGACTTTTCAATATACATATTTTGTGATATAATTGAACGTATGAAACGTTCAATTTTATTTTGGGTTTATTTTGTTGTAGCCATTGTTATGGCTGTGTACCTTGCAACAAGAGTTATAATGGTATGCACGGGGCGTAGCAATTTGTCTTATGTCAGAAGCATGAGTTTATCTGCAGACATACCAAACAAAGATTTAAGCCCAATTGCAACTGCAGCAGCGGTTGCACCTGGCACACGTGCATACGGCAAAACATTGGATGAAATAAACGCCAGAATAATGGCAACCCCTGGTGTCCGCAAGGCAGCAACACGCCGTTTACCATCTGGTAATTTATCAATTCGTGTTCAATTATATCAAGCGGTTGCTCAATGGACAGATGGGACATCTTATTACCCACTATCTGCAGACGGCACAATTGTGAACAAACCAACAGATACAAGGAATCCGAATACTGTTGTTTTTCGTGGCGAGGTTCCAAATGACATATCAGAAATTACAAACACGGCACATAATTTAGTTGGCGATTTGGATTATCTGGAATTTATTGAAAACCGCAGATGGAACCTGCATACGACTGGTGGAATAACAATAATGTTGCCAGAAAAAAATCCTGAGAATGCGGTTGCAAGTCTTATAACGTTGAACAAGAATCATCAAATTCTGTCCAAGGATATAAAGCTGATAGATATGCGTGATAGTTCACGAATATTAGTAAAATAAAAGTCATAAAAAATGAATTTATCAGACTCAAGTTTTTTATGTCTTGATATAGGCACAAGCGGTGTTCGTGGTATTGCACATCGTGTTCGTTCTGGCCACTTAGCAAAATCTGCTATGTATTCAGTTGACAGTTTTGATACAGTATTTGCACTAAAATCAGTTATTGATGAATTAGAGCATCAAATTGGCGATCATTTTGAAGATGCATATATCACAGGAAATTTTGGTTCCGCCGTTTTTAAGATAAGTCCTAAGACAAAAAAATGGCGCAGCGAACATAAATTTACTCAATCTGATGTCGCATCAATGATAGGTCAAATAACCCCACCAGAAGGTTATTTTCCCATACATATAGTTCCATTGAGATATGAAACCCCAAACATGTCAAAATTGTATTCTCCTGTTGGGTACATAGACAATGCTTTGACAGCAATATTTGGTGCAATATACTACTCATCGGAATCCATGTCGGACTTGACATCAACGCTGCATGCTGCGCACATTCAACCATATTCTTTTTATGATCCCCAATATTTACAAAATGCTGTGCATCATAAAAAGAGACGTGCAGAAATGTACATTGATTTTGGAGCCGAATTTACCAGCGTTTCGATATGGTTAGACAATGGTCCAATATTCTTCCAAAAGTTACACTTTGGTGGTACAGATATAACAAATGATATTGCTGAAAAATTAAACATAAATTTTGAAGATGCAGAACGTATAAAAAGAAATGTCGGCGGTTTAATGCCAAAAGAAATGGACAGATTTACCCCAGCAGACACAGCATATGATTTTTCACGTGCCGACGTAAATAATATAATAGTTCCAAATATAATTGATATATGCCAACAAATAAAATCTGTATGTGCGGCCCCTTTTAAACATACCACCCCAAACGTGATAATAATTTCTGGTGGCGGTGCAGAAATGGATTCTATGGCAGATTTTATAGAAAACGTATTCGGCATTCCTGTTGAAAATATGTCACGTGCGGCATCTGTACAGGCATTATCATCATACATCTGGAACCTAGAATCTTCTCATCGAGAAGCATACGCAGCACGTACAACAAGGATAAAAAATGCTTACGATAAAATGACATCAATCTTTAAGCGCAAGCCAAAACAAAAAGTTCGTTTTATTCCTATCATGCCAAGCACGTTGTGTTTTGACATGAAAAGTTCAGAAACATATTCATTATTCCGTTCTGGCGGAATATCAATGATTCACGTTGATATAATGGACGGTCTGTATGTTGAAAATATTCGTGGCAGCATATCAGAATTAAAATATATCCGTGCACACACAATGGCGCACTTGCATGTACATTTAATGACGGAAAGTCCCGACGTGTGGGCGGCCGATGCTATACGTGCAGGAGCAAATACAATCGTAGTATCAACAAACACATCTGGTGTCCGTGCTGCAATAAAATCGATAAAAGCTGCCGGCCGCCGTGCTGGTGTTGCACTAAATCCGGAATCGTCTGTTGAAATATTAAAACCGATACTTCGCGAAATAGACGAAGTTATGATTATGACTGTTACCCCCGGTGCAGCAGGACAAGAATTTGATGAAAGTTGTTTAAAAAAGATAAGCGTGCTTGCCGCCACACGTAAAAAATACGGATTAAAATATCTTATTTCTGTAGATGGTGGAATAAATTCAGAAACCGCACAAAAATGTTGGGATGCTGGTGCTGATTTACTTGTCAGTGGTTCATACCTTGCAAAGAGTAATGATTTTCCTTTAGCAGTACAAAGTTTATTAAAACAAAAATCAGAAAAATAAACCCCGATATAAATCTGGGTTTATTTTACAAACAATGCTGTTTTAATGGATAAAATCCATTGGGATGTGGGTTTGGGATCTTTTAAAGCCCTTATGCATGTTTGCAATGCAGACGTCAGTATCCACATAGTCGCTTTTAAGCAACCGACATAAAAATAAAATTATTATAATAAACAAACAATAAGTACGTATTCACATACAGACAACTACTTCATAAGCAAAGTTCTTGAATCACCATCACCAGATAAATATATATGAATTGTATCAGCTGGTAAAATATCTGCGGCGATATCAGGCCATTCTATCAAAGTAATGTCATTTTGAATTGCATATGGCAATCCTATTTCTGTCAACTCAGACCTGTCTTCTATTCTATACAAATCAAAATGAGAAATACCGTCATAGTTTTGAACGATAGTAAACGTAGGGCTTGGAACAACTGTATCTTCACCGCGCAAAGTTTGAATAATTGTACGCGCAATTTCTGATTTACCCATTCCTAAATCACCATGCAAAGCAACTACACAAGGAGCTTTTAAAGTCTTTGCAAAATTTCGCGCCCAATTACGAGTTTCCTCTATATTTTTTAAAACATATGTTTTTTCCATTTTACCTACTCCAACAATAATAAATCGTCTTCCATTTTATGTATTGCATCACGTAATTCTGCAGCTGTTTCAAATTCCAAATTTTCGGCTGCATCGCGCATTTGCTTAGTCAATTTCTTTATTTCTTTACGTAACGTTTCTGCATCCATAACACCATCAGAAGTATAAACAAAACGACGCTTTTTATCTGTCTTTTCTTGTTTATCACCAACCTCATTAAATACGGCTTTTGTGACTGTTTTTGGTGTTATATTATGTTCACGATTATACGCCATTTGCTTTTCACGACGACGCGCTGTCTCACCCAACGCAGCACGCATAGAATCCGTCATGTTATCCGCATATAATATAACCCGACCATTTGCATTTCTAGCCGCACGACCAATTGTCTGAATCAATGAACGCGTTGAACGCAAGAACCCCTCTTTATCTGCGTCCATAATTGCGACCAGTTCACATTCTGGTACATCCAACCCTTCACGTAACAAGTTTATTCCAACCAAAACATCAAACTTACCAAGACGCAAATCGCGCAACAATTCTATGCGTTCTAATGTTTCGATATCACTATGTAGATATTTGGCACGAACACCGTTTTCAACAAAATAGTCAGTCAACTGCTCTGCCATTTTCTTAGTCAGCGTCGTAACCAATACCCTGCCCTTTACTTTCTTTACCTCATCCAATAAATCATCTACCTGATGAGCTGTTGGACGTACTTCGCAAACAGGGTCTAATAACCCCGTAGGTCTAATAACTTGTTCAGAAACAATTCCACCAGATTGGTTTAATTCCCATTCAGCCGGCGTTGCTGACACAAAAATAGTCTGCGGACGAAGACTGTCCCATTCTTCGAAAGTCAGCGGTCTATTATCAATGCAGGCTGGCAAACGGAACCCATATTGAGACAAAGTCTCTTTACGAGCCCTATCCCCGCGCGACATCGCGCCAATTTGCGGTACGGTAACGTGGCTTTCATCGATAAATAGAATCGCATCTTTTGGCAAGTATTCAAACAAGGTCGGTGGTGGTTGACCTGGTGCACGACCAGACAAATAGCGAGAATAATTTTCAATACCGCGACATGTACCAGTTGACTCCATCATCTCGATATCAAAGTTTACACGCTCGCGCAAGCGCTGCTCTTCAATATATTTCATATTTTCGTGGAAATATTCTAACCGGTCTTTCAAGTCTTCACGTATTTGACCAATTGCTTGCAAAATAGACGGCATCGGTGTTGCATAGTGCGTATTAGGATATACAGCAATTCTATCTAATTTATGCAACTTGGCACCAGTTAAAGTATCAAACTCCCAAATTTCTTCTATTTCATCCCCCCAGAAAGACAACTTCCAGCCTCTATCCTGTGAGTGAGATGGAAACAAATCCAACGTATCGCCCCGGACACGAAAACAGCCGCGTTCAAAAGCCATATCATTTCGTTTATATTGAATATCAACCAGCGAATGCATAACATCCGCCATACTTATCTTGTCGCCAGTGTGTAAAACAACCTTCATTCCAGAATATTGTTCCGGAGACCCCATACCATAAATAGAAGAAACCGATGAAACAACCACCACATCACGTTCTTCCAACATGGCTCGCGTTGCACTATGGCGCATACGGTCAAGTTGTTCGTTTATAGACGCGTCTTTATCAATATACGTATCCGTTGTAGGTAAATATGCTTCTGGTTGATAATAATCATAGTACGACACAAAATATTCCACGTGATTATTCGGGAAAAAAGCCTTCATTTCGGTATATAACTGTGCCGCCAAAATTTTATTAGGCGCCATAATCATGGCTGGTCTACCTAATTCTGCAATTACATTGGCCATTGTAAAGGTTTTTCCAGACCCAGTAACCCCCAACAGCACCTGGCTGCGTCGCCCATCATTGATACCCGCAACCAATTCAGAAATTGCTTGCGGTTGATCACCCATAGGTTTGTAATCACTTTGAAGATCAAATATTTTTTTATTCACAAGTTATAATATAATTCATTATAATCAAAATACAAGGAAAGAGAGAATGTCCCTGAAACCTAGATACAAGCGCAGAATCTTTTGGTCTATAATTATAACAATTGGCCTTTTATTGATGGCAATTGTTCTGGTTCCTCCTATGATAGACTTAAACTATCTGAAACCAAAGATAGAGCAGACAATTTCTGAACAGACAGGCGTCAACGCAAAAATAAACGGTGACATACATTTTAGTCTATTAGGACGTGCAACCATTGTTGCTCACGAAGTCAGCATTCAACGTGGCACAATTGGTTCAATGATGTTTTCTGTACCTTTAACCAGCATATTCGATATACAAAATGCTAAATTATCTGGTGATATAACTATATACAATGCGGACTTATCAATAAACACACTGATACCAAAAACTTTCGGTGTTCCAATTGAAATTCATAACTCAGATGTAAATTTCAGAAATCGTCACTTTGAAATAATCAATGCAACATTGGCAAATGGTCATTTAATAGGAGTCATACGTACCCAAAATCATAAATACGATATTGATTTTGAAAACGATGAATTTTATATACGTAACCAAAACGACAACCTTGAAATATCTGGTCGTGTTTTTGCAGACGGTTCCGCCAGTGGACAGATAGCAATGGAAACGAACGAAATAAATCGTTGGTTTGGTTTTTCTGAGCCTAAAATTGAAGAATCAATCGATTTAACAATGAATTTTGATTGGGACGGTGGTCGTGGCTGGAAATTTAGTAATATAAAAACAAAAAAACTGAAAGGTAATATAAAAATTCAACCAAATGGGGAAAAAACTGTAGAATTGCAAGGCACTGATATTGACTATGATTTTACGTTTTTAACAGAACCGTCCAGGATATTTTATCAAACAAAATTTAACCTTGATTTTACTGGTGCTTTAAAATTTGGCGATCACACTTTCAAACATTTAAAGATAGAAGCCACAGGCACAAGAGACGCACTAGAAATAACAAACATTGTGGCTGATGATATTGCAATAACTGGTGGAGTAATTGATGTCTTTGGTGCCCATGATTTAATGATAACAATGCCCTACGAAGGAGAACCTGCAACGTGTCTTTTCTATGGAACTCCAGAAACTTGGAAATGCGAACGCTTCTCATATGACGATTACGTCGGTGCAATCTCTGTATCACCAGAAAAGTTTGATTTGTTAGTATACTCTCAAAAAGAAATGCCTGAACGCAATGACTTTATAAAAAAATTATTAAAACTTGCGCCACGAGGCCATATGGATTTTGAATTTTCAAACATCGCTGGAACTTATGATATCGATGGCGATAAGATTATACCTACGTATAAATTTGCACAGAACAAATCATTGCATTGGCTTGACCCAAGCATTAAACAAATACCACAATTCATGCAAAATGCTGTTGGTAATTTTTCCTGGGAAGATGATATGATGCACTTTGTACCAAATTCTGGTCGCTGGGAATTATATTTAACAGACAACTATTTTTATATTTTGGGCACAAACGCAAAAGATTGGTTCCCAGGTATTGATTTACAAGCTCTTAATAATTTAGAGTACACAGTATCAGGAACATATCGCGGTGAAAACGTATCAAACTTAGAAATAGTCATTGCAGGTCATACATTTACAGGAAGCGTAACAGGAAAAAACATCACGCTGCATACTGACGTGCTAGACATAGACTCATTTCTAAATCAAAACTATATTGATAACTACGAAGAACTTGGTTATTTAACTGCTGCACCAATAACGATACCTTTTTCATTACCAGTAAACATATCATTATCTGCAGATGCAATGATATACAACGGAACGCTGTTTCAAAACTTTGTATATTCACTAAAACCAAATATACAGACCTTTTCTATCACAGACAACGACCGTGGTAATCTGCTGGCCACATTCAAACGTGATGGAAATAAATATGACATATTTGCACAATTAAACAGATTTGTTATAGACGGTAATTTATTGTCTTCTTCTGCACCATTGAACATACAAGATTCTATGATAACCGCCGAAATAAATATGAAAACCTTTGGTAACATAGCACATGATTTAGAATATAACATGTCTGGTAATTTAGATTTAACATTTGAAGGTGGTTATCTTGTTGGTATTGGTGTAGACGAATTTTTTGCCTCTGCAGACACTATAAATACATTTAACGCAGAATATGCACTATCTTATGCACTGGAAAGTGGTAAATCCGCAATAAAATCTATGAGAGTAATTGGAAAGTATGACAAGGGGAATTTTGAAACAACAAAGCCAATTGCTTTACGTTTACGCCATACAGACGCAACTGGCGAATTGATGATAGACAACGGTATGATGAGCGCGACATTTGACTTAGTTCTACGTGGCACATCACCTGTACCAGCGCCAATAGAATTGAGAATAAATTCTGACAACAGCCGTAAATATTCATTATCAGAAATCATGAAAAACTTTGATTCAACGTTTATGCGTGATTTTGTAAAAACACATAATAAATTCTGATAAATATAAATTACTTACGGCAAGTCTCACGAATGAAATTTTCGCGTGTAATGATGTTACCACAATCATCAGCGTAATATCTATATTGGCGACCAATTGGTGCACTATAAAAACCACCTGCACAAAATTCTATTCCGCGCGAATTACGAACCAGCATTTTATTTTTACCAATTAAATCCGCAGGTCTGCCCAAGAATAATATAGATAAAAAATTCAACAATCTGTGTGATGTGGCATTACGCGGCGCATATAACGCATTACCACGTTTAATTAAACCCGATAAATTATATACATCTGGATGAGATTTTAAGACATTTCTTTGGTATGCACTTAAACCCAAAATATCCGCAAGCTTATCAATATCAGATTTCATTCCCGCCCCATTTTTATCCTAAGATTATATATATGCGGGAATAAAAATTTAATAGGTTTGATTTCTTATAAAAAACAAGGCAACCACGGTTGCCCTGCTTTTCTTTTATACCAACGTTTTATCCCTTTTTGCGAACTTGGATATGAACCTCGCGAAGTTGTTTTTCTGTAACTTCACTTGGGCTTCCCATCATCAAGTCCTGACCACGTTGATTGGTTGGGAATATAACAACTTCACGCAAGTTTGGTTCGTTCAGCATAATCTGAACAAGTCTATCCAGACCAAACGCACAACCGCCGTGCGGAGGCGCGCCATATTGGAATGCGGTATACATACCACCAAACTTTTGTTTAACGATTTCTTCGTCATAACCTGTTATTTCAAAGCAACGCAACATAATTTCAGGATTATAATTACGCAAACCACCACTACATATTTCAGCGCCATTTAATACCATATCAAACTGCGCCGCTTTAATAGACAATGGGTCTTTTGTTTTTAATTCTTCCAATGTTGCCATTGGGTAAGAGAATGGATTATGTGTAAATGCCAATCCCGTCGGTGATTCTTCATCTTCTTCAAAGAATGGGAATGATTCAATCCAACATAGACGGAATTCTTTTGGATCTATCAAACCTAAATCTTCACCTAATTTATTGCGTAATTTACCTGCGGCTTTTGCTGCAACTTCTTCTTTGTCGCATATAAAGAACAAGGAAGAATTATCACCAGAAAATTCACGCAATTTTGCAATACGCTCTGTATCCAATTTCTTAGCAACAGGGCCTTTTGCTTCATCTGCAAAAACGATATAACCTAAACCACCCAAGCCAAGTTCTTTAACTGCATAATCACCAAGTTTATCAAACCAAGAACGTGGTTTATCAGCACTATTTGGCGCAGGTACAGCACGCACGACAGCGCCCTGCTCTATAGCATTTGCGAAGATACCGAAATCAGAACCACGGAATATTTCTGTAACGTCAGAAATAATGATAGGATTTCTTAAATCTGGTTTATCACTGCCATACTTTAACATTGCTTCATCAAATGGAATATGCGGAATATCTGGACAGATTTTTGCATCCGGCACAAATTCTTTGATAATTGCTGGCAATAGAGTATTACCCACAGCTTGAATATCCGGCAAATCGACAAAGGACATTTCTAAGTCCAATTGATAGAATTCCAATAATCTATCTGCACGCAAGTCTTCATCACGGAAGCAAGGAGCAATTTGGAAGTATCTATCAAAACCAGAAATTTGTATCAATTGCTTAAACTGCTGTGGTGCTTGCGGCAAAGCATAGAACATTCCATGATGATAACGCGAAGGTACAATAAAGTCACGTGCGCCTTCTGGACTGGACGCAGTCAGAATTGGTGTTTGGAATTCCGAGAATCCCATTTCCCACATTCTATCGCGAATAAATTTAATCATACGATTACGCATCAAAATATTACGATGCAAAGATTCGCGGCGCAAATCTAGATAACGATATTTTAAACGTAAATCTTCAGATACAGAATCATCGTCACCAAAGACTTGGAAAGGCAAAACATCAGCATTTGTCAAAACTTCCCAAGAATCAGCTTTAATTTCTATTTCACCTGTTGGTATTTTGTCATTGATAGCGGCATCATCACGTGCGACAACGGTACCAGTAATTTTAATGACGGATTCTGGGCGAACTTTTTCTAGTGCTTCGTTTCCACCATCAAAAACGCACTGAGTAATACCGTAATTATCACGCAAATCAACAAACAATAATGCGCCATGGTCACGCTTGCGATGAACCCAACCAGACAAAGTAACGACTTGGCCGACGTTTTGTTTATTCAGCTCGCCGCAAGTATGCGTTCTGTATTTAGATTTTAAAGATAACATAACGGTCCCTTTTTTTTATTTATTCGGGGCAGAAAAGAGAATTTCGGCACCCGAAAAGATTTATTTACAGGGGCGCAATTTTGTTTGCGCGGTGCCACCCTGATTTATAACTTTACGTGGGTTTAATTCGCTCCATGGTTGTCAGTCATATCATTGCGAACGCGCCCTCAAAATCTGGTGCCCTAAGCAAGAATCGGACTTGCGACTCGTCCTTACCAAGGACGTGTTTTACCACTAGACTATTAGGGCATCTGTACCGCCAATTATACGGGCTGTGGTACAAAAATCAAGAATAAAAATCCCGCTTTTTACACGGGATTGTCCAGTAAGATAAAGAAGAAATACCGAACATCTTATTTTTGCATCACATCTTTTATACGATATGGTGCAATATACTCGTCAAATTTTACCTCGTACTCTGATGACCAACCCATCAGATAATTGTCTCCCATGCAAATCAATGGTGTACCAATGGAATTACGTGGCAAATCAAATTTTTCAACACATTGTATAAATAATTCTCTACCTGGACCATCAATCGAAAGCATCTCTAAACTGACCTCTGGTGCACTACGATTTATATACTCCAGCGCATGGTGGCAGTGTGGACATGTAGATTGATAGAAAAAATACACTTTATTTGGATCTAACTTATTTGCATTTTCTTGGTTGCACGCAGATAAAAGAGCAATACAAGAAACACTCATAATCAAAAATTTAAACATAATCTTACCCTTATTCTATACAACAATTTACTGCGTTTTTTACCCATGACTTTAACCGTGACATACGACCTTGGGAAACACCAACCTCGTCTTTGTCTTCTAAAGTACAAACTGGTTCTTCTTGTTTCTGTGGCACATTAGATGTTTTAACCCATTTAACATCTGTCCCGCCATTCAGCATTCCCATATTTAATCCCCAGAACATGCAGTACAAACCGTAAGATTTATCAAACAAATCATAAGCATCTTTTTTATTACCAGCCGCCAACGCCTTTGTGCCAACTTCAAACAGACGCATAGAAGATGCTAATAAATGTTTTGAAATGCACCAAACTTCACCTTCATAAGAAGGTATGATTTTCTGCATCATTTGTTTACGCTGTTCACGGACATCATTGATTAAATCATAAAATTCTTTTTTACCGGTCTTTGCACCAGAAAACATCAAGTGTTCTTCAATAGAAATCAAGTTCATAATTCCAATCGTCAAGTCTTGATCTGAAGACAAATCCTTTGGATTCACTTTTTTAGCATTATCTAATTTTTCAACAAATTCTTTTACGTTTTTTATTTTTTCCATTATATTCCCCCTTTTTTGCTTAAAAACTGCATACGCACAACCACCAACTTACCAGACCTAAAACAACGACAGGTAAAACAACTTTTTCAAACGGAAAGTGTGCGTGACCACCGTTTTTCTTTTTCATCCAGTCATATAATTTTTCAACCAGTATAAATAAAACCATACCTAACAGCGTTCCAAACAAAACAGGATCTATATATAAAACTCCGCAAATCCATACGGGTGCATAAGGCACCTCGCCTAAATATATAAAACCTATCATTGCGACTGAAATAGCTATCAACAAAGCATTCCGCCCACAAAAATTCCAACCCTTTTTATCAAAAAACTTGATTGTCCAATAACCTAATAAAGTCAATAATGCGCCAGCCCATAACCCAACAACAGAATCAGGAACACCTATTCTACGCGCTATTTCTAACGAAGCACCTATCGCAACAGTACACACAGCACACGCTGGATTTGCATACAAAACCGACGGCAATAAAAACAAAGCCGAAATAAATGACAAATTGCGTAAAATAGATCTCATAAAAATTACCCCTTTCCTAATATTTACTTTTTTATACATATATATTTCAATATATATTATTATTTATATATATCAAAAAGTCAAATAATTATTTACGATACGAAAAAATAATGTTATATTAAATGCATACAAACGAGGATTTATGTCGGATAAAGTTTTACCAGAAGTAAAAATAAATTGTCTTTTACCTGAAAAAGTTATGGAACGCGCCGTACACGGTTTGAGCTATATTGCCCATCCATTACGCTTACGTATATTAGAATTTTTAGATGTAAATGGTATGTCTTCCGTATCTGCTATTGCACATGGCGTTGACGCAGAACAGATGATAATATCACAATCACTACGAAAAATGCGCGAAGCTAATTTAGTTCGTACACACAGACGTGGAATCTTTATCTATTATGAAATTTGCGAAGAATACCCTGCCAGCATATTTGTATGCCTACGGAAATTATTTGGACACATGACAGACCAATTAAAGTTCCTTCGTACTGGTTATAAGGAGATATTGCCAACCGATTATACAACTATGGCGGCAAATAGAATAAAATTGTTTGCCAATTACGATAAGATGCGCATATTAGAATACCTGACTTACAATGGAGAGTCTTGTGTTTCACAAATAGTTGAAGTTACAAAAATTCCACAAATAAAAGTTTCTCAATATTTAAAGAAACTATCTGATGACGATTTCGTAAAATCGCACCGCGAAGGAAGATTTATATATTACGATATAACGGCTGGTGTTCACAAAACCACAATTGGCTGTATACACAAAAGATACGAAAAAGTCGGAAATAATTTCTAATAAAAAAGCCGGTTTAAAACCGACTAAATCTTGGTAGCGGGAGAGGGACTTGAACCCCCGACACGTGGATTATGATTCCACTGCTCTAACCAGCTGAGCTATCCCGCCAATGCCCCGCATTATATCAAAGAATTTTTTAAATGCAAGGGAAAGAATCAACAAAAGTAGAAGCAAGAATTTATTCACATATAAAATTATTATATTTTTTAATAATTTACCTTGCAAAAATTTTTCAGATAGTATAACATTTCGCGTATGAAAAAAATCGCTACAATTTTTGCAGTTTTATTTACAAGCTTTTCAGCTTATGCATCAGACAATCCTTTCATGGGAGACAAACAAAATCAAATTGCGATAAATTTAGGCCAAGGTGTAAACAGTGGTTTTCTTATTCCACCACCAACACAATTAGTACCTTTTTATTTTACACATATTCAGTACTCACAACCAACCACATTCTTTAAAGTGCCTGCGCGTCAATCTATCAACATCGGACAAACTCTTGGATTTGGGCAAAAATATGGTTGGGACTGGGATAAATATACAATACCTATGATATTTTTATCAGAAGATATTGCGCTAGCGTATGGAAACAACTGGTATTTTGCAACAAGTGTTGGCGTTGGATTACAGGCTCAACAAAACGAACGTTTAGGTGCCAAACTGCTGTTTCAGTTTAAATTATTCGGTGGATACAGAATAAATGATAAGTGGGGAATAGAGTTGTTTATGCAACACTTCTCTAACGCTAATACAGCAACAGAGAATTACTCTTATGCGTTTTACGGTTTAGGTATGACCTACAGCTTCTAAAAAAACGGCAATTGCCGTTTTTTATTACCATTCTATCGGAGATTTACCATGTTCTATCAAATATTGATTTGCGCGAGAAAAGTGATGATTACCAAAGAATCCGCGGCTTGCTGATAAAGGAGATGGGTGTACGCTTTTTAAAATTAAATTTTTTTCAGGATTTACAAATTCTGCTTTTTTCTGAGCGTATGATCCCCAAAGCATATAGACTATATTATCACGTTTTGCTACTTCACGAATAACGGCATCGGTAAATTGTTCCCACCCCTTTCCTGCATGAGAGGCTGCTAAATGCGCCTGCACAGTAAGCGTTGCATTCAACAACAAAACTCCCTGCTCTGCCCAGTATGTTAAATCACCGTTTGTTACAGATTGGTGTCCTAAATCGTTTTGTATTTCTTTATAAATATTTACCAAAGATGGTGGTATTCTTGTTGGAGGTAAAACAGAAAAGCATAAACCATGGGCTTGCCCTGGTTCGTGATAAGGATCTTGACCTATTATAACAACTTTCACTTTATTCAAAGGACACAAATTAAAAGCATTAAAGATATTAGCAGGTGCTGGATATATAGCCTTACCGGATAAATATTCATTACGTACAAAATCAGTCAATTTGATAAAATATTCTTTATCAAACTCTTCAGATAATGCATCTTTCCAAGATTGTTCTATTTTTACATTCATAATTTTATCAACCCATTTTGACAAGCTTTCCATAAAACAACATCTATATAACCACGAGGCAGGCCTGTTTTATTACATAAATCTACAAACATGTCATCACACGCACACTTTACTTCATCACACAGTTTGCCATTATCTATTTTCTTTACAAGTGCAGGATTTTCAGCATATACGCACCCCAAACGCTGAATCCATATATCGTATTTTACAACATCTTCGCCAAGATTTCTGGCCAAATGATTTGCTGTAATTTTTCCAATATGCGGTAATTTTGATAAATATTTAACTCTTTCATCAGTTGTTTGCTTTTCATAATATTCACGACAAAAAACATCACGATTATTCCAAATTTCACAAATCGCATTTACTTTATTTTTGTTATGAAATAGTTCAAAAAGCCCATCAAAATTCGCGCCATTTTTATAAATATAATTCATAATTTTTGCATGAATTTTCTTGGCCGTCTTTTGAGAAAAACCACCAGCTAAAATAACATATACACACTGCGTTGCAAATTCATCCGAATTCAATATTTTACGACAAGATAAATTTTCTCTAATTTCATCAAACGTCTGCGCATCAGAATCCAAACCCATTTCGCGCAAACGAGAATCCAAATCAAAGAACCATTTTGCAGAAAACATTATTCGTTTTGTTTGTCTTGTCCCATAGCCAAAATTTGAGAGACAGACATAGTCTGTTGCCCAACGCTATCCAAAATTTTTTGTTTAGCCTTTAAAAAAGCACTCTTTTTTGAATTTTCATCTATATTAAGAATTTTCTTTAATTCTTCAAAACGAGCCAATTTTTCAGGTGTCTTGTCGTTATGAGAAAAAATTTCATATTCCAGTTGATGATATTCGGCCAACAATTCTTCATTTTCCTTATTAGGGACCTTATTACGATGTATTTGCCCGAATTCATCAACAAAGAAACCTTTTTCTGCCATAACGACAACCTTTTGCTATACGTCTAAGTTCGCTTCCAATGCATTTTCAACGATGAAGTCACGACGTGGTTCAACAACATCCCCCATCAACATAGATACAACTTCATCAGCCTGAGACGCATCGTTGACCTTTACTTGGAACAAAGAACGATGATTTGGGTCCATTGTGGTTTCCCACAACTGTTCGGCATTCATTTCACCCAAACCTTTATAACGCTGAATCTTTAATCCTGTCTTTGCGTATTCAAACGCCGTATCTAACAAATTCAACGCACCCCAAATCTTCTGAGATTTAGATTTTACACGCAACGTAACAGGTTTAGAGAAAGTATCCATCAACTCATCACGTCCGTCCAAGCGTAACCAAGCACGAATTTCCGGCCCCGCAACTTTTTCACGTGGCAAAACATGAGTTTCTGTAACACTGCGCAAAGTACGTGTAACTGTTATGCCCGCATCATTTGCAGAAACATGCCAACCGCGTTCAAACTCTAATTCCTCAGCATCCAACATCTGTTCTGCTTTTTTAAAGTTTTCAGCATTTTCATTATCAAAAACACCATTTAAAGCCAAGGCTTCCACAAAACGTAATGGCATTATATGATTCAAAGGCTGCAAAGCATTTTTCATATTTAATACCAATGTCAACAGTCTCTTTAAATCTGCACCTGATATTTGTGTACCAGCAGCAATTTCAATAACACCATCAGTTGCCAATTGATCCATTAAATAATCATCCATTTCACGTTCATTTTGCAGATATAATTGCTGCTTACCACGTGTAACACCATACAAAGGAGGCTTTGCAACATAGATATACCCACGTTCAATTGCTTGCGGCATATAACGATAGAAGAACGTCATCAACAGCGTCTGAATATGTTGTCCGTCCACATCAGCATCGGTCATAATGATAACTTTGTGATAACGCATTTTTTCAATATCAAAATCATCCTTACCAATACCTGCGCCCATAGTAGTAATCAAAGCACCGATAGTATCGGAACCCAGCATTTTATCAAAGCGAACACGTTCAACGTTCAAAATCTTTCCACGCAAAGGTAAAATTGCCTGCGTTTTACGGTCACGCCCCTGTTTTGCAGTACCACCAGCAGAATCTCCCTCAACGATAAACAACTCGCACTTTTCAGGATCTTTTTCACTGCAATTTGCCAATTTTCCTGGCAAACCACCCAACTCTGGTCCTGTTTTCTTACGTGATAATTCACGTGCTTTACGTGCTGCTTCACGCGCTGTTGCTGCTTCAATAATTTTATCTACAATCAGTTTAGCAATTGTTGGGTTTTCATCTAAATATTCATACAGCATGTCATATACTGTATTTTCAACAACAGGTCTTACTTCACTAGAAACCAGTTTATCTTTAGTCTGAGAACCAAACTTAGGATCAGGGATTTTTACACTAACAATGCTGGTTAAACCTTCACGAAAATCTTCACCAGATAAATTTATATCTTTCTTTGTAGATTTTTCACCAATATATTTATTTATCGCACGTGTCAACCCAGCACGAAAACCGGCCAAATGCGTACCACCGTCACGGTTCGGAATATTATTTGTAAAGCATAAAGACGTTTCCGTATATGCTGTAGTCCATTGTAAAACAATTTCAATATACGTATCTTCTATTTGCTTTATCATCTGAATAGGTTCACGATTTAACAACTCTTTTGACTTATCCAAATAAGTTGCAAAACCTTTCAAACCATCGACAGAATGAAACTCACGAGTTTTTTTCTCTGCCCCACGTAAATCTTCCAAAATAATACGAACATTTGCATTTAAATAAGACTGTTCACGTAACCAGGTTTCCAACGTATCAAAATTAAATTCAGTCCCCGTAAAAGTTTCTGGTGAAGGCAAGAAAGTTACTTCTGTACCATGTTCATGATGTGTTTTATTCTCTGTAATAGTCAAATCACATGTCGGGACACCATCTGCGAATGACATTTTTGCTTCTTTATCACCACGCCAAACACGAACTTCCAACCAAGTTGACAATGCATTTACAACAGAAACCCCAACACCGTGCAAACCACCAGATACTTTATAAGCACCATTATTTTCATTATCAAATTTACCGCCGGCATGTAATTCACACATAATCAATTCCAGCGCACTACGCCCAGTTTCATGGTTGATATCAAATGGCATACCACGTCCATTATCACGAATAGTCGCACTACCATCAGCATTCAACGAAACATATACGGTATCAGCATAACCCGCCATTGCTTCGTCGATAGAGTTATTTACAACTTCATAAATCATGTGATGCAGACCGGAACCACCCTCACCTACGTCACCGATATACATTCCAGGGCGTTTTTTAACTGCTTCTAAGCCTTTTAAAACTTTAATTGAGTCACCGGTATATTCGTTTGTAACAGCCATTTATATTCCTTTCTTTTTTCTGTGTAAAACATAGCAATTTATGCTATAATTATCAAGGAAAAAGGGGATATTTTTAACACAAACAAAACCATAAGAAAATCCCTTTAAAACAATGAAATATGCCTGTAAAGGAAGGTAAAAATGAGATTTAAGTTATTATATTTTGGCGATATTTTGATAAACCCCAAAAAACGTTCCCAGCATATATCAGATATACGTATGCAATTTCATCCACAACTAAAGAAATTACTAGAACACCAGCCATGGGACAATATGACAAAATACATGATGCCAAACGCTACAAAAAGCCCTATTACAACACGTCATGTTGGTGGCATTGATTGGAACCCAATTATTACCCCGAACTTAAAATTATTGGCAGAAATAGACATTCAAATGATGCATCCGGAAATTGTTGGACTGCCGCATAGCGATATAGATAATCGTGTAAAAACCATATTGGATGGCTTGCGTTGTCCGCAAAACGAACACGAAATTGGTGAAAACACCCCACATGATATAGGGCCTATTTATACATTACTTGACGACGACCATTTAATTACCCGTCTGTCCGTAAATACAAGCCACTTATTATCGACAGACATATTCAATATGAACACAACACATACTCCAGACACAATATTTATGATGCTGGACGTAAATGTACGTGTTGCAGAAGGAACTTTAGAAAACTTACCATTTATGGTATAAAAGAACGTAAAAAAACGCCCACTTGGGCGTTTTTTATTAGGTCAAAGCACTTGTAATTTGATCTTGCATTTGGAACGTACCTAAAACAACCCAAGCAATAATTGCAGACACAAGCAAGATACCAATACTATTCATAACATTTGATATAGATTCCATTCTTCTGACAGACTCTTCCAAATAATCGTTTGCTACCCTTGATAAATTTTCATCAAAAGCATTCATATCAGCATATATGGCCAAATCACCTATAATTTCTTCATTTGGGAAGTTTCTACCAGTATTATTCAACGCCCGCCCCAAATTATCACCATTAGCAATATAATGCAACGTGTCTTCCAAAATATCACGCAAATACTTATTAGAAGTATCAGCCAACATTCGCATAGCATCAGGTATAGTAATTCCTGCGGCAACCATAGAAGACAAACTCATCAACCACCCAACAGACATTTGAATTTTATAAACATTCCAAGGTGGTAATTTATCAAAAAACGTACGCAAGCGCCCTGTCCAATTAGGCAAACTTATCCAGACAATTCCGATTATCGCAAAAAAACCAATCAAGAAAACAAACCAATATTTAATAGAAAATTCTGACAACCATATTAAAGACGCGGCCATACCACGCCAAACCATGTTATCCCCTGCAATTTCTGCCAAAGGCGGCACTAAATAAATACCAACCAACATAATTATACCAAACGTTAGCAACAGTAAAAACAAAGGATATGCAATTGCACTAAACATGGCCCTTTTTATACGTTGTGTACCATCAACAACACGACTAACATTTTCCAACGCAACGACCAAATCAGACAAGTTTCCTGACGTTACCAATAAAGTTTCTTCTGGCGGAACCCAACCGCGTGTAGCATCAGAAAAACTCATACCTCTTTCAAGATTCTTTTGCCATTCGCGCATAACGATTGCGAAAGGTTCATTAGGCTTAGTTCCACCATGAGATTCTATCATCTCTAAACGCCCCAGCGCATCCATCAATGTAAAATCATTACGCAACAAAGACGCTATTTTTCTGGCAGTCGCCATACGTTTTTCCGTATTCAAACGAAAAACGAGTTTTGCATACCACAGGTCCAGTTTGGTTGTCATATCAATACACCCCCGGTCTGTCCAGCAAGCCTACCCAACGTTCTAACTCATCGACACCGATTACACCCTGCAACATCAAAGAAGTCGCAGCCTCTTTCAGGGTACGTCCATCCATTTCTTCCAACCAGTACTTATACGCACCATCTGTGTTACCAGATAAAGCCATACGCAAAAATTCACTATTTGTGATAATTATTTCACCAGCTTTGATACGTCCCAATGTACCGGTACCTTTACATTCTTCACAACCTGCACCGCGAATATAAACTTGTTGTAAACCTAATTCACCAAAAGCCTCTAACACACGGTTATACTCTGGTGCTTCTGGATGGTCTATCAATCTTTCACGACAATGCGGGCATAATTTTTTAAACAAACGCATAGATACTAACCCGCGCATCAACGTTTCTTCTTTTAACTTAAAGGCCTCTATTCCCAAATCCAATAAACGAGTCAACGCAGACATTGCAGAATTTGCGTGCAAAGTTGTCCAAACATTATGGCCAGACAATGCACCACGAACGGTCAATTGCGCTGCCGCCAACGTACGAATTTCACCAACCATCAATGTATCAGGGTCACTTCGCAAAGCTGCAGCCAATGCTTCTGTATACTTTTCTTCACGTTGTTCTTCGTTCGTAGTATTTACGACCGGCATTTGATGAGCACCAAATATCTTTTGTTCAACCGGGTCTTCTACTGTTATCATATTTATTTCGTAGTGATGTTCCTTTAACATCAAAGACATATTACGAACCAAAGTAGTAGATTTACCAGAACTAGTAGGTCCCGCAACAATTACCAAACCAGTTGGAAAAGAGCGCAAACGCATCAATAATTTTTGCTCATATTCACCAAATTCTTGCTCTGTCTTGATACCTTCTGATGGGTTGTCATACAGTAAACGCATAACAACATATCTGCTGCCGAATGCAATTGGGTTAAATTGCATACGAATACTTAAAATACCACGTGGCAAGTATAAATCTTTTGTTCCACGTAAAGGTGTACGTCCATCTTTTTGCGCTGATTGATATTCATTCTGCGCATAGTTAGCATTCGACATATCAGATGAAGCAAACGCCGCACGAACAAAAGATTCACCCCATCCAGAATTGTATTCTAATACTGGTTGCATACTACCATCAATACGGAAATAAATTGTTGTCTGGTCAGCAACTTCAATATGAATATCAGATACTTTTTGTGCAGCGGCTTTTGCGATAATATCAACAAAATCCTTCTGCATCTGGTTATCATAATCTTGACGAGATTTAGAAATTCCCCCTAAACGTCCTTCATATGCTTTATAAATACTAGATACCAAACCTAAATCAGAATAAAACGGTATACGCATAGGTCTGGCACGTTTTTTTAACAAATCCAAAAACGCTAACACACGTCCATCATAACGGTGTGTTCTGGAAATTATAATTTCCCCACCAGAAAAATAAGCAATTAAACTTTGAGTGTCTTTCGGTAATTCCTGTTCTGCACCTGTTGCAGTTAAAAGACGATTTCCATTAGAAAACAAATAATCAACGATATCTTTATTATCTGCGTTCTCCAAACCCGCAGGTATTGAAGGTTTTGAAGTAACAGGTACATTATTCAAGATATCATTTTCTGCTTCATTCATGTGAATGCGTCCTATTTAGATTTTCCAATACTTAAGGTTTGTGTATCTTCACCATTTGTAAATACCACACCTTCATCTAAAGATATAGATTTAACAGTGTATCCATCAACAACCTTGCCTACGCTTATAGTCTTACTTTGGCCAGTATCTAAATTTTCTATTTTTGCCTGCAACTGAGACCCTGCTCCAATCACATAAACCAACCTATATTGATCACTAAACTTTACAGTCTGTTCTTTTTCTGTCTCATTGCTTACATTTGAAGAATAAGAAACAGTTTTAGCAGACAGTTCTTCAGTTTGAGCCTGCAATTGTTCTTTTTCGCGTTCTAACTTTGCGGCTTCAGCTTCTAATTTTGCTTGAGCATTTTCTAATTCTTGCTGTTGCTGTTCCGCACGACCAGACAATTCGTCTATTTCCATGTGTAATCTAATTTTTTCTGCAGCCAGTTTGTCTAATTCAAGATTCAATTGAGCACGTTCTTTTTCCAGTTGCATTAAAACTTTTTCTTGTTCCAAATCTGTAATTTGTTGAAACAAAGACCCAGTAGAATCATATGCAGCAATTGCATCAGCTGATACAGCCTCCATTTCTGCAGCAATATCATCAGTCAAAGATGTATCTGCAGTTGCATCAGCGGCATGCACACACAATGGCATAAACACCAACAACGAAAACAAAAATATTGATAAAGATATCTTTTTATTTTGCATAGATTATCACCTCATAGTTCCATATACGTGTTGATGCATCCCACGCGCAACGCGTCATATACACCCCGCCAAAATCTTCAAAAATCTTCATAAATTGAACAGGCCCTAACTTTGATTGTGCCGCAATTTCAACTATATCTAAATTGACTGTTTCTACCCCATTGGTCAAAGTATCAACAACCATCTGAACTTCTGCACTCATACCCGCTGATTGAAAAGCTGTCAAAGCAGCACGTGCAACAGTTTCTACATCACGTTCATCCAAAGACGCTTTTGTTGGAACTGTCGGCAAAGTTGCACGAACGTACAACGAGCTATCAGATTCTTGTTGAACAAAAGACCCTGGCATAATTTGTGTCGCAATCATATAAAAATCATCCAAAGTACCAAAATTACGTTTAAATACGGCACTTGCATGTGTTTCGCCACATTCTGCTGATATCTGCTCCCACCCAGTAATTGGTTGCATCAGGAAAGCAATTGCTTGGAAACAAACTTGTGCTCTTTTTTCTGGATCTGGCAAATAATCATACGGCAATACAATTGGTTCCGGTTGTGATGCACGTTCTATTTGAAATTCTTCATCCAGTTCTTTATTTTTTTCTTCGACCTGCTTTTCATACTCAGCCGCAATTTCTGGTGAAACCTGTGATAATTTTGGCTGTGGATTCAACATTTGTTCCAACGGTTCACGAAAGAACCACGAAACACCAACAATAAATATTGCTAATAAAATAATAGAAAGAACACCTGCACCAATACGGCTTATTGGATGCAAAACAGACCGCGGGCCACGCATAATTAAATCTGACAAATTACGCTCAACCGCCCTTGGCATTCCCCAAGCACCAGGCGCAAATAACGCACCCCAGTCAGGTATTTCAGATAGCTTAAAATATTCAGCACGCGCTTCTTCTTCACGGTCAAATAATTTATCTTCTAAAATTACACCATTACGAACTGCAACTAAATAAAACTGCTTGTCAACTGCAAATACCGCCAAAAAAGACGTATATTCACCAAGAGCATCCGTAACAGATGCTGCAGCACTGTCCATACCGCTACGATGTCCAAGTTTTCTAGAACCCAAACCGACCATCGCACGATATTCAGTATAAAGATTTAATTTTTTATCAACACTACGCGCCAACGCACGAGCATATGTACGTGCGACATAACCAGCCCCAGTTGGTTGCCAAAACAAACCAACGGCATATTTCTTTCTATCAACTGTTATTACTTGACCTGGCAATTTCTCTCTCTACTATTTCAAGTAATTATAACATAAAAAAACTATCTTTGGCAAACACAGATTACAAAAAGAAACCCGTTGTTTTTAACAACGGGAAATCTTCGTTTAATTTTATATTTATTTTATTAGCAACCACCCTGACCACCATACATAGAATCATTGCAATTTACCTGATATTCTACAACTACCGGTGTTGCAGTAACGCTTGTTCCACCATCTTTGGCAGTACGTACGTTATTCGGATGCGGGCAATCATAAACATTTGCAACCAACACAAAAGAACGTTCTGGTCCAAATATTACCCATTCATTAGGACGAGTACGTTGGCTTGTTATCCAATAAGCATTACCACCACGTGCCTGATCAGCAATTCTGTTTTCTAAATAAACACGGGCATCGTCTGCGTCATAAACAGAAACCTCTGATTCAATTTTGTACAAAAAAGTACACCCAATTGGTTCAGCATCTAACTGAGTTAAATATTGACTGCCATTTTCTGGTTTAATCATTCCGCCACACGCAGCCAACGCAAGAAACAACGTACAAAATCCAAATACTTTCTTCATAGTATCCACCTTGTTTTTTTATTTATGCTAAATTATATCATAATTTGATGGGTCGCTGAATAACTTTTTCAAAACTAAGTTATTCAAAGCATGACTGCCTTTAAATGACTCCAGTTTTCCGACAACAAAGCCACCACTTGTGTACATATCACCAATAGCATCAATTATTTTATGTCGAACAAACTCATCTGGCCAAATAGTGCCATTTAAAGTTCCATCACCTTTGTCATTCAACGCAATAACATTAGTTTCATCAGCACCACGCCCCATACCACGTTTCTTCAAATATTCCCATTCAGAATATTTTCCAAATGTACGGGCACGTGCAATATTCTTTACAAAATCATCAACTGATTTTTTTGTATCTTTAAAAATATAAGAATACGTCTGACTGCCGATAATTTTTTCTGGATATATCAAAGTAGCCGTAATTTCCAGCGCATTATTATCTGTCGGTTCTAATTTTACATAACCGTTACTTTTACGTCCAGACAACGTATTTATCAACCACCATTTTAAACGAGTAAAAACACTTAAATCGCGCCGTAACTCTGATGAATATGCAACAACAGGTTTACGAACAATTACTTTTTTACGTTTTCCTGCCGTTACTCCAACTTTAACAAAATCTTTATAAAACTGTGCTGCACTTCCATCCAAAATTGGTGTTTCTGGCCCATCTATTTCAATAACAGCACTATCAATACCAGACATAAATAAAGCAGCCATTAAATGTTCAACAGTTTGAACATGTGCCGCTTTAGTATCACCAATAGTAGTATTGCGCATTTTTGTTTCACCAACATTACTGTACAATGCCGGCATCAATGCGCTGCCTTCAATATCAATTCTATGAAAGAAAATACCAGACTTTTTTGATGGTTTTACAACCATATTCACTGGCATTCCAGAATGAATACCTTTACCTGTAATTTTTACTTGTTTTTTTAATGTTGGCATTTTAATTTTTCCTCCAACCAATTCCAAAAGTTATTTTCTATCACCATGTCCAAATTTGCGTATTTGATTTCATCACGCAATTCAACAGGAATTCTCATCCAATCTTTTTCAGTTGTAATAAGTTTAGCACCTTTGCGTTCCGCATTATCAATAATTTTTTTTAAATCTTCATCTGTATATTGATAATGATCAGCAAAAGCCTTTTTACCAACCACATTTTTTAAAGAATTAAAGAATTTCTTAGGATAACCAATTCCAGCAAAAGCATACAATTTTTCATCTTCATCATACGGTGATATAGTCTTACCAGACGCATAAAAAACTGGTATATTATCAGGTAGTTTAAAATGTTTTTTAGGCTTTTTATTTTTTATAATAATTACAGCATCCGCACGTTTAACAGCTCTACACGGTTCACGCAAAGGCCCTGCAGGCAGCAAAAATCCATTTCCATATCCTAAACCTTGGTCAAAAACCAAAATAGAAATATCTTTATGAATTTTTGGATTTTGAAAACCGTCATCCATGACAATTGGTGAATTTTCTTCATTTTGTTTATCTAACAAAATCACATTGCTTTTTCTATCCCCAACATGAACTTGTAATCCACTACGCGCCAGCATTGAAGCTTCATCACCGACATTCCCTGTTTTTGCACTCTTCTTATATCCGCGCATAACAACAGGAGAATCTAAAAATTCGGCTATTGCACGAACAATAGGTGTTTTCCCAACCCCACCAGCCATAATATTACCAATACATATAATTTTACGACGAGACTTATATGCACCTATTTTACGAAACGCATAAATAAGACGAGAAAATAAATAATACACCCAAGACACAGGCAATAAAATAAATGCCAAAGGTGTTTTATGTAAAAACCACCAAGGAGTTTTCATAAGAGTCCTTTATTTACGTTTTTCTTTTTTCTTATTTTTCTTTGCCTCTCGTTCTGCACGAAGTTTATTTTTAAACTCAACAGAGGTTAAATCTTGTTCTACCTTAAACAGGTTAAATTCACCGTCCATATCACGAACTTGTTTAACCATAATATCTTCAATATGTTTACGAACTTTTTCAAATTCATCTGCACTAATTTTAGAATCAACGAATATAGGCTTTGCTATTCTACAAGTAATTTTAGAAAAAGGTAATGCGACCAAATACCTATCCCACCTATTTTGAAACCAAGAATGAGAACAAGAATAACATACAGGAATAATTGGCGCCCCAGTCATCTTTGCAAAATACAACGCCCCGTCTTGCACACGTAAAGAAGGTCCACCTGGCCCATCAGGAGACAAGCACATAGAGTAATCTCCACGGCGTAAAACACGCACCCCTTCACGAAGAACAGAAATTCCCCCCTCAGATGTACTGCCATAAATAGACTTTAAACCGAACAAACGCTGTAATTTAGCCATCATTCGTCCATCTTTATGACGACTTGCGACTGCATAAGCCCGCATTCCACCAAGACAAACGATAGGTGATAACATCATACTGCGTCCATGCCAAAATATAAATATAGCAGGTTTTCTGCGATATTTTTTAAAAACATCCCAATTAGTAATTTTTTTACGGCATGTAAAATATACGAACCATATACATATTGCCATAACAACAGCCAAAACCCATTGAAAGAAAGACAAACGTAAAATAGGTTCCCAAAAAGCTTTCCACAATTTTCTAAACTTCTGATACATTATAAAACTCTTTACCTCTTAAATTTTTTAGGATTTTAGCAGTAAAAAAATCATATTTCAAGACAGTTAGGAAAAAGGTCTAAAAGGGCATAGATATAAAAAACATTTGACATATTGACAAAAAAGTAGTATTATTTGTGCCGTTCATCGCGGAGTAGAGCAGTCCGGTAGCTCGTCAGGCTCATAACCTGAAGGTCTGTGGTTCAAATCCACACTCCGCAACCAGTTAAATAAAAAATATCCCTTTACGGGGTATTTTTTTACATATGTCGTTGGATTTGAACCACAGAACAAATGTGGTTCAACCGCAGAAACTAGGCGGACGACAAGACGCCGGTTTGCGCCAGCAAAAGTTTCAAGGTGACGAAGTAAATCCACACTCCGCAACCAGTTAAATAAAAAAGCCCCATTTCGGGGCTTTTTTTATTCACAATCTGTACATCTTGTAAATTCACGTACAAAATCGCCATTTTTTAATATCAATTTATCATCATCAATGCTTGCAATTTCATATTCTTCTGTAAATTCAATAACTTGATGATTTCCTATACTTTTGCCAGACAAAATAAGAGTATTATCTTTCACTTCCCATGCATAATACTGTAGTGTCGCCATATTTATTGATTCTGCAACACCACCCTGCTCTAAACTAAAACCTTGCTTTATTTCTGGCATATTGGGCACAGGTTCTATCCATTTTCCTTCTATAGAATTTTTTTCACCGCAGGCAGCCAAAACTAACCCCAAACATACAACTAACAACTTTTTCATTGTTTCTCCTTTTATTCACAATATTATTATACAATACATTTTAAATATGAAAGCAGTAAATTTATCTTTATCGTTCGGGACAAACGTCATTTATGACGCTGCTGAATTTAGTCTGTTACCACGTGATAAGGTTGGTATAGTCGGTGTAAATGGAGCCGGTAAAACTACATTATTCAAAATAATAACCGGCCAAATTATTCCAGACACGGGTTATATCGACACAAATAACGCTAATATAAGTTACTTGCCACAACAAATAGAAATATCAGACCCTGAAATTACCGTCTGGAACTTTTTAATTACAGGACGTCCTATTGCAGAATTAGAAGACAAATTAAAAGTTTTATATGAAAAAATTGCAGATAATCCAGACGATCAAGATATAATGAATCAAATATCTGAAACTCAAGAAAGGTTGGAATATTATAATTATTATCACGCAGAAGATGAATTACTTGAAATTATTGAAAATATGCAGATTGATTCTGAAATGTTAGATATGAAATTAAAGAATCTATCTGGCGGTCAAAAGTCTAAAGTTGCATTCGCTCGTCTTTTATATTCTATGTCTGGTATATTATTATTAGACGAACCAACAAATCACCTTGATATAAACACCAAAGATTGGGTATGTGAATATCTAAGAAAATATAAGGGTATGGTTTTAATAATCAGCCATGATATAGAATTCTTAAACAAGATTGTAAATAAAATATTATTTGTTGATAAAGTATCTCATAAAACAACCGTATTTGACGGTAATTATGATGATTATAAAAATAAAGCGGCTCAGTTAAAACACAGACGCGAAAAACAAATAGAAACAGAAGAAAGACAAATAAAAAATCTAAGTAGTTTTATAGAAAAGGCTCGTGCTGCAAGTCCTACAAATCATAGTATAAAGCGTGTCGGACATGTTCGTGAAAATCAGTTAAAAAAGATTTTAGAAAACAGAACATTACGAGAACAAACTTATAAAAAAATAAAGATAGATTTAACACCTTTAACAGAAGGTTCACGTCATCCGATATCAGTTGAAGATTTATGGTTCAGATATCCAGGTGCCAAATTATTATATAGAAAATTATCTTTTTATATAACTGGTGGTGAAAGGTTTTTGATAGTTGGTGAAAATGGAACAGGAAAATCAACTTTATTAAAATTACTACTTGGTAAATTACCACCAGAACGCGGAACAATAACTATAAATCCTAAAACAGATATTGCATACTATGCGCAAGAATTAGAATTATTAGATGAAGCCAAAACAGTTCTGGAAAATGTAGAAAATTCGGATTATACCGACCAACAACTAAGAACAATTTTAGCGAACTTTTTGTTTTTTGATATGGATGTATTTAAGAAAGTATCGGTATTATCACCTGGTGAAAAGGCACGTGTTGCATTATGTAAAATGCTGTTAAAGCGTGCAAATATGTTAGTTTTAGACGAACCTACAAATCATCTTGATCCAGAAACTCAGATGATAATAGGTGATAATTTCCGCGACTATAAAGGAACAATAATACTTGTCAGCCACAATCCAGAATTCGTAGAACAGATTGGTATTACCAGAATGCTTGTTCTGCCAAGTGGTCGAATAGAAGATTATTCTCACGAATTATTAGAATACTATTATAATAAGAATACAGAAGAATAATATTATCTAGTTTTTTTACTCAAAGCATTTTTTAAATGTTTCGCCTGTGTCTTGCTGGTCTATACGTTTATTACGAATTTCTTCAGCGGCTTTGATTTTTTGCTTTACTAATATTAAATCAGGATGTGCTTGTAATTCAGCATTTAATTCAGTTATTGCAGCATCTATATCTTCTTTATTTCGTACAAATATCGGTGTAATAGAATCTGCAGCATTATATATAGAATCCTGTAATTCTTTTTTATAATCATCTATTACAGACAAATAAGCCCGAATATGTTGATCTTCATGAGCCAAAACTGCATTATAAGAGCAAGTTTCTGGTTTATTTCTTATATCTATTTGAACCAAAAAATTACTATAACCCACAGTTGCATAAACAGATTTTAATGCAACGCAATAACCATCCTCTATATTTGTAATATCTGCAACAATATCGTAATTATCAACCATAGTTGCACTAACGTTCCCATGTAATAAATCCATAAAACGAAGCGGTTGAACTACTTCTTTTGTCCAGACAGGAACATCTAAAACTACCTTTGGTGTAAATTTATAAGGCAAGCAATCATCATAGGCAAATGCCGGCGATATAAACAAAGCAGTTAAAAGCCAATAAACTTTTCTTAAAACCATCGTTTATAAATCGCCTGCCCCTTGCTTTTTCAGATACTCTGAAACAAAGTTATTACCATATTGTGCATATAATTCTTCGGCTAATAACACAGAAGAACGCCCAGATTCAAACAAACGTAACAAATTACCCAAACCACCAAGTTCTGTATTCAATATTACAGATTCCCCTGTAACAGGTCTGGATAACAATACCGCGCGTTTCAAATTAGGATATGCCTTGCCTTGAATAAATGCCATCTCCAAAGGATTTAAATTCCAATATTGATAGTCTGATGCGTCCGCTGCTGGATTACGGAAGAACAAAACAGTTTGTGCTTGTCCACGAACAACATCACCGATACCTAATTTATCTAAAACATTTGCACGCTGGAACGCGACCATGTATGCCTGACGATTTTTACGCCCTTCTTGTAATCCTGTAATAAAGTTGTCACGGAACATCTTGTTTTCTAACATAGGTGCTGTTTCGTCAATCATAATCAAAGACGGATTTCCACCAGATACAGTTATATTATTTATTCTATGCAATATGTATGAAATAACTGCCGGAGCCAAAGTTTCATCCTGTAAAATATCAGTAAAATCAAATGTTGTAAGTCTTGAATTCAAATCCAATGTATCTGCAGTTTCGTTAAACAAGTCGCCATACTGTAAAGGATCAACCCATTTTTTCAAAGCAGGTCTCATCTTACCAGAAGAAGAGAAACAACTTTCCCACAGATTTTTTAATAATCTATCTTCTTCATGCAGATAATCAAAATTGACGGAAACAGCACGTGCAATTTCGTCAGCAGATGCCGCATCATTCTGTTCTGTTATCATCGCAAACCATCTGCGCAAGAAAGCACGATTAGCCGCCGTATCTGGCATTTTCAAAGGATTTAAATGTGTCTGGAAAGAATCTGCTTCTTTATTATTTTTATCCTTTCCGACCATTGTTACATATTTACCACCAACAGATAGAGTAAATATTTCCGCACCTTTATTTCTATCAAAGAAGAATGCTTTTAATTTCTTATGACGTAAAGATTGTGCTATCAAGAAACTAAATAAAGTAGTTTTACCGCCACCAGTTGGACCAATTGTTAAAGTATGCGCAACAGCGGCAGGTTTATCAGAAACATGAAATTGGAACTGATATGGTGTTCCCTGTGCGGTTGGGAAAATAACCAAAGGTCCTGGGCCCCAATCGCAATTTGAAACACCGCGCGGTGTGCTGGACATTGGTATACTAACAGCGGCAGTTTTTGACAACATCTTAAAACTGCGTGGGAAAACATCAAAGCCAGGTATTTGTGCAAACCAAGAAACTTTTGATGCAAAAGACTCTACAATTGGCGATACACCAAATGATGCTGCTATTTTATTAAATTCATCAATATACTTTTCTAGTTCTTCAATAGTTGCACCAAATATCAAGAATAAAGGATAGTAATTTACCAGACTCTGATTACCAGAAATATTTTCATCCATTGCAGATTCTGCCTCAGAAATCTGTTCAGTTGCAGACTGTTCTTTTTCATCTGCTGTTGCACGACGTTGACGTAAAGTTGCCTCTATATCAGCAGCTCCCATTATACGAAATGCGTTCATACAAATCATTTCTGTTTGAATTGTATAAACAGAATTAAAGAAATCTTCATCTAAGTAATCAGGCGAAATCTTAAAAGAAATTGCTGCTGCAAAAGATTGCCGCCCATCACCTATATAACGAATTACGCCATTATCCATGAAATCAACGTCATCAACAGTAACAACGTCTGAAATATTTTGATCACAAACACTTGGTGCTGGTTTAGTTATAGGCGATAAAATACGTCCAAAGAACTTTGCCATATTATCTGTAGAATCGTTACGCAAAACTTGTGGACGATACGCAGCCAAAATAGACTCTAAATAATTCCCATACTGATTTAATTTGTCGCGCGCCCCTGCACCACCAACAGATAATACGATATAATAATTGTTGGTAAAAATACGAAGTCCTTGCGATTTCCACTTATTGTAAATTTTCTGCAATACAGGCTGATCAAAATCATAATCTGTGTTTTCGCCGACAGCATCGCGAACAGTATAAAAACGTAAAACAACATTTGGATCACGAATTTGATTAAATAATTGAGTTCTTAAATCTAAAAACTTTGCACGTTGTTCATCGTCTTGCATACTAGTTTGAACACCCGAAACACGATAAACCCTGATAATACTGCCATCAGTTAGTGTCATAGAATTATCAGTATAAACTGTTTTAAACGGTAAATACTGAGCATACTTGGCATATCCAAATTTAGGGAATATTTTTCGTGTCAAAGCAGGCAAGTACATCATCAAAATAATAAACAAGAACACAACGACCATGACTAAAATAGTCGCTGTTAAAGGAAATTCACCACCTGCAAAATGTTCAAAAAATCCATTCATTTCTACGCCGCCAACCTACCAGGTATTTTTTGTTTAAAAAGTTGAATTTTTGCCGAAATTATCTGCCCTAATTGTGGTTCTTTTTTTGAATAAAAAGCCAAAATCATATGAACAACACAAACCGATACCAAAAAATACAAAGGATCTACCCAAGAATCAGCACCGTACAAAACCAAACCTATAACAAAAAGTACAATAAAAACAATGAATTGTATTGCAAAATTGATTACTGCAAGCGAATAAGGCACGTAAAATATACGTGCTGGATTTGCCAATGCCTTCAGTACTTGCTGCTTCATTTTTGGATTCAGCTCCCCCTCTGTTGCTAGAATTATAACAATTTCAACAGTTTTCAACAAGTATAAAAAGCATTTAACTAAAATTGTTAAAACTGTTAAAAACGCCTAGATATTTCAACTGTTTATTATTCCGACTATTTTTCCAACAAATTTTACAAAATCCGCAGAAAACTAAGAAAAAAATGTTGAAAACTTGTTAAAAAAAAGTTAAAAACAGTTTTCAACAATATAAACAGGGCCTACAAAAACAACAAATAAATAATATATTATTTGATTTTTCACAAAAAGCGTTTATAATGGCCACACAACAAAGGATTTAGAGATGAAATTTTTAAGTTCATTAAGAGCCTGGAAAAAACGTGGCAATGTAAAACAAATTCGCCGTGGTAAACAGGTAATATTGATTGACCCTAATAATCCTAAATTAAAGGCCAAACAGGGTTTCAGAAAAAAATAATCATCATATTTTGATGGCCCCTTATAATGGGGTTTTTTTATTGGAGAATTTTTTATGAAATCTAAAGAAATACTTTCTGTAATAGATAAATATATAAATCAGTACAAAGCAGAAGAAAATCCGAAATATGAAACTAAGTATCGTATACCATCCAGTGATGTTGCGATGTTAGGTCCGGATTTTATTCGTGATGATAAATCACGTGTATTTTTTTGTTTTTATAGATTATCTCCAGAACAATATGATAATGGTGAGGCACAAAGTTTTGCAGATGCTTTCTTTATAAATGGTGATTCTTTAAAGGATGGTAAGATAAAGCTTGAGCTAAATATAAATATGCCTGTTCGTGTTGAAGGTAATGACGTTTTTGTTGATAGAAGTATGATGGCAGAACTTATCACACACGAATTGACACATGCATATCGCAAATCCAAGGAACTTGCTGCAGGTCATTATAAATCAGAATTTTCTTTACTGGATTTTATAACCAGACGCAAAAAGGCGAACAAGAAATATAATATGAACGAAAGGACCAAGGCTTACATTCGTACTATGCCGAATCCAAATGCTGATAGCAACATTTATGAAAAAATGAAATGGGTTGGTTATACACTTGTAGAAGATGAAATGTTTGCGAATCTTTCTGGTTCTGAATCTTTTCTGGCGTCTGGTGGAAAAATAAAAGACAGTCGTGGAAAACAGCAAGTAGATATAATTAAAGAGTATTTAGATTTTATTGAAAAAAACGCTACGCCAGAAGACTGGCAAAAATGCATGAATGAAATTTCATATATTTCTGCCCGTAAAAATGAATCTCCAGATAGATTTGGAAAGCGTTGGGTTTTGTATTATCGTGATAGAATATCAAAATTTTATGAAAAATTAGAACGATTAAAAGATAAATATTCTAACAATACAAAGACAGATAAGTTTAAAGTCGGTGCTTATAAGCTTGCCCAATCAAATAACAATAAAACACTTGGACGCGAACGAGATTAAAATAACGAAAAGTCGTTTAAGAACGCTTCTTTTAAAGCATTATCAACTTCTGCACCTGTTAAACCAGCCTCACGCAGATATTCTATTTGTGAGGCACTTGGTTGATAAATAGAAGCACTATGATCTGCGGTATTCGGTACTGCGTGTATTCTTTGCGCTGGCATAAATTCTATTCTGGCGGTTTTATCGGATAATGCGGAAAAAGCGATATCAGAATTTACACCTGTACAATTTTTATCAATTATTGCTGTACCAGATAATTTAGATATAGTGTTTTTATATGCTAATAATTTAGTTTTTACTAAAATAGTTGAATCTGGTGCGGTATGTTCAGCGGTACAATTAAATTTTAAATTATCGTAATTTTGCAGCATTACATGTCCACGAAAATCGGATTTTTTACCGGCATTTTTGATAAAAATGTTTAAAAAAGCCGGCTTTTTATTTTTTACATTTACACTCAGAAATATAGGCTGATTATCAACTGAGATATTTATATCCAGATTACAATTATCTTTTATTTCGCCGACGTATATAATATGAACGGGTTTGTCATATTTTTTGTTAAATTCAACATTTTCAATGGTTGATAAATCTGGGCAAAAAACGCCATCGCGGTAAACAATAGTTTCCGCTGGAAAGGTTTTTATATTGAATTCGTCCCACATGTATGACATATTATCAGCATTATAAAGGAAATAAAAATGGGATTCAATTGTGGAATTGTTGGATTACCGAATGTTGGTAAATCTACATTATTTAATGCATTGACACAAAGTGCCGCGGCAGACGCGCAAAATTATCCTTTTTGCACGATTGAGCCAAATACAGGCCGTGTAGTAGTGCCTGATGCGACACTGCATAAATTAGCAGAAGTTGCAAAATCACAAAAGATAATACCAACTCAACTAGAAATTGTTGATATTGCTGGGCTTGTAAAAGGTGCATCTGCAGGTGAAGGTTTAGGTAATAAGTTCTTAGGAAACATATTATCGACGGATGCAATAATTCATGTTGTAAGATGTTTTGAAAATGATGATATTGTGCATGTAAACGGCAGAATAGATCCATTATCTGATATAGACACAATTGAAACAGAATTGATGTTGGCAGATATAGAAAGCCTGGATAAACAGATGAAAAATCTGGAAAAGAAAGCACATGGGCTTGATAAAAATGCGATAAAGCAGTTAGCAGACGCAAAGGTTATTCGGGATGGGTTGGCGCGTGGTGTTCCTGCACGAAGTTCAGACGTTGATGCGTCGCCGTTTAATTTATTGACTGCCAAACCAGTTATATATGTATGCAATGTAGATGAAGCATCTGCTGCAACTGGTAATAAATTTTCTGATGTGGTACGTGATAAGTTTGGCGCGTCTGCTCCTGTATTAGTAATATCTTCAAAAATAGAAATGGAAATAGCGCAGATAGTAGATTTATCTGAACGCAAAATGTTTTTAGAAGATTTAGGTTTGAAAGAATCTGGTTTAGACCAGGTTATAAGAACTGGATACGCAACATTGGGCTTGCAGACATTTTATACGGTTGGCCCAAAAGAAGCACATGCGTGGACAATCAGTAAAGGTATGACGGCTCCACAGGCTGCTGGTAAAATTCACACAGATTTTGAAAAAGGCTTTATTCGTGCCGAAATAATTTCACCGTCTGATTTTATAGAACTTGGTGGTGAAGTTGCGGTTAAAGAAGCCGGTAAAATGCGTCTTGTTGGTAAAGAGTACATTATGCAAGAAGGCGATATTTGTCACTTTTTGTTTAATAATTAAATTTATAAAAAAGCCGGTATTTACCGGCTTTTTTATCTTAAAATAGATTCTGTTTGAAGTATTTTATTTATTACTTGTGTTGGTGATAGTTTTGCACCACATATTAAATTAAAATCTTTATCTAATGGTATTTCATCTTTTTTTAATTTATATGATTCAGATACACTTTCACAAATTTTATAAATATTTGGATGCCATATAATTTCTTTTTTACCGTCTGTTTCCATCTGAATACCTATTTGAAATTTACGCAAAGTTGAGTGTGTAAGTCTAAGCATTTCAAATACTTTAGATAATGATACAGGCATCATTTTATATGGTACATAATAAGCAGATACCTGTGTTTCTCCAAATTTACGTAAAAGATAAGTATATTTAGTATCCATTTTTAGATAGATATAAGCGTTTCCATTTTTTCTTGTGCATCAATCAATTTTTCATCTATTTGTTTAATCTTATTTTTTACATCTTCACCAGATAACAATCTAGATGTTAAATCTTTTTTTTCATTTTGCAATTTTTCTATATATTTTTGCAGTTTCAAAGAAACAATATATTTTTCAGCAGCTTTTTCATCCATGTTTATTTCTGGAACATTTGCGTCAAAATCAATACCCATATTTGCCAAGAAATCACCATATCTTTCGGCAATTTGTGGATATTTATTTACAATAAAAACGACTGTATTTTTTGTAATATCATCTATTTGAGGCAAATTTATATTTTGTACTTTTTGTGATGATTTTTTCCATTTATGCCACGAATTAAACTTTCTAGAATCATATTCGTGTTCGTATTCAGAACGTAAATCCTGATCTGTAATTTTATCTATTTTTTGCTTTAAAAATTTTTCTGCTTGTGTTCTGCCACCTGGTGTAGATACAGTAAATCCGGCGTTAGCAAGGTTCCATAAGAAATCAACAAGTGGTGTTGCATCATCTATTATTTGACGCATTGCCGATTCCCCAGAAGTTTTTAAAATTTCATCAGGGTCTTTACCACCTGTAACAAATGCAAATTTTACTTCTGATGCATCACGCAAGAAAGGTAACACAATATCACAAGCACGTGCTGCTGCTTTCTGTCCTGCATTATCACCGTCAAAACAAAAAACGATATTTCGATTAGATTTACACAGTATTGCAATATGATCTTCTGTCAATGCGGTTCCAAGTGGCGCAACTGTTTCAGGAAAGCCATGACATTGCATTTGAATTGCGTCTATTTGACCTTCAACAATTATGCTACGATTAGCACGATGAATTGCGTCACGTGCAAAATTAAAACCAAAAATAGTTTTTCTTTTATGGAATAATTCTGTGTCACTGGTGTTTATATACTTAGGTTCACTGCCGTCCAGACTGCGACCAGAAAAAGCAACTATCTGTCCATGTGCATTAAATATAGGAAACATCAATTTATCACGGAAGAAGTCGTACATACCGAAATCACCGCGTCTGCACATACCTGTGGCTAATAAGTTTTCTTGTTTAAGATTTACAAATTTGTTTGCGATAATGTTGTTTTTAGGTGCATAACCAATACGATATTTTTTTATCATATCGTCAGTAAAACCGCGCTTTTTTATATAATTTAAAGCGGTTTCACCTTCAGGTTCAAATAGTTTTTTCTGATATATATCACAAGCATCAGACATTATTTGGTAATAAGATTCTTCACGTTTAATCTGTGCTTCTGGTTTTGGTTTGTAATCAGGCATTTTTAAACCCGCCTGTGAAGCCAATTCTGTAATAGCTGTTTTGAAATCTACGTTTTCAGATTTTATCACAAAAGATATAATGTCGCCATGTTCACCACAGCCAAAACAATGGTAAAAACCTTTATCTTCATTTACTGAAAAACTTGGCGTTTTTTCATTATGAAATGGGCAACATCCCCAGTAATTTTGACCTTTTTTTACCAGTGGCACACGCCGACCTACAACATCAACAATAGACAGACGTTCACGTAATTCATCGGTAAAATTTCTGTCATACTTGGGCATTATTTATTTGTTGTCCTTTTAAATTTTGTGCTTGGCTTTTTATTGTTTATTAAATTTATAGCCGTTTCTAAATCAGGTTGTTCTTTAACAGACACATTCACACGATTAGAAGAAATATATGCACCATATCTACCTGTTGGATAATAGAATATTGGCTTACCTGTTTCTGGATTGTCTCCAAGATTTATAGGTTCTGCTTTTTTTACACCGTTTTGCAACAAATCACGTGCGATATCTAGTGTAATAGTTTCTTCATTGTATTGTTTTGCTGGAACGTTTTTACTGCCGTCTGTAACATATGGGCCGAAACGTCCGACACGGAAAGAAATTCCATCACCTAAATCTACATTTATAGATTTCGGTTTTTCTGATTTTTCAGTTTTTTCTTCATCAATTTTTTCTGGTTCAGCGTCAGAAAGCTTTTGTGTGTAATTACATTTTGGATAATTTTCACAACCTATAAACGCACCATACTTTGATAATTTAATACCTAATTTTCCGCCACATTTAGGACATTTATCATTTCCGTCCGCAAATAAATGATCGTGCATAATTTCATTTATAGAATCAATTATCTCTGCAGTTTTTACGTCTTTCGCGCCTTCAATCATTGCAGATGTAGGAGTCCAGAAATTACGCAAAGCTTTTAGTTTATCTTGTTTACCATTTGAAACATCGTCCAACGTATCTTCTGTTTTTGCGGTAAAATTCACATCTACTAAATCATTAAAGTATTTAGATAAATATGCAGAAATTACCCAACCACCTGGTGTTGGATGAAAACGTCTTTGTTTATCTTGTTCTACATACTTTCTATCAACAATTGTTGACATAATGGCTGCATACGTAGATGGACGCCCGATTCCTAATTCTTCTAATTTCTTTACCAATGATGCTTCTGTATAGCGTGCAGGAGGTTGTGTAAAATGCTGTTCTGGTTTTAATTCTGTAATAATGATTTCATCACCAACGGATAAAGGTGGTAATTTAGTTTCATCTTTTTCATCTGCATCGTCTTTATCTTCTGTGTAAACTCGCATAAAACCATCAAATGTACGAGTTGTACCAACAGCATGGAATACAGCGGCTTTATTTTCTGTTTCTATATCAGCAGATACACTATCGAACTCAGCATTAGTCATCTGACAGGCAATAGTTCTTTTCCAGATAAGGTCATATAATTTTACTTCATCACCAGTTAAATTATTTACTTTTCCATCAAAATGAGTTGGACGAATAGCTTCGTGAGCTTCTTGTGCATTTTTAGATTTTGTAACATATACATTTGGTGTTTTCGGCACGAAAGCATCACCATATGTTTTTGCTATATAGCTGCGGATTTCATTTACAGCATCTGCGGACAAATTTGTTGCGTCAGTACGCATGTAAGTAATCAAACCTTGCTCATACAATTTTTGTGCAGTAGACATTGTACGCTTTGAAGAAAAATATAATTTACGAGAAGCTTCTTGCTGAAGTGTACTTGTTGTAAATGGTGCAGCGGCACGACGATTAGTCTTCTTTTTATCAATAGAAATAACACTGGCGCGAATATCAGGATTACCAATTTTACCCAAAATGTTATCCATCTGTTCACGATTTTCAATCGTCATTTTTTCAATTTTTTTACCGCCAGCATTCGACAATTGCGCATTGAATTCGGAACTTTTTGCAGTGCATACAGATGCCAAAGACCAATATTCAACTGGTTTAAAGGCTTCAATTTCTTTTTCACGGTCAACGACAAGTTTTACCGCAACTGATTGAACGCGCCCTGCACTACGTCCAAGATTCCTGCGCCATAATAATGGGGATATACCAAATCCAATCAAGTAGTCCAAAGCGCGACGAACCATATACGCATCGACTAAATCTTTGTCTATTTCACGTGGGTGCTCAATTGCCTCCATTACAGCTTTTTTAGTAATTTCATGAAAAGCAACACGATAAACTTTCTTACCGTCTAGTGCTTTTTTTGCGTTTAATATATCAAGAATATGCCAAGCGATGGCCTCACCTTCTCTATCAGGGTCGGACGCCAGATATACAGCATCTGCTTTTTTTAACTCATTTATTATAAGTTTAATTTGTTTTTCTTTACCCGGCATAATTTGCCAACGCATAGCAAAATCATGTTCTGTATCAACGCTGCCGTTTTCTGGAACTAAATCACGAACATGACCAACAGATGCAATAACACGCCAACCAGCACCAAGGTACTTTTCAATTGTTTTTGCTTTTGATGGAGATTCAACTATTAAAAGATTCATAGTATTTAACTTCCTTTTGCAGATAATTGTTGGTCTTTATGAATATGTGCGTTCTGGCATAAACCGAAACCGAACATCAGAGATAATAGACTGCTGCCACCGAAAGACATCAAAGGCAGTGGCACCCCAACGGTCGGCATTAAACCCAAAACCATGGAGATATTTATAAAATAATAAATGAAAAAGTTCAACATAAAACCAAAACAGACCAGTTGCCCAAATCTATTTCTACAAGTTTTTGCACACCAGAAAAGAACTAAGATTATGATTGTGTATAACATCAATAGTGAAAAAGCACCAACAAAACCGAATTCTTCGCCAAGCATAGTAAATATAAAGTCCGTTTGCTTTTCAGGCAGGAATGATTGTTGTGATTGTGTACCTGCCATATATCCTTTACCCAGCATACCACCAGAACCGAACGCAATTTTGGCTTGGTTTATTTGATAGCCTGCACCCTGTGCATCATGGTCTGGATTTATAAATGTAATAATTCTGTCGCGTTGGTAGTCATGCAGACCGCCATACCACATAAGAGGGGCAGCCATTAGTCCCAGTATTATTGCGATAATAAACCACTTTTTTTGTGCCCCAACTATGTAGAAAACTCCAACTGTAATCATACCCAAAGATAAAGCAGTACCTAAGTCTGGTTGTGCAACAATCAACAGAAACGGAACAAGTAACATAGCTGCGGGTATAGCATAATTTTTAATTTGAGATAGTTCTACAGAATTCATCCATGCAAAATACCTTGCCAAAGCCAATACTAAGGCTATTTTTATCAGTTCTGATGGCTGTATATGGAAGAAACCAAGGTTTAACCACCGTTGTGCGCCCATACCTGTATGGCCAACAAATGTAACCAATACAATCATTACAAAAGCAATAATATATATAATATAAGCAGACTTTATCCAAGTTTTGATATTAGTAAAAGCTGCAAAAAAGAATACGCCGAAACCAAGAATTATTTTTACAAGTTGAGATAACGCAAAAGGACGCCAAGAACCACCGCCCGCAGAATATAAAACGACAATAGACACTGCCAATATCAAACACATTGGTATGAACATAGCCCAAGAAAAACGACTAAGTTTTTCTGGAAAACTCATCATACTTGCATTAGAAACACGTGTTTGTCTGGCCATATCTTTCTACTTCTTATCATCTAACAATGCACGCATAGTTGCTGCAACAGCACGTGCTGCAGGCCCACTGCCACCAGAGTGTTCTGTTATGGCACATACAGCATATTTAGGGTTGGCAGTCGGTGCATAACCAACAAATAATCCATGGTTACGCATATTCCATTTTAACTGTTCGTTTGTTAAAACACCACTTTCACGTTCGGCGCGAGAGATACTACGAACCTGTGAAGTTCCTGTTTTGCCTCCCATACGTGCGCCATTTACATTTATTGCGCTACCTGCAGCAGTTCCGCCTTTTTTTGTTACTTGTTCTAATCCGTTTAAAACAGCTTTTATATTTTTCTTTTGTAAGCCAAGGTTAGCAAATTGTGGTTTTTCATCTGTTAGAATTAAACGTGGCATAACAACCTTGTTTGATACAGTTCTTGCCATCATTATTGCTAATTGTAAACAGTTAGTAAGTGTAAAACCCTGCCCAATTCCAGAAATGATTGTATCACCGTGCATCCAGCGATAACCTATTGCTTCTTCTTTCCAATATCTATCCGGAATAATTCCAGGCATTTCTCGAGATAATATACCATCCATATATTTCTGGGTAAAGCCAAGTTTGATAGCCATTTCTTTAATAGAATCGATACCAATGCGCAAAGCCAGCTGATAAAAATATATGTCGCAAGAATGCTTTAACGCATCAGCCAGTGTAACCCAACCGTGCCCTTTTGTTTCCCAGCAGTGATAACGTCTATCACCATAATCCCAGTGACCAGGACAGAATATTTTTTCGTTTGCAGTAATAGCACCAGATTCCAACGCCGCCAGCGCAACTACAATTTTAAAGGTAGAGCCAGGTGGATATAAACCTTCAACTGCCTTGTTCATAAAAGGCTTCATAGAATCTTTACGAAGTGAGTCTATGTAATCTTCACCATCGTCTGCACTGAACATATTTGGGTCAAAACTAGGTGTAGATACCATTGCAAGAATATCACCTGTGTTGATGTCAAGGGCGACACCGCAGCCCGACCTATGCTGCATAAGTGCATCATACATTGCACGTTGTGCTTCATCATTTATGGTGGTTTGTAAATTTTTGCCTGTTATAGCTGTTTTAAATTGTGATTTATCTTCACCAGTGACACGACCAACGGCATTGGTAATCATTACAGTTTGACCTGGGGTACCAGTCAATTCTTCATTAAATCGTTTTTCGAGCCCAGTAATACCTGTTGTCATAAAGGGGGCGTTAGGTACAGGTTCACTTGGCGCGCCAACATAACCGAATATCTGTGCACCAGCGGGACCCATTTCATAAACGCGTGAAAAACCATTTCTGACATGCAAACCTGGAATGTTTTTTGCTTGTAATTTTGCTAACTCTTCCCAGTTTGAATTTTCACTTATTAAAACAGGTTGAAAAGGAGCTTGTTTTTTTATTTGTTTATATATACGTTCGACTCGCTTTTTCTTCAGTTTTAATTCAGCTGCTACTGTTGAGATAACACCTTCTATATCTTTTGCCTCTTCTGGAATAATATATATTCTATATATTTCTGTATCTCTGGATATAGGAGTACCAGTTGCAGATAAAATTTTTCCACGTTCTGGCATATTTATCTGAATTCGGAACGAGTTATTTTCGCTTTTCTTAGTATATTCTTTGTAATTTAATAACTGCATCTGCAACATACGCATAATCAAAGCGGATGTAAGCACAGCACCTGCAGTTAAAAATAAAGCACTACGTCTATCAAAAAGGCGTGCAACTTCTTTATCTATCATAACATACCTTTTTGATAAGAGCGGTTATAGGAATATATAACGTTGAAACCCAAGCAAACAGCCAAACAGCACGCATAAGATTTGAAATATTTGGGTGTAACATAGAAAGAATAAATGTTGCGATACCAAAGAATATCATAAATATACTTAAAGCATTATTATCAATGCGAGTGATATCAAAAAAGGATTGAAAACCGTTTATTGCATAAAAAAGACAATACATAACAGTCCAATAACATAGTGTGTTAAACCGGTAATCAATCAGAAAGCAGAACAGTATAGCAATTGGTGCAAACCAAGGTACGGGTTTAACAAATGAACAATAAAATATAGGTATTATAGCTAGAATACCAGCAGGGTTCCAAAAAGCAACTGATAACCGCCATAATACTATTACGGCGATAAACGGGAAGGCCTTTTTTAAAAAATTTATTATATTATATTTCATTATTTATATTCGTCTTGTGTATCAAATTGTAAAACGACTACACGTGACAAAGTTTTGGGTTGTACAACCTTTACGTCTGTGTCATTCATCATTTCACCGACAATAAGTCCGTTTGGTAATACCCCGCTGATATTACTTGTTACTAACTTTATTCCTTCAGATGGTTGAAATTCTGGATCGCTAAAGAATCCCATTGTTGGTGTGGCGGAACCATTACCTTGTAAGAAACCATAAACCTCTGAACCTGCGACACGCACGGCAATATTTGTACCTGAATCTGTTAAAGCACGTACACGTGAAAAATATGGGGCCGTATCAGTTATTATACCGACCAAAACCCCATCGGTAGAAACAACAACCATACCATTTTGCAATCCGTGTTTAACGCCCTTGTTTATGAAGAAAGTGCTATGCTGAAATGCGGTATTATCGTAAGTTACATCTGCAACAACTGCCCCACGCGGTTGACTTTCTACTATATCTAATTCGCGTGATAGTTTTTGATTTTCTGCAATTGCTACTTCACAAAGGTTTTTATTACGCAAAGCATCATCCAATCTGACACGTAATTCTTCATTTTCTGTGCGTAAATTAGATAATTCTCGAACATTTTCTATTGTTGAACCAACAAATCGTATAGGCCAAGTAATTACATCACCAACCCAGTTTGCAACTGGTAATACCACATGAGCCAAACCGTTCATTATGGTATAGTCTGGTTTAGCAATCATAATATATATGAACAGAATAGGTAAAACGGCCGCCGCACAAGCAGACTTTACAATAGTTTTTAATCTTGAAGATATTTTATTCTGGTTCATCGGGCATAAGTTTAAACGCTAAAAGGCAGATATTCAATAAAAACTTGATTTTTCATTTAATTATGCCAGAATAAGGCTCGTGTTATACAAAACCGAAATGGCAATGGCATTGCCATAAGGTGAACTTAAAGAGGTGAAAAATGCCAAAATTAAAGACAAAGTCGTACTTGAAAAAGCGCGCATCTATGACAGCGACCGGTAAAATCCGTGTTGCCAGAAATGCCCACAAGAAACTGTTGCGTCACAAATCCAAGCGTGCAAATAACGCTGGTTCAAAACCACAGTATCTGAATGATAACATGGTCGGTCAGGCAAAAATCTTGGCCCCATATGGATTGAAATAATTTAAGGGGGTAGATTTATGGCAAGAGTTAAACGCGGAACCACCGTAAAACAAAAACATAACAAGATTTTGGCCCGTGCCAAAGGTTATTTGGGTCGTCATAGCACAACATATCGTGCAGCACGTGAAAAAACAGAAAAAGCAGGACAGTACGCATACCGTGACCGTCGCGTTAAAAAACGTGAATTTCGTGGTTTGTGGATTGTTCGTATCAATGCGGCTGTACGCAGCAATGGTATGACATACAGCCAGTTTATGAATGGTCTGAAAAAGGCTGGCGTTGCATTGGATCGTAAAGTATTGGCTGAAATGGCTTATGCTGGCGATGCAAACTTCGCAAAATTGGTTGAAACTGCAAAACGATTTACTTCTGCCGAAGCTAAATAATGCCTTGGCGGTAGGTGATTTATTTTGTATTATAAAAGCCGTCGAATGACGGCTTTTTGTTTTAATTTAAGGTAAAGATTATGCAAGAACAGATAAAAAACATAAATACGTTGGAAGAATTGCAGGCTTTGTACACGGCAACTTTTGGTAAAAACGGTACGATGACAGCGCGTTTAAAGGAAATGAAAAACTTAGACAATGATGCACGCGCGGCTTTAAATCGTGAAAATACAGAATTGCGCGAGTTGTTTAAGGTACGTCAATCGGAATTGGAAAATGCTGCAATGATGGCGGGTCTGCAGAAACAGAAGCTAGACGTATCTTTGAATAAAGAACCAGAAAATTTTGGAACTCTTCATCCGTTGACACATACATTGGCGGATGTTTCTGAAATCCTGGAATCATTTGGTTATGAAATGTGGACAGGCCCAGAAGTTGAAGATGATTGGCATAACTTTACTGCATTGAATACACCTGAATATCACCCTGCTCGTGATATGCAAGACACATTCTTTTTAGAAAATGGTAATGTGATGCGTACGCAGACATCAGCGATACAAATTCGCAGTATGGAAAAGAAAGGTGCGCCTATAAAGATGTTTGGTATTGGTGCAACATACCGTAAAGAAATGGATGCAACGCATAGCCCAATGTTTCATCAGATAGAAGGTTTGTATATCGACAAAGATATAACAATGTCTGATTTGGTGGCAGATGTTCGTGAATTCTTAAAGAAGTTTTTTGAAATGGATGATGTTGAATTACGTATAAGACCGTCATACTTTCCATTTACCGAACCAAGTATAGAAATTGACCTGAAATGGCAAGGTAAAAAATGGTTAGAAATTATGGGTGCTGGTATGGTACACCCAAATGTTCTTCGTAATTGCGGTATAAATCCAGAAGAATACCAAGGTTTTGCGTTTGGTTTTGGTTGGGACAGACTTGCGATGTTGAAGTACGGTTTAAATGATATACGTAAATTCTATGACGGCGATGTTCGCTGGTTAAAGAATGCTGGTTTCTAATCACGGGGGCAAAAAATGAAGTGGACTTATGATTGGTTAAAAGATTACTTAAAGACAGACGCAACAGCAGAACAAATTGCTGACACGTTGACTCGTACGGGATTAGAAGTTGAAGATTTAATTGTTCCCGTATCTCCTATTGCGGCAAAGATTGTAGAATGTGAACCATTGGCTGGTAGCGACCATTTACATATACTGAAAGTAGATGATGGCAGTGGCACTTTACGTCAGGTTGTATGTGGTGCACCAAATGCGCGTGTTGGTTTAATTTCTGCGCTGGCAACGCCTGGTTGCATAATAGAAGGCCATGAAATTAAAAGTGGAAAATTACGTGGCGTGTTATCAGATGGTATGATGTGCAGTGGACGTGAATTGGGGATAAATGACGACCATAGTGGTATTGTTGAATTATCAGAAAATACAAAAATAGGATCACCTGTTTTAAATACTGAAATTGTTTTTGATGCAGGAATTACGCCAAATCGTCCGGATTATCTGGCTGTACGTGGTATTGCGCGTGATTTGTCAGCGACTGGTTTAGGTGAATATATTGCTCCTGTTGATGATTTTCCTGAATACGGTACAGGCAGCAGAAATGTACATGTAGAAACAGAAAAATGTCTTGGATATTCTTTGTGTGAAATTCGTAATATAAAAATCGCACCAAGTAACAACAAAATATCATCAAGATTACGTGCAATAGGTATAAATCCAAAGAATGCACCAATTGATGCAACAAATTATATTTGTTATGATATGGGGCAGCCTATGCACTGCTTTGATGCCGATGAAATTCAAGGCGATATTACTGTCAGAATGGCAAAAGATGGTGAAGAATTTACTGATTTATTTGGTACTAAGCATACATTAAAAGAAACAGACGTAGTAATTGCTGATGATGCCGGAATTTTGGCTTTGGCTGGCGTTGTTGGTGGTGCGCGTGGTATGACAACAGAAAATACAAAGAATATTATTCTGGAAAGTGCTTACTTTAATCCTGTATCTGTACGTAAAACGTCTAAGCGTTTAGGAATATCAACAGATTCTTCATACAGATATGAACGTGGCATAGACCCAACTTTAACCCCACGTGCGTTGGCGCGTGCAGCCAATATAATATTGGAACAATGTGGTGGTGAAATATACGGCACTGTTGCTGCGGGTGAATTCTTTAATCCACCTGCAGAATATGGTGATGCAACAGAAGAATTCTGGGAAGATTGGGAAAACATAATGAAAAATAAGTATGTTCCTAAGATAAGATATACTCCAGATATCTTTGGTAAAAAAACTGGTATAGAAATGGATGAGGTTGAACAACATAATATCTTGTTTGACTTAGGGTACGAGATAGATGAAGACGATAAAAGTTGGATTTTAACTCCGCCATCTAATCGTGTTGATGTAGAGATACCAGAAAATATTGTTTCTGAACTAATTCGTATATATGGTTATGATAATATTGCAAAAGCTGCGGTTCATAAACCTACAGATTCTGCACCACATCGTGATTACTACATAGATAAAAAACGAGAATTAGCGACGCGTGGGTTGAATGAAGCAAAATCTTTCGGTTTTGGTAATTCTAAAATCGAAGAAATGTTATCTGATAAATCGATTGTAAAAATAGCAAATCCTATTGTGAACGATATGGATACGGCTCGCAATGGGTTGTTGGGTAATTTGCTAGGTTTTGTTGCTGAAAATGAAAAACGTGGTTTTCCTGATTTGAATATATTTGAATTGGGAACTGTATTTGATGGTGATAAACCTGACGAACAACATACTCAGATTTGCGTTATCAGAACTGGTAATACTTCACCTAAACATTGGCAACGTAGGAATCGCCCAACAGACATTTACGATGTAAAGGCAGATTTGGTTGCATTGATGCATGGTCAGCGTTTTACTGTATCTACAGATAATGCACCGCTATGGGCACATCCGTTCAGATATGGTGCGATTATGCAAGGCAAAAAGAAAATTGCTGAGTTTGGTGAAATACATCCGTCTATTGCACATAAGTTGAAAATTAAAACAAATGTAAACATTGCAATAGTAGATGATGTTGAAAACTTACCAAATGCTCGCAGGCCAAAAGAACCTGTAGTAAGTGAATTTCAACCGATTACACGTGATTTTGCGTTTATAGTTGATGCAGATTTTCCTGCAGAAAAATTGGTCGGAACTGCTGTTTCGACAGACGCACGTATAACAGATTCGATTGTATTTGATGCGTTTGATATGGGTGATGGCAAGAAGTCAATTGCGTTCACTATAACAATCACACCGACAGAAAATATGTCTGACGAAGATTTGCAAAAATTGCAGAATGCTGTGATTGCAAATGTAGAAAAGAAGTGTGATGCAAAAATACGTGATAAATAAAAAGTAAAAAGCCGGTAAATACCGGCTTTTTATATAGTTCTATCTGCTGCCTTACACCATTTCGCAACGGGGCATTCATTGCACTTAGGTCGCAGTGCTTTACAAATATATCTTCCATGTAAAACCATAACGTGATTTACAATTGGATGATATTTTTTGGGGATTATTTTTAATAATTGTTCTTCAACTTTTTCTGGTGTATTTGCATCTGCACCAACCCAACCATAGCGATGAGAATTTCTAAATACATGAGTATCAACACCTATATTTGGTGCATCCCATAACACGTTCATGACTACGTTCGCGGTCTTTTGCCCTATTCCAGGTAATTTCATTAAAGCATCGCGATTATGATATTTTTTCGGGAATTTATAATTTTCATCCTTTCCGTTTTCGTCATTCATCAATGCAGCTGCAAGACCTATAATACTTTTTGCTTTATTGTTAAAAAAAGACAAAACACGAATATGTCTTTTCAAACCATCTTCACCAAGAGCCAACATTTTTGCTGGTGACGGTGCTACGCGAAACAATTCAGGCGTTACTTCGTTTACTTTTTTATCAGTTGCCTGTGCAGACAGAATTACCGCCACCGCAAAATTAAATTCATTGGTATGATACAATTCACTGCGTATCGTCATATCGATTACGCTTGGAACATGCTTGAAATATATTTCCGGTGTTAAAGCCATTTTATTCAGCAAAATTAAAATGTTCTAAGCGAGTTTCGCATAATTTCTGGCAATCGGAATTGCAAATATTTCGAACCTCTTCTTCTGAATCACCGTACATTTCAACGGTATCAACCCACAAGTTTTTATGTTCCGCATTCGATGCAAAGCACAAACATCTTGTTGTGTATTTTTCAGAATTTGTTTGTTCGTCTTTTATGACTTCATCGCCAATACGTTCATAATTTGCAGAAAAACTTTTTTCTACGCCAATTCCTGTGCATTGAGATGTAATTTTAATTTTATGGTCATCTGTATCCAGTGTACCAATATAAAATCCTGCAAAGAAAATTATTGCGGCACATAATACCCATAAACAAAGTATTAAAAGTTTACGCATAGTTATCTCCTTTCCTTACTTTTATTTAAGCCTTTGTGATAGAAATGGATAAATTATATCCTTCTATTTCTGTATTATACTCACCAGAGGCCGTTTGTGATATATTTTTTATCAATGCTTCACTCATTATACGATTTTTATGTTGTTCAATCGCATTGGCAAGTGCTGGGTCTGCGCTATATTCCATATTTATACGGTCAGAAACATCCAAGCCCATGGTCTTACGTGTATCTTGAATGAAACGTAGTGCGTCATTTGCCAAACCTTCCGCAACCAGCTCAGAATTTATTTCTGTGTCTAATACGACAACAGCGGTACTATCTGGCAATGCTGCACCTGTGACCCCTTCTTTGACAGTCAAACGCTTTTCAAATTCATCACTGTTCAAAGAATAAGAACCAACATTTAATTTACCGTCAGAGATTTCATAATTACCCTGTTTGACCGCTGGTATGATTTCTTTTAATGCGCCACCTAAACGAGCACCAATTTTTGGTGTGATTAGGTACACAAAAGAATCTGCCACTGTTGATATATCAGCAGTAAATTCTACAGATTTTACATTTAATTCGTCACGAATTATGTTTGCATAATTTTCCAAATTTACACCAGCAACAGTCATTTTTGCTAACGGTAAACGATTGCGCAGTTTATATTGTTCACGTAATTGTTTACCAACAGATACAATTGCTTGAACACGACGCATATCTTCTACGATTTTATGGTCATATTCAGACGCGATAGGAAATTCTTGCAGATGGACACTTTCTGCACCAGTTAAATTTCTGTAGATATAATCACTAATAAATGGTGCAAATGGAGCCAAGGTGCGGCATACGTTTGTCAGAACACAAAACAGAGTATCAAACGCATCTTGGTCTTCATCCCAGAAACGTTCACGACTGCGACGAATATACCAATTATTTAATACATCTAAGAATCTGATAAATTCCTTGATAGCAACGTCTGGTTTATATTCGTCCAATGCGTTACCGACAACTGATACCAATTCATTTAATTCTGCGATGATATATTTATCTAACGCATTTTCAGAACTAACAGTGTCGCGTGCAGTGATATTTCCAGCATTGGCATACAATGTAAAGAAGTGATATGCATTCCACAACGGCGTCAGAATTGTCTTTGTAGGTTCTGCGAAAACTTTACCTTCTTTATCAACTGGAACAGGTTCTGCCTTCATAAAGTTAGAACCCTGGATGAATAAGCGAATTGCATCTGCACCAAATTGTTCAATTTGTTCTTCTGGATTGACAAAGTTCTTTAAAGATTTAGAGAACTTCTTTTTATTTTCATCAACCACCATACCGTTCGCAGATACTGTCTTGAACGCCGGTTTATCAAATAAAGCAGTTGCCAGAACCATCAAAGAATAGAACCAGCCGCGCGTCTGATCTTGACCTTCGATGATATAATCTGCTGGGAAGGTTGCTTCAAATTTATCTTTGTTTTCAAAAGGATAATGTAATGAAGCCCAAGGCATAGAACCAGATTCTACCCAACAATCTAGAACGTCTGTAATGCGCTTCCATCCGTCTTTTGTCAGTTTGTCTAATGTTGGTCTGTGCAGATCTTCAACTTTTACACCAAAGAATTCTTCCAGTTCTGCAATAGAGCCAAATACTTTGTATTCGCCATCTTTTTCCCAAATTGGTAGTGGTGTTCCCCAGAAACGATTTCTGGAAATAGACCAAGGACGTGCACCTTCAATCCAAGTACGGAAACGTTCGCCTGCAGAGGTCCAATTTACTTTTTTGTTATTGGCAATCAACAAATCGCGAATTTTTGGCACGTCGATATACCAAGAATCTGTTGCACGATAAATCAATTTTTCTTTACTGCGGTCGCTGTAAGGATAGCTGTGCTTGTATTGTTCTTTCTTCACCAAATGACCGTTATCGCGCAAATGCTGAATGATTTTTGGGTTGGCTTCAAAAATATTTTCACCAGCCCAATCTTTAACATCACTGGTAAAGTTTCCATAGTTATCAACGTTCAACAGAACTGGGAATTTTGGGTCTATATTTTTTGCAGCCCAAAAGTCATCTGCACCATATGCCGGTGCAATATGAACGATGCCAGTACCGTCTTCGTCCGATACATATTCAGCTGGAATTACTTGATACAACAAATCAGATGTATTTTCGTAATAATCAAATAAAGGCTTATAGTGCAATCCTGCCAAATCTTTACCACTTACTTCACCGATTTTCTCTGCGTTTGCAAATTGTTTTTCGTATGCTTTTAAGCGGCTTTCCGCAATTACATAAACTGCGCCATCAGAATCCTTCATACGTAGATATTTCATATTAGGATTTACTGCCAATGCACTATTTGCCGGCAATGTCCAGGGCGTTGTTGTCCATGCCAGAACACGGTCGCCATTTTCTAATTCAAACCAAACTGTTACGGCGTCATCAACAACATCACGATAATCTTGGGATGCTTCTGAATTAGAGACAACAGTACCGTTTACCCAGTCAAAAGGATTTACGCTGTAGTCCTTATATAATAAACCTTTTTCATATAAGGATTTCAGAGTCCATAACATGGATTCCATGTAATTTTTATCCATGGTTTTGTATCCATAACCATCACCAACGTCAACCCAACGGCCCATACGTTCGATGAATTTTTCCCATTCTTTTGTATAGGTCAAAACATCCGTGCGGCACATATCGCAGAATGCATCAATACCTTGATCGGCAACGATATCTTTGGCTTGTTTGCCCTGCTTTTTTTCGACCGAGTTTTCAGCAGGCAACCCATGGCAATCCCACCCTAATTCACGGACAACATGCTTACCACGCATGGTCTGATAACGACCGACCATGTCTTTAATTGCTGAAACACCTAAATGCCCCCAGTGTGGTAAACCGTTACCAAAAGGCGGCCCGTCATAGAAAGAAAACGGATGACCTAGTTTGGTTTTATTTAAAGATTTGTGAAATGTGTCATCTTTACGCCAGAAAGCCAATACTTCATGTTCTAATTCTGGGAAATTAGCTTTTGGTTCGGTCTTTGGGTATGCCATATTATGTACTCCTTAGCATTATAAAAAACGGGCGCTATATGCGCCCCAGCCACGTGCAGAAGCGCGGTGCCAAGTTATTTTATAATAATTATCGTTGTCTTTTTCATATTAAACCTATGGTGCCGGTTATAGGACTTGAACCTACGACCCCCTCATTACGAATGAGATGCTCTACCAGCTGAGCTAAACCGGCATGTGGCACTTATCATAGTATATGTTTCTATGAATTTCCACATTTAATTTTACGTAATACTACCATTATACCAGCCGGGGTCATCCCAGGAATTCTTGACAAGTCCGCGATATTTTCTGGTCTGGTTGCAGTCAACTTTTCTATCAACTCGTTTGTTAAACCAGGCATTTTTTTATATTCAAAATTCGCTGGTATTTTTAATTCCGCATCACGTTTGTATGCCGCTATTTCACGTTCATTGCGCTGGATGTATCCAGCATAAAATTTATCGTTTTCTGCAATGATTTTTTCTTTACGCGCAAACTTTTCTTCGTACTGTTCTTCTGATATTAAACCAAGTTTTACACCAATTTTTCCTAAACGCACAATCGCATTATCGCTACGCAGTGATAATCTATATTCTGCACGGGATGTAAACATACGGTATGGTTCATCCACACCAAGAGTTGTTATATCGTCAATCAATACACCAATCATAGAATTTGTTCTGTCCAGATTTAATGTATCTTTACCTAACGCAAATGCGGCGGCGTTGGCACCAGCAACTATACCTTGGGCGGCGGCTTCTTCATAACCAGATGTTCCGTTTATCTGACCGGCAAAGAATAAACCTGAGATATCTTTGGATTCCAAAGTTTCTTTTAATGCGCGTGCATCAATTGCATCATATTCAATCGCATAACCATAACGGACAATTTTTGCATTTTCTAACCCAGGAATTGTACGAATCCATATGTCTTGAATATCTGCACCAAAACTGGTTGATATACCATTTGGATAAATTAAATTACTATTTAAACCTTCTGGTTCCAAGAATACATGATGAGACAAGTGTTCTGGAAAGCGCATAACTTTATCTTCTAAAGATGGACAATAGCGGGGCCCTGTACCACGAATATCACCATTGTACATAGGCGCATTTTTTATATTTTCACGGATTATTTCATGAGTACGTTCTGTAGTATGTGTTATATAACAAACTGCCTCATAATTATTATTTGGGTTTGGCGCAGAAAACCAATCGTGTGGATTATCGCCTGGTTGTAATTCGCAAACCGAAAAATCAATTGATGATTTATCGATACGTGCAGGAGTTCCCGTCTTTAAACGCATTAAATGAAATCCTGCGTCGGATAAAACACCAGAAATATTTTTGTCTGGTGCCTGGTACTCACCATTATCCATCAATCGACCAGACGGTATTTTTTCACTTCCACGTGTAACTAATCCCTGTAAAAAAGTTCCAGTTGTTAAAACAATTGCATTTGCAGAATATTTATTGTTTATAACTTTATTTACCAAATCTAAGCTTTCAACGGTTTCAAAATGAATGGTTAGATTTTTATAATTGTTCAGAATTTTGACTATTTCTTTATGGTAAAGTTCGCGGTCTATTTGAGCGCGTAACGCCTGTGTTGCTGCACCATGTGAAGCATTTAAAGTCCGAAAATGAATACCAGCGGCGTCGGCAGCAATGCTCATTACCCCACCCAAAGCATCAATTTCGGCGACCATCTGTGATTTACCTGGACCACCGATGCTGGGGTTGCAAGACATTGCGCCCAAGTCTGTTTCACATTGGGTAAGCAACAAAGTTTGCGCGCCACGCCGTGCAGATGCCGCAGCGGCTTCTACACCGGCGTGACCACCACCAATAACTATTACATCAAATTCTGTCATAGTGATTAAAATCTTCCCATACCACCGTTTACATGCAAGGTTTGTCCGTTGATATAAGATGCTTCATCAGATGCCAAGAAGACGCATGCATTTGCGATATCTTCTGGTTCACCAAAGCGACCAGCTGGGATTTGTGCCAAATATGACTTTTTCAAATCTTCTGATAAAACATCTGTCATAGGAGTTTTAATAAAGCCTGGGGCAATACAGTTTGCTGTGATACCACGAGAACCAATTTCAGCTGCAATAGATTTTGTCATTGCAATCATACCACCCTTTGACGCTGCATAATTTGCTTGTCCTGGGCCACCAATAGTACCGATGATGGATGCCATATTGATGATACGACCAAAACGGTTTTTCATCATAGGCATAATTACTGCACGGCACATTTTAAAACATGAACGCAGATTTGTATTTATAACATCTTCAAATTGATCATCTGTCATACGCATCAGAAGAGTATCTTTTGTAATACCTGCGTTGTTTACAACGATATCAATTTTACCAGCAGTATCGATGGTAGATTGAACTAAATCAATTGCTCCACCTTCAGATGCCAAATCAACTGGAATTTTGATATAAGAATCATCAAATTGAGAATTTAATTTATCAATGCTACGACCGGATACAACAACAGTTGCACCAGCTTCTTTCATTTTTTTAGCGATTGCGCCACCAATACCACCAGTTGCGCCTGTAATTAAAGCTACTTTACCTGTTAAATCAAACATTTTATATCTCCAATTTTTTTGCAGTCATATCAGAACAAATTCTTGGGGTCAGACCAGTTAAAACACTACCTGGACCAACTTCAACTGTTTCTGTTATACCCAATTCATGCATTTTTAATACGGATTCACGCCAATGCACACCATGCGTAATCTGATAAACTAAAGCTTCTTTTATTTCTGCTGGGTCACTCATAGGTGCGGCTGTTTTATTAGAAATTAAAATTGCTTTTGGTGTTTTTATTTCAATATTTTCCAACGCTGCGCGCATTTCTTCTGCGGCAGGTGCCTGAATTCGACAATGAACTGGAACGGACAAAGCCAAAGGCATAGCACGTTTTGCACCGGCTTCTTTTGCAAGAGCCATCGTTGCTTCAACAACATCTTTTGCACCAGAAATTACAACTTGTCCTGGTGAATTATCATTTGCAACATCACAATCCGTTTGTGCGCAAATTTCGCGTACTTTTTCAATGTCTAACCCAAGGATAACTGCAGTTAAACCTTCGCCAACTGGAACTGCACGTTGCATGGCATCACCACGCAGACGAAGTAGGCGTGCTGTGTCTGCAACAGATAAAGCGCCTGCTGCACATAACGCTGTATATTCACCCAAAGAATGTCCAGCAACGTATTCGGTTAGAGGTGTACCACTTGCGCGAAGCATTGCAATAGATACTGCCATAATAGCAGGTTGTACATTTGTGGTTAGAGTCAGGTCTTCCATAGGACCATTAAATATAATATCTGATAATTTCTGGTTTAGCGCATCGTCAACTTCATCAAAAACAGCGCGTGCGTCTGGGTTGTTTTCGTATAGTTCTTTTCCCATACCTACGGCCTGCGAGCCCTGTCCTGGGAAAACGAGAATAGATGACATATAAACTCCTTTGAATCGAGTCCATTATAGAATTGAAAAAACACAATCGCAAATATTATCTGACTGTATTAGCTTGTGCCGCTTGGTGTGTTTGTTGGTCTTTAACTTTACGAATGGAAAATTCGCAACCACAATAATTTTGGCGATAAAAGTCAGATTCACGACCAATTTTTTGACGTAATGCTTCATCCCATTTTACTGGGATATATTGAATACCCAATGCAGATTGACCTGCTTTATCAACCTGAGATTGGTCTTTGTGGCGTGATACACCAAACACAGAACTTACCGTGTCATAACCATGTTCTGCGGCCCACTTCTTTGCATATTCAAAACGAAATAAAAAGCATTTGCTGCAACGGGCACCGCGTTCTGGTTCATTTTCTAGCCCACGTACAGCATCACGCCAGGCGTCGTGATTATATTCACCAATAGCGTATTTAACACCCAATTTTTCACAATATTTAATTTGTTCTTGTAATCGCTTGTCATATTCTGCAGCAGGAAAAATATTCGGATTAAAAAACAAAACTATAAAGTCTTCTACACCGGATATTTCTCCGTCTGCTAATTGTTTTATTGCACCCGCACTGCATGGTGCACAACAAGACATAAGAACTAATTTCATTTATCTAATTCTGTGTTGACGCAATCTAATTGCGCGTTTAACTAATGTAAAGGCCTTATTAAAATCTTGCACTTTCAATGTAATAACATTGTTTTCATCAATTGTACTGCCAGGTATTCTTTCATTTAAGTAATTGAACAGTTTACATTTTTTAGCAGAATTACACTCAATTGCGGAACGGCAAGAATTACAATACATCGTACCAACAAATTGATCTTTTCCTTCGGTATTTATTTTTATTCCAATTTTACCATTTATAAACATATTTAACCTTTTTTAGCCTTTATATTCTGTTCCTAACTTTGAATCTTCGTTTAATTCAATTATTTCATCTGCATTTTCGCCTAAACCTAATTCAGCAGCACTGCACATCATACCAAAAGATTCTGTGCCCGCAACTGTTCTTTGAGTTATAGGTTTCTTTGCCCCTGGTAATACACAACCAACTGGTGCCAAAACGCCGATAAAGCCTTCACGAACATTTGGTGCGCCGCATACAATCTGCAAATCATGATTTGTTCCATCATCTACAGTCAAAATATGCAAATTATCACGGGTTGGATGTTCTTTTACCGCAACAATCTTTGCAATGATAGGTTTTGGCGTGTTATCAACCTTTGGCGCATATTTTTCGGTCAACGTCGCGACTGCTTCATCATCTATACGAGTAAACAGATTTTCAGGAACTGTAAATTCTGTACCATCTGCAATGCGTGGCGCATAATTTTCTGGCCAAGACAAGTCTAAATCTGCTTTGAATATTTTACGCATTTTTTCTGCTGCATCTGGGATGAAAGGAGCAGATACACGAGCATATAAATCAATCAACTGGAAACACTGATTTAACACTGCTGCTGCAGAGTCTAAGTCTCCGTGTTTAACCAAGGCCCATGGTTCTTTTACGGTCATATATTCATTACCAATTGCGTACAGCGAACGTAAAGCAACAATCGCGGCACGGAATTCGCATGCGTCCAGCGCAGTCGTCAGTTCAGATAATTTTTCATTTATCTGTGTAGTTAGTGCGTTATCAGCAGCACCTGCTTTAGGTACATTTAAACCAAAGTTTTTTTCAGTCAATTTGCAAACACGTGAAACAAAATTTCCTAACATACCATTCAGGTCTTTGTTTACGATGTCAGCGAAGCGAGAGAAAGTAAAATCGGTATCGTCTGTTTCTGGTGCAGATGCAATCAAAGCATAACGCCACGCGTCAGCTGGTGCGATTTCAATAGCTTGGTCTAAAAAGACGCCACGATTTTCAGATTTAGAGAATTTTCCACCTTCAAAGTTCAAAAAATTCATGGCTTTTAATTGGTCAACCGTCTTCCAGTTATCTGCCAAAGCCAATTGCTGTTGTGGGAATAATACTGCGTGGAATTTAACATTATCCTTACCCATAAATTGTGCGTAATGTGCACCAGAATTTTTCCACCAAGATTCCCAATCTTTATTGGCGGCCTGTGAAATAGAAACATAACCCCATGGTGCATCAAACCACACATAGAAAACTTTATTTTCGAATCCTTCTTTGTTTACAGGAATACCCCACGATAAATCACGAGTAATAGAATAATCTTGTAAACCAGCCTTTGCCCAACCTTGAGCGATGTTTGTAGCTGTCTTTGACCAGTCTTTAGAATTTGTGGTCAACCAATCTTCCCATAATTGTTGGGCTTTTGAGGCCAAGAAAAATAGATTTTTTGTTGGTCTCATTTCAATATTCGTACTACCAGATATCGTACTGCGTGGGTTTAGCAGTTCTGTTGCTTCATAAGTTGCGCTGCATTTATCACATTGGTCGCCACGAGCTTTTTCGTAACCACATTTTGGACAAGTTCCAACCAACTGACGGTCGGCCAAGAACATATTATCGTCAACCGAGAAAGGTTGCAAAGTTTCACGTTCTTCAATTAAACCTAATTTATCAAGACGTAAAAATAAATCTTGAACCAATTTTTCTTGTAACTCAGTATGCGTACGTCCGTAAAGGTCAAAAGACAGATTAAAATCTTTTACTGCCCGTAAGTGCTTTTCATAGTACTTGCTAGAATAGTCAAAAGGCGTCATTTTTTCTTTCATAGAACCGACAACAACAGGTGTACCGTGTTCGTCAGCGCCACAGATATATAATACATCGCGCCCCCGTGCACGACAAAAACGAGCATAAATGTCAGAAGGTAACCAGCAACCAATCAAATGCCCTAAGTGCAATTCTCCATTTACGTATGGCAAAGCAGATGTAATTAAATATTTTTGTTTTTTATTGTCGTTTGTCATATTTTACGCCTTTTATAAAAAATACGGACGCCCAACGGGGCGTCCCAGGAATCCCGTCAGAATTTTTTATTCAAGATTAGTTGTGCATTCGCATTTATCATATTCCGAATTAAAACTGGTGGGTGGTATTGGACTCGAACCAACGACCTTTACGATGTCAACGTAACGCTCTGACCAACTGAGCTAACCACCCGAAACTTGATTTACGGTGCTTTGTCCAGAAAACCAGCAACCTTACGATATCAACGTACGCGGCTGACCAACTGGGCTAACCACCCGAAACTCAACGGATTATATCAAAGAAAAATCAGATTGCAATATCAAAAAGCAGTATTTATAATACTAAACGCAGCGGGTGTTCTGCTGTTGGGCTTAGAAACCTAATGAACGCGCCTGAATATCAGGTGAAAATCCAACCATTGGTTGGAGTGTGCTGAATATATTGAATAAAGCACGCAATTCGTTCAATTGTTTCTAAACTCCAACCACCCGAATTTTCTGGTGGTTTTTGTTTAATATAACAAGGAGTAAACATAACATACCAAAAATTGTTTGAATATTGATTGGTGGACGGGTATAATGTTTGAGGCAGCGGGTGTTCTGTTGCTGGGATTACAAACCCATTCAACACGTGTCAGAGATGACAGAAAATATCTCCAACCATTGGTTGGAGTGTGTCGAATATATTGAATAAGACCGCAATTTCGTGTTGAATTGTTTGTAAACTCCAACCACCCGAATTTTCTGGTGGTTTTTGTTTATTCGGGCTTTACGGAGTTTTTACAATGCGGTTGGGACAAGAAATTGAAAAAATACGGAAAGAACAAGGGTTATCAATTGTATATATGTGTAATATTTTTAATACAGATGAACGAGGGTATAAACTTATTGCTGCAGGATTGCGCCGACCAGATGTTTTTGGTTTGATTATGTTTATAGATGTAACGAAGTGTTGTTTGAATTCTTTAATTACATGTAAATAAACCCGCGCAAAATGCGCGGATTTATTATTACTCATCTGATTTTTCAGATTCTTTTTCTTTCTTTTTTTCGGCTTTTTCTCGTTCTGCCGTCAAATAAGATTCCAGCCAATGATTATCAAAGTTCAGTGTTTTTACATCACGATTCTTTAATAATTTTTGTTGCAAAGGTATTGTGGTTTTTACGCCCTCAATAACAAATTCATCCAGTGCACGTGTCGCACGCATTATACATGCAGGCCTGCTTTGTGCATGAACAATCAACTTTGCAATCATTGAATCATATGTTGGTGGAATTGTATAGCCTGTATACACAGCGCTATCAACACGAACACCCAAACCACCGGATGGTGCATACAAAGATATTTTACCTGGGTTTGGAATAAATGTTTCTGGATCTTCTGCATTGATACGGAATTCAATTGCATGACCGTGCGGCACAACGTTTGATTGTGTGTACCCCAGTTTCTCGCCGGCTGCAACACGAATTTGTTCGCGCACCAAATCAATGCCATATACCATTTCTGTTACAGGGTGTTCCACCTGCAGACGAGTATTCATTTCTAGAAAATAGAATTTACCGTCTTCAAACATAAATTCGAATGTTCCAGCATTTACATAACCCATTTTCTTTGCAGCGTTTTTGCATATTTCAATCATATCATCGCGCTGTTTTTGTGTAAGAATTGCTGCCGGACATTCTTCCATAACTTTTTGGTTTTTACGTTGCAGCGAGCAATCACGTTCACCAAAGATTACAACGTTCCCGTGCTTATCGCCAAGAACCTGAAATTCGATATGGCGTGGATGCATCAGCAATTTTTCCATATACAACGTATCGTCGCCAAAGCCAGATTTAGCTTCGTTCTTAGTCATTTGGAATGCTTCTGGCATCTGTTCTGGTGACATAACTGGGCGAATTCCACGACCACCACCACCAGCTGCAGCCTTTAACATAACTGGATAGCCAATTTTTTCTGCCCAATCTAATGCGTCTTCCAATGTTTCAACGGCACCATCTGAACCTGGTACAACTGGCAAACCACATTTTATCGCAGTTTGTTTTGCATTTACCTTATCGCCCATTTTTTCAATCATGGCGGCAGATGGCCCAATCCAAATCAGTCCATGCTGTTCTACTTTTTGAGCAAAGTCTGCACGTTCTGACAAGAAACCATATCCTGGATGGATAGCGTCTGCGTTAGTCAATAACGCTGCCGTTAAAATTGCAGACTCATTTAAATAAGAATCTTTTGAAGGTCCTGGACCAATACAAACAGATTCGTCCGCTAACTGAACGTGCATAGCATTTTTATCAACAGTGGAATACACTGCAACAGTACGAATACCCATATCACGGCATGCACGAATAATGCGCAGTGCAATTTCACCACGGTTGGCAATTAAAACTTTTTTAATTTGTGACATTTTTTATTTGTTGCTTATTCTATAACTATAATAGGTTGATCGAATTCAACGGCTTGCCCATCTGTTACCAAGATTTCTTTTACAACGCCGTCTTTATCAGACTTGATAGGATTGAATGTTTTCATCGCTTCTATCAAAGCAACAGTATCCCCTGCTTTAATTTGTGCACCGACAGACGTGAATGGTTTTGCGCCTGGTTCTGGTGCCAAATAAGCAACACCGACCATAGGAGATTTTAATGCATAACCATTGATAGCTTTTTCTGTATCAGTTGGCTCACTATTTGTATTTTTTGACTCTGTGGCGATTGGAAAATTAGGCATTGCAACTGCCGTGGCGCCTTGCTGTTTAGATAAATGAATGTGTTTACGATATACACCAAATAAAAATTGACGTTCTAAATCTAATTCTGTAATACCCATTTCATCCATGATTTTTGACATAGATTCAACGGTTGCTCTAAAAGACATTTTTTCTATCCTTTTATATGTATACTTGTACTAAGTACTTATAAAAATACCCAATGTGGTGAAATTTTACCACAATCAGCCCTGTTGTCAAGGGACAGGGTCATAGCCAAAACCGCCCCCTGGTCTGCAGCGCAGTATTCTGCGTATTCCAAGTAATGTTCCTTTCCATATACCATACTTTTCAATAGCTTGACGAGTATATTCACTGCATGTTGGGATGAATCTGCAAGCTGCGCGCCCACCTATAAAAGGAGAAATACAAGACTGATAAAATAATACGAATTTAACAGCCACTTTTTTAGCTAAATTTGACAAAGGGCTAGGCATTTGTTATTTCAGCGTTTAGTTTCTTTATATAATGCAAGGCTTTACGCATAGCTTCACGACCGTCTGTGCGATTTGTCTGAAGTATGCCGCGTCTTGCGATAAATATATAGTCTAAGTTGTCACACATGTATTTTTCATTAAAGCGAATCCAGTCGCGCAACAAGCGCTTTGCACGATTTCTATCAACAGCAAATTTGAACAGTTTTTTCGTAACAACTAGACCGTATTGAGGGTCTTCTGTAAAGTGTGCCGGACGAGCACGTACGAAGAATAGTGCACAACGCGCGTTTATATCATTCTCGCCAATTAAAAAGTTTTGATGTTTCTTTATAGTATTTCTCATATCGGCTATATAATACCACAATATACGTATAAGCAAATAAAAAACACAAAATTAGTGTATGGCTGCTTGATTTTTTGCTTATCAGGTTTTATAGTGCAAAAAAATCACTACATTAGGGGAAAAATATGTACAACTGGCTGATGAAATTCTTTTCCGCCGATATGGCCATTGACCTGGGTACTGCGAATACGCTTATTTATGTTAAAGGGCGCGGAATCGTATTAAACGAACCGTCTGTCGTGGCGGTTGCTGAAAACCGTCTGTTGGGACGCAAGGAAATACTGGCTGTCGGGACTGAGGCTAAGCAGATGTTTGGTCGTACGCCTGGTTCTATTACAGCTGTACGTCCGTTGCGCGACGGTGTTATTGCAGACTTTGAAGTTGCGGAAGAAATGATAAAGTATTTCATTCGCAAGGTTCATCATAGAAATCCATTGGCTGCCCCTTTAATTATTATTTGTGTTCCTTCTTGTGCGACGCAGGTGGAACGTCGTGCTATTCAGGAAGCTGCGGATGCCGCTGGTGCACGTAAGGTGTATATTGTTGAGGAATCTACAGCTGCCGCTATTGGTGCAGGTCTGCCTGTTGAAAAACCTGTTGGTTCTATGGTTTTGGATATTGGTGGTGGTACGACCGAAGTTGCGGTTATGTCTTTGGGTGGAATTGTTTATTCAAATGCAGTTCGTACAGCTGGTGACCAGATGGATTTGGATATAATAGATTTCGTTCGCAAGAATAAAAATTTGCTGATTGGTGAAAATACTGCTGAAGAAATCAAAAAGCGTATTGGTACGGCTATTTCTCCAAAAGATAAAGCAAATGAATTGACTATGAAGATAAAGGGTCGTGACTTGTTGTCAGGTACACCACGTGAAACTGTTATTACAGAGTCTCAAGTGGCATCTGCGCTGGCACAGACAGTAAGCAAAATTGTAAATACTGTACGTCAGGCATTGGAATTGACTCCGCCAGAATTGTCGGCTGATATTGCTGATTTGGGTATTGCTATGACAGGTGGTGGTTCTTTACTGCGTGGTTTGGATGCCGCGATTCGCGCTGCAACTGGGCTGCCAGCTTTCTTGGTGGATAATCCATTGGCGTGCGTTGCATGTGGTTCTGGTAAAATGTTATCCAGTTTGGATAAGAACAAACACATATTACAGACAATGTATTAAAAAAACTGGCATTTGCCAGTTTTTTATTTGGGATTTTTTTGTCTAGATTTTATTGCTTTATATTGCAATAATACTTATTGCACTGGACGACTACCAATGCGGGGCGTGATAACCTCTGAAGTTGTCGGAAACGACATAAAACATTTACTCCAACTAAGCGTTGCAGGTTGGAGGGTCGTGATATATATGAATAAACGACGCTATTACTTCAATAGTTATCAACCTCCAACCGCCATTAGTCAGGCGGCGTTTTTATTTGCATTTTTTGCAAAAAATAGGGGAAATACTATGAAGAAAATATTATGTTTAATTAGCTTACTTTTGTGTGATGCGGCATTTGCGGTGGGGACACCTACACTCTATTACTGTAATTGTGGGCCTGGTTATGAAAGTACTAATAGCGTTTATAATCGTTTGGATGCGTGTAAAAGTTCAAGTGATACAGAATGTATAGTGTCATCTTCGTCAACTGGATTTGTGTACAGAATGTCATATCAGGAAGCAGAACCAGCCTGTGGTGTGTGTCAGTGTTATTCAACTGTAAATGACTGGGAGTATAGCAGCTATTGTACGGTAAAAAGGACTAATATCAGAGTTTATGATAGCGGTGAGTTTTCAACAACTTGCAATTATGAATTTGAAACAGACGTTGGGTGTGATGACGGATGTTATATGGAGTGGTATGAACCTCAGGATCGTGATATTGGGTGTACAAGCTGTCCCAGAGTTTCTGATGATTGGACAGATTGTTATGGAAGAAGCAAAATAGGAAATAAACAAGGAATAGATGGATGCTGGCTTCCTTATTGTGGTAATATGGACGATGAAACTGGTACTTGGGTTATTACGGAAGACGAAAAATGCTTTTATCAACAGTAATAATATAACTTATTGATTTCTTTTCTTTCTAAATTCGTCCAATGAAACAACGCGACCGTTGTCTGGTACTGTGTCTGGTTTTTCTTCCAATGGTAATTCCATATCATTATCTGCAGCGGCCGCACCTTTCGGATGAAAAGATAGCATAAAGTCAACTGATGGGTCTTTGAATTCAACCAGCGCAGAAAAAGGAACGCGAATAAAGAAAGGTCTGCCGTCAAAGGTCAATTGTACACCAAATTCTTTATCTGAAACGTGTAAGTTATTATAAGAATACTGTAAAACAATTGTCATTATATCTGGATAACGAATTCTTAAAAAATCAGGCAGAACAACGCCAGGGGCACGGGTTTTAAATGTTATATAAAAATGAGTACCATCGCCCAAACCGTTAAATTGTGCGTGTATCAACGCTTCTTTAACTACGGATTTTAATGCGTTATCTAATAATGCTTGATAATCAATTTTGCTCATCTGTATTCTCCGGCACCAGTATATTATTTATTTCACCATCCTTGCAAGCAACAAATACCGCATTTGGTACATCTTTGAAAACATCTGGATCTAAACCAGTTGCCCATACCTGTGCATCGGCAGCACCCAAATCGCGGAATAGTCTGGCACGTGCGTCTGAATCTAGGTGTGCAGCTGCTTCGTCCAATAATATCAGTGGTCTGCGATTTGTTTTTGTATGTATAAGTTTAGCATGCGCCAAAATTAAATTTAATAAAACCGTTTTTTGTTGTCCGGTACTTGTTAAAGATGCAGGTAAGTTTAATTTCTTATTAAATACTCCAAAGTCAGATTTGTGTGGACCGTCCAAAATCATTTTGTCTCCGACTAACTCACGGTTATTTTGAAGATAATTTAAGTATTGTCTTTCTGCCTCGCCAGTTGTTGCACCGTCTATCAGCATTTGTTCGACAAGTCCCGATACAGTTACGGCGCAATTTGTCAGAAAGTAATTTAATTCGCCCGCATATTGAATACGTGCGGCGGCAATTGCAACAGATGTTCCGGCGATTTGTTCGTCTAATGCATCAAGCCAATTTTTGTCGCTGCCGTTTTTTATAGCGAATGCACGTTCTGATAATAGTTTTGAAAGGCGTGCCACCCTGCCCCCGTGAGATGTATCAAAACTTGTTGCCAGTCTATCAAAGAAAGCACGACGTTCTGATGCTGCATCAACAAATAGTCTGTCTTCACGTGGTGTCAACCATACCATTCGTAATATATTGCTAAGGTTACCAAGTGTGGCACTGTCACCGTCTATTTTGGCTCGTCGATTAGAATCATTATTTGTAAAATATACAGAAATTTCTGTTTCGTCATTTAATTCTGCTGTGATTGAAAAGCATCCGTCTCCATTAAATTTTGCAATTTCAGCCATTGGTGCTCCGCGAAGTCCTTTGTCGCCAGATAGCATGGATACGGCTTCTAATATAGCAGTTTTGCCTGCACCATTTGGTCCAGTAATGATAACATTGCGACGACCGTGCGTTATTATTCGTGCTGTCGTATGATTGCGAAAATTATAAAGAGTAATTGTTTCAATCATAGCCGGATGATACAACGTTTCTAAGAAAAATACAAAAGAAAAGCAAAACGAAACGCCCGTATTGGTGGGCGTTTAAATTTGGAGGCCTGGGTCGGAATCGAACCGGCATACAAGGATTTGCAGTCCTCTGCATAACCACTCTGCCACCAGGCCAAGTTTTGTGTACCTATACTAAGCAAAAAAAAATTGTAATTCAACATAAAAATTGTATTATATAATATATTTTGTATCATGGGGGACAGGAGAGTTATGAAGAAAATTCTAGCAGTTTTGTGCTTGCTGCCGACTAGTGTCTTGGCGGCAACGGATAATTGCCGTACGATGGAAATGGTCCCAGAAGGTGAATTGACACTGCAACAAGTAATTGAATTGGGGTTATGTCGTAATCCAGAAACAGCATCCGCTTATTTATCGTTGGAATCTGCAAGATTTAATAAAAATGCTGGGTATGCTCAGTACTTACCTAGTGTTAGTGTTTCTGGTTCTGCCAGTTTGCCTTATCGCAACCAGGAATGGTCTGATTGGTCTTATGGAGCATCAATTTCTGCGTCTTATTTAATTTTTGATTTTGGCAAGCGTTTGTCTGATGTAAATCAGTTGATATCGACGTGGCGTGCGACTGGGTTTGATTACAGCGAATCAGTTCAGAATTATGTTTATGGTGTAATTGGTGCATATTATGCGCTGTTGAATGCAGATGCGGACGTAAAAACAGCACAGGCTGTTAAAGATGTATCGCAGACAGCAAAAGATACGGCGGATACAAAATTCAAGGCAGGTGCAGTTGCCAAGGCGGACGTGTTAAAGGCTGATGTTACATTGTCTAGCAGTATTTTGGATTTAGAGCGTGCGAAGAATAATCGTGAAATTGCGAAGGGAAATTTGTTGGCAAAACTGTCCTTTCCATCGGAGCAAGAGATAGAAATTGCCGATATGCCATCTGATTTTGGGTCTGAAGAAGAAAACAAAAGCATAGAAGAATTGATTGCAGAGGCGCGTGAAAAACGCCCTGACCTGTTGCGTGCGACAGCGAACAAGGATGCAGCGTGGCATCGTAGAAACAGTGCATTTTTATCTAATTTGCCAAGTATTTCTGCAAGTGGTAGTTTGTCTTGGAATAATATTCCGTCAGACGTGTTTAATGCGGGGCAAGACGAGTGGAGTGGCAGTATAGGTATTCGGGCGTCTATGCCTATATTTGCGGGATTTGCAAATATGTATAACGTACGTTCGGCTCAAGCGAATTATGAACGCGCCAAGGAACAGGAACGTTTAACGGTTGATAATGCGATGCTGGATGTATTCACAGCATATCAGAATTATAAGACCGCTCAGATGGTTCTGAAGCAGACAGAAGTCCTGTTGGCTTCCGCAAAAGAATCTGAAAATGTTACTGCCGGTATGTATAAGGTTGGTAAAGCAACGATGTTAGATTGGCAGACGTCTTTAGCAGATTTGTCTGATGCGCACAAACAAAACAATGCCGCGAAATACGATTTGTTTACAAAGCGTGCTGCTTTGGCATTGGCAATTGGCGATATTAAAGAGGGTTTAATGGAGGAAGAAGTAGATGAATAAGGAAGAAAAGAAAAAAGGTGGACTTTGGTCATGGATAAAACGCCGTAAATGGTGGATTCTTCTTGTTGCCATAGTTGCTGGGACTGCTGTTTATTTTATGGGTGGCAGCAGCAATAATCAGGGAACTGGTTTTGCAACCGCAACAATTACCAAAGGGGATTTGCGACAGGTTGTGACCGCAACTGGTGAAATTCAGCCATTAAACACCATAAATGTGGGCTCTCAGGTAAGTGGTACAATTGAAGCAATTTACGTTGACTATAATTCAAAAGTGAAAAAAGGAGATGTTCTGTTAAAAATAGAACCATCTGTGTTGCAGGCGTCTGTAGATGAGGCGTATGCATCTTTGGTAAGTTCTGAGTCTCAGCGTAATTATGCGAAAAGCGAATACGAACGTAATAAGACACTATTTGATGCGGGATTTATTTCACGTGCAGAATTAGAGCAGTCTCAAACAACTTATGAACAGGCCGAGCAGAATGTGAATAAGATGAAATCACAATATGATCGTGCTGTGACGAATTTGGGATATGCTACAATTACTTCTCCTGTTGATGGTACAGTTATTTCCCGTCAGGTGGACGTTGGACAAACTGTTGCTGCATCATTCCAGACACCAGATTTGTTTGAAATTGCAGAGGATTTGTCTCAGATGCAAATTGAAACATCTGTATCAGAAGCCGATATTGGTATGATTGCGGAAGGTCAGTCTGTGACGTTCACAGTTGATGCGTATCCAAGTCAAACCTTTGAAGGATTTGTACGTCAGGTGCGTTTGTCCCCGACCATCACATCGAACGTTGTTGTGTACACGGTTGTAATTGATGTAGATAACACAGATTTGCGCTTAAAGCCTGGTATGACAGCGTTTGTAACAATACTAATTTCTGAAAAGAAAGATATATGGAAGGTTCAAAATTCCGCGTTGATTCTGCGTAGCTTTGACGGTATTGTTGCGGATCCTGGCGACGCAACGCCAAGCGACCATTTGGCAATTCAACGCATGGTAAATGGTGAACCAACAGTCGTTTTGGTGCCTTATGAAAAAGGGCTTGTAACTGCAACAGAAACAGAAATTATTTCTGACGAGATTCAAGAAGGCGACAGAATAATATTTGGCCGTTATGGTTTATCTTCGACAGGTTCGTCTAGTATGCGTATGGGACCACCAATGTAAAAAAATTAGATAGCGGGGCAAGTGCCCCGTTATTTTTTGTAAAAATTTTCGTCATAAATGATATAATTTTCTGGGTAAAGAGAGAATGTAATATGAAGAAAACTAACGGGAAAAAATCAGACGTAAATATTATTTCTATGAACAAAATTTGTAAAAGTTTCCCCGTTGAAATGGGGGGCGAACAGCAAGTTTTGTTTGATATAACTTTTGATGTAAATCAGGGTGAATTTGTATCCATTATGGGGCCGTCTGGCAGTGGAAAATCAACATGTATGAATATAATTGGTGCATTGGATACGCCTACTAGTGGTACGTATAAATTGTACGGGAAAGATGTTACTAATTTATCATCGGATGAGTTGGCAATTGTCAGAAATGAATATATTGGATTTGTATTTCAGCAGTTTAATTTATTATCGAAACGTAGTGTGCTAGATAATGTAATGATGCCGTTGATGTATCGTGGTCTGCCGATGAGTGAACGCATAAGACGGGCTCGTGAAATGTTAAAACGGGTTGGACTGGAAAAGTTTGAATCTTACTTGCCGACTCAGTTGTCGGGTGGTATGAAACAGCGTGTTGCAATTGCGCGTGCATTGGCAGGCGATCCAAAGTTGATTTTGGCAGACGAACCAACTGGTGCCTTGGACAGTAAGATGGGAAATGAAATTCTGCAATTTTTCAAAAAATTGAATGAAGAGATGGGTATTACAATCGTAATGATTACTCATGAATTTGAAATTGCGCAGTATTCAAACCGTTTAATTCACATCTACGACGGCCATATAACTTATGATGGTAAAGTTCCGCGTGACGAAAAGGTATTACAGAAATAAAAAGCAGGTAAGAAAATGACTTTTAATGATATTATGAAAGAATCTTGGTTGTCTATTAGTGGCAACAAAGTCCGTTCGTTTTTGACTGTATTGGGTATAGTTATTGGCGTTATGGCAGTTGTTATAATGGTTGCTGTTGGTGAAACTGTATCAAAACAGATAAGCGACCAATTTTCATCATTGGGAACAAATACTATTATGATACGTGCAGGTGCTGCGCAAAGCGCGGGCGTCAGAACAGGAAATCGCCAAACTTTAACGACACAGGATGCGGAATTTATAGGTCAGTTGCCAGATGTTGCTTCGTTCAGCCCGGTTCAAAACGCGGCTGCGCAGGTAATTTATGGTAATCAAAACTGGGCTACATCAATGGTTGGTGTTTATCCTGGTTATGAGCAGGTCCAAAACCTGGAAATGGAATACGGCACATTTTTCAACCAGGCAGCGGTTAGAAATGGTTCTACATATGCTATAATCGGACCAAAAACGGCAGAAGAGTTAGGTATGCCAGAGAATCCAGTAGGCGAGATAATTCGTGTTCTGAATGTACCTCTTACTGTTATAGGTATGACAAAAGAGCGTGGTGATTCTGCCATGGGAAGTCAGGACGATATGATAATAATTCCTATTACAACGTTAAAAAAACGTTTACAGGGTAGTCGTTTTCCAAATGCAGTAAGCATGATAACAATAAAATTAAAAGAAGGTGCAGACAATGCGCTGGTGATAGAACAGATTACTGCCCTACTTCGCGAACGCCATAAATTGGCAGATGATGCTGCAGATGATTTCCAGATTATGGATATGAAACAGGTTATGGAAGCAATGGATACTGTTACTGGCTATATGACACTGCTGTTAGTTGCCATTGCGGCCGTATCATTGTTGGTTGGTTCTATTGGTATTATGAACATGATGCTGGTATCAGTTGCTGAACGTACGCGTGAAATTGGTATACGTAAAGCAATTGGTGCACGCGAAAGACATATTATCGTTCAATTCTTATCAGAAACAATTTTGATATCTTTTATGGGTTCTATGGCAGGTTTATTACTGGGGGTTGGTTTATCACAAGGAATAGGAAGATTTGTTCTTGGGTATAACGTTCCATTCAGTGCATGGCCTGTTGTTGTATCTGTAACTGTTGCAGTTGTTGTTGGATTGGCATCTGGTGTTATGCCGGCAATGAAAGCCGCAAAATTGAATCCAATAGATAGTTTAAGATACGAATAAGAAAGCAAAACATCCGCTTTGCGGGTGTTTTTTTTATGTCTAATTTAATTGACGAATCTTATATTTGTGTTATTGTTTTGCTGTCATGAATAAAGATTTTTTGATAGATTTTTATGTAAAGTATTTAAATTTGGTGGACAAATTATTGCCCGTAGGTGGCTTTGTTCGAAGATTGCCGTATGTTTTGGTGTTTAAGACTACAAATTATTGTTGGTATAATTGCCTGCATTGCTGTGAAAATTCTGGACCTGACCAAGCGAAATATTATATCCCTGCACCAGTAATTAAAAGTTATATATCGCAGGCTTTAACTGACCCAACATTTTCTAAAAATGTTGTTTTTACTGGCGGTGAAATAATGTCTTCGTACCGTTTTGGTGATAAAAATTACGTTCCGGAATTATTGACGTTTTGTCAAAAAAACGGTGTCGGTGTAAATATAAAAACTAATGCTGCTTGGGTAAATGCGGATTTCGGAAAGAAAATTTTTGATGATTTAAGCGAAGTTATTTCAAATGGCAAACCATACAGTTTGCAGATATCGGTGTCTTTAGATAATTATCACAAAAACAGTCTAAAAAACTGTATAGGATTTATAAAAGGATTGCATAAAAGGGATAATATGCACACAATTGTACATTTATCTTCGTTTGATAAGGATAAGTATTTATACACAGAATTATGCAACGGGTTAAGAAAAGAAGGTATTAAATTAAATCAGGCGATTTTTTCTGATGGAAGAATTTTGGACGTTGCTGGGGACAAATTGATATTAGTTGCATCAAGTGCAGTATTGTTTAATGGTGGGCGTGCTGTACAACTAGAAGAAGCTCAAAAAATAGCGTTCCCTCAATTTTCTTTTTTATCGCCGAACAAGCAGGTTTTAATGGCGTTTGATTCTTTTGGTTGTGTTACGCTTGGGGAAAATTCTGGTCGCAAGATAAACACAAAATGGAAGCACAATGAAGAGGAAATATACTCTTTAGAACATATCAAGCAAAACTTGATTTCAAGTGCTCATTTTGAAGAAATACGCGCAAGGTTATTTTATAAATGGCGTTAAAAAACCGGCATTTGCCGGTTTTTTAGACCAAATTCATTTTCTTTTGCATTTCTATTAAAACTGGTGTTTGGATACCCATATTCTGGGCGCGGTGTATCAAACCGGCCAATGCGAATATACCTTCAACAGTTCCTTCTGGTTTTTCACCGCGAGCAATTGCCATACCTCCTGCAAAATTACGGCTGGTTGCTGATGTCGCCGATAAGAACAAGTCCCCTATTCCACATAAGTCAAGGAATGTAGCCATTTTTGCACCACATTTTAAACCAATTTCCATAACTTCGTTCCAAGCACGTGTGAATAGCATAGCGCGTTCATTTTCGCCGGCTGCCGCAATAGAATTATAGCCGCATATCAATGCAACTGCGTTTTTCCCTACACCGCATATTTCAGCACCAACAACGTCATCACTTGGATTTATATATAATTTATTCAAAATTAGTTTTCCCGCTTCAACGGCTTTTGAATTGCCTGCAAGTGTGCTGCCTGTTGGGACACCACGTGCCACTTCTGCTGCAAATTGTGGACCGGATAAAACACCGTAATCTGTCACTTCCGGCATTTCTGTGGATATAATTTCTGACATAAAATCGCCGGTTGAGCTTTCGGCACCCTTTGTGCATACGATTATAGGCTGATTCTTATAAAATAATTTTGCTTTGCGCAAAGTTTCACGGAAAAAAGCAGCAGGAGTTACTATCAACCATGCCTCACATTTTCCAAGTTCGCTCATATCATTTGTAATTGTCAGATTTTCTGGCATATCAACGCCATCGAATTCTTTGAAGGCACCGTCATAAGACCATAAAATTACATCAGAACCGCCACGCGCGGAGATAACAGCCAGCGCGGTTCCCCACGCACCAGCACCAATTACACCAACTTTCATTTTATTTCCCTTAATTTCTTTTGAATTTTTGGAACGACAACCAAACCATCATCAGATAATTCAATTGCACGTAAATACGCATCACGTGCTAATTTTTCGTCCCCTGCGGCGACGTATAAATCGCCAAGTTGCTCAAATAAAGAAGAGCAAGATGCAGATACTTCACCTACACGCACCAAAACATCCAATGCAGGTTTAATACCTTCGCGTATAGTTATTACATAACCCAACGTGTCCCATGCCATTATATCCGTTGGATCTTGTTTTACCAGAGCCATTGCATAATCATATGCATTTTCAATTTCTCTGCCCTGTGATGCCCAAATTTTTGCCTGTAATGCTAATATTTCTGCATCCAATGGCAGTGTCTTTGCCGCATCATGTAAGTCTTTCTGAGCACGTTCCAAATCATCAAATACATAATAAATGTGTGCCCTGCTCTTTAAGAAAAATGCCCGACCTATTTCATTTAAATTTTCATCATCCAGCGCCATATTTACAAAACGTAAAGCAGTACGTTTATTGCCCTGCTGTATGTTATACGCAATCAATTTGTTCACAGCAGGGACAAATAAAGGGTTTTCTTTTACAGCATCTTTTAATACATCAATATTGTCTGTTTTTTCTGCCGTACGTAAGACTGCAAACAGATAAAAAGGGCTTTCTTTAGAAATATTTTTAAAGTATTCAGCATAATCCCCAATGTTATTGTAAAAGAACTGACCCAAATAATAATTTATAGCATCACTACTTTTACCAAAATCCGGGCTGGTTATTTGTGCGAAGCGCAACAGTAATATTGCCAAATCGGAATACATCATTACTTGGGTATGAGACACAGTCTGAACCAAACTGAACGCCAGCTGATTTTGCAATCCTGAAAACATTGACCAATCTGGAATATTGCTATAATCCAGCATATACATGCCACCTGGACGTGATGTAAATTCATCATGTAATTTATGCGCTTCTTCCATCAGGTTATTGTGATGATAAAAAGACATTAAATACAAATAGTCATTTATATTCATAAAGTCCACACGAACCTTTGCAAAAGCTTCTGAAGCTTTTTGTGTGTCGCCAGTTTCTGCATAAACTTGACCGGTTATAAAGTTTTGCCAAGATTCGTTTGTTGGCAAATTCTTTATAAATTTCAAAGCGTCTTGTTCTTTATCAATTGCGACAGAAGCCCACACACGTAATGGCGCTGCCAGTGCGGATTCGTCTTTCTTATGACGTTGATATAAGTCTTTCCACTTCTCTTGTTGAACCAGATAAGCGTCGTAAATCAGACGAGATGCAGTAGTTTTTTCTTCTTCAAGAATTATAACCCCTTCTGGCATCTTGCCACTTAAAAATTCGGATAAAAATTTAGTAGATTGAACAATTGGGTAATCAACATCTGTAAGCTGTGCAGAAAATTTTGATGCATTTTCAAAATCATTTACATATACAGCATGTTGTGCGGCTAAAAATGCGCCATATTGACTGGTTGGATAAACGAAATTTTCTGCATTTTTCCCTGCATAATTGTGATACCACACGGCACCGCCGGTAATTGCAATTGTGGCAACTAATATACTGCCAATAAATAATGTTTGTGCTTTCTTCATAGTAAAAATATGCTACAATAATCTTTATGAATAATAAAGAGAAATTTAACCGGTATGCCGAAATGCTGCGAGATTGGTCTACGCGTATGAATCTTGTTGCCCCAAGTACCCTTGGTGATATAGAAAAACGGCACTTCGCTGACAGTGCACAATTAGCCGATGTCTTGCCATCAGGTGCGCATGTAATAGATTTAGGTAGTGGTGCGGGCTTTCCTGGTGTTGTATTGGCTATTTTAGGTTGGCAGGTTGTTTGTATAGAGTCTGTTGGTAAAAAAGTTGCATTTTTGACGGCAGTAAAAGAAGCATTAAAGTTAAATAATTTGACCATATACCATGGCAGAGTTGAAAACTATGTTTCTGCCCTGCCCCAAGACGAAAAAATTGTTTTTACAGCGCGCGCCTTTGCACCATTGATAAAAATATTAGATTACGTTGCAAAGACAAAGAAACCTCTTTTCTTATTAAAAGGCCGGGAAATATCGGCTGAGATAGAAACAGCACACAAAAAATATAAATTTGATTATAATCTAGTACCATCAAAAACCGGTGACGGAAATATAATTATTATTAAAAAATACCGGTAATTTCATATGAAACAATAAATAATATATTGTTATTAGTGTATTTTTTGTTTTTGTAAAAATATGTAATTTTGGCCGGTAAGAACCATCACAATTGAATCAACTGTATTTATAAGTTTCTTTTTTTGTTCACTGCTGGCTGCATCCCAAATGTTTACAGGACCGTGTTTTGACTCAAATTGCCACATTGGGCCCCAAACACCAAGGTGTGGACAGAATATAATTTGATTATACTCGTTGCATAAATTGTTCGTTATGTATTTTCTTGGAATGTCGCAATTGTTTATGGCATTCTTTATTGTCGTTTTATATAGGCCTCGTTTTGTTTCACTAACAAATCTTTCTGTTGCACATTCCATAATTATGTCTGCTAATTGTTGATTATTATAGTTTAATGGCCATGTCAATCTTTGTTCTGTTGCTGCCTTTATAATCAAATCATCTGCTTTTTTGATAAAATTCTTGTTCGTTGGGAAACGGTGTCCAGTTTCAAATCTATAGTCCAATGCTTCTATAATTTCTGCGGCGGGTGCGACGATTTCATTTTGTGCTGCAATTGCCCCGCGTGTATTTGGAGAATAGTACCAAATATTTTTTGTTAAATTTGCTTTTCTTGCATGTTCTTTTTCGTGGCGCAACACCAACCGCATCTGTCGGTTATTCGAATTACAAAAGTTTCGTACTTTTGTATTCGTACCAATGTGTTGGAAATAATATAACTTTATTTTTCCGGATTCTGGCATAAAGACACCTGCGGCAAAAGAACCTGCCTTTTTCATCATATCGTCAGAAACTTTTATGGTGTCTGTTTGTTCGTAAATATAAGATGGTAAATTACCGGCATTTACCGGCTTTTCATTATAGAAAGACACAAGGCTTAGAACCAAATTTGTGTTCAAGCCCAATAAAATTGTCGCACTTAAAGAATATAAAAAGTTAAATTTCATAGTATACTTATATATATAACATAAAAGCAGATTGTCAACTGCGGTTTTATTTCATATGAAACAAACAATAGTTTGTTGTTTATACGATGTTTTTTAAATATAAAAATATATTATCTTGACCGAATCGATGGGTTTATTCTATTCTTTGAATGTTAAATAACTATTTTGATAGGTGGAAAGGAAATATGGTACAGATAATTGCTTTTGCGAATCAGAAAGGCGGTGTCGGTAAAACCACAACGGCTATAAATATTGGCGCATCATTAGCAACAATTAAAAAACGTGTTTTATTGGTTGACTTAGATCCACAGGGAAATGCCGGCACGGGTTTAGGTTTTGTTCGTGCTGCGCATCCTCAAAGTGTCTACGGCGTTATTATGGGTACGGCCAGTGCAGCAGATAACATTTTGTCTACTGCGGTTCCCGGCTTGCATATCATGCCGTCATCAATGTCTTTGGCAGGGGCTGAAGTAGATTTATTAGATATGGAAAATCGTGAGTACCGTTTACGTGATGTCTTGATGCCATTGTACGATTACTACGATTATATTTTGTTAGATTGTCCGCCTGCAATGGGTTTCTTGACGCTGAATGCTTTAACAACGGCAAACAATGTTATTATTCCACTGCAGTGCGAATTTTATGCATTAGAGGGAATCAGTCATTTGGTTCGTTCTATTGGAGAAATAAAAAACAAATGGAATCCGGAATTAGAAATTCTGGGTGTTTTATTGACAATGTATGATAAACGTTATGGGGTAACGCGTGTCGTTGAAGATGATGTCAGAAAGACATTTGGCGACGCTGTGTTTAAAACGGTGATACCACGTAATATTCGTGTGTCAGAGGCGCCAAGTCATGGAAAACCGGCTTTGTTTTACGATTTTAATTCAAGTGGTGCGCAGGCTTATTTGCGCGTTGCAACAGAGGTTGTTCAGAAAACGCAGGGGGAATAAGATATGTCTAAATTTGGTTTGGGACGTGGTTTGGCAGATTTAAATAAAGAAATGGGAACTATACCAGATATATCTATTTTAACTGGTGCAGAACGTGTTGTTGTAAAACAAATACCGCTTGCGCAGATTGGCGCAAATCCTGATCAGCCACGTAAGACTTTTACTGAATCAGAATTATCTGATTTGGCAGCGTCCATAAAAGAAAAAGGGGTTTTACAACCTATATTATTACGCGCGGTATCTGGTCGCCCATATATGTACGAAATTGTTGCGGGCGAACGTCGTTTTCGTGCAAGTAAATTGGCTGGACTGACAGAAATTCCGGCATTGGTGAAACAAATTACACCAGAAAATGCGATGGAAATAGCACTGATTGAAAATGTTCAGCGCGAAAACTTGAATCCGATAGAAGAGGGCAATGCATACAAAAATATAATGGAAAAATGCGGATATGAATTAGCAGATGTTTCACGTTTGATAGGGAAGTCTGAGAGCTATATCAGAAATATTATGCGTTTAGATTCTTTACCATCAGATGTAAAGCAAATGGTTGAAACTGGTGTGCTGTCTGCTTCACATGCGCGTGCGATATCTGTTGCCGAAAACCCAACTGAATTGGCTAAGCAAATTATAGACAATAAGATGTCTGTTGCAGAAACCGAGAAAATGGTCAAGGGTTCTGCACGCAAATCTACCAGCAGGGCTTATATAGCAAAGACAATAGACGCCGAGACTGTCCGTCAGATAGAAACAAATATTTCTAATGCGCTTGGTGTAAAAGCGAAGTTGCAAGAAAAACGTGGTGGGGCAGGGCAAATAGTTTTGTCTTTCGCAACACGAGTTCAGATGCAAGAGTTGATTGATAAATTAGTAAAATAATATAGCCGGTTTTTACCGGCTTTTTTGTGTCTTTTGCTTTTAATTTTATTATATAAGTACACAAACAAAAAAAACACCGGCATTTGCCGGTGTTTTTATACAATTAAATAATTATTTAACTGTTGTTGTGGCGTTACGATTCCATTTCCATACTTCTTCGCCTGTGCCTTGAACCAATGGGCGTTCTTTACCGTAAGAAATTGTGGAAATACGTGCGGAATCAATGCCGTCTTTTACCAATACTTCCTTAGCAGCATTTGCACGACGTGCACCTAATGCCAAGTTGTATTCTGTGGAACCACGTTCGTCGCAGTTACCAGCAATTTGGATTTTAACATCTTCGTGATTCTTCATGTACAATGACTGACCCAACAGGTTGTCACGTGCTTCATCAGAAATTTCAGATGAATTGAACGCGAAGAATACGCGTTGATCATTCAAATCAGCTGGTTCAACTATGGATGAACCACCGCAAGCGGCCAACAGACCCGCTACACCAGCCAACATAGCAAAGTTTTTAATTTTCATGAAAATACTCCCTTGAGTTTCTGTTGCTCGTGTTCTATTTTAGAATAAAAGGTTTGAGAAATCAAGGAAAAACAAGTTATGGACGATTGTGATATCAGGGATTTAGTTTTGGCTGGTGTGAAATGGGAACTGACGGATATGCCAGCTGCCTTGGCAGCTGTTGCAAAGGCGGCTTTGGCGCCAACTGCGGACGTTCAAGTTTCTTCAAATGTAAGTAATGTGGTGAATGGTAATGTGAACACTATGCGAACACAGACGTCTATTGTACCGCCAATTGCACCACAGCAGGCTATATCAGTTGATACGGCGGTGGCAATGGCTGCACGTCCTGTGGATATAGATTCTTTGTGCAGAATGATTTCCGAGTTTAATCATCCATTGCGAGCTGGTGCAACGAACGTTGTTTTGCCGCACGTTGCAAAGAATCCAAATGGATTAGTTATTATTACTGATGTTCCTGGTGGTGAAGACGATGCGACAGGGCGAATTTTATCGGGTGCTGCAGGTGAATTATTGGATAAAATGTTAGCGGCAATAGGCATGTCTCGTGATAATGTATCGATTGTGCCACTTGTATTTTGGCGTACACCAGGTGGACGCACCCCAAATCGGGCGGAATTAGATTTGGCACGACCTTTCTTTGATAGGGTGTTAGCATTGCTGCCACCTCGGTTTATTTTGACACTGGGGACATTGTCCGCAACGGAGGTCGCAAATGTAAGTTTACCACGTGGGCATGGTATAACAGTTTCTTTGCCTTCTGGTATAACAGCGATGCCAATATATCATCCTAATTATTTGATATTAAAACCTGCGGCGAAACGTGACGCGTGGAACGCATTGCAAATAGTGCAAAATTTGTTGAAAAGTGCTGATAAATAGATAATAATTGCGTCATAACGTTTAAAAGGAGCCTAAGATTAAAACGTCATTTAACCGTGATAATCGCCGGGATACGGGCCCGCGCATCAATAATCGGATTTTTGCAAAATCTGTTCAGGTAATTAGTTCTACTGGTCAAAATTTAGGTATTATGCCAACATCTCAGGCTTTACAAATGGCCACAGACGAGGGGTTGGATTTGGTTGAAATCAGTACAAATGGTAATGTCACAATTACCAAGATTATGGATTTTGGTAAATTCAAATACGAACAGAAAAAGCGCGCGTCTGAGGCACGTAAAAATCAGAAGACAGTCGAAATGAAAGAAGTTTGGGTAAAACCTTTCATTGAAGAAAACGACTTGAACATCAAGATGAAAAAAGTTTTTGAATTCTTGGGCGAGGGCAACAAGGTAAAAATTGCCGTTATGACTCGTGGTTCAAAGAAAGTTTTGGCACGTGGGAAAGATGCGGTTCCAGAATTATTTGCCAGAATTATGGAAATTGTTGGTGATAAAGGTACATTGGAAGCAAAATCTAAGCCGGATGAAAGGACGAAATCTATAATTATAGCGCCAGCCAAAGCGACCAAATAATTACACCGCCGAAAGGCGGTTTTTTATTGAATTTTTTATAAAAAATCTTTGCCTTTTAAAGTTTCTTTTTGTATGGTTTTGATATATTAAAAGGGTTATTTATGGACGATAAAAAATTATCTTTTGAAGAAGCATACAAACAGCTGACAGAATTAGTAAAAAAAATGGAATCTGGTGAATTGCCTTTAGCGGATTCCGTTGCTGCGTATGAGCAGGGAATTAAACTGAAAGCGTATTGCGAACAGTTATTGAAAGAGGCAGAACTAAAGATTGAAACACTGAAGGTTACACCTGCACAAGCATAATGGATTTATCGTGGTGGACAAAAGTAAACTGACCCCTGTTATGCAACAGTATGTTGACATGAAGGCGGAAAACCCTGACGCTTTATTGATGTTTCGTCTTGGGGATTTTTATGAAGCTTTTTTTGAAGATGCAAAGACGATTAGTCAGAATTTAGGTTTGGTTTTAACACAGCGTGGCACAGATGCAGACGGTGAAAATATACCGATGTGTGGGATACCTTGGCATGCGGCAGATAATTATTTTGGACGCTTGGTTCGTGCGGGTTTTCGTGTTGCGTTGGTAGAACAAATGGAAACACCGGCAGAGGCAAAGGCACGTGGTCATAAATTTATTGATAGAAAAATCATTCGTGTTTTGACACCTGGTACGCTTACAGACGAAAATTTACTGACACCTAAGAATTCTAATTTTTTAATATCTGTTGTGATACTTGAAAACGGAGTATTTGATATTGCAGGTTGCGATATCTCAACAGGTGAATTTTTTGTTGGAAAAACGGCGGACGTTTTAGATGATTTAGTGCGCATAAATCCAGCTGAAATAATATATCCAGAAAACTTGGCTGAAAATGAAACGATTATGCACTTGCGCGATGTATTTAAGACCACGCCAGTATATGAAAAGTTATATCATCGTGCAGATATTGGTGCGATAGTTTCCAGTGTGTTTGGGGGTGCGGTAAAAGCAGATGATAATACTATTGTAAATCAAGACAGTGCGATAAAATTGCTAGCTGGATATTTGTTTAATACTCAACGTGGCGCATCAATTACTTTTCGTGCACCTTATGTTTTCAAGTCTGGCAGGCAACTGTTGATAGATTCTGCAACGTGGAGAAGTTTGGAAATAGATGCGCCAATAAATGATGGTGGGTTATGTTTAACAGATGTTTTGGATAATACAAAGACCGCGGCTGGTGCCAGAAAATTGCGTTCTTATTTACGTACGTTATCGGGTGATATAGAAGAAATAAAACGTCGTCAAAGTCATATTGGGCATCTGTTGTTAAATACAGATGTTATGGGTGGTGTTGCAGCCGCTTTGAGTTCTGTACCAGACGTTGGAAGAAGTTTGTCTCGTTTATTATCTGGTCGTGGTACACCCCGTGACATGCGTCATATTGCTGATTTTATGATAGAATTACCAAATGCAAAAATGTTAGGTGCGCGGTTGGATGCAGATTTGTTGCAGCGCTTTTCTAGAATTGATACTCACGACGCTTTGGCAATGGAATTAAATTCTGCATTGAATGATGAATTACCAACTTTTTTCCGTGATGGTGATGTTATTCGCACTGGTTTTGATTTAAGTTTGGATCATATGCGTGGTCTGGCGCATGGGGCTAAGGAAACAATTGCAGGAATGCAGGCAGAATATGCTGCAGCAACCGGCATACATAATTTGAAAATCAAATATAATAACATTCTTGGTTATTTTATAGAGGTTCCAAGTGCTCGTGCAGATGCGTTGATGAAGCCAGAATCTGGTTTTATACATCGTCAGACAATGTCAGGTAATATGCGATTCACGACAGCGCGTTTAATTGATTTGGATAACGACGTGCGTAGCGCTGCGGAAAAATCCGCCGCAATAGAGGCAGACATTATTTCAAGCTTGATTGAAAAAATACGTGCAGTTGCAGACGATTTACTGGCGACTGCAGAATTACTGGCAGATTTGGATGTTTGGTACTCTTTGGCGGTTGTTGCAGATAAATATTCTTGGGTCAGACCAGAGGTAACGAATGACGTTGCGTTTGATATAGTTGGTGGTCGTCATCCAGTAATTGATTTTGCTTTGCGCAGTCGTGGCGATAATTTTGTTAAAAATGACTGCAATTTGAATGTTAAATCGATTGCATTGCTGACGGGACCAAATATGGCTGGTAAATCAACTTACCTGCGTCAGAATGCGTTGCTTGTTGTATTGGCTCATTTGGGGTCTTTTGTGCCTGCGGTACGTGCAACAATCGGTATTTGTGACCAGTTGTTTAGTCGTGTAGGGGCATCTGATAATTTGGCGGCTGGGCAATCTACGTTTATGGTTGAAATGAGTGAGACGGCTAATATTTTACGTCGTGCGACACGTTCTTCGTTTATTATATTTGACGAGATTGGTCGCGGCACGTCAACATATGATGGTATGGCGATTGCTCAGGCTGTATTAGAATATCTGAATGAATTACAACCAAGAACTCTTTTTGCGACACATTATCATGAATTGACTGCGCTGGTCGGATGTAATCCAGGTCAGTTGCAAAATGTTTCGTGTTTGACAATAGACGTGCGTGAACATAACAACGAGATAATATTTATGCACAAAATAGTTGCTGGGGTTGCAAATCGTTCTTATGGGATACAAGTTGCCAAGATGGCGGGAATGCCAGCATCTGTTGTTTCGCGTGCAGAAGAAGTTCTGTCTGGATTAGAATCTCACAATGAAACTTTGTGTAAAGATATAGCGCCAGCAGAGCAAAAGACAGAAAAGACAAAAGGGGAGAGAAAAGAACCAAAAGCGTCTCAACCTTCTGGGACAAAGACGCAACTGAATCTGTTTGGATAGCCAAAAGGACCGTAAATGCATGTCAGGAAGTTGTTCGTATTCAAGACCCCATTTTATTCTCCAAAATATAAAGAGTTTTATTCCATAGAAGAGCTTAGAGAATTTTTGAAAGGTTTTGATTTTATGAAGCCTCATACGGTCAGTAATTTTTCTACGGGTTTACCTGAGTTTCAGGTTGGGGCTAAAGTTCTGTTTGGGATTGATGGCGAGTTTGTCCAGTCAGAGGTTTATTGGGGGCCTCGTTTTATAGTTGGTCGCGGTGTTAGCGTAGAAGACAAGAAAATTTATGCACTTGTCCCCATGGATAAAGCGTCTATCAGTAAAAATGGTTTGGTTGAGCGGGAATATAAATCCGTAAAATTGCCAAATGGTACGGTAGATGCCGTAATTGATTTAAGAAATATGTATCAGTTGTGGCCTAAATGCCATAAAAGAACAAAAACAGAGTTTGATAAATTTATATCTTTCATCTTGCGTAAGCAATATAGGATTAGAGGTTTGTGATGGTTTCCGGTTGGATTATTTTAGATAAACCATCGGGTGTATTCAGTCGTACGGCTGGCGCACGTGTTGCTCGTATGTTTGGCGAGAAAACATTTGGACATATTGGAACATTGGATCCAATGGCTTCTGGGGTGTTGCCAATTGCGATTGGCTCAGCGACTAAGGTGATACCTTTTGTTGAAGAAATTCGTTCGTCAACAAAGGAATATTTATTTTCAGTTCAGTTTGGGTTTGAAACAGACACTTTAGACATAACGGGGAAGGAAATATCACGTACGGATATTATACCTAGTAAGGAAGAAGTTTTATCTGTATTGCCTAAGTTGGTTGGTGATATAGAGCAGATTCCGCCAATGTATAGTGCTGTGCACATTGATGGCAAGCGTGCATATGAATTAGCACGTCAGGGCAGGGCGGTTGAAAATATAGCCCCACGCCAAGTTCGCATAGAATCTTTGGATTTGGTTGAAATAAACGGAAATAGTTGGACTTTTAAGGTGCGTTGCAGCCGCGGCACCTATGTGCGTTCTATTGCGCGAGATATTGCAAAAATGTGTGAAACGGTTGCGACGGTGGATATGATAAGGCGTACAGAAAGTATAGGTTTTGGAATAAAAGACGCTGTACAACTTGATTTTTTAGAAAATCTGTTTAATAATAGTGCAGATTTCAAGGAATTCTTGAAACCAACAGATTATGGACTGGGGGACATTCCGGTTCAGAATCTGGACGATAAACAGACTGTTTTGTATAAAAACGGTGGGTTTATTGAAACTGGTGCGCAAGACGGTTATAGTCGTGTTTATAGCGGTTCTGAGTTTGTAGGAATTGGTATAGTTACGGACGGGGTTTTGCGACCGAAACGAACAATTTAAAACTAAAGAGGAAAAATAATGTCCGTTACAAAAGAAAAAAAGAGCGAATTGATTCAGGCGTACAAGACGACTGAAAAAGATAATGGTGGTTCTGCTGCATCTCAGGTTGCAGTATTGACAGAACGCATTCGCAATTTGACAGAACACATGAAGAATAATCACAAAGACGAACATTCAAAACGTGGTCTGTTGTTGATGGTAAATCGTCGTAAGAAATTATTGGCGTACATCAAGAAACGTAATGTTTCAGAATACGAAGAACTGATTAAAAAATTAGGTCTGCGTAAATAACAAAGAACCGGCAATTGCCGGTCTTTATTTTTATTTGCAAACAATTAAATATACTTTATAATCAACTGGTGCGAAGGGGAAATTGTTCATTCTTGCATTTTTATAGAATGCAAAAACGAATGATTTTTCTTCGCATTTATTAGAACTAAAAAAATGGAGAAATATATGTTATTTGGTTTGTTTAACAAAGATGAAAAGACGCACTTGAATAATCCCGTTGTAGTAGAAGTACAATATGGTGATGAGGTCTTGCGTTTGGAAACAGGTCGTATGGCAAAGCAGGCAAACGGTTCTGTTCTGGCGACTATGGGTGGTACAATGGTCTTGGCAACAGTATGTGCAGAAAAAACAGCTGTTGAAGGTCAAGATTTCTTCCCGTTGACGGTTGACTATCAAGAAAAATTTGCATCTGCTGGTCGTATCCCAGGTTCTCGTGATAGACGTGAAGGCAAGGCATCAACTGGTGAAACATTGATTGCACGTTTAATTGATCGTCCTATTCGTCCGTTGTTCCCAGAAACATTTAAAAACAAAGTTCAAATAATTGCGCAGGTATTTTCTTATGATAAGAAAAACCAGCCGGATATTTTGGCTATGATTGCCTCTTCTGCAGCTTTGGCTTTGTCTGGTGTTCCTTTTGCGGGACCGATTGGTGCGGCACGTGTAGGTTATATGGATGGTAAATACATTTTGAATCCTTCTAAGAAAATGACGGAAGATTCTGAAATGGATTTGGTTGTTGCTGCAACAAAAGACGGTGTTTTGATGGTTGAATCAGAAATCGGCGAGTTGGATGAAGCGACAACTTTGGGTGCAGTTAAATTTGGTTTTGATGCACAGCAAACAGTTATCAACGCAATCAATGAATTGGCGGAAAAAGCTGGTAAAGAACGTTGGGCTGTTCCAGAAAAGTCTGCTGAATACATTGCAATGGAAAAAGATTTTGAATCTTTTGCTGGTGAAGTAGAATCTGCATTACAGATTAAAGAAAAGTTGGTTCGTTTGGAAACTTTGGGCAATATTCATGCCGAAGCCAAGGCGCGCATTCCAGAATTGTTCCCAGAAACAACAACGGCAACATCTACATTAGAATCTTGGGCAGATGAAATTGTTGAAAATCTGACTGCGCGCATTATGCGTGGTAATATTTTGGCAGGTAAACCACGTATTGATGGTCGTGATAACAAGACTGTTCGTCCAATTGAAATTGAATTGGGTGTATTGCCACGTGCACATGGTTCTGCACTGTTCACACGTGGTGAAACGCAAGCCTTGGTGTCTTTGACATTGGGGGGCGGCAAAGATGCATTGCCAATTGAATCTTTGGATGGTGATGAAGAACGTGATTTCATCTTGAATTATAACTTCCCAGGCTATTCTGTTGGCGAATGCAAAGGTTTGAAATCACCTGGTCGTCGTGAAATTGGTCACGGTAATTTGGCATGGCGTGCTTTGCATCCAATGGTACCAAGTCGTTCAGAATTTGACTATGTTATCCGCGTAGTATCAGATATTTTGGAATCTAATGGTTCTTCATCTATGGCAACTACATGCGGTGCAACACTGGCTATGATGGACGGTGGTGTGCCTTTGAAACGTCCAGTTGCAGGTATTGCGATGGGATTGATTAAAGAAGGCGATGATTACGCGATTTTGACAGATATCTTGGGGGATGAAGATCACTTAGGTGATATGGACTTCAAGGTAACTGGTACGAATCAGGGTATTACAGCGTTGCAGATGGATATTAAAATCACATCTATAACGTTTGAAATCATGGAACATGCTTTGGCACAGGCGAAAGAAGGTCGTATGCATATCTTGGGCAAGATTGAAAAAGCAATCAAAGCTCCACGTAAGCAAGTATCTGAATTTGCGCCACAGGCATATGCTATGAAAATCAATCCAGATAAAGTACGTGATGTAATTGGTAAGGGTGGTTCTGTTATTCAGGCTTTGACCCGTGAAACAAATACTCAGATAGATTTAGAAGACGATGGTTCTATCAAAATTATGGCGACTTCGAAAGAAGACGCAGAAGCAGCGATGGCACGTATTAAAGACATTGTTGCAGAACCAGAAGTTGGCGTTATTTATCCGGGTGTAGTATCTGGAATTAAAGATTTTGGCTTGTTTGTAAAAATCTTGAATGGTTTTGAATCCATGGTTCATATTTCTGAAATCACTGGTGAAAGAATTGCAAAGATTGAAGATACCAAGATAAAAGAAGGCGACAAAGTATTTGTAAGATATTTGGGCGCAGACAAACGTGGTAAGACACGTATGTCAATGGTTGGTATTGACCAAAAAACAGGTAAAGAAATTGAAAAATAAGTAAAATAGATGCGCCCCTAAAAAGGGGCGCGTTTATAACGTACGGAGAAAACTATGGATATGGAAGCATTGATGGCACAGGCAAGTGCTTTGCAGGATAAAGTAACGGCAGCCCAGGAACAGTTGGCGTCTATGCATGTAAAAGGTATTGCGGAAGAAGGGGCTGTTATTATCGATATGACTGGTAAGTATGATTTGGCAGGTATAAAAATTCGTGAAGATGTAATGTCTCGTGGTGCCGCTGGTGTTGAAGCCTTGATTTCTGCTGCATATAATGATGCCAAGGCGAAAGCAGATGATTTAATTGACCGTGTAATGGGTGAAGCAACGGCAGGTATGCCAATGCCTAAATAAAAAACTGGACAAGTGGAAAAAAATAGTTTATTATTCAGCCACTGTTTCGGATGTTTAGCTCAGTTGATTAGAGCATCTCGTTTACACCGAGAGGGTCGGGGGTTTGAGTCCCTCAACATCCACCAGAGATTTTAACCGCCGTATGGCGGTTTTTTGATTTGCGTTCCAGTGAAAATATTATATCATACTCTACAGAATCCACAGGGATGTGGTTTCGGGGCTGTAGCAAGCCTATACATGCGGTGCGTAAGCATCGTTATTCTGATGTTTCGGTGCTGGCGCGCCGTTATGTCCCCGATGACATTGGTCGGGGAGCCGTTCGTTATAAAAAAGGCAATGCTGAAGACAACGGAATCATTCATGTATTGATTGCTAACTCCCCGACCGCCTTCCTTTGGCGGTCTAATTTTTATGTTGGGGGATAATATGAAAATCTCGATAATAATACCGGCATATAACTGTGAAAAGTATATATGTCAGACTTTAGATTGCATCAGAACGCAGACTTTTCCTCAGAAAGATATGGAAATAATAGTCTTTCTTGATGGTTGTACTGATTCTACGCCATTTGAGGTTGTTGAGTATTCAAAGAAACATCCAGATATGAATATAAAATTATTGAAAGTTGATGAAAAGCAAGGACCATCAAATGCTAGGAATTGCGCTTTACAATGTGCAACTGGTGAATACGTTCATTTTTTTGACGCAGATGATGTTATAAATCAAGATTTTTATAGATTACTATATGAGGCCGCAAAGAAAGCGGATTCAGATATCGCAGTGGCTTCATTCAGTCATGAACGCTTCCCAAATGATAGTGTCATCTTTACCGATTCGATAGTTTTATCAGTTCCTCAAGATAAATTGAATGCCACAAAAGTTGATAAGCATGGGTTTTCATGGCGATATTTAATAAAGCGAAACTTTTTACAAAAGAATCATTTTCTGTTTCCAACTGATATGAAATATTGTGAAGATATGCTGATAATGACGAAATGTATATATTACAGCAATAACATTGTGTTAGTGCCAAAGGCTTTGTATGTATATAAATACAGGCAGAATTCATTACTAACAACACATGAAACAAAGCGGGAACAAAACACTTACTATAAACAGGCAAAAATACAAGTTCGTGTTTTCTTATCTCAGTTTGATTTATCACCGACAAGAAATTATCATAAACGGACGAGATATGTTTTATTTGGGCTTATCCCACTCATACTTACAGTTGATAGAGATGAATGTAATAAAATATATTATCTGCTTGGTATAATTCCGTTATTTAGCCGTAGAACGAACTATAAGCAAGAACGATTGGTTATTTGATAAAAGAACCGCCAAATTGGCGGTTCTTTTACCTTTGTCTGTTTTTGTTGTTCCATTTCAAGGCGTTTAAAACATAGTTTGTTGCAAGATTTATATCAAATTGATTAGTGCCTTGTTTTTTTAAATTATATTCAGCATCTATCCAAGTTTTATAAAAATTTGGCAATACGTATGAAATTTCAGTTAAATTTTCAGATATATTTTCTGCAGACAGCCCACCGGAATAACCGTGATCACGGCCTGCGAAGTAAGGAGTTTCCCAAAGTTTTGGATGACGCCCAGAACCGTAAGAGGAATCATAAAGCAGTGAGAAAGGTAAACCAGCATCATAAAGTTGTTTTACAAACATCATAACAATGGGGCCTTTGTTAAATGAAAAAATGAACTCTTTTTCGGGGTTATCTTTAATTACGGATTTAATACCATCAGTTTTTGTCAGATTCATACTATTGCTGATGTTTAATTGCCAGCGATTGATTACAGGTGTCCCAGTTGTTTGATTTTTTAAGTCTAATAACTCTTTTAATTCTGGTGCAATTTTACCTGCACACAAATCGGTACACCAATCACCATTTATATGGAGAGCTAATTTCATATTTGCAGATTCTTGCGTGTTTAATAATTGTTCAAACCATTCGTATTGAGGCTTTCCTTTTTTCATGGTGCTTGAGTTCGCAATGATGCCTATTTCTACGAGATTTGATGTGTTTGCTAAGTTTATCAGTTCTTTTATATTGGTGTTTTCATTTGCGCCAGAGCATGTTATATAACGTAATTGCATTTTTTACCCTTTGCTATTAGATAATGTGTGGCTTTGCACCACAAAATTATGCTAGTACAAAATCAAAAATGTTGTCAATAGTATGAGAATTTAAATATTTTTATCTTTGATTGCGGTTTTGTTTTCTTAGTTTTATAATTAGGCAGGTGTATATAAGGAGAGTTTTATGAAGAAATTTTTAATTTTAGGTTTAATTGTTTCTATGTTAAATGCATGTGCGACAGTAAATCCGTACACTGGCGAGGCACAGACGTCTAAGGCCGTTTGGGGAACCGCGATTGGCGCCGCGACTGGTGCCGCAGCAGGTGCGCTGGTTGCTAAAAATAGTGGTGCAGGCGCCTTAGTAGGTGGTCTTGCGGGTGCGGCCATTGGTGGTGGTACAGGATATTATTTAGATGTACAAGAAGCAGAATTGCGTCAAGAATTGGCATCAACGGGTGTCAGTGTTGTTCGTGGAGATGACAGCATTCGTTTAATTATGCCTGGTAACATCACGTTTAAAACAGATTCTTCAGATATAAATGCCAGTTTTTATGCGACATTAAATTCAGTGGCAAAAGTATTGAATAAATACGATGATTCGACTGTAATGGTATTGGGGTATACAGATAGTACAGGTACTGCAGAATACAATCAGACACTATCAAAGCAACGTGCCAACGCGGTTGCGGCATATTTGCAGGGACAAGGCGTAAAAGCATCACGTTTTGAGGTTATGGGGTTAGGTTCTTCGAATCCTATTGCGTCTAACGCTACGGCCGAAGGGCGTCAACAGAACCGTAGGGTAGAAATTAAAATTATACCTAATAAGTAAAATAAGACCCGCTGAAAAGCGGGTTTTGTTTCATCGTTGATTTTGTTTCCATTGCAGGACGTTTCGTATATAAGTTTATACCTTTGGGGAGGCTTATTACTTTATTTACCGATGTATTTTCTCTAAGTTATATAGCGTATGTTTATTTTTTGCCTTTGGCGTTATTTAAACGTAACTGACCGCAGGCACTTCCTATATCCTGCCCGCGCTCGCGTCTAATTCTGGTGTGAATTCCGTTTTTAATCAGAATGTCCTGAAATCTGTGAACGGCATTCCCTGAAGGTGATGCGAAATCACGCTCGTCAACTGCATTCCACGGTATCAAATTTACCATGCAGTTTTTACCTTTTAACAGCACAGACAATTTTTCCGCATATTCTGGTGTAGAATTTAATAATTCTGTTTCCCCATTTGAATTCTTTTTGCCAAGCAATATATATTCAATCATCAATTGACGATTATGCAGGTCAGAAAATTCGAAAGCAGCGTCCAGCACTTCTTCTAATCTGTACTTATTGTTTATAGGCATAATTTGACTGCGTAATTCATTGGTTGGAGCATGCAAAGATATTGCCAAGTTTATTGGTCGTCCCCATTTTGTTAGTTCTTTAATTCCAGGTACTATTCCACACGTAGAAACTGTAATTTTTCGCCAGCCAATCCCCATATCAGAATTTGCACGTTCAATGAATCCAATTACATTCTCAACATTTTGTAGAGGTTCCCCAGTTCCCATTATAACTATGTGAGACACATCGCCGTTGTTTGCATCGCCGTTTGGTCTAATTGGTTTATCTGAAAACTTATCGTTTCTTAATTCCCATTGAGCGGTTAAAATTTGGGAATAAATTTCGTTTACAGTTAAATTTCGTTTCAGACCTAGTAATGTGCTGGCACAGAATTTACACCCCATTGCGCAGCCAGCCTGAGAACTTACGCATACGCTGTTTCCATAACTTGTTCGCATCAGAACACATTCTATTTGTTCTGTGTCGTTTAGTTCTAACAAGAATTTAGTTGTTTGGCCATCAGAAGACTCCAGCTTTTTTACAATACGTACAGGCAGAGTCTGTGCATTAGCATCTAATTCTTCGCGCAATTTTTCTGGCAGATTTTTCATAGATTGGAAATTCGGCGCGCCCCTATCCAACCATTCTCTAATTTGTTTGGCACGAAACTTAGGCTGTCCCAGGTTCGTAATAAATTCGACTAATTCTGCGTCTGTGAAGTTAAATAAAATTGGTTTCATAATTCGTATCTATCATCATTTATAACGACTACGGCTTTACGGCGTAGTTGCTTTAGTTGTTGATCTGCAATGAACATTGCCTGCTTAAATAAAGCGTTTTGCTCAATCATATCGTCCAATTTCCCATATTCTGTGGTTTTCTTTGTGTCGCATACTAATAATACAGAACGGTCAACGACAGGCGACCATGTTAGTTTCGGTAAAGTTGCAACACGTTCGCGAATATCTTGGGCCAGTTCATATTGTAATGCTGTAAATTTTTGGGGTGCGCCGCCTAAATTACGTGCCATCTCCATTGCGGCATCACAACTGGACGGTTTTGTTAGTTTGGTCGCTACATCTGCAGGAATGTCAATCAATCGAATAATAGTCATTTCTATTGGCAGACCTTGTTCTTTAGCTATTTCTGCGCGCTCTGCAGCAATTTCTGCATCTGTAACATCAACTGTAGGTAAAATTGTTCTTGCAACGATTATTTGCCATGCAATTTCTGCACGCATAGCAGATTTTGCCATCGCTTTTTCTGTCGCTGACAACTCTCCAAGATTCATTTTCTTTAATTCTGCATCAACAGTATCATCATCGGGAATTGCATTAAAGTTTTGTGCGTACGCCAGTTTTACGCTGTCGTCAATTATATTTTGTAAAGCGACACGTCTGTTGTTGGTGGAAGTATTCCCCTGTTTTGCCATTAAAGTGGTGCGTGCTGTTATATCATCATCTGTTATCGGTGTTCCATTTACAGATGCAACAACGGATGCCGCATAAGAAGGCAACACAAGTATTGATGATAATATTGCTACGAATAACTTTTTCATATAATCCTTCCTTTAAATTTAATAGCGCTGACCGTTGATACTCATTCCGAACTTGAATTGAAATGTAGTATTACCAACATAGTCTGATTTTACGGCGTTATCACGACGATATTGCAACGACAAGTAATAACATGGATGAGTATAAAATATCCCGCCTGTATGCCGTTGGAAATGATTTTCAGTCGCGTTATATACTGCATTAAAGCGCACTGACCAGCGTGTTGTCAATTGGACTCCAACCCCAGCCGTCAATTCATTTATAGCATCATCCATGGTATTTTCATCTATAAATTGCTGTGACCAAATATGTCCAATATTTAAGTAATTTTTTCTCATTTTAAGATAAGCAGAAGTTTCCATATGGCGCAAAGAAAGATTTTCTTGGTCTAATCTAAAACGTGTTGATAAATTCAACCACTTCATATTGTTGTACTCTAATCTCCCAACATAATCAGATGCCCCGTTATGAAAACCGCTATTTAAGTTAGTTTCTGCTCGGTCATAAAAGTCATATGTTTGTCCAACAAATACTTTAAAAGTGTGACCTTTAGTGTTAAAGGCAGAATACTGTACACCATAATCCGCATATGTTCCGTTTTCCCATAAGTCTAATCCCGCATAGCGATTGTCCGAGAATAAAGTTGTGTCTGATAAGAAAGTTCCAGCAGAATCGTTGTTTAAAGTGAATTGATCTTCATCTGTTTCTCGCATAACTGTCAATCTAGCACGAGGCTCAATTATTTGTGTCCATTCAGAATCTATACGGAATAAAGGCAAGCTCCATTCTACGTAGCCACTTGGCAAGAAACGGTCTTTAAGCCCCGAAAATTCGGCAGCATCAACCATTTCTGTGTTATAGAAATTGTAAATATCATATCTGGCAGATAAACTTGCAGTCAAACGGTTCCCGCCCCAAAGAGTCCACGGAGACATAATTCTTGCATCGCCGATAAGACGCTGATATGAAGTTCCATCACCAGATATGCCCAAAACGTCGCCGTCAAATGTAAGATAAGTTTCTTTAAATAATGGGGCGGTTTGATATGTGGCTCGTATGTTAGGTAAAATGTTGCCAGATGGGGCAGTATAAGTCCCTGTTGACTGACGTAATTCCTGGAATATGTGCGCATCTGCAACGACGTAGCTAGATTGACCAAAAACTTCAATCTTTGCACCAGAATCCAAATATGGTTGATCTTCGTAAAAACCGTACTTTTGCAAGAATGTTTTATCTGAAGCGCGTTCTAAGAATATTGAAGCCCTGGCATAGTCACCCAGTTCAATAACGTCATTATTGAAGATATACCAACGATTTTCCCCTTCTTTATTATGGGTAAAGGCGCCCTTTGTACGGTATTCAGAATGGTCCAGATTTAATCTGTGTTCTAACTGGAATAGCGGATTTTCTTTTGTCAGATATGATGTTGTAAATGTCATATCATGATAGTCAGAGAAATTTACGTATAGTGGAATATTGACCTGTGTTCCCATATTATTTGTGGAACCAAAATCAGGCATCAGAAAGCCTGTTTTGTATTTTACACTTGGATCAGGCATTTCAAAGAAAGGCAGCCAGAATACAGGAATATGATAAGTCCATAATACAGGATTAAAAAAACGTAGCATCCGGTCATCCATGTCATGAATTATTTTGGATGTTTGGATTTCCCACGCGTCTCCATATGCGTCGCAATCATCACACGCAGTAAACATTGCTTTGTAAGCAATTGTTTCATTACCTTCGTGTACGAATTTGTCTGATTCAATATAAACGTGATCACCCAGCCATAATTTAATATCATTACCGGATAACGTATCACCTTTTTGTGATAAATAAGAATCTGTTAAAGTCAGTCGTTGTCCGGTCTCATTCACTATTTCTGTATCACCAGATGTCGTTATTGTTTCTGTCTTAACATCATACTCTATTTTTTGTGCTGTGATAGTCTTTGGCGTTTCAATATCAATAGAAGCCGCCTGGGCAACCACAGGCGCTAAGCAAAGTACTAAAAGAGGCTTAAATTTTTTCATTTTCTAAATAATACGAATAAAATCCCACTAAGTATAGCAAGAATTGCAAGGGCCAACAGCAGAAAATCGGTTACACTGCTAATCATATTTGATGTAGACATAAACAGTGACATTGCAATTGCCATTGCCGCGACGGCAACCGCCGGGGCAAAACTGGTCCTACGTCTAAGTAGGGAGGTGCGTAACAATATTGTTGCACATAATGCAGCTAAAATGAGGTTCATAATTGGGCCCAAAAAGCGAGAACTTAGTTCTGATAGAACCATTTTATGCTGCTTTTCTGATGGTGAGTCCAGAACAGATTTCACCAATGTCATTGTTGGAACACGTCTTACCTTGAATGATGTTTCGCCTTCTTTGTCTGCAACGTTTAAGTCCATATCAAAACTATCGAATGTTCCGGTTGTCAAAGTATCACCACTTGCCTGTAATGAACCGTTGGTCATCACAATTGATAGTCCGCGCGTGGTTGATACTAATTTTCCTTTTTCGGCAAATATTGTTATAGGGGCGTCTTTGTCGCGCATATCTGATAGCATCACTTGGCTTAAATCATGCCCCGATACCTTATCTACATACACAACCAAGCCATCAGCCAGTTGAGTGAAAGCTGATTCTTGCAGTTTTAAATGCGCCAAGCCATAACGCAAATTCCATTGTGTCGAATAAAAGGTAGCTTGTGTTTGTGGTACAATCCATACGTTTAGTATGAAGTGAAGTACCGCCAGTACGGTGGCCAGCAACAAAGCAGGGCGGGCAATTTGTTTAGGCGACAGGCCAGAGGCAGCCATTACGGTTATTTCGTTATCAGAAATCAACTTGTTGTAAACGAAAATTATTGCTATGAACGTGACGAATGGCACAATAATAGAAACAATAAATGGGACCATCAATATTGTCAGCCCTAAGAAACTAGATAAATCAACACCGTAATTTAACAAGAATTTCATCATGGACATAATTTGCAACATCCATGCCAATCCTGTTAGCACCAACAGCAGCATCACAAAAATTGCGACAAGTTGGCGTGTAAAATATCTGTTTAATATTCTCATATTTCGCAGTATAAAGCCCAAAACCCATAGCGTCAAATTATATTTAACAAAAAAGGATGATAAAAATTCGGGAAAGTGCAGAATTTTCTTGCATTTGTCTGATTCGGAATACATAATACAAGTGTTCTTAAAAGATTTTTTAAGAGCGGGGTTGAAGAACCCCGCTCTTTCAATAAAAGAGACATAAAAAACAAAACGAAGGAGAAAGCAAATGTCTTTTGTTTCTATGCCCCGTCAAGATTTGCTTCTGGCCATTGATTCTTTGGCACAGGAAAAGCAAATTGACCGCGAAATAGTTATTGAATCGCTAGAAGCAGCAATTGCTAAAATTGCTAAGCATAAGTATGGTGAAGAATTTAATATTACGGCTGAAATAGATCGTAAGAATGGGGCTATACATGTAAAGCGTTTGTTTGAAGTTATTGAATCACCAGAATCAAAAGGTGAAGAATACGACGCAAATACAATGCTGACTGTTGAAAAGGCTAAGAAGTATGCCAAGAACCCACAGGTTGGTGATATTGTAGAAGACGCGTTACCAGAACCAGAGTTTGGTCGTATGGCGTTTCAGACTGCACGTCAAATTATGACTGCGCGTGTTCGTGATGCGGAAAAGGGTCGTCAATACGAAGAATTTAAAGATAACATTGGCGATATTGTCAGCGGTGTTGTTAAACGTATCGAATTTGGTAATGTTTTTGTTGATATAAATGGCAAAGCCGAAGGTTATATCAAGAGCACAGAATTGATTCCTGGTGAACGTTTGGCGGTTGGGGATCGCGTTCGTGCTTTGATTATGGACGTTGCCCGTTCTAATTCTGGTCCACAGATTTTCTTGACACGTACGCATCCTATGTTCATGGAAAAACTGTTTGTTCAAGAAGTTCCAGAAATTTATGAAGGCATTATTAAAATTAAATCTGTTGCACGTGCACCCGGCAGTCATGCAAAGATTGCTGTTGAAACGCAAGATCCATCTATTGATGCTGTCGGTATGACAGTTGGTATCAAGGGTACACGTATTCAGCCTGTTATAAATGAATGTCATGGCGAGAAAATTGACGTTATTTTGTATTCGGAAGACCCTGCTGTTTTCATTGTAAATGCTATGCAGCCTGCAAAAGTTGCAAAGATTATTGTTGATGAAGATACACGCAGTGCAGCAGTCGTTGTAAACGAAGATCAGCAGTCTTTGGCGATTGGTCGCCGTGGTCAGAACGTTCGTTTGGCTTCTCAGTTGACTGGTTGGAATATAGACGTTATGAATGAAGCTGAAGAACAAGAACGTCGTGCAAAAGAAGTTAAAGAAAAGACAGAATTGTTCATTAGTGCGCTGGATGTTGACGAAATGTTGGCTCATTTGTTGGTGACGGAAGGCTTCAGAACAATTGAAGAAATTGCGTTTGTTGATGTGTCTGAATTACAAAGCATTGAAGGATTTAATGCTGAATTGGCCACAGAATTACAAAATCGTGCAAAAGCATATTTGGCTCGTCAGGAAGAGCAGTATAAGGAAGACGGACACAAATTGGGGATGCAGGATGACTTATTAAACTTTGATTTTATCAAGCGTCCTATTATAATGCAGTTGGGCAATGCTGGGATAAAGTCATTGGAAGATTTGGCTGATTTGTCAACAGATGAGTTGGTTGAAATTTTGGGTGAAGACACGATGAGTTCTCGTTTGGCAGCACGTGTTATTATGAAGGCACGTGAATTGGCTTACGGTATTACCCAGGGTGAATAGTGATATAACGGAGTATGCTTTATGGCGACATTGACACTTGGAAAATCAGTAACGATTGATGCGGTGCAAAGCAAGAAAGGCGATGCGGTGTTCGTTGAACGCCGCCGCCGTGTTGTTGCGCCTGGCAGCAAGGAATTACGTGAAGAACCCGTTGCACCTTCTGCACCAAAGAACGCAGCGGATGAAAAGTTGCGTGCTGTGTTAGAGGCTGCAAAGGCGCGTGAAGAAGAACGTAAGAAACGTGCTGAAGAAGAGGCCGCACAACGTGCCGCACGCGAGGCTGAAATAGAACGTGAAACTCGTGAATATGAACAGGTTAAAGAGCAGTTAGCAGCGCGTGAAAATGTTGTCGAAGATACTCCGGAGGCGCCAAAAGAGAAAAAGGTTGCTGAACCTGTTGCAACGCAGAAAAAGCAATTTACGAATTCTCCGTCGCGTGCAAAGCAGAACCGTGATGAAGATGAAGACGCAGGAATGGGGCGTTCATCTAAGTTTGGTAATTCTAAGAAAGATTTTAAAAAGACGGGTAAAATTTCACTACACGACATTGTGATTGGTGGTGATGACGATGATGATGACGAAATAGGATTGCGTGGTGCAAACCGTCGTCGTTCAGAAGCATCATTAAAACGTTTCCGTGAAAAGGCGCGCGCAGTATTTACGGCGCCTCAGAAAGTTGAACACGTTGTGACGCTGGGTGACACCATTACTGTCAAAGATTTGGCTGCAGCAATGGCAGAAAAGGTTGGAAACGTCATCAAGAAGTTGATGGAAATGGGAATGATGGCGTCTCAGAATCAGACTATTGATGCGGATACAGCAGAATTGATTGCAGGTGAATTTGGCGCAAAGGTAAAGCGTGTAGATGTGAAACCGTATGCCGACCAATTGGAACGTCAACCGGACCCAGAACATTTACAGCCTCGTTCACCGGTTGTGACTGTTGTAGGACACGTTGACCATGGTAAAACGTCTTTATTAGATGCTTTCCGTCATGCAAATGTCGCAGCGCGTGAAGCAGGTGGTATTACACAGCATATTTCTGCGTATGAAGTAAAGACAAAGTCTGGTGCAATGATAACGTTCTTGGATACACCAGGACATGAAACATTTACTGCGATGCGTGCACGTGGTGCCCAGATGGCAGATATTGTTGTTTTGGTTGTTGCTGCGAACGATTCCATCATGCCACAGACGATTGAGGCGATAAATCACATTCGTGCTGCAAAAGTTCCGTTTATTGTTGCGATAAATAAGATTGATTTGCCTGATGCAGATCCTACACGTGTTAAAACAGATTTGTTGCAACAAGAGGTGCAGGTTGAAGAATTGGGTGGTGATGTACAGTGCGTAGAAATTTCTGCCACGAAACATATTGGCTTGGACAAATTAGAAGAAGCCATATTACTGCAGGCAGGAATTATGGATTTGAAAGCCGATCCAGATATGCCAGCAGTTGCATACGTGGTTGAAGCAAAAATGGAACGTGGTTTGGGTGCAACAGCAACTGTTTTGATGCGTCAAGGTACATTAAAAATAGGCGATGTATTTGTTGTAGGTGAAACGTTTGGTCGTGTGCGTGGTTTGATAAATTCTGCAGGTGAACGAGTAAAGTCTGTAAAACCAGGACAGCCAGTTGTTGTCTTGGGATTAGATACAGTACCAAGTGCTGGTGATGAATTACACGTTATGGAAACAGAAGCACAAACTCGTGAAGTTGCTGCATACCGTGCTCAAAAGGCTCGCGACAAAGCAAATGCTGTTAAACGTTCTTCTTTGCAAGAATTGTTTGCGAAACGTGATGAAAACAAGAAGTTGACGTTGCCGATTGTATTACGTGCCGACGTTCAAGGTAGTGTGGAAGCAATCAATGACATGTTGAAAGACATCAATACGGACAAAGTTGGTGTTGAAGTGTTGTCTTCTGGTGTTGGTCAAATTACAGAAGGTGATATACGTTTGGCTGCGGCATCTGGTGCAATTATAATTGCATTTAATGTTCGTGCTGATGCAGCTGTTCGTGACATGGCACGTGCGTCTGGTGTTGATATTCGTTACCATAGCGTTGTTTATCGCATTACTGATGAAATAAAGGAAATCTTGTCTGGTAAATTGGCGCCAGAAAGAAAAGAAAACTTCATTGGTTATGCAGACGTTATTGCTTTGTTTACAGTTGGCAAAGGTATACGTGTTGCCGGTTGTCGTGTAAGCGAAGGCACGATAAAGAAAGAAGCCTTTGTTCGCTTGTTGCGTAACAATATTGTTATATACGATGGCAAGATTGGTGAATTACGTCGTGAAAAGAACGAGGTAAAAGAAGTATCTGGTGCTGGCGTTGAATTCGGTATGTCTTTTGATAAATACAATGACTTGAAAGAAGGCGACCGCGTAGAATGTTACGAGGTTGAAGAAGTTCGCGCCAAGTTATAACAGAACTGGTAATAAAAAATACCGGCATTTGCCGGTATTTTTATTTGTCATCAAACGGATTTTCATCCTTCTGATATTCTATGGTTATTGGCAAATGTTCCCAGTTCAGCGCGGCCGCCAGCCCACGACGCAGATATCTGGTATAAGATTCTGGTATATCGGAAGCCCCACCAACATTGATTGTTATTTTCATTGGATGACGTCCCGTTTGGCGCGCAAATTTAATTTTCATTGGGCGCTTTAAACGAGACATAGGTGGTTGACGGTCTGAAACTAGTTTTTCTACAATTCTGTTTATCAGGCTTGTTGGCGCGTCAGAGTTTGAAATGTCCCACTGTTCATATATTCGTCTGAACATATTCTGCACACCAGTTCCTGTTTCTGCAGATATTGCCAAAATCATAGGCTTTATTATCTGATGAAAAGAATTTGAGAATTGATGTTTCAGTTTTAACAACTTTTCATCACGAATTTCTGGTTCAACTAAATCCCATTTATTCAACGCAACGCATAAAATTTTACCTGCATCATATATACGTGCCGCGATTCCCAACGCTTGATTTTCAATGTTTTTTGTAGCATCTACAACCAATACGACAACATCGGCTTTTTCAATTGCGTCTAATGATTTTAATGCAGATAACGTTTCTACATCGTCCTTTACACCAGCTTTACGACGTAAACCGGCGGTATCCATTAAAATGATATCACGACCATAAAAGTTGACCGGAATTTTAACGGTGTCGCGTGTAATTCCAGGTGCATCCATAACAATTTGACGCTTTTGCCCCAATACACGATTTACCAACGTAGATTTTCCAACGTTAGGTTGCCCCATAATCGCAATTTTTAACTTTTGTGGGGCGGAAGTCGTTTCATCAACTTTTGATGCATCAGGGGCTGTTTTATCAAGAAATTCGTATATGCTATCAAAACCAGATTTGTGCTCTGCAGAAATCATGACGGGTTCGCCGAATCCTAATTTATAAAACTCATGGATGTCCGCCATACGTTTGCCGGATTCAGACTTGTTTACTAATAACAAAACCGGTGCTTTCGTCTTGCGACGAACCAGACGCGCCCACTCGATATCTTCTGGTGTTAAACCAACACGTCCGTCAACAACAAACAAAACGGCGTTTGATTGTGCTATGGCATCCAAAGCCATATTCGTGGAATCTGCCGCAATTCCGTTTTTTGCATTTTCCAAACCGGCGGTATCAGAAACAGTCCAGTTTCTGTCGCGCATTTGACCACTAATTGTGTCACGTGTAACACCCGGACGGTCGTGAACCAGCGCGTCACGGGTTCCCGTCAAGGCATTAAACAAAGTTGACTTGCCCGTATTCGGGCGTCCTGCAATAGTTAGTTTTAACATTACTTTTTCCATTGATTTTTTTTCATTATAAAGCAAAAATATAAATAATCAAATTGGGGGTGAAAAACGATGAAAAATATCAAAAAAGCATTAAAACACATAAAGGATTTGTTGATAAACCCAAAACGCTATTTTACCAAGATTGTGGCAGACGGTAATATGGAAGAGTCTATGCTGAAAGCCTTTATTTATGGCTTGTTGGGGGGGTGCTTAGTACTGTTGCTGCGTTTAATCGGTGGTGCGACAATTACGATTGGTGCGGTGTTTACTGCATTGATAATTGTCCCTGTTTTGGCAGTTGCATTGCTGTTTGTCTTCGGCGGATTGATGATGTTGGTATCTGAAATCACCGGTGGTGAGCGTGATTGGGAAATTGCTATAAAGGGATTGGCATCTGTATTCTTTATTTATCCAGTAGTACTGGTATTAAATGCGTTGGCGTTTAATTGCACATCTATGTGGATTATAAGTTTGATTGTCGATATTTATGTACTGTTCTTGTTCTATAACATTGCGTTATATTGCATGCGTGGTAAGCGCAGCAATGTAATTGTAGTCATATCTATTTTGGCATTGTTCCTGATAACGATATATACAACAGATTACAGAATAGGCTGGTTTATGTTAAAGAATGCCAGTGCTACATTAGCGTGCTTGCTATAAGTCAGCAAGACAAAAATAAACCGCGATTTATTCGCGGTTTTTTATTGTATTATATTGCCTGTTTCGGCGTTTATTTTTACTTCGCCAACGGTAATTATTTTATTTTTATACGTTGGCGCTGCTTGTTGTTTTACTTCTGTGCGCCAATAAACAGAACCGTCAGAAGTACGGACTGCGTACAAGTAATTGTCTGTCCCGACGACAAACGCGACCTTATTTGATACAATAAAAGGTACCGCTGTGCCTATTTCTGTACACCATTTCTTTGTTCCAGATATTGCGTCTATGCGGCAAAAAGCATCACCCAGACCACCGGCATAAACACTGCCGTTGTTTATGACCAATGGCGCGACTATATCAACAATAGATGCACCACCTGTCATATTACTTTTACGGAATACATCTGCAATCCACATAACCTTACGGCTATTGGGAGCAACTTTTATAACTTCACCTGTTGTTAGGCCAGCGTAAACATAGCCACTTTTGCAAATAGGTTTTTGATTGCTGGCAACAGAATTATTTGTAGGAAACCCACTAAAGATTTTTCTATCACCATCACGAATTACATTTGATGAATCCTGTGTATACGGGCAGTTAGAGCTGTCTTCTACAGGAATCGTTTCTGGTAGATTAGGTACATCTGTGTTTAAGATTTTTATGTTTTGTGTATCAAAAATTGGGGTGCGGACACCAGGTAAAATTGGATCGTGTTCCGCACACCCACACAATGCAAGTAAACAACAAAGTGATGCTATCTTTCGCATAGTCTTTCTTTTTTGTTTTTTATCTTAAAGTTTGTGCATCTGCAGAAATTGCGGCAGGGGCATCAGAATCATTGATGATAACGTCCAACCATTTGTTGGCTGCATCACGATTACCTTCTGCTAAGTACTTTCTGGCAACAGTTATACGCCCTGTATAATAGTATGGCGATTTTTTAGTGTTTAAAGGTTCTAAGTACTTTTCAACCTCGATTGCGGTCATTTCATCACCACGTAATCCGACAATGTGCAAACGCGCCAAATCACGAAAATCTCTTGTATCACCATCGTTTGCCAACTTTTCTAACTTTTCTATATCATTATCCAATACGTAGGCCTGAAACAATGCTAAATCAGCCGTTGCACCACTGGCGTTTTCCGCAACAGATACCAACATATTTGAATCTAATTTTTGTACTGCTAACTCATAATTTTCTGCGATGGCTAACTTGTGAGCACGATATGTTCGCACACCGATAACAGCGACTGTTGCGATAATCATTATAGCCAAAGCACCAGCAACGATATAGCGGTAATATTTCTTAATGAAAGCCTGCGTTTTTTCGTTGTTGACTTCTTCCCATACTTCGCGATACAGCGCGTCTTCAGCGTATTCTTCGCGAGTTTTTTTTGCTGGTTTTAATTTCTTATTTCTTTCCAATATGGATGCCATTTGAACTTTCTCCTGTATTATGGTGGCTTGATAATTCTTATTTTATTGCTATACTATAAAAGTTATGAAAAAGCAAATCAAGAACGCTTTACCGGCAGTACAAAATCAAAGTCTGGTTGCCGCTCGTGGTGTAAACGACGAAACCAGCTTGGCGCAGTATATTCAAAATATACAAAAGTTCCCAATTTTGTCTGCCGAAGAAGAATACGAATACGCAACAAAATGGGTAAAAGACCAAGATAAAGAGGCCGCAGAAAAACTTGTGGCCAGCCATTTGCGTATGGTTGTATCTGTTGCGTACGATTTTCGTAACTATGGTGTACCATTTGCGGAATTGATTGCTAGTGGCAATATGGGGCTGATGCAGGCACTACAGAAATTTGACCCAGAAAAAGGTTTCAGATTTTCTACTTATGCGATGTTCTGGATAAAGGCAGAAATATATGAAACTATTTTGAATAATTGGTCTATTGTAAAAATTGGGACGTCTGCCAACCAGAAACGCGTTTTCTTCAACTTAAATAGGGCAAAACGTGCGTTGGGAATAATGGATGGTAATTTATCTGATGACCAGACAAAACAGATTGCAGATTACCTGAATGTTCCAGAAAACGATGTTAAACGTATGTCAACTCGCTTGTCAGCGCGTGATGTGTCTTTGAATTCACCGGCGCATTCCGATGATGATGCGCGTGATGTTTTATCAAATATGCCAGATGAGAAGGGTAGCGTTGAAGAAGATTTAGAACAGTTGGAATTCCGTCGTCGTGGTTATGATTTACTGCGTAAGAATCTGGAAAAGTTACCAGAAAGGGATCGTGAAATATTACGCGCCCGCCGCTTGTCTGACCCCGTTGCAACGTTAGAATCTTTGTCTCAGAAATATGGAATTTCGCGTGAACGAGTACGTCAAATAGAAGAACGTGCATATAACAAATTGCGCGATGCGATATTGAAAGAAGCTCAGGAATCTTAAGAATGAAAATATCAATACCAGCAATTTTAGTGTTTTTTACAAGTGTAATTTCAACTGCTGCCAATGCATTAGAGTACGATAACGGGCGTTTAGGCTTAAAGTTAAATGGTTACGGTACCGCGGGTGTTTTAGAACCAGACTTTGAAACGCCTGATTTTATTGGTGATTGGCGCGTACGTGGCGAGGCGAATTACCTGATTACAGATGATAATACATTGGGACTGGTGTATGCGATTGACGCTGCCGCAGTTGATGAAGATAAGTTTATGCGCGAAGCATTCACATATTGGCAAAATCGTAATTATGGTCGTGTAGAGTTAGGTTTTACAGATTCTATTGCACGTAAATTGGGTGTAGGGTTACCAGACGTTGGTGGTTTGCGTGTGAATGATAAACCATTGTTTTACAAAAAGATTACGCCATCGGGACCTGTAATTTCTGATACAACGCTTACAACGGGTCGCAGTGCGTTGCGTGCGAATTTTGCAACTATGCCAATAGGTAAGGCGCAATATGGTTTGTCTGTATCTGGCATAACTGATGACTATGATTACGCGGTTGATGCAGCATTAAAGATACGTCAGCCATCTGGTAAGGTAAAAATGGCATATGCGTTGGGGGCTTCGTTTATGTCAAAACCGGATGGATATCGTACAGATGCATATACGCCCCGTGTTTATGCAGATTGGCGTGCACAAGTTTCTGGTGGTATGAATTTACAGTATAACAGTTGGATGTGGGGCGTAACAGCACGTTTGATTTACGATGAAAATCCAATTGGGCCGGTATCTGATGGGTTAGCGCTAGGTACGGGTGTAAGTTATGACATTTTGAATTATAGTGTATCTTTGACATATATTTTCTCGGATACCGGCATTTGGAATCATGACGTTAAAGATTATATGGACCATACGGCAATTGCTTCGTTTAGGTATAAATACAGTGAAAACGTAGATGGTTGGATGTCGTTGGGTATAACGACAGATACACCGTTCTTGGCTGTTGGTATGAGATTGACGTTCTAAAAAATAACACCAGAAGTTCTGGTGTTATTTTTTTATTGGTTCCAATTCTTTTGTTTCTTTGGTTTGTGGAATATAAATACGAGGATTACCCGAATAACCAAGAGCCGCATGATGCGATGGTATCAAGAACTCTGGCAGCGGACTACACGCACCCATCGCCATATAGCTTGCCAGGCGAGAGTCCGCAAAAGCCATTTGTTTATCGGCCTCAATTGGACGATGATACCAACCTTGGAATATTACCAGCTGTTTCTTGTCGTCTAACTTCATAATGTCCATAGGTGAGTACAACAGTTCTTCACTTTTTTCTTCTTTTTCTTTACCGTCAGCGCCTTTAACAGATTTAATCTTTATCTTGTATCCCATCATATCAGAGAAACGTTTGGCTGTATCTGGGTCGTTTTGACGTAGTACCACCTTTGCTGCAGTCGTGGATATAATGGTTGCTGCTGCATCTGCACCATATTTTTCTTGAATCTGATGTAAGTCTTGACCGATAATCAAGTAAGATACTTTTTGCCCACGGCCAAGGTCTGGCCCCTGGATAACGGCCTGCAACTTCTGCATTTTTGGCATTTCATCTAATACAAACAGTACTGGGTAAGGGCCCAGTTTTTCACCGTTATTTTCTTGCTCTGGGGCATTTGCCAGCAAGAAATTAGTCATCAATTCAATAAATATACCGGTAATTGGGTTTAAAGCTTCTGCGTCAACCATATTTATAGACAGGTAAACAGTAACAGGTTTTATCTTCCCGTCACTTGGGTCACGAAGCCCACGCAGGTCGGAAAAGTGGAAATCGGAATGGCTTGTACGATTACGAACGGCGGCGTTACGGAATATTGATAACCCCGCCATAATTGTCGATATAATAGAACCACGTTCTTTATCTGGTGTGTTTGCCAATTGTGTCAATTCCAATACTGCACGGTGGGCGTACGCATATCTACGTGCTTCTTCAACTGCGTCCATGAATAAATCGTGCATAGGGTCCGCCATCATTACCATTTGGTCACCCTGACGACGGCGCTCTTCTAGTTGCTGAGCCATGTTTATCTGACTCGCATTTATCCAATCTAGAATCATAGACAATGATGCTTCACGTCCTTTCCAAGCATCTGGAATATTCGCCCACGTGCCGATATGAACATAATTCATGGCATTCAATTCGCCATTTTGTAGTAAAGAATACGCAGCGTACGCATTAGGATCATTCATCATTGAAAGATAGTAATCACCCAATACGGCGGCATCTTCAGCGTCAAAAGCACCAGATGTTATACGCGCATAGAAATAGTCATCTGCCTTTGCGCGTTCTACTTTGGATATCATAAACTGTATAAGACCAGACAGACCGGCACGACCAGAAATTGTCCAGTGTGGGTCCGCAGAAGAAGACGTTTTGTCCGCAACCAAAACATTACATATAGAATCAACATACAGGTCACGCTGTTCCTGATTAAATGGTACGTGCTCTGGCGATAATGGGTTCCAAGAAGGGTAATAAATACCACGCTCTGGGTCATCTTGCCCCGCCCAGTTCATAATGAATACTGGCCCAACTGTTGAACGATATGCAGAAGATGACTGATATAGTTCGGGTTTAGGGTCATTTATAATCATTGAAACGTTGTTGCATTCCAAAATTGTTGGCAAAACGACGCCCTGAGTTTTACCGGTCCCCGGAGGGGCAACACACAACGTTGACAGACATTCGTTCATCATTAAAGGCTTTTTCTTAAAGTAGCCCAATACCATCATAAAGCCCTTTAAAAGTCCCATTTTTTCTATGTCTTCTTTAGAGGCCTTATTGGATGATTTGTCATCAAATTTATCATTACCGTACGGGTTAAATTCTTTTACCAACGTCGCATCAGCCATAAAGAAGTACGCAATTATTGGCAATAATGGGGTGATGCAGGCGATATCTGTGCGCAACAAAGTGCGAACAAACCAGGCAGGAACTTCTGCAAGTACTGACATACCTCCGCTGGTCAGTACGTTATAGAAGTATAGACTGGTCCATTTGGCAGTAGCCGGTGACCAGCCATAGCGCCAAATGTGTTCAATCCAGAAAGAAAGTCCGAAAGCCAATGCGCAAACCAACCATATGCCAACTGCCCAACGCAGTGACCAGAACAAAGATGCCATAGGAGTGCGCAAACTTTCTTTATATGCGCTGGACTTGAATATATTCAATCCCTTAGACTTACCGCCGGCTGATAAAATCTTGAACTTTTCGACCATTGTGTTATGATTATATCAGAATTTTAAGATATTATAAATCAGAATTAAAAAAAGTTTATGAAAAACGTCCCACGTATTTATCTTGGTGAAAATATATCAGCAGGAATGAATTTTCCTGTTGCTCGTGATGTTGCACATTATTTGTCGCATGTAATGCGCAGACGGGATTTCTTGGCGTTCGGGGCAGGGAAAGAGTTTGTTGCAACACTGTCAGAAGATGGAAAGTTCGTTGCTATAGGTGAACAAACTGAGCACAAAGATCCTGCAAATGATATCACGTTGATGTTTGCGCCTATAAAACGCACAGATGATTTGCTGAATATGGCGACTCAATTGGGGGTAAAGACTTTTCAGCCAGTTATTACTGAACGTACGGTTGCTAATCATATAAATTGGGAGCGCATGCGGAAAATAGTTACAGAGGCATCAGAACAATCTAATCGTAATAGCGTTCCAGAAATTTTACCAGAAAAGCTGTTTGGTGACATTGATTTAACGGGACTTGTTTTTGCGGATGAGCGCGCAGCATATGGTTTAAAGTTGCCGACAAATGCGAAAACATCAAAGACAGTTTTTGTTGGACCAGAGGGCGGTTTTTCGGATAAAGAGTTTTCTGCGTTTGATTCAGCAGGTGCCATTGGTATAGGTTTAGGAAAAACGATATTGCGTGCAGAATTAGCTGCAGCGATTGCAATTAGTCGGATTGTATTATGAGTGTTCGCATAGCAAAATTTATTGCAGATAGTGGTGCTTCATCACGACGTGGTGCGGAAGATTTAATTGCACAGGGTCGTGTTAAAGTAAATGGTATTGTGATTGATACACCAGTTGTATTTGTAGAAGACACAGATACTGTTTCTATTGATGATAATATTATAAGTGTTCGCAAGGAAACAGAGTTATACGCTTTTCATAAACCTGTAAATACCATGACTACGGCGCATGACCCCATGGGGCGTCGTACGATATATGATTGTTTGCCAAAAGAATATAAGAAATTAAAATATGTTGGGCGTTTAGATTTTAAAACGACCGGTTTATTGTTGCTGACAAATGACGGAGAATTGGCGCGCCGTTTAACATTGCCTTCATCACATATACCACGAGAATATATTGCAACTGTTGCGAGAATAGATGAGGATGGCTTAAATCGTGCGCGTAATGGAATAACAGTTGATGGTGTTAGATACAGACCAATGGATATTGAAGTTGTTTCTGATAAGGAATTGCGTGTTCGTGTAACAGAGGGTAAGAAAAACGAAGTTCGTATAGTTTTGCGTGCGTGCGGATGTCCGGTGATGAAATTGCACAGGGTTTCTTTTGGCCCAATTAAATTGGGAAATTTATCTGTTGGTAAAATTCAGAAAATAGAACAGAAAACAATTGACGCGTTGTTAAAAACTCTCTAAAATCCTGATAAAGGAAGAGGGAGTTTTATTATGAAAAAAAACACTGCCAATAAGAATCAGACGACTAAGAAAAACACGAAGGCCGCGATAAAACCGGCTTTGAAAAGTGTTGAAACAAAACGCACAGTAAATCCTTGGTCTTTATCAATTTATGTTTATTGGTTTATAATTTTGTTCTTTATTGCAGCAACATTTTATATTTTAGGGCGCAGTCATGGCACATGTACGGATATGAGTGGTAATGCCAATAATGTAGAAATTACAGAAGAAGCTTTATTGCAAGCATCCGACTATTACCAGAGTGCCAAGGAAAAATTGGTTGCAGGGAATGTGGCAGATGCAATTGCAGATTTGACTACGGCTATTGAGGCAGGAAACGCAACAGCAGAAATGTATATTTTGCGTGGAGAAGCCTATATGCAGACAGCAGAATATCGTAAAGCGTTGGCAGATTTTAATAGTGCCATTGAAATGGACCAAGTGAATGCAATTGCTTATTATGACAGAGCATTGCTAAATATTCGTTTGGAAGATTATAACACAGCACTATCAGATATAAATAATGCGCTGGCATCTCAGACTGCAAATCCAACATCTGTTTTGCAGATGCGTGATTTGTATGCAAAGCGTGGTCAGTTGAATTTGTGGTTAAAGAACTGGGAAGGTGCAATTGCTGACTATACTAATTCTTTGGCACGTCCAGACGGTGTTGTAAATCCAACTGTTTATGCAGAACGTGCAGAAGCCTATACTCAGTTGGGTAATTATGCTGACGCAATCAACGACTATGCGTCTGCGATTCGTGTAATTTCCGAACAGATTCAGGGCGCTACAAGTGCTGCAGAACGTGAAAACTTATCAAGCAATGCAATGGGCTATTTTGAAAAGTCTGCAGCATTGAATTTGGCGACAGGTAACGTTGATGCAGCACGTAGTGATTTGAATTCTGCTTATACAATTGCTGTCGCTTTAACAGATAGTGCAAGTATGGAAAGAATTCAAAACTTGATATCAGAATTGCAGTAAGTAAATTATACGTAATAAAAATCCCGCAATTGCGGGATTTTTATTTTAAAATTTAATTTTTTTACTGCAAAGTAGCGTTGTCAATGATTGCGGTAAATGTTGCTTCAGAGACTTTTTTGCCGCTAACCATTGCAATACCATGAAATTTATACAGGCGCATTTTAGACATAACCAATTCGACGTGCAATTCCAACACATCTCCTGGTTTTACCATATGTGAAAACTTGATTTTTTCCATTGTGGTAAAATAACCTAATGTTTTGCCATCAGAAACACCCATTTGAGACAAAGCGATAAAACACGCTGTTTGTGCCAATGCTTCAACAATTAAAACGCCTGGCATAATAGGGTTGCCTGGGAAATGTCCTGTGCACCAAAATTCATCGTCACGTACATATTTAATGCCTACGCCGCTGGTTTCATTAAATTCACGAATTTCATCAACCAGGCGCATTGCACCACGATGTGGAATTACCTTCTCTATACCTTTTGCATCAATCATTTATATCTCTCCTAGTTTTATTAGTTTTTTGCGTTCTTGCGTAACCATGCATAATGACGCATAAATTCTGTTCCTGGACCGGCTGGATACCCCATATGGCGTTGTCCATCTGGTACATTTCTGAAAACGCCACTATGCGCACCGACTTCTGCGTCATTACCAATGTGAACGCCGTTTGCGATACCTACTTGACCTGCTAATAAAGCGCGGTCACCGACTACTGAACCACCTGCCAAACCAACGCCAGATGCCAAGAAACATTCAGAGCCAATAACAACACCATGTGCAATTTGACACAGGTTGTCTATCTTTGTCCCATCTCCGACACGAGTATCTGTCATCGCGCCGCGGTCAATGCACGTGTTTGCACCAACAGATACACGATTACCAATTACAACACGACCAACATGTGGAATAAACACATTATGCCCGTTTTGACGCGTATATCCAAAACCATCTTTTCCGATAACTGCACCAGCATTTATCACACAATCTTCGCCAATTGTGGCATTTTCAATGTGTGCACCTGTTTGAATTATTGTGCCGCGACCAATTGTCACATTGCGGCCTATATAAGCACTCGGATAAATTTTTACATCAGGTTCTATCACTGCACCGCGTTCAATTGTTGCATATTGACCAACATAGACAGTACTGCGTTTGCGGAAAAATACACCACGTTCAACCGTTGCACGTTTGCTTATTCCAAAGCGTGGTGGTTCGCGGTATATTTCACCAAGAATCTTTACAATATTCCCACGTGGTGTTTCTGTAATTAAAAGAGTTGCACCAACAGGGGCGTTTTCTACCTGCTCAGGCTGAATCAGAATCACACTAGCACGAGTGTTTTTCAAAACTTCGATTGGCAGTATTTTGAAAGCAGAACTATTTTGTTCTGTTGAATAAAAAGCCAATTGCCCTGGGCGAGCATCTGCGATAGGTGCGACACCACGAATAACGGTGTCAGGATTGCCCTGTAATTCCAGACCGAATTTTTCGGCCAACTGACCGGCTGTTGTTTGTGTGGCCGCCGGTAAAAACCAAGATCTAATTTTGTCTAACATACCGCGATTATACCCGTTTAATTTCAAAATGAAAGTAAATATTAGTTAAAAAAAGCACCGCCAACTGGCGGTGTTTTTTTAGTTATTGTTTCTTAGAAACCCTGTGGAGTATCCATTTTTACTTTTGAAACTTTTTTATTCAAAGCAGAAACAACTTCTTCTGTGATATCTAAGTTTTCTACACCGTTGCCCAAACGAGTGAAACGGCCATCCAAAACCATAGACAAGTTCTTTTTGGCAATAACGCCTTCGATGATTGGGTTCAGGTGTTCATTTTGAACTTCATTTAACGCTTTCTGGAAAGCGATTTCAACGCTTTGTGCACGTTCTGTCAAATCGCGCTGCAATTCGTTCACACGGTTTTGATAATCGACAATGCGGCGTTGCAAAGCATCACGAGACAATACGTCTTGAGATTTTTCAATTTCTGCTTTTTCTGCTTCTAATTCTTTCTGTCTTTTTTCCAGTTCATCACGCAATTTGTTTTCGTAATTTTCGCGCTGTTTTGCTAAGTCCTTCAGAACTTCTGCATCGGATTGGATAGCGTCCATGCGAATTACTGCGATACGCAAATCTGCGGCATTGGCAGCGTCTGTCGTGACAACTTCCATTGCTTCTTCGACTGTTGCTGTATTACCACCACGCAGTGCACTGATACCCCAAGCGCCCAACGCAGCAACAACAATGACAACAGCAGCGATGATGCCGAACTTTACATACTTTTTTACAGCCGGATTGGCTGGAGTTTTATTTGCCATAATTTCCATCCTTTTTTATTGTTATGATGGCAGTATAGCAACTATTTTTTTAAATTTCAAAGTGAAAGTTACCCGCTGTTATCTTGCTGGAACTAAGCGTATCTCAATGCGGCGATTAGTAAGCCTTCCTATATCGTCTTGGGCTGCAATCGGTCTGGCCGCACCCCGTCCTACTATAAACATACGTGCAGTGTTTATGTCGTGCTGGGATAAAAACACACCAACACGTTGTGCCATGTCTAAAGACAATGCTTCGGCCTGTCTTTGTGCCATTGCGTCCGTGTATCCAGCTATTTCCAAGAAAGTTGCATCATACTTTTTTAATATTTTTGCAATTGTTTTTAGAGTATCAGCACCATCCGCAGAAATGTCTGCCACATTTAATTCCATAATGGCGTCGCGAACTAATATTACAACCACATCTGTCCCCGCACGCTGAACAGAGATACCAGGTTTACGTAAAGAATCATATAATTCATATTCCAGATTTGCCATATAATTTACGCTGATTGCCGTATCGTTCTGTATTTTATCTCCGTAATCCATTTTTGTAGGTGCGTCAACAGAACTAATAAGTTTACCACCAGCCCCTAAAAATACTGGACGTTTAGCAATTCTTGCTGGTTCTGTCATATCGGTAAAACTTGCGCCACGTAAATATTGTGACCATGTGGAACGTGCAGGACTGTGATATTGCATACAGCCTGTAGTTAAAAAAAGCGTGGCCATCAATAAAAAGTAGTTGCTTAGTTTCATCTATTTTGTCGGTTCTACCATAAAAGAAATTTGATTTGTTGATGTTGAAAAACAGTTTGGACTTGTTGTGCTGGTTACGCCATTTACGACAACACTTGTTGCCCACTTAGGTTGTGCAGACGTGAAATACTCACATTCACTTTTTGTCAGCTGTGTAAGGTTTATGGCGTAGCCTTTCCCATCAGATGTTGCGGCAACTGACCAGTCGTCTCCACCAATTGGAGCGTAATTATTTTTTAATGCACCAGCAGATACTAAGTAATCGACAGATAAACCTGTATAATCGTCGCGCATTCCCATTAAAAGTTCGGTGTTTTTTGCAATTTGTTCTAATTCAACAGATGCAATTTTACGTGTTTGGTTGTTTTTAATTACGTTGTACATGCTTATTGCGGCAGCGCTCATTACGCCAGCAATTGCTAATACACCAATAATTTCTATCATTGACGCACCGAATTCTTGTTTCATTTCTCACCTCGTTTATTTAACGCCGACAATTTCAGCATCTGCAAATAAGTCCATAGCGCTTGCAACCAATGGGTCTGCTTCTAACTCTTCTTTCTTTTGTTCTGTTATAGTGTGTGTGTTTTGGGACTCTTGCATTTTTTCCAATGACCATTCATGTCCAGTTTTATCTTTCAGCCATGCTGCCATCTTATGTGCAAAATCCGCGTCACCACGTCTGTCAAAATACTTTAATGTTCCATCGATAATTTCAACAACTTCTATATTGCTGGTGTAGTAAGAATACAACAATATTTCTTTTGATTCTTGTAAAGCCTTTGCTAAATCATCCGCGCTATTTATAGAGACAGTTTTTTGTGCTTGTGGTGCAACAGTTGGCTTCACAGGCGCAGCAGAAGAAGTTTCGCGTGTTTGTTGTTTCTTTAATATTTCGTTTACAGAAGGCATATCAGCAATATGCATCAATCGTACAATCAACATATCAAAGCATTGCTTTTGATTGCCAGATGCTTGCATTTCTGGTACTGCAGCAACCATAACCTGCCAAATTCTGGACAGAGTATTTAAAGATATCTTTGTGTTTATTTTCTTGATTTGTTCACGTTGGTCTGCGGTATATGGAGAATTTACAACTTCACCTGCATGAATTGCTGGGTGCATACGTGTTGCCCAATGAGTCCACTCCATCATATCTGTCAGCAACATTGCCAAGTCCGCACCATTGGTGTAAATCTCATCTGCTTTTTGTAACGCAGCAGCAGTATCACCAGACAGCAGTGTTTCCATAAAGTTCACAACAACACCGCGGTCTGCACGCTTTAACATATCAAGAACAGATTTTTCATCAACGTGCCCGCCTGTTTGGGCGATGGCTTGGTCTAAAAGAGATAGTCCATCACGAACAGAACCGTCCGCGGCACGCGCCAATAGTTCGTTTGCGGCATCGCTGAGTTCTATCTTTTCTTGTTCTGCAATCCAGGCGAAATGTTTTTTCAATGTTTCGACTGGTACGCGAACCAAGTCAAAACGTTGACAGCGAGATAAAATTGTAACAGGTACTTTACGAATTTCGGTCGTTGCCAATATAAATATCACATGTGCAGGAGGTTCTTCCAGAGTCTTTAACAAAGCGTTAAATGCGCTGGTGGATAACATATGTACTTCGTCGATGATGTAGACTTTATATCTGCCGTTTGTTGGGCGATATTGAGCCGCATCTAAAATATCACGCATATTGTCAACGCCAGTATGAGAAGCGGCGTCGATTTCCATAACATCGATATGCTGACCAGCAGCAATTGCACGACAGTTCTCGCATACACCACATGGTTCTGCAGTTGGGCCATCTGACGATAAGCAGTTTAGTGCTTTTGCTAAAATACGTGCTGTACTGGTTTTACCAGTTCCACGAATTCCGGTAAAAATATAAGCATGCGCAATGCGGCCTGTGTTGATTGCTGTTGTCAGCGTTTTTACTAAAACGTCTTGACCAATCAAAGATTTAAAATCTTGGCTGCGATATTTGCGCGCTAAAACTGTGTAATTGCTATCCATTGCTAAAACTTCCTTTGGGGCAAGCATAGCAAAACACAGTAAAATTTCAAGGATTAAAGTGCGCTTTTACCGTATAAAAATTTATTTTTCGTTGGTAATAAAATCAGGAAAAACAGTTTCTGTTTCTTCGTCGTCGACAGAATCTATATTTTCAACGACATCAACGTTTTCTTCAATAACAGGTGTCTTGTCTTTTGGATCGCGTGTGGAGTCAATTTTTCCTTGTTCTGCGTTTACAATTCGACCGTAATGTTCCGCGGCTTGCATTAAACGTTCGCGTTCAATTTCGTCAGAAGTTTGACGAGCTTGATCCATGTATTGTTTTCTTTTTTGACGCCATTTATGACAGCGTTGAATCATCATACCAACAGACGACTGATTTTTTTTATTTTGCATATTCGTTTTTCTTTTTACAGGAAATCTTCAATAGCAACTTATTGCTATCACTCTTTCAACAACAGGGATAATAATGTATCTTAAAACCGATTGCAATATTTTTTTTCGCTTGCTAATATTTACGCATGTAGGAGGGTGCTTGATTTGCGGCAACAGAATGGAAATTTTTTATTACAGGCTTTGCTTGCGTTGACGCTGATATTTTCATTCATACCGTTTTTTGCACAACGTCTGTCTGCGCGTGATATAGATTCACAGATGTATGCATCTACTCAAAAGGTAGAATTGGCACAAACTGCTGCACGTATATTTATTCGTGAGCGCGCAAATGATTTACCTTATAATACCACAGTTGTTTCTGGTGATGCTTTTTCTGATTTGTTAGAATCGTATGGTTTGCCTTTGGGCTTTGTGCCAAGGACTGCATTGGGACAAGATATTTCGCTGGTTATAAATAAAACACCTATTGCAGTAACGGCATATTTGCAATTATCTGGTGGTGATTTGTCCGCTGTGCAGTTGGCTGAATTAGCGCGTCGTATAGGTTTTTATGCATCTGTTTCTGGACAAACGGTAGTTGTTGGTTTGGCTTTAGATTCTACATATTCGGATATAGTTCGGCGTAATGAGCAAGATTTGGATAACGGTGCTTTTTTGACTAATTTGGATATGGGTGGTTTTTCTTTTAATAACGGCGGCGAAGTTTTTGCACGGCGTGGTGAATTTGACAGTGGTCAGTTTGATACACTTTCTATATATGGCACAGAAGATGGGCGCAAGGTTCGTAGTAATATAGAACTTATGGTTGCTGATAGGGCGGTATTTCAAAGTATGCTTGGAGAGGCTGCTTTGTCTTTGACGCGTGGTTCTTTGTATGCGAATAATGTGTCTGCAAAGACTGTTTCTGCATTTGGTGATACCGGTAATTTTACATCTAATGTTGCGTCTGTTTATGATTTTGCAATGACAGCTGGTCGTACCAGTTTTTCGGGCCCATTGAATTGGTCAGTAAACGGTGATGTTGTAAGCACTAATATAAACTTCAGCGTTGAGCGTCTAGATATAAACTCCTACATAGATGCATCGCGTGGACAGGATGTTTATATAGATCCAGATGAACTGGAGTATAGCAGTCGTAGTGGTATAGAAGCAAATCGTGTAATTGCGTCGAATATAACAATGCGTGATCAAACATCAGATGCTTTAAATGAGGGGGAAACTGGTGCGGTTGTTTTAGATATTCGACCAGCGGATACATCTATATTGCCCGATGTTTTGTTGGATGGTATAAATAATGATGGTTTTTCAATAATCAGCAAGCCTTCTGAAGAGGGAGATAAATCGCAAACTTGTAGAGATATAATTTCTAAATTGGAAGGAAGATATAATTCTAAGTCGTTATCACAATATATAATATGTCAGTATTATTTCTGGCAACGGTTAGAGAAGAGAATAGACGTAAAGCAATGTTTGATGGAAGGCCGCAGTGACTGTAAGTAAGAAGAAAATTTTTTATAATTCCGAACGCGGTGCAAGTATGTTAGAAGTCTTGCTGGCTATGGCTATTGTGGCAATGGCCACGCCATTTTTATACAGTCAGATATCTGATACAAATGATACATTGCGAGATATGGCAACGGCTAATAAAATTATTAGTTTGCGTGATCCTGTTTTAAATTTTGTCAGATTGAATCAAAACGATTGGCCAGAAGTTGCCCAGATAAAATTGTCAGAAGAAGAACTGGACGAAATTTCTGACAAACCTGTTGCTGGGTTTATAGATAAATATGCTGTAAACGGGGCGACTGTAACTGATGTTTATTTGGCGTTTGATATGGAAGGTACAGATTTGCGAACTTCGCAAATTGCGCGTCACATAGGCAATGATGCGGCGGTCGTTGGTAACGATGGAATTGCGTATGGCCGTACATGGGCAGTTGCCGCCCCAGATTTTAAACCTGGGAATTTAATTTATAAAATATCGCGTGATTTAGAAGGAGAAGATAAAACCAAATACCTGCATAGGACAGAAACTGGTGAAGATAATTTAAATATGATGATGCGCGATTTAAATATGAACAAAAATCGTGTATATGATGTTGGCGGTGTAAATGGTAAATCTGCAAAAATCAATAGTGCATCTGTTCAATTCGTCGAGACAGATAGTTTAGTGGCAAATACACTATATTTTTCAAATGGTGCAAATCTTGACGGGGATAAAGCGATATTTGATTCTTTGCGTGTTACTGGAGATATATCTGGATTTAGGAATATATACGCAGATACATTGAATAGTAAATCTTACACCACATCTGGTCGTATAATTACAGACAGGGCAACAGTTGTAAATTCGGTAAATGTTGGCAATACATTGACTTTAAAATCAGATTCTTCAAGGACGATAAGTGGTTTTACTGGAATTACGGCGCATTCGGTGACGACATCATATGTTTCTACAGAAGAAATTATATTTTATGATAATTTTGGTCTGACCATATCTGGCGAGTTATTATATTCAACAACAGCACCATTAAAGATAGGTAATTGGACATTCCCATCTTTAACTCCGCCGAAATTTACAGAGTTGAATTTATCTCGTGGTTCTGTACCGGCAATGCCTAATAATAAAGAATTTAGTGTAATCTTGTCCGATGATTGGCAGGCTGCCATGCCAAAGGAAATGCAGTAATGAAAAAAAAGTATAAATTTTTTCATCGTAGTTTAATGGAACAATCAGGTTCTATGCTGATTGAGTTGCTGATGACTGTTGCGCTGGCCGCAATAATTATGCCGTTTATTTTTAGATATCAACAAAGCGTAGTTCAACGTGCAGAGAATATGGTCATTACAGAGCAGATGTCAGAAATTCAGACGGCTTTGGAAAGATATATTTTGGACAATAGGGAAAACTTATTAAATACTGTTGGTCAAAATATTACTCGTGTAAATATTGCAGATTTAGAGCAATATGGTCTGTCATCAGATTTGGCTGCAGATGTTGATAAGCAATATCAATTAAGAATATTAAAGTCTAATGACTTGGACGGCAGGTCCACACTACAGGGCGTTATAGTTTTTTCTTCTGATGATATAACCCCGTTGCGCACCCGTGAGATTGTTGCTATGGGCGGAGATACTATGGGGTTTATCGAAGGCAATCGTGCCTATGGTACTTTTGGGGCTTGGCATACCGACACGATAGATTTGGGGGTAAATGTTACTGGTGGTATAGTCGAAACTACGTCTGTAAATACGGATAATTCACTATACCTTTACCGTGTGCCAACAGATAAAGAGTCTGATGCGACTATGTTGTCGGGTTTAAATTTAGGTAGTCATGATATAACTAACGCAGCATTTTTTAATTCAAGTTCTGCAGATTTTAGTGAAACGTTGACTTTGGGTGCAACTGTTGCAAAGGATGTGATATTTCAAAATAGAACAACGCTTGATAATAACATGGAAATTCGCAATGCGACTGTTTCCGGAATTCTTTCCGCGGATTCCAGAGCAATGGAAGTATCAAAAGTGTTTTCCATGGCAGATACTGGTAAGTTCACTAGTTTTACGACTGGGGACTTGTGGGTAAATAATATGACGCTTGGTGGGTTGTCGATATACGCCGACGAAGACGGGCCTGCGGTTTTAAGTATAAACAAGTCATTGGATATGACTGGTGGAACAATAGACGCAATGTTTGTTACGGTTGGTTTTGCTGGTTCTATTACACCACGTTTAGTTGTGTACGACAGAATTGAAGATTCCGTAAATCCTAACTACTATTGGGACGTTACATATGGGGTTGCAAATTTGAAAGATTTGTCTTTACAGGATTTAAATCGTATGGCACCAATGGCTGTGTACGAAGAAAATTCTACGACTACTGAAGCAGGGCGTATATTTAGTTCTGTTTCTTCAAACAAAAATGCAACAGCGTCTGATTATATGAATGCCATAAATGAAATTCAGAAAGCAGTACGTGCAAAATATCGTCGGTTGAATTTAGAATAATTTGTGGTATAAATCGTCTTATGAAAACAGTATGTGATTTTTGCAAAACAGAATATACGTTGGATGCGGCTCCAACTTGCCCTGTAAAATGTGCAGTATGTGGTCATACATGGGTTGTTCAGCGTCCTCAAAGGCGTAGTCCAATTTTGGTTTTTATTGCAGCTTTGTGTGCTTTGCTGGCGGCGCTGGTTTTTGCTGTTGCGGTGTTGTATCAGCACCAAGTTACAGAAATTCAAGAAAAGCCTCTTATTGCAGAAATAAGCGAAGTTACCACAGATACAGATGAAAATGGTATAACACGTTTTGTTGTTACCGGTCGTGTTGTAAATCGATCCGAACAAATTTATGGTGTTCCGCGCTTGATTGTTGTTTCATATGATGCGAATGGCAAGGTGATTGAACGTCAGCGTTTTATGCCGTCTGCAACATTATTAGATGCTGGCGGAAATGTAAAATTTAAGCATACGTTGTCGGTCCCAATTACTAATGTTGAAAAGATTGCGGTAGAACTGGAAAATCAGGGGGCATAAATGAAAAAAGTTTTATTTTCTGTTGTCTGGTGCTTGATGCTTTGTAGTTCGGCAATGGCGGCGGATGCTGAGCAAAAGCCGACGCCAAGTCAGCCGCGCGTCAGCATATTTTCAACTAGTACTGACTGGGAAGGTTTGACTGGATTACGGTATTCAGAATACCGTGGAAAGTTTGTATCTTCTTCTGGTTTGGTCGGTCGTGGATTAGTTTTGTATTATTTAGACGGTTTTCCTTGTTATGGTTTGGGCGAGGGCGTTCGTGTATGGATTGGGCCGAATAATAAACATGAAGGGGAATTACAAATTGCATGTTTATATGCTCCGACAGAGATAAAATTTACTTGGCGAAACGCCACACGTGATGCGGACCAAGCTCAAAGCACAGGTATATTGATTTGTCCTGTTGAGAGTTCTGGGCGAGAGCTGACTATCGATTTAGAAAAATGTGAAAAAGGCCCTGATTGGTCTGAGTATAAATAGGTATCATATGCAAGATATTCGTGAATTTATAGTAGCAGAAGATGAGGTTGGTGTACGTTTGGATAAATTTCTAGTATCCAAGTTGCCAGAGTTTTCGCGTAGTGAAATTCAACGCTTTTCAGTCAGCCTAAATTCTGGAGAGGCTAAGTTTTCGACGAAGTTACGTGCTGGTGATGCTGTGTCTGTCGTAATTCCTGAAAGGCAGACAGATATTGCTGCGCAAAATATTTCTACTGATATTGATTTGGATATCTTGTATGAAGATGATGATATAATTGTGATAAATAAACCGCGTGGGGTAGTAATGTACCCGTCTGCTGGTAATAAGACAGGTACACTTGTTCAAAATATTCTGTCACATACCAGTTTGTCTGCATTAGGTGGTGAAACAAGACCAGGTGTTGTACACAGATTAGATAAAGACACTAGTGGTGTAATGGTTTTTGCAAAATCTGATGCAGCGTTTCGCGGCTTAGTAAAGATTTTTTCTGCGCATGATTTGACCAGAAAGTATATAGCGTTTGTGTGGGGGGTACCGAATTGGGATGGGGCAGATATTACGGGTAATATTGCCAGATCATCACGTAATCGCCAAAAAATGACAATGGTAAAGACGGGTGGAAAGCCTGCACATACGCAGGTTACGGTTGCGGATGTCTGGTCTCGTGCAGGGGTTTCTGAGTTTAGGTGTACATTGTTGACTGGACGTACTCATCAAATTCGTGTTCATTTGTCAGCACATGGCTTTCCTGTTTTGTGCGATCCAGTTTATGGTCGTGTTTCAAATAGATTGGCCAGTGTAAAAAATCCTGATTTATTAGAGTTTCTAAAAACTCACGACGGTCAAATGTTGCATGCCGAAGTTTTAGATTTTGTCCATCCTGTAACAGGTGAACAAATGCACTTTAAGGCTCGTATGCCCGATGATATGAGTGAGTTGAAAGCGATATTAGACGAAATTGGTTAAAGTATTGGAAAAGTGGGGGCAAAAAGCCCCTGTTTTTTTTATCAAATGTTTAATATTTCGTGTATTTTTCCTTTGTCTGAAAATGTTTTTATGTTATACTTAAAGTAATAAGTATGGAGTGAGTCGAATGAACTTTCTGAAAAAAACTGTAGGTTTCTTGGCTGTTTGCGGCGTTGTGCCTGCTGCATATGCGCTTACTGCGCGTCCAAGCGTTGTCGGGGCTGCGTCTTCCAGACTGCCGACAATGACAGCGTACATCAATGGTTATGTAAATACGTCTGGTTCAACGTCTAATTTGTTAGACAATGCAGAATGTATTGATGCTTATACCTCTTGCTTAAAGGGGGCAGATGTTTGTGGTACTAATTTTGAAGAATGCACCACGAAGGTTTTGTTCCACGGAAAAATGCCACAGTGTTTAAGTACATTGGCGCAATGCTCGACGTCTGGTGTCAACGCATTGTTTGGTACGTCTTCTACAACGGCATTATCAAATGTTGCGTCCAAGAATTCTTATGGTGAAATAACAGATTATACTTATCCTACGGATGGCAGTGTTTTGGGACAAATGATTGCAGGCGCTGCAATTTCCAATATGTACAATACAAGCGACTGTGTCCGTCGTTACACTTCATGCTTACAGCGCGATAATGTTTGTGGTTCTGATTTTGAATTGTGCACAACTAATACAGAATTCAGAAAACAAATGGTTTACTGTGATTCTACTTTGGCGCGTTGTCAGAGTGATGGCAAAATTGAATTGTTTGGTTCTGCGACAGTGACTGGCAGTCCGGCAGCAGATAGTCGTGTTGGTATTATGATTACCGAGGGCGCGGCTTTGGCGGCAGTGAATGCTGTATCTACATGTTATAAAGTTGTGGATCAGTGTATTTTGAATGCTTGCGCAACTAACCCATACAAGTGTAATCCGGATTCAACAGTCAGCACAATTGATTTAGTTGATGCAATCAACACAGGTACTGCGGTCGATGTTTCTACATTAAACATGAGTGTTGATACAAACAGCAATTCTGCTGTACAGTCATATATCAAGAACGCATGCTTGGACACAATTGGTTCTAATAAGTATTGTTATGCGACTTTCTTGGGTAATGGTTCCATGCCAACATCATCTCAGTTGAGTGATGCAGATAACCAAGAAGATGTTTTTGCAGAAGCGTATGCTTCACGTATGAATTCTTCTATGAAAGCACGTATTACAGAGTTGATTGAACAGTTTGATAGTGAAGCAAAGTCGAACTGTGCGAATACAATTAAGACATGTGCTATGCGCGTTTGTGGTGGCGGCAGCGGGGCTGCTTGTTATTCACAGGTGTTTGGTGCAACAGACAAGACAATCAACAATGCTGTAAGTTACGAAGAAATTAAAACAGGTTGTTCTGATATTGTGAATACAGATGCGTATTGTAAATATGCTGCGGCAAATCCGGACAGCACGGGAGGTTATACTTACACATATATAAATAATAATGCTTTTGATACTTTGTTCCCGAAGTACAGCAGCAACAGTGGTGACCCAATTGGTGTAATTGCGGCGTTGAATGCTTCTTTGGCAACAAGTTATAGTGACGCGGCAATTGCTCAGATGCGTACTCAGTGTGAATCTGTTGCAAAAAGCTGTGTGCGCTCTATGTGCGGTTCAGATTATAGTGGTTGTTATCGCAATCGTACGGATGTTTATTCATCTTTAACTGATTCTGGTAATTCTGCATACGACGCCAGTATGAATAAAGTTGGTGGCGTATTGGATTACACAGTTGTATTAGGGTTGTGCTTAGATACAGTTAAGAATGCATCTGTATGTCAAGAACACTTAGCAATTGAACAGAACAAATTAAAGATTGCAGATTCGTCGAACAGTGCGTCATCTTGGGGTGCTGGTACAACGAGTGTTCGTGAAGGTTGGATTGACGCTGGTGCGGCAACCCAGGTAACAGCAAGCCAAGTTCAGGCAACAGACACAGAAGGAAATCCTTTGTGCTCTGCATCTGACGGAAGTCAAGGTGTATGTTATTCTGTTGATGCAAATGGAAAGGTATATGACACACCAGTTTACACATCATATACAACATATTTGCAGAATCAGGCGGCATCAACTTTGTTCCGTGATTTGGTATATGACTTAGAGAAAGAAGCTCAGGCTATATATAACAAGAAACTGACTGAAGAACAGAATATGTGCTTGGCATCAAATAATGGTGGCGTATTAGCCAGCAATGATACGGGCAGCACATTTATGTGGGTGAAATTGAAATCTAAGAACGTGCCAAATGACTATAGCGTTATGGGGCTGGAACGTAAGGATTTTGAAGCAAGTAATGATTTGTATGGTTCTTTCTGCAGCGTACAAGTAAGATTGCAGTCTGATGATATGGATATCCAGAAGGCAATGAATGGTGCGGATTGGGCAACAGCGTATTTCGCGGTTGGTGATACATTTACTTGCGGCAGCTGGATACCAGCAGATACCTTAGAAGATTTAGCAAATGCAGCTGTAAACGAAGCGACAAAAGATATGCGTGATAGACAAGGCAGAACAGAATTCTGGACAACACTGTTGGGTACTGTTGGTGGCGCTATCGGTGGCGGTTATTTAGGCGCAGGTATTCGGGACGGTACTGTATTTGGTAAGATGACCGGATTGAAGAAAGATTCCTCTGAAACGTCAATGGCAGTTAAGTATATTGACGCTATAAAGAATTCGATGAATTCTTCAAATCCTGATGTGGCTACAGTCACTAACTGGATGGTTTCTTTGAAAACGGAGGCAAAGAAGCTTAAAGTAAGTGACTCTGATATAACGCCTGCTGATAATGCTGTAGCAGTTTGGGCTTCGGCGCAGAAAACGTTGAATAGTGCATCTAAACCTACAGAGGAACAGAAGTCTGCGGTTGTAACTGCAAAAACAAATGCTGTAAGCGCGTTAGATGTTTTGAAGACCGCTTGTGAGAATGCAGATGGTACAACCGAAAGCAAGAATCAGTGGTTGGCACCGACCTTGGGCGCTGTATTGACTAGTGCTGCGGGTGGTTTCTTGGTCAATAAGGCGACTCGCGATATTCAGGCATCTAATTTGAGTTCTGCAGAAAAAGCTGCGTACGAAGAATGGATGAACAATGTCGGTAAACACATCAAATGTTATATCGGGCCAGATGAAGCTGGTGAGTACGGCGACATTTTGAGTGTAACCATGGAATAATAAATATAACCCGCCGAAAGGCGGGTGTTTTTTACTATATTATCTTGTTTTGGTTTTTTGCTTTAAAAAATCAATTTTAGATTGAATTGTATTGAACTCTAGATTATTCACAGAAGTTTTCCCTTCTATAAAAGTCAAAGCGTTATGAATTTGACGACAAGAGTAGTTATTTAAAACGTACCCAAGTGCATTCCAGGACTGATATAAAATAGTGTTGGTTATTTTTGAAACGTATCTTGGTTGTCCCCAATTATCATAATTTATACGTATTGCACCAGTATCTATAATAGTATTGCCAAGGAAGTTATCGCTGTTTCTATCTACAAGTGTATATTTCCTTGTACTTTCAAAATCTCTATATATCTTTTCTTTGCTAGGAGTTGCCTCTGTATAAGGATAAATTAAATATATTTCGCCACGCTGATTACTAATTCCAGCGGTTGATATACGGCGGAATTTTGTTGAACCATAATATTTTTTGCCACCAAACAAGAATGAATTTTGCAATTCGGTATCGTGATAATAGGAAGATACAATAGAATCATCTGTATCGCAGTGATATATTTTCCATACGTATTTTCTATCTTCTGGTATTTGTATTTCATAAGTTTTAGAAAATGTACCAGAACCAAGGTATTTTATTTGTACTGGTTGTTTTATTGTTTTTGATATTTTGTTCGACAGTTCGCTCAGAATACTGCCATTCACGAAAGGTTGCAGTTTTGGAATATCTGGCGAATACATTTTTATTGTTGCTTGTTTAAATATTTTATGTAGGCGAAGCGTTGCTTTTCCTCGTTGTGATTTTGGAATTTCTTTTAACCAAGAATATGGAAATGAGCCAGGGTTTTTATAGCCTGCACGCACAATGGAATACATTTCACTGGCAGATACTGGGTGCTTTTTTAACCAGTGTGTGCAAGATTTTACGACTGTTTTAGGTTTGTTTTTTATCGGGGTAATTTTTTGTAATAACGATTCCATAGATATTTCTACCAGTTCGCCTAAATAATCATTAGAGTTCTGATATTTTTTACAAAATTTTTCTAGTTGTTTGATATATAACGGAATCTTTTTTATATGTTCACGTGCCGTTTCAAGTCTGTTTTTTAATGGTTTTATTGTGGGGTTTTGAATATGTTTTTTTATGGCACTACGAAGTACGTTTTCGTGTCCTTCAAATGAATATTCATCTATATCGTGGGTTACTTTATACTTCCATATTGCATGTTCAAACTCTTGCATTAGAAAATACTTACGACATTCTATTATTGCTTTTTGAAGGTTGTCGCCTATAAATGTTTTTTTGTCTTTACTTTTTATAATGAGGCGGGTTTTTGACGGTGATTTTGTAAAATCGTCGTGGAAAAATACGGTGTATATTTTTGATATTTGTATATTTCCTATTTTTCTAGATGATTCTTCGTAATAGTATAGACCAGAATATTTTTTTATATGGAATTCTTTTTGTGTGTTGTCTGGGTAGCGATGAATTATCAGGCGTAATTTTGGAAAAATTGTCGGGTATATCATGTTTACGCCCGTATTTGGAAGGGCGATTTTATTTATATTACAACATTCGTAAAAAGAGCCATAATCGATAAAGGTTGTGTTTTTGCCAATCCATAATGCTGTTAGGTCGTGATTGTTACAAAAAATTTTTTTTCTGATTTCCTTCAGCGAGTCTGGAAGATACAAACATTTTAGACCTGGTAAAGAATTACCTACATTTTCAGCGATCTCTTTTACACCTTCCGGGATACGTAAAGTACCAGACTTGTCCAAGTCCGTTTGATCAACATATAAAAGAATTCCATCTTGTATAATCATTGTAGTTTATTTTATACAAAAATATTATTTTGTCAATATTTTGTATAAAAAGGTTAGGAGTGTATTTGTTGAATTGATTTTTGTCTTTTCAGTTTGTTTTTTTTATGTTAAAATTAGGGGTAAGAGAGAATATGAAAAGTATATCCAGATTTTTATTAGTAGCGCTAGTGCTATGTGGTGGCGGTGCGTATGCTGCAGCGCCTGTTGCGACGACTTTGGGCAATAATTTGACGGCTTATAATGGTAACTCTGGTGCCACAAATAATGCGATGTGGAACAGTTATGTGAACGCTCGTTCTAACAGTGCGGCAAGTGCCCCAACTGCAGATTTTGGTAATTGTAATGCATTGATATTACGTTGTGCCCAACCAAAGTGTGCTAACGGCGGTTGTACGTCTTTAGAAGTTGCAAGACCGATAGTATCAGGTTGCGTTGAGTCTAACTCAACATGTAAGCAATATGGTGATGATTTAATTGAATATATTTCTGCGCAGTTGGTTGCGACATCTACTGCGAACGCAAATCAGGCTGCGGCAGATGCACAGATTGCAGCGGCACAGGCTGCAGCACAGCAAAGTGCACAGCAAATGGCACAAATGCAGCAACAGATGAGTCAGATGCAACAGCAGATGCAACAACAAAGTGCAGATACTGCTGCTCAGATTCAGGCAGCATTGGCACAGCAACAGCAGGCAACCAGTCAGGCTATTGCAGATGCAGCAGCGGCATCAAGTGCAGCGGCGGTTTCGTCTATGCCAACACAAAACACAGCAAGCGGCACAACATCAACGACTGCAACGGGTTCTGCTGGTGGAATAGATTTGACCGCGGCGCAACAGGTTGCTGCAGCTTCTGGAGTTTCAGCGGATTTATTGGCGCGCGAACAAATTTCCGGTCAGATTTTAACAAAAATTGAGAATGCAGAGGTCGCATTGAAGTCAGCAAAGGCCGCAATGGAAACAGCTTTTGCATATGCAGGATGCAATTCTACGGGCAGCAACTGTACAGGTCCCAAACGTGTTTCAACGTTTAAGAATAAAGCGATGCAGTTTTTCGATCCATACAATGATGTTTTGGACGAGGTTTATGATGCGTTGATTTTGGCGCAGTCTGTGGGTGTGGATATTACAGATATCTATATGATGCTGAACGGTACATGTAATGCATGGGGGCAGTATTTATGTTCCGAAGGACAGGTAATGCACTATACAGCGGCCAATTGCATTGACGGAAAGTCTGTGCCGGTTGAAAGCGGTGGCGGTACTGTATATGGTGGGGCCGATTGTAAAATTGGTCAAGTTGTGCCAATGTCCGATGGCGGTTGCCAGTTAATCAAAGTGTTAGAAGATGATGCAGAAGTTCAACGTAATTGGCTGTATCCAGAAGAGGGAATAGGTGGTGTTCAGGTTCGTGTAGGGTGCGCGTCTGAAATTTTAGATAATTCAATGCTTTTCCGTAATCGTAAGAAACAAGCGGACATAGATATAGAAGTTTTACAGCGTATGATAGAACAAGATGCACCTTCTGTATTTGGCGGCAATCGTTTTGGGCAGAACAAATCGGCCGATCCAGATGGACTTAAGTATTGTGCTTTGACGACAGATACTTTTCAGGATTTGCAAAAGTATGCCAGTTTAAAGCAACTGCCAAAGACCGTTTGTGTGCCTGATGATGATTTAGAGGATATATTTCATGCAGGTGGCAGAATTGCTGAGGGAGATACTGGTGCAGAAGCACAAAGCGTTATGTCAAAGTGCGCATCTTTACAAGGATACCAGTATTTAAAGTGCTTGTGTGACAACAGTCCATCAAATAATGCTCAATGGAAATCAAGCACAAACAAAGAAGAATTGGCTATGGGGGGCGGCGATTGCATATGCCCAGGTAGTAAATATGACATATTTGATTATGATCGTGCTGTTTGTGTAAACAAAGATGGGGTGTCCGAAGATGACACAAAATATATGACGTATGTAGATGATGGCGGCTATAGAAAAGATTTTTGCGAAGATTATGAATCTGATGGTGCCAAATGGAACGCACAAACATTAACGTGTGATTGTAGCGGAATTAGTAGCACAGTAAAAAAGACTGCTTGCGAGACGCTTACCGAAAAAGATTCTGAAAGTGCTGAAGAGTCTGACAATGAGGAAAGTACAAGCAGTTCTTTATTGTTATGTGCAACTACCGGTGGTACAACCTCGTTCTCATCTGGCGATTGTATGTGTGGTTATGTGGCTTATAATCCTTCAATTCAACGTTGTGCGACAGTACTAGGCCAGAAAACGGTACAATACAAATTGTAATTAGGTTGTGGAATATGAAAGATAGACATAATTTTTTTCGTAGAGTAAATACCGCAACTATGCTGACGCTTGTTGGGATTTTGTGCGTTTCGCCAGTATTGGCAGCAGATAATGGTTGTGCAGATGATAGAAATGATCGTATAGCACCAGTTCTGGCACTTTGTAGTTCTCATACTTACAATATAGGTTTGACGTACAATCCAACAACGGATTCAGATAAGCAATTAATGAGGGATGTTGTCGGACTAAAATCAACTGTGATGATGCAACAGATGTATAAGCAGTACGAATACCTTGAAGCAACTTTAAGTCGTTTAAAGACGCAACTGAAACGTGAAATTTTGACGTCTAAACTGGAAGCAGCCGGTGCGTCTTCTTCATCATCTTCGTCTTCCAGTGGCGCGGCTAATTCGGTTGATAGAAACATCTATTTGGCAGGGACAAGCAATTGTAATAATGAAAGTACTGTTTCTGGCGTTTTTACGTGTCTGCGTAATAATTATAATTTGATATATAATATGTCTAATGGTGGAACTAACCTGACCATAGAACTTAGAAAACAGTTGGCAAACGATTGTAGTGTTGTGTCTCAAAATGCTTCTGTGGCAGATTTGGATGCTAATTCGTTGAAGTCTGTTTCTTCCGGAACTTCTTCTATTGACTGTACGCTTTATTCAAATATAAAGGGCAGAAACGAATTTCAATCTTGTATGGATTCATTGAATGTACAAATTCGTAACGCCACCACTTATTTGACTCAGCAGCAACAAAAGAATCAACAATCTCGTATGTAAAACACCGCGTTAGCGGTGCTTTTTTTGTCCACAGATAAGTGTTTTAAACTTTAGTGAACCACAAACCGGCTTATATGAATTTGCTGTTTATATGCGAATTTTTGTTGCTTTTAAATATTCCTATATAAAGAAAAACGCCCCGGGGTTGAGTCGGGGCGTTCTTTTGGCTTTTCCTTCTCGTCTGTGGACGATCTCTCTCCGTGCCTTATGGGCACAAAGCCAACTGCTTCAGCACGTTCTGTACGTCATTATTTACAGATACTGTAATTTCACGTTGCAGACCGTCTGTGTATGTATAATTGAATTTATAATTTGCGAATTCTGGGAATTCCTTGTACGCCTGTTCAAATGGTGCCAGCATAGCATAGAACCATTGACGCCCGCGGCACAAGCACCCGTTACGTACGTCAGCTGCGACTGCTGCTGTTGCTGTGTTTGGATATTTTGTATCCAGCTCTTCATCTGTCATCATCAAACAACGCGCACCAAAGCCATAGAAGTTGGCGTCATCTGCCAAGAATTTATATACCAAACCGTCTGTTGCACCGGCTTGCTTTAATGCGTATGCCATACCGTCTGTGCAGCAAGCATTTGCGGACCCCATCAACATTTTATAACGTTCCAATAATGGGGCGGCCAACGGGTTGTTTGCTGTGATATTTTTATCGCAACGTGCCGCGCTTATAAAGTCTTCCATCTTATCTGTGCGAATTTTAGGGCTACGCGGTGATACTGTTTCACGAACGATTGGCTTGCGACGCCATATTTCACATTCTGTTTCTGTTTCGAATGGGCAGCCATCGCTACGTCCGAATGTGACAGTTACTAATTCTGTTAAATCTTGTGCCACATATTCTGGTTTTGGCGAAGGTAAAGTGATATGTTGTACGGGTGCATTATCTACAACCGTTACATTCTGTTCACTAGTAATTGTCTCTACACCGGAATCGTCGCAGGAATCGTTTTCTACAATCGTAGTGTTGTCAGATACCCATAAATTTTCGCTTGGCTTTTTAGGGTTTAACAATTCTTCGACGCGTGCGCGTGTTGCGGCAGCATCAGCCATATTTTGCTTGTACAAATCAACTATGCTGACTTTGTTTTGCTTCGTAGGATTTTCTGCAACGACAGTCGCAACAGGCTGTGAAGGGTTATCAACTTCACGTATATATAACTCTGTCATTGGCTGCAAGAACCAATCTGTGTAATCTTTGTACTTATAGCTTGATACGGAGTCGTCCCAGATAGGAACGCCATCGCGCCAGTCAACGGTTTTATCATAACCCCGTGGGTCGTATTTGCCAATGGTTCCGTCCCACACAGGGGTACGTGTATCTTCTGGAACAGGTTTTATAGATAATAACTTTACCTGTCGCATAGGCTCTGTTTCTGCGTACACATATTGTGGTGCAGGTGCCTGATATACCTGTGCCATAGGCATAACAGTCGGTTGTTCAACGACATCTACGGCTTCGGTAATAAAATAACAACCGTCCCCGTCGCATTCGGACGCCAGGACTGGATTTGTCCCACACAGAATTAGCAGGGACGACAAAACAAAAATTCTACTTTTCATACCTTGAATAATATCATAAAAAAAGCCTGTTTTGAACACAAATTTGTGTGTTTTTTTATTGAGATAAAATTCTTCGTTTTGTTATAGTGCTTTATGTGTATAAAACATGGGGGAAGTTATGAAAAAAATATCCGTATTTGCTTTGTTGAGTGCCTTGGTTATACCTGCTTTTGCTGAAGAAGCGTCTTTACCGGAAGAAAAAACGTTAAACGTTGCCGCAATTGAAGAAGCGACTTCTATTGAACAAGAATCTACAAATCCAGATATAAAATTTCCGCATGGACTGCAGCTTGGTGTTGGTGTTTCAGCAACCAGTGGTTTGAATGGTTTTGTTGGTTATGCGAATAAAAGCTTCGATTCGTTCTGGTTAAAGCGTTTAGGCTTTAGATTGGATTTTGCAACAACTTCTCTTATGAAATCTGCAATAAATTCTGGCGTTGACGCTTTTATGGGTGATGATGGCATAGATATTGGTGACGGACTAACAATAAAAGATGGCAGTATAGAAGGTCATCATTTTGCTGCTTTGGTAGATTTTTACCCGTTCGGAGATACTTGGTTTTTGGGTGGAATAAGAATTTCTGGTGGCTACTATCTCGGAAATCTTGATTTGTCAGCCAATTTAACTGGCAAGGTAAACGATTTGCCTGATTCGGAATTTGCATTTAGTTTGGAAGGCATAGATTATAAGTATGTTGGTAATGAAGTGCATGGTACAGCTAATGCGGAATGGAATTACCGCGGGCCTTATTTGGGGGCTGGTTTTGACTTGGGATTGTTTGCCGGTTTAAAGATATATATGGATGCAGGTGTAGTGTTTACCAACAGAACCGCACAGTTGGGACTGGATTTACCGACAGAAAACCTGCAAAAGTGGGATGGTAACCAGTGGACTGAGGTCGATTTAAGCGGTCAGACCGAATTTGAACAGGCTAAAGTTGCTGCGCTGGCAGACGCCCAAGACGAATTGGATAAATTGAAGTTTTATCCTATGGTAAAAATAGGTTTTATGTACCGTTTTTAAATCGAATCGCAGTATTAAAAATAACAAAGACCGCCGAATCGGCGGTTTTTGATTGCGAAAAATCTTGGTTGCGAATCGTAAAAAAGCATTTTCGAATCGTGTAAAGACCGATAAAGAAAAAAAGTTAAAAAAATTTAATATGAAAAAATGGCGGAAATCAGGGATTTTTTCATTTTCTTAAAAAAAGATGAAAATTATTTTCTAAAAAGCACTTGACTTTTTCTAACTTTCGACACATACTATGCGGGCTTTCAAGTTGGGAACAAATCAAAAAAGAATCTCAACCCCTGAAATTTCTGCGGTTGACGGAACGGCCATTAGAAATAGGGTTCCTGTTAAATCCGCAAACATTGTGAATAAAAGCAGCTCATCAAAAGATTTTTGATGCAAATCAAGAATCAATTCAAGAAGGGATGTGCAGACAGTTGAATTTGGAATTATCCAAACTTTGACTAAGTCAAAAGTGCATATCCTAGACAGGTAGTAGGTTTACAAATAAGTAGAACCTCGTTAAAAACTTGTCTTGCGAATGAATATATATGTAAAGACGAACTGATTAAAGTCAGCTTTGTTTAATATGCACGGGACTTAACTACAGGTTTTTAAAAACTTGAGAGTTTGATCCTGGCTCAGAACGAACGCTGGCGGCAGGTCTTAGGCATGCAAGTCGAACGGGTGAAGC
>CALXOX010000002.1 GCA_944390125.1 uncultured Alphaproteobacteria bacterium
CAGGGAAACCCCGTATCGCCGATGGTACTTTGGCTTAAGCCACGGAAGAGTAGGTCGTCGCCAGAATAAATCCAGTTCGATATGAAAACCGAATTTTAGCCGCCCATTGGGCGGTTTTTTCTTGCCCTGTGTCAGATTCCTTTGTGTCTTTGACTAGATGGAAATTTCTGTACAATCTTTACATACGATTATGTGGTGACGCTATGCATAAAACGTAATTTGAATCTGGAACCAGATGATGGCGTTGCGTGGTGTCGTGCGGCGGTAGTGGTCGCATCAACTGATTCTATTATTTTTACGCGGCAAGAATTATTATGTATGGTCCAGATTTTCTTCCACACATATAATAGCACATAAATAAAAAAAATATGTTTTGCAGGTAGGCAGACTTTTATTGCGATATTTTATTTATTTGCTATCCTGTATGAAATAAATGAGGACTTTAATATGAAGATATATGCAAAATATTTTAATCAAAATGGCGAAGTATATATGTTTCGGCCAAAAGAAATGTATGATGCTAGTACAAACACGTTTCGGCCAACGACCAGCGAATTTGTCATAGGAATGGAAAAAGTTTCCAAACTAGGCAACAGTCATATTTGGCAACATACTGTTTATGATTTTGAAGAGGCCATAGATGAATATCGTGCGTGCATTGATAAGTTAAATGGGCGCACGCCTGCGCGCACATGTGTGGTAAATCCTGTGGAGCGTTGTAAATGCAGTGCGGCAAATTGTCCAAAATCTTTGGGTGGGGCTGCATACTGGCAAATATTCCGTGAATCTTGCCTGTACAGAACAAAGTAACCAAGGGGGGGCGCAAATGCCGAACGCAATAATTTGTCACGGTGTTAAATTCAAAGATGATTTTGATAAAATGGTTATACCGTTTTGTGCGTCGTATTGGTATCCGTGGCTGCAGCAAAAACTTATTTTATCTGGTGTGCCGACGCAGGTACCTTCTTTTACTAATTCTTGGTTGCCGGCCAGAAATTACAATTTGGATGTTGATATCTTAAATCGTCAAGATATAAATGAAGAAACTATTTTAATTGGGCATTCTTGTGGTGGTGGATTGTTAGTAAAGTTTTTGTCTGAGAATCCAGATATAAAAATAGGGCATTTAATTTTGGTTGCACCCTGGATAGATAGACTGCGTCAGTTCTCTCAATATTTTAATAATTTTGAACCAGACCCGAAATTATCAGAACGTGTGAAGACTATAGATTTATTTTTCTCAACTGACGACCATTATGGCGACATGATTATAAGTGGTTGTGAGCATTTACAAAAGATATATCCGACCATGCGTGTTCATAAATTTTCTGATAAAAGTCATTTCAGTGGAGATATGCTAGAATTTCCAGAATTATGGTCACTGTGTCAATCTTTCCTTAAAAAAGAATAAGTCTTAAATTTATTATTTTTATTGACAAAAAACGTATATTGTGTATATTTAAAACCTGTTTAAAAGGTTTTTATATGCATTATTCTGAAAGACAGATAAAGTATATTTTAAAGAATGCGTCAAAAAACGTACAAAGTGCGATTGTACGTAATGGGACTGTTTTTATTGATGATATATCTTTGGAACCGGGGCTTCGTTCTTATACTGCAAAGCTTACTTTTCGCGGAACACCGATTGATTTACGTGGAGATGAAGAAAATCTTAAACGTGCAACGGCGCTTTTGTATCGAGCATATGGAATAGAGGGGCGAAGAGGTCGTATACGTGATTTATTTCAAAAGCTGTCGGACAATTTGACGCGTAATTATAAATTAGATCAGATGTCTGAAGAAGAAATTGCTGCGTGGTTTGCATTAGATAAGATAGGCAAAAATATAAGCAAAGTAAAAATTTGCCGCGTTGGTTACATGTATAAAATTAGGTTGGGAAATTTGGAGTTGTCTCATCTGCCTTCAGAAGCAAATCAGCGTATTTTTATGGTATTGTTTAATGACAAATTGGTGGATATATCTTTAACGCATTCTAATAAATATTTATATGAACGCGCATCAAATGTTTTTTTTGAAATTTATGCAAAAAGAATTCAAACAAAATAAGTTCTATAGGAGTCTTTTTATGAATGAAAAAATAGTTTCTCGTATATTGCCAACAAAAAAATCGGTTGAGAAGAATGTTGTAAAAATCAATTCTGATGGTGTTCATACACCAGATAAAAAAGGCAACAGATATTATCGTGGTCGTTTACAGACTCGTTTGCATATGACAGAGCTGTATTTTGATCAAGCGCGTTCTTTTTGGTCAAAGCAAACATTAAATGGACAGCCTATGAAATTAGTAGAAGTGCAAGTTATTGCTGCTGCTAATAATACTATTCCATATAATTCGCCACTGCAACAGCGCACGTTGCCACAAGTTGTAGAACGTGATGAATCTAATCGTGTTGGTTGGTACAATGTAAAGTTTGAAAATGGTGAAACTGGTTGGATTTGTAATATGCTGTATTGCAGCGTTGCCAGTGCTTCACAGTGCGTTGCAGTTGATACGATATATCAGTTGTACAATGACAAAAAAGTTATTGCGTGTGTTCGTTCAATTATGGAAAAGCAGAAATAAAAAACGCCCGAAAGGGCGTTTTTCTTTATTTGATATCAACTGCACCTTGGCGAACAATTTTTATTTCGTCGTCGTTTAATATAGCGACTGTACTTGGTGCACCACCCATTTTATCAAAAGCATTATCAATGACTATTATTTCAGGAAATTGCTTTCGTATTTCTTCAGCGGATATCAAAGGTGGTTGCCCCGATATGTTTGCAGATGTAGTTGCCAGACAATGACCATCAATGACAGAACATAATTCTTGAAACGGTTTGTAATTTGGTACACGTACCCCACCAAAAGACATAGAGTCTGTGTCTTTAACCGGTACGCCAATAGTCAAAGCCCCTGGCCAATATTTTTTTGCTAACTCAAAGGCTTTTTGCGGATAGTCTTTCATATATTCTTTTATATGATCAAAGCTATCAGACATAATGATAAGGTGTTTTTCTTTTTGGCGATGCTTTAACTCAAATATTGCATTTGCCCCGGCGCGCGTAGGTAAAGCCCCAAGCCCCCATACCGTATCTGTAGGAAAAGCAATTACGCCACCGTGCAGTAAATGCTCGTTTAATTGATTGATAAACGTAGAATCGTGTAAATTTGTCATAATCGATAAAATAAAACCGAAATATGTCATTGTAAAGATAAAAGTTTCATGAATTTTGTGCTTTTTTCCTTGCATTTCTTGGGTATATTTCTCAAAATCCCTAGGCGTTTTAAACAAGGAGAAACCATATGAGTAATAAATGGGTATATACTTTCGGTAATGGTCACGCCGAAGGTAAAGCAGATATGAGAAATCTGCTGGGTGGTAAAGGTGCAAACTTGGCCGAAATGAATTTGGTCGGCTTACCTGTTCCTGCTGGCTTTACCGTAACCACAGAAGTTTGTACATATTATTATGACAACAACCAGACTTATCCTGAAGATTTAATGGATCAAGTTCGTGAAGGTGTCGCGCACATTGAATCTATTATGGGTAAAAAATTTGCAGATATGGAAAACCCATTGTTGGTTTCTGTTCGTTCTGGTGCTCGCGTTTCTATGCCGGGTATGATGGATACAGTTTTGAACTTGGGTTTGAATGATGAAACTGTTAAAGCCTTGGCCAAACATTCTGGTAATGAACGCTTTGCATATGATTCATATCGTCGTTTTATCATGATGTTCTCTGACGTTGTATTGGGTGCGGACATTGACTTGTTTGAACACACTTTGGAACGTATGAAGGAAGACAAAGGTTATAAAGTTGACACAGAACTGACTGCTGATGATTTGAAAGAATTGGTTGAAAAGTTCAAAGAAATCGGTGTTAAAATTGGTAAAGTATTTCCACAAGATCCTTGGGAACAGTTGAAGTTAGGTATTGGTGCTGTATTCGGCAGCTGGATGTCCAAGAAAGCTATTACATATCGTAAGTTGAATAATATTCCAGGTGATTGGGGTACCGCTGTAAATGTTCAAGCTATGGTATTTGGTAATTCTGGTGATGATTCAGCAACGGGTGTATGCTTCAGCCGTGACCCAGCAACTGGCGAGAACAAGTACTATGGTGAATATTTGATAAATGCACAAGGTGAAGACGTTGTTGCAGGTATTCGTACGCCACAGCCTATGAGTAAAGATGGTTCTGGTCGTTTGTCTTTGGAAGAAGCAATGCCAGAAGTTTATAAAGAATTGTGCGATGTTCGTGAAAAATTGGAAAAGCACTATAAAGACATGCAGGATATGGAATTTACTATTGAACATGGTAAATTATGGATGTTGCAGTGCCGTAACGGTAAACGTACAGCCGCTGCTGCAGTTCGTATGGCTGTTGAAATGGTAGAAGAAGGCTTGCTGACAAAAGAAGAAGCAATTCTGCGTGTTGGTGCAGATCAATTAGATCACTTGTTGCATCCAATGTTGGATCCAAAGGCAGAAAAGAAAGTTATCGCAACAGGTTTGCCAGCATCTCCAGGTGCTGCAGTTGGTCAGGCAGTATTTAATGCAGAAGATGCAGAAAAGTGGGCAAAGGAAGGCAAAAAAGTTATGCTTATCCGCGTTGAAACATCCCCAGAAGATATTGCTGGTATGAATGCGGCAGAAGGTGTTATTACTGCACGTGGTGGTATGACTTCTCACGCGGCTGTGGTTGCACGTGGTATGGGAACGCCTTGCGTATCTGGTTCTCCTGATATCAAAATTGATTATGAAACCAAGACAATGAAAACAACTGGTGGTGCAGTAATCAAAGAAGGAGATTGGGTATCTATCGATGGTGCAAAAGGTCAAATCATCGAAGGTCAGGTTCCAACAGTATCTGTAGAATTGACGGGTAATTTTGGTACGTTGATGAAATGGGTTGATGAAATCAAAGATTTGACAGTTAAAGCAAATGCTGAAACGCCAAAAGATGCGAAACAAGCTCGTGACTTTGGCGCCGAGGGTATTGGTTTGGCACGTACGGAACATATGTTCTTTGACCCAAGTCGTATTCAGGATATGAGAGAGATGATTTTGGCAGAAGATGTCGAAGGTAGACGTGCTGCATTGGCAAAATTGTTGCCTTATCAGAAAGCTGACTTCGTAGAATTGTTCAAGATTATGGACGGGCTACCGGTCACAATTCGTTTGATTGACCCACCTTTACATGAATTCTTGCCACATACAGACGCTGATATTAAAGAATTGGCTGAACATATTGGTAAATCTGTTGAGTTTGTAAAGGCTCGTTCAGAAGCTTTGCGTGAACAGAATCCAATGTTGGGACATCGTGGTTGCAGATTAGCGATTACATATCCAGAAATTTGCGAAATGCAGACACGTGCAATCTTGTCTGCTGCGCTGGAATGCAAGAATGCGGGTATTCGTGTATTCCCAGAAATCGAAGTTCCATTGGTTGGTTCTAAGAAAGAAGTTGATATTGTTAAAGCAGTTATTGACGCCAGTGCCGCTGCATTGTTTGCAGAAACAGGTGATAGCGTAGAATACACGGTTGGTTCAATGATTGAATTGCCACGTGCTGCTGTTTTGGCAGATCAAATTGCAGAAAGTTGCGAGTTCTTTGAATTTGGTACAAATGATTTGACACAGACAACATTGGGTATGTCTCGTGACGACACAGGTAAAATCTTGGATGAATACCGTGCACGTGGTGTATATGTAGCAGATCCATTTGCCTCTGTTGATCAAGAAGGCGTTGGTATCTTAATCAAAGACGCTGTTGAAAAAGCACGCAAGACAAAGGGTGAACATATCCACTTGGGTGTATGTGGTGAACATGGTGGCGATCCAGAATCTATCACGTTCTTCCACAAAGTTGGGTTTAACTCTGTATCATGCAGTCCGTTCCGTGTGCCAATTGCACGCTTGGCGGCTGCACAGGCAGCAGTTAAATTCCCAAGAAACAAATAATCTTGGAAAAAACGCCCGAAAGGGCGTTTTTTATTTGCTTTAAAAACTGTAATTTATTGCAAGACCAGTAAAATTAAACCCGCGGTTTATTTCTGTAAAATCACCATTTGAAAAATGCTGTGTAAACCATTCAATACGCCAACGGTCAGATACATTCTTCCCTATGAAAAAACGTTCACCGAAAACAAGTCTACTTTGTACGTAATTGTCGCGAGAGTCCCGCATATATGGGCCTATGCCGATACCAATGTAGAAGCCGCGCCAGTTTACCAATGCGACGTCCCAAGAAATTCCGACGGCCATAAAAGATAAACCATGATTGTGGTGGTAGCCAAAATTTTGAACGAAAGATAAGTTCATTCTGGATGGCAATCTAAAAATTTCCATTGGCTGACTGTATTGTACCATCAAGTTTGTCATCGGTTCAAATTCCCACATAAAAGGATCTATCAACTTGAATAAAGAACCTGGGCCAGTGCCCTGTGATGCATATAGTGCAACAGAATTTTGTGTCTTCACCCCAAACATAGGGTTATATTGCGCCGTTTCTGCAAATGCAGGAAGCGTAATCAATGTTAAAAATAATAAGAAATATTTTTTCATAGTTCGACTAATTATACACCATAAATGCGTTCGAACAAATAATAAAAAATTCCGCATTGAAAAGCCCTGGTTTTCTTATTTACAGAGTGGCGCAAAAATGTTATAATTACAGAAAATAGGTGGGTGAGGTGTTGTATCCAAATCTGCCGAACATTGGGTTTTCCGGGCGTTTCCGGAATACAGGAGAGTATTTATGAAAAGCCGTAATTTCGCAGAATATTGTAAAAATGCGATGGGAACAGTATTTTTACTGGCAGGGGCGTTTTTTGTTTGCTCGACATTGGTATCTATTCGTGCCGTGTTTGCCGACCCTATTGCACCGGTGAATACAGCCGCGACCAGTAATGTTCAATCGCCTAGAGGCAGCAGTAATGTAAGGGCGTCAGCCAGACCTGCATCATCACGTACAACAACGTCTAATGTTGTTTCGCGTGGTACTTCTACGAACGCAGCAACAGTTGCGCGTGGTGTTACTTCTCGTACAACAGTGGCGCCGGCAGCGACTGCTTCGCGTACTACATCAACCGCCACAACCAGCAGATCAAGTACAACTGCTTCTCGTGGGACAACTGCGGCGAATACATCGTCACGTGGTGTTACGTCAAGAAATGTAGTTTCTCGTACAACTGCATCGAATGTATCAAATGCGTCCCGTGCGGTTGTTTCTCGTGTTGGTACGACGCAGAATACTGCTGCACGTATTTCATTGCAGGGCAGCGCAATTCGTGGCAGTAATGCAGCGGTAAATTCTAATACATATACATATTTGCAGAGCAAGCTTTACACGGGTAATTATTCAAATATTATTGATTCTTCCACAGGCTTGATTTCCTCAGAAGCCTATAACAATTGTATGGAATCATACTATGCTTGTATGGATGAAATCTGCACAGCACGTAATGCCGCACAGCGCCGTTGCGCTTGCGCTGGTCGTGTAAAGGCGTTTGCAGAAGCAGAAGCAGCTTTGGAAAAAGCAAATGAAGAATTGATAAAAGTTTCTGGCGAATTAGCTTTGTTGATTGCAACAAAAGGCAAGGATGTAAGTCAGGCTTTCCAGTTGACAGATGCAGAAAAGGTTATGAACTGTGTTTCCTGGAAAGAAACAACAGATCAGTATGGCCAATCTTCTGACGAGGCAATTGATTGGTGCTATAACCATGGTATTTATGGTTCTAATGGCGGAACATTGTCTTCTTGCGCGCAGCCTTCATACTGTTCTGAAACCGGAAATAATTTTGGGTTTAATATTGCTAATATAGATGGCAGCAGTAGCGATATTTTGGCTTCATTGAAATCATGGGCAGATGCAAAAGAAAAAACATTGACTATATTGACTGATGATAACGATGCCCTGACAAGTGCATTTGATGAATTGACTAATGTCGTTGGCAGTTTGGCAGGTATCAGTGGTTCGCTATCAAATTCGGAAAATTTAAAGGATTCTTTGGCTGAAACATGGGGTTATGAATTGTTTGAATATGCACATAACAATGTATGTAACCGTGTTTTAGATTCCTGCTTTAACGGAATTTATGAGGCATGTGGTACACCACCGTCTGGTAGTAACAAATGTGGTAATGGTCGTTCTCAGTGCCCATATAATTACAACAGTTATATATCTGTATCCAATACAGGTAGCTATGAGTTAGACTTTATTGAACCAAATACAGGTTACACTGCATCTAATTCAGCAACGTGCTTTGGTTATACAACTGCTTCTGGTGATCCGTATGCAGATTTGCGTAAACCTGTTGCGGATGCTCGTCGCAGCATTATGCAGAAGTACGCATTGGATGCGAATGCTGATTGCGATGCGTATGGTGATCAATTGAGCACAACCGCACAGAATATTGGTTATCAGAAAGTTGCGGCTCAGCAGGCTTTGCAGCAGAAGCGTTTAGAGTTCTATCAGGAAGAACAAGAAACAATACTGTCTGAAGCAACGGCAGCTGGTACGAACTTTAATGAATGTTTAAGTGAAATCTATGACTGTTATGAAACACAGGCAGATGCTGAACCTAACTGGACAACGTCTCGTATCAGAACGTATTGTGCTCAGGTTGCAAATGTTCCGCACTGTTATGAAACTATGATATGTAACCCGTCAACATCTCAGTTCCGTGCGATTATTGACGAACAAGATAGTGAACAGTGCAACAATAGTCAGAACTATGAAGAAAATACTTGCCGTAACGTTGTAACGTTGAATGAAATCTTGAACGGTGTAAATGGTGCGACGGTTACGGATGCAGAAACACCATTGTGTATTGGTACAGATGCGTCTAAGTGTAGTTCTGCTAACTTGCGCGAACAGTGCTTGTTGAACAACTGGGTCGAAGAAATCCGTACTTGGACCAAGCCAAGTTCAGGTGACTAAGCACATACAATGAAAAAATGCCCCGATTGGGGCATTTTTTATCGCTTGAAATTGTATTCTGTAGAAATATTTATGCAAAAGCACTTGACTTTTTACATAAAAATGTTATTTTTGTAGAAACTTTTGAACAAAACAGAACAAGAACAACATAAAAGAGAAAGAACATGAGCAATATTGCAATCTTTCAGACCGGTGGCAAACAGTATCGCGTAAAGCAGGGTGATATTGTAAAGGTTGAAAAACTGAATGCCGAAGGCAAGGTTGAATTCGATCAGGTATTGATGTTGGATGACAAAGTTGGTACACCATTTGTGGACGGTGCCAAGGTTGTTGCCGAAGTTGTAGAACAAAAACGTACAGACAAAGTTTTGGTGTTCAAGAAAAAACGTCGTCAGAACTATCGTCGTACACATGGTCATCGTCAGTACATTACTGTATTGAAAATCACAGAAATTAAAGGCTAAAAATTTCTGGTTGTAGTGTAATCAGAAATCTAAAGGAGTTTAATTATGGCACATAAGAAAGCGGGTTCAGCAACCACGAACGGACGCGATTCAGCGGGACGTCGTTTGGGTGTTAAGAAATCTGGTGGCAGTCGTGTTATTCCAGGTAACATCATCATTCGTCAGCGTGGTACATCTGTACATCCTGGTTTGAATGTTGGTATGGGTAAAGACCACACATTGTTTGCCAAAATTGCAGGCATTGTGAAATTCAAAAAGGGTCTGGGCGACAGAAAAACAGTTTCTGTTATACCTGAATCTGAAGACAAATAAAAAGTCCGCCGATTGGCGGACTTTTTTTTATTAAACGATAATTTTTCGTCTTTTCTGTTCGGCACACTTGTGTTATAATTATATAATAATATGAGAAGATTGCCGTTGTGCTTTTTCTTGATTGCGTTTGGTACGCCGTTTGCTTTTGCGGACGGTGTTTCGACAACTGTATCGCGTGTAATTCCGTCGGCTGATTCATCTTCATCAACATCGCAGACAAGTGCGCGTGGGACAGCAAGTACTGTTTCCAGGGCGCAGACATCACGTACAACTACGGCTGCACAAGCGGCGGTTCCACAAAATGTGGCTGCTGATAGTACTGAAAGTACGGCGCGAGACTCTTCGACACGTAGTGTTGTAAGTCGTACAACTTCTTCTAATGCGACTGCGAGTCAGGCTAGTGATGTAGTGCGTGTGGGTTCTCGTGTATTGAATCTTGGAAATGACGTTTCTAGTGCACCTACGGCCACTTCACGTGGGACGGCTTCTACTGTAAGTACTTCGGGGGTTTCAAGGGCTAGTATTTCACAGACTGCATCGAATAGTGCACGTGATAATTTAGAGGCGACCGTAAATACAGTTGGGCGTAATGCCAGGGTAGAAGCGGCAAGCATAAATAATAATCCAGCTGTACGTCGTGCGGGATTGACTTTACGGCCATCTACTGCAGAGGTAGGGGGGCGTGCAACAATTGCTGGTACCACGATTCAGACAGGTTCAAATATAGATGAAGAAGTTCGTGGTGTGCAATCGCGTGCCGCGACAACACAAGTTGCAACAGCAGAATCTATATCAGAGGCCAAAGAACGTCTGGATTTGACAGCTGATTTGAATACGTCTTGCCAACAACAGTATAATGACTGTATGGATCAGTTCTGTGCGGTTATTGATTCTAATCAAAAGCGCTGCTCTTGTTCGGCGAATTTGGCTAATTATACTCGTGTTGAGGAAGCCGTTACAGATGCAAACAACCAGTTAAACGAGGTTGCACAGCGTATACGTTACGTTGGCCTATCTGCAGATGAAATTCGAGCTATTATGACAGAAACAGAGGCAGAAGAAGCCTTAAACGGTGCAAAAGATACATCCGAAACCAGAAATATGTTGGAAGAGATAGAGGCGCTTATTCGTGACCCATCCAGCAGTACGTCTTCTTCGTCATATAGTTCATCTTCATTTGGTCTGGATATGGATTTGGATTTTTCGTCGGATATGGCGGATATATTTAGTTTAGATTTCTTAAATACTGGTACGACAAGTTTTTCTAATTTGCGTGGGACTGATTTGTACAATGCGGCAAAATCGCGCTGTAAGACAGTTCTGACACAATGCGAGGCGGCTGGTGCAAATGTTGATCAAATCACCGGGAATTATGATTTGGCAATTGATAAGGATTGCATTGCATATGAACAAGGATTGACCAAGATGAATGAAACTTTGGTTTCTAATGTTCGCAGTGCTAATTTGATGTTGCAAAAAGCGCGCTTGGCTGTATTGCAAAACAAGAATCAGTATGACGCAAAGGGTTGTATTGCTGCACTTGACACATGTATGACAGACGAGATGGTTTGTGGTGCGGATTATACAAAGTGCCTGGATCCAACCAAGAAATATATTGATGAAAATGGTGAAGTTGTCTTAGGTCAGAATATTACAAAGATTACAGATTTTATGGCGTCGTATGATAACTCTACAATAAATAGCGATTTCTTAAAGGCGTCTTATTCGATGGCCATAGGCAGTCAGCAATGTACTGCAACCCCAGATAGCGAAGACGGTGTTGGTAATAACGGCGCATGTGTGGCAAAGTATTTATTGCAGAAGATTGGTACCAAGCAAGAAGTTACAGATGAAGGTTTGTGCCGTGCTGTCCTTGATAAATGTCAAGCATATACATATGACGATAGGGGTAACTATATAAGCTTTAATGACATTGTTGTAAATTATGTACAGCGTGCACTGGTCAATATTCAGGCAGAACAGCGTCAGATTATATCTGACTATGCGTCTAATTGCATGCTAGATATCGCAACTTGTTATAACCAGCAGGTGACACAGGTAAACGCATGGTCCAGCAGTGCCAGTGTCAACAGCATATATAATGTAATGCGTGGTGCATGCCGTAATGTTGCGTTGACTTGTGCCTATGCGGTGTTTGATAAAGACACAACAAGTTGTCCAGAGAATGACGATAATAAATGTATAAATAGTATATCTGAAATGTTCTATCAGTCGTTGTTATGCCCAGATAATTCAACATATCAGCCAACACAGGGTGTCGCTGGGGAGAACGGTTATGTAAATGAGCGCTGTAAGTGTAATGTTGGATATGAACAGTGGGGGACTCAATGCTTGGCAAAGTGTCCGGATAATGCGACGCGTAATTCATATGGCACTTGTACATGCTCGTCTGGTTATACTATGACGAATGGCCAATGCGTGGCTAATAGCAGTAGCGGTGGCGGTGAAGATTCTGGTGAAGACGCCGGTGCATAAAAAAGCGTTTTAAAAAACGCTTTTTTGTTTTTTATGCAGTTATCTTTTCGATAAAAGCATTATGTGCCGTCAATTCGTCTTCGTGCGCTGGAAAGGTCCTATAAGGAAAATTTGCGCCTATTTTTGGATGTGCTAAGAATGCTTCATGTTGTTGAGCAATTATATCTGCGACATCTGGTGCTGGTGCTGTATTTTCAAGTTCTTTATAAACTTTTGCTAAAATTTCGGCGTCGATTAAAGCGCCGTGCGCGTCTGCACGTGCTGTCAAAGAAATACCATACCATTTTGCCAATGCGTCTAATGAATAACTTTTAGGTCCGAATACGCGATTTCTGGCGATAACAATAGAATCATACTGCTGGCTGCGTGGTATTTGTGGCAGTCCAAGCATTTGTAGTTCATGGTTTATAAATGGAAAGTCAAAGTCCAGACCGTTATGAGCAACGATTGGACTATCACCAATAAACTCCAGAAATTTTGGTGCTATGACAGACATTTTTGGTTTATCTTCCAAAAATGCATTGGAAATTTTATGAACCATATACGAATCAGGTGGGATAATTTTACCGTCTGGGTTTATGTATTCGTGGAAAGAGTTATCAGTTATATTGCCGTCAATCATTTCAACTGCGCCGATTTCTATGCATCTATCACCGCGCATATATTCCAGTCCAGTTGTTTCTATGTCAAAGCATATAACGCGCCCCATTTTCTCCGTCCCCATAAAATATGTTTTTGATAAGTTAGTTTTGTGTATTATAATGTGCTGGTGAATTTAATGCTACAAAATCTTGATTCAGATCAAAAAAAAGCCGTTGAAACGACATCGCATGCTTTACTCGTTTTAGCTGGTGCTGGAAGCGGAAAAACGCGCGTGCTAACGACTAGAATCGCTTATGTGTTAAATAATGGTTGGGCACTACCGTGGCAGGTTTTGGCGCTTACGTTTACCAATAAAGCTGCAAATGAAATGAAAAAACGCCTTGCCGTTTTTTCAGAAGGAGAAAATTGGTATGCTGGTGATGTCTGGTGCGGTACTTTTCATTCTATTTGTTTGCGTATATTGCGTTCTAATGCGTTGGCGGCAGGGTTGCGTCGGGACTTTTTGATATACGGTGAAGACGAACAAAAAACAGTCCTTAAAAAAGTTTTTGCTGATATGGGGCTGGATATAAAAGATTTTAATCCGGCTGATTGGGTCGAGCGTATTTCAGCGATAAAAGATAAAGGTTTAAATACTTCTGAACATATATCCGACACAGCAAAAAAAATATTAGATGCATATAATGCGGAATTGACTCGCCTTGGTGCGGTTGATTTTGGTGATATTATACTGAAAGTATTAGAATTATTTAAATCTATGCCTGATATTTTGTCGCGCTATCAAAATCAGTTTAAGTATGTTATGGTTGATGAGTTTCAAGATGTAAATAATGCACAGATGGAATTGTTAAAATATATAATGCCACCAGACGAGACAGAAAGAAAAGATAGATACTTGTTCTGTGTTGGTGATGATGATCAGTCTATTTATTCATGGCGTGGCGCAGAAATAAAACATATTTTAAATTTTGAAAAAGTTTATGGTGATGCGAAAGTTATTATACGTACAAATTATAGAAGCACAGGTAATATTTTGGGTGCAGCGAACTCTTTGATTGCGCACAACCAAGGACGGTATGAAAAAAAATTAAAGCCATGGCCTGATAATGGGCTTGGCGAACCGGTATATGTTTTAACTGTACCAAGTGATTTTGATGAGGCACGTTTGGTTGCTGACACGATTATGCGTAAGGATGCTGATGAACCTTATGCTAATTATGCGATTTTAATTCGTGCGGCCAGTTTGTCTCGTTTGTTTGAAGAAGAATTTAATTCGCGTGGAATACCATATAAATTGATTGGTGCCACAAAGTTTTATGACAGGGCAGAAATTCGTGATGTAATTGCATATTTACGTTTATTAGTATATCCATTCGATGACATTTCTTTTATGCGTGTTATTGGAAAACCTCGTCGTGGTTTTGGACCATCTGCAATCGCAAAATTGCGCGCATCTGGTGAAAATTTAATGGACGGATTACGTAAGGCACAATTATCTGGCAAACAACGTGCCAATGCAGATGAGTTCTTATCGGCATTTGACTTTGATTGGATGAGCATGAGCCCTATAGAAGCAACGCAAAAGCTGTTAGATTCTTCTGGGTATATTCAGATGTGGCGTGAATCTAAAGATGTTGATGCGTCAGACAGGCTTGATAATATTCGTGAATTGATAACAAATGTTGTTGCAAAGTATGATACGTTACCAGAATTTTTGGAACATGCTGCATTGATGATGACTGACGATAATGATACGGACGATGCGAAACCAGTGTCAGATTCTGTGAGTATTATGACGATACATGCGGCAAAGGGTTTAGAATTTGATACTGTATTTTTACCAGCTTGGGAAGAAGGTATATTCCCAAATGATATGGCCGTTCAGTCTGGCAGTTTAGAAGAAGAACGTCGTTTGGCATATGTTGCAATAACACGTGCGCGAAAACGTGCGATAATAATCAATGCTATGTCTCGACTTGTCTTTGGCAACAAAGAGTATAATTCGTCGAGTAGATTTATTACAGAAATGGACAATAAGTATTTAGATTTTCAAGGTGGTGCGCCACGTTCTTATCAATACAATTATAATATGAATCGTGGTATGCCAACGTCTTATACCAGTACCCCGAAGCCAAAACGCGCGCCTGTACAACATACATCAGCGGTTGGAAGACTTGTTGAACATCAAGAAATGGGTCGTGGTGTGGTTATAGAAGAAAATGAAGATATTCTAACTGTTGCTTTCCGTTCGCGAGGTATAAAGAAAGTTGCGCGTCAATTTGTTGCTTTTGTAGATTAAAAAGAATCCGCATTTTGCGGATTCTTTTATTTCTTTTCGCGTATTATCTTTATAATTTCTTTCCCGCGGCCATATATGTTGTCCCACAATTTTTTTACATCGCCGCCAAATTGTTTGCCGAAACTATCATTGACTTTACCGCCAAGATCAGTTGCGATTTTATCTGCCTGATTTGCCAGATATGCTACCAATGCGCCCGTAAGAAGTGTAACTATAAAACCAGAGTTTTCTAAACTTGGTACTTCCGCTGCCAAGTTAGCATCAACTGTGCCGGATAGCAAAGCGGCACACAAAGCAATTACTATTGATAAAGACACAAAATAGATGGCCGCATTTATAAAACGCTGGATTTGGTTAGACAAAGATTCTGGTTTAAACAAACCTAAGAATCCATTAAATATGTCTCCAACGATACCTTTGTAAGAAGTGCTTTTTACTGTTTCTGCAATTGCTGTAAAAGGCAACATTATTACGGCCAAGAACAAATCCATTATTACACCAAGTCCCATCAATGTGAACTTGAAGGCATTGTATATGAATATGATTATGAAGGCTGCGCCAACCAATGTCGTAAAAGCACTTGTTCCAATACCCGCAATCATCCATTTCCAACCTGCGGCAACAGCAGTCGTAAAGAATCCTGATAAACGTGTCGGAACGCACAACATATTTGCTGCAGCATTGGCATCTATTATCATTCCGCTTGAAGCGTTGGCAGAGGCATATTCGCGAATTGCAGCACAAGTATCTGGCAGGGCTGCGCCAGCAGCATTTGCAACTGCGCCTAAAATTAAATCAGACATATATGTCGCGACAGATATGATTGGCCCCATAACCCACATAAACACTTGTGCAGGTCCTTGAACTAATATTATTGACCAAATAGCAATTACTGCACCTTTCTTTACTAAATTTACCCCAAGTTCCATTGCGCTGGAACCTTTGGTCATCATGTTATAGGCTTCAAACATTACCCAGAATATATATGCGATAATCATAAAAATGATTGCGAATCGAACCAAGGAAGAATCTAGTACATCTGCAACCAAAGATAGCCCGTCCATCATTGCAAAACCAACTTTTGCCTCGATTGGTACATAATCTGGTACAAGTTGCTTTGCTTGGAATTCGGATTGAAATTCTGTCATATCAGAACTGATTGCGTTTTTGAATTCGGCCATATTGGTTTCATTCATCCAATCGCCATAATCAGTAATTTCTGTAAACGGAACATTAGAGGCAGCCGCATTTACACAATGTACATTTGCCAGACTGACAATTACGACAGCGATAATAGTTGTAAAGATTTTCTTTAAAGTTTTCATTATTCTTTACCCATCGCCTTTGATATGTTTTCAAATATTTGTTTTGGACTGTCCCAGATTTTCTTACCCAAATCTTTTGCCCAATTTCCAAAATCAAATTGCTCTTTACTGTTTGCTGTAATTATACCATCTACTTTCGGTTTAATCGCATAGAAGTACAGCAGGAATAACAAGAACATCATCAGCAAGAAATCCCATCCGTCTTTCATAAAGTCAAACGCACCAGGGTATTTGCTTTCGACTTGCGCTTTTTGTGCAGTAAAGCAGGATTTAAATTTATCGGCATCCATTTGTCCGTCTGCAGTTGCAACTTTTTCACAGGTTGAAAATACATTCATAACAGATAAAGTTTGCGCGTCTGGGTTTTCGACTTGTTGTCCCATCAACGGCGGCAGAACAGCGCTATAGCCATCACGTGGTCCAGGAAAATAAGCATCCGCAGCGTATGCCACAATTGCACATGTAATCAGAACCTTTAATGTGATACCGACAACTTGTATAGCAGTTTTTACCAGCATATTTATCGCATTTTTTACAACGCCACCGGCCAAAGACCATGTCTGTTCAAATGCGGCGGCTGCCAATAATAGTGGCAAGAATATGACAAGGAATACCAATTTGAAAACTACAGATAAAATTTGGAAGACTAAATCAAAGCCTATTACCAAGAACATTAAAACAAGGGTCAATCCTGCCAGCCAAGTAAATATGCCGCCGCCCATATCCAGCCAGGCATAATTCATCAAAGAAAATCCACCTGCAGCACCCGCAAGCATTACGCTGTTGATGTTCCCCATAACGCACATAAAAGGTTGTAATATCGGGTTCAGTACTTCGTCTGTTTCATTGACTGTTGTCAACGCACCGCATTGTGCAGCGTCTGATACACCAGTCGCTGCCATTGATAATTCTGCACCCACATACAATACAGGCGTAATAGTTATATTGGCAACGGTTTTAAGTGCGGCAGTACCACCCATACCCAGCACCCCCATCATTGCGCCAACAATTAAAATGCGAGCCCCCTGACGCCAGACTTTGTCAAACCAAGCCTGCAGTTCTAATTTTTTTTCTTTTGTATCTAATGTTGCGGCTTTTTTTGCTGCGTCAAACAAGTATTGGGCCGTATAAACAAACAAGAATATACCAAACCCAATGGCAAGCAAAATCCAAATATTATTGACCATCGCCGTCCAGAACATTTCTGCTGATTTACCTATAACGGAAAACAGTTCCTGAATATAACCGCATAAAAAGCAACCATTTGCTGATGCAATATCGCCATTTTCAACGCCTATTGCCCCCATAAAATTGTTCATACTGGTATAGGTTATTGCGGCCCCGCCAATAGAAGACGATAAATACCATATGCCGATACCCAAGGCAATCGCGCCCATAATGAATCTGATAGCAATCATAATCAGTTTAGCTTTCATTATTTACTTGCCTTGTCGCCTTCTTTTGTTTCACCGCCAGACAGAATGTTTTTACCTATGCTTTTTGCTGCATTGACGATATTTGTAGTCAACTTCATAGCATCGTCCGCAAGTTGTTCACTAAGTTTGTTTTCTGCGGATACACCGAAAGAATCAAGAACCATAGATGTTACTTGTGGTATTTGTGCGTATATGAAGTTTAACACATAAACCAAAATTATGCAGCCACCAAGTGTCATTGCAGCTAAATTGTCTCCCGATAAATCGCCTTCAAAGACCTGACCTGTGGTAATTAGTTCCATAATTTCTGCGGCGCTTTGACCAGGTGCAGAAAAGAACTTTGCAATTATAACCATGATAACTGTATAGGTCAGTACAGCAGACGCCAGTGCAATTATTGAGTTTATAAGTTTTTTAAATTGACCTGTGCCAACATTTTTACCAAGTGAAGAAATCCATGCTGGGGCATTGCCGCCCTTGAAAGCAACCAAGATTAAAGACAACGGAAAGAAGAATGCAAAGAAAGTCATTGCAACGATTATATCTGCGAAATAGAAGCAGAATCTGATGAATAACTTAAAGAACCCATAAAACAAATACAGACCGATAAAGAATAAAATAATGTGCTTTATCAAAGAGCCTATGCCCAATAAGGCTTCTAATGAAAATGCTTTATCCATCACAGCAATTCCAAGTTTCATATAGGATTGGAATTGAGTGATAGTTGTTTTCATCAGCATGATTATTTTATCGCGCAGTTCTGGCCTGTAAAAACCATCGTCAGACATTTCTTCTGGTTGGTAGGTTACTTTTTCTGCGACAACGGAACTGTCTGTTTTCAACATACTCTGAGTATAAATCAAAGTTATGTCTGCCACAGGTTCAAAAGTTATGCGTGTTATAAATCTTGGCAGCATTACGCCCATGCTTAAGAATATAAGTGCGACAATAGAATTTATGAAAACAGGTTTAATAGATTTCTGATAGAACGGGTCAGAAATATTGTCTTTCATATTTTTCCATACTGCGTTTACGACATAGAACGCAAAAAGTACGCAGAAAAGTATTGCGCAAAAGATAACGAATTGGTCGTATACCGCGGCAGCGGCATTGGATACAATTTGAAATAGACGGTCAAACACCGGACAGCCCCAACACTGTACGGTATTATCAACCAAAGAGTTCATAAATCCGTTCATTTCTTTTTAATCCATCCAATTGCTGTACCAATCGCAGAGCCAACATTCTTGACTCTTCCTGCCAAAGTTTTCGTATCGCCCTTGACTTGATTGTATAGACTATCCATGCCTTTGCCGACATAAGAATCCAACTGTTCGCGTGTTAAATTAAATATACGGAACATCAGATAGAACGTAAGGATAGAAGATAGCCACAGTATAGAGTGTTCACCAAATCCAAGTGCGCTGTTTGCGACAGTTGGGACGTTTGATGATGCTGTGCCACCTGCTGCAACAACAAATACAGAAGAACTCCATTGGAATAAAGATTTTATAATGGCGAGATTTACGCACAGTATGAATGCGCAGGCAATCATAGTAATTACGATTTTCTGTAGTGCTTTTGTAATACCACCAAATGCAGGCCATACGTCCAACCACTTATCACTTGGTTTTACGACATAGGCGAGCACTTGGAATGGATACAATACTAACGCCATACCAAAATTAAAGATTGCTTGAATTATAAGTAACGCCATAAATAGGTTGCTGGAAACGAACGTGAATACCAAGAATATGCCTGTGATAACATTCAAGAAATCTTCACCGCCGTGTGGGACAAGTGTTATCAAACCACGTAATCCGCGATTTATAAATTCAAAACCACGCTTGATAATCTGATTGTTTGCATGAGAAATGTCTGATACAGGTTGAACCAAGAATTCGCAACTTGCCTGCGTAATCCATCCTTGTTCTATGACAGATGGCGGGCATTCTATTTTAGGTGAATTGACGCCTGTCTCGTTTATTGTCTCAGTGATACTATGAGTATAAAGTGCACCGAATTGTAAAAAAGGATTTATCAACCATTCTGTTAGGTATACTGGTTTTAATTGTAGCAGTACGGTTACGGCTATGATTGCACGAATGGCAGGTTTAAGTAAGTTAGTCGCGATTGTCATGCCGTCAACACCAGACGTCATTTCACCGCCACCAGAAAAACCGAAGAAAGACACCCAAGTTTTAGGAAAGTACATTTTCAGCAGGTATAGCGACATAGATACGGCTAAAAATCCCCACACGAAAATATAAACTATACCATCCCCTTTGCCGACAAAGAATTCGTATCCACCGGTCGCGATTGCCATCAAAGCATCAAGGATTGTCGGAATGATTGGTGCTAAATTCAATGCGTCAACGATTGCATATTGTGCGGCATGCGCTGAATTAGGTACCAACGTCAAGCCCGCTAAAAGTATCACAGGCAGGGCGCGTGTCAGCACAGAACAAAGCATTTTTTTGAATAAAATCATTCTCTCTATATTATTTATCTTTTCAATTATATCACATTTAGGGCAAAATATGATATACTTAAAAACAATAAAACTATGAATAAGTTAAAAAAGTTTTGGATAGTGTTTTTATCCTTCCTGCCGTTTTCGGCAGGTGCTGTTGCACCGTTTGTAGTTGGGTCAATTGCCGGTCTTGGTGTTGTTGCGGGTTTTTCCATATACAGAACTGCGGCGCCGGTAAATATGGCAGATGCTTTAAACTTTTTCAGCAGCTGTTGGTCTTGTCAGATGTTTTCAGACATTATGTCAACAATGTCTGGTTTGTTGCCAAGGGTATATAGTGCAATTGGCTCTGTAATAGTCCCGTTTTCAGCGGGATTGATGGCAGTTTGGTTTGCTTGGAAATTGTTTTCTGGTTTTATAAATGCAAAGATTGAAGAACCTTGGTCTATTGTAAGTGATTTCAGTACTAAATTTGTAAAGCTGGCTTTTGTTGGTGCTTTGTTGGCAATACCCTTGCCAAGAATTTTGACAAGTGTTGTGATAGAACCTGTTTTTAATGTGGGTCTGTCTTTGAACAGGGTTGTTGCTGGAAATGATGAGTTTGCCAAATGTGTTGTCGCAACAGCGGTGGCAGATCCAACTGCAGCAAGTGTTCAATCTGCCGAAGCCGGTGCGTTTTCACCAAAACTACGCCATAATTTGACTTGTGAAATAGCGAACGTTCATCAGATGACGGGTTTGGGAATGACTGTCGGTTGGACTATGTTGAATATGGCGTTTAATGAAGAATATATGCATCATATTTTATGGAATGTGCCTATTTTTCCGAATGTTCCGATTTTCTTTGCAGGATTACTGATATTAGTCTTGTTCTTCTCTGCGTTACTGCCTGTGCCGTTATATTTTTTAGAGGTTTTTATAAAGTTGTCTATGGATTTGGTAATGTTGCCATTTATGTTGATGTCGTGGTTGTTTAAAGGCTGGAATATATTTCCTAACGGCAGCAGAAATATAAAGAAAATGATAGACGATGTGATAAAGGCGACTGCCGGAATAGCGATGGTTGGTGTGTTTGTGACGTTTGCGGTAATGTTTTTGAACGCAGTATTCGGGCAATGGGAGGGGGCAGATAGATTGGCCTTGGCATTATCTCAGAACGATTCGACCATATTGATGGACGGTTTGATGATGCGAAATGATAGCATTATAACGATTCTTTTAATGGGAATTTTCATTGCGATGTTCATGACTATGATACCGGCGTTGGTAAAGACATTGTTTGCGAATGTAGAAATTCCTGAAAAATATTATGAAACGACAAAAAAGAACCTGAACATAGTATGGGAAAACCTGAAAAAATGGTATGCCTCATTAAAAAAATAAAAAATCAAGTGCTTTATTTAACATGGGTCCCTTTTTTGCATATGCCGAATCTGATATAATTCATATCAATGAAGCAGTTTCCGATTCTTTATTGGCCACGCAAGACTAACGCCGACCCTGACTATCAGTTGGCGCGTAAGGTCATAAATAATTCAACTGGCGTAATGCCTGATATTATTACAGGTGATGCGGATTTGATGGAAATATTAGAAAAGAATCCGAATGCCACGGTATATTACCCTGTTTTTTGTGAGTCTACGGGTTGGTGGGGTGAATTGTTGGGCGGAACCGCAATTGTTACTGATAAACTGATAATTTCTCCGGAATGTCAGCTGATGGTCATAGAATCAGAACAAACGGCGTCCAAGGCGGCAAAAAGCGGAAAAAATCAACTGTTGGCGGCGGAAATATATCCAGCCAGCGGTTTTTTTAAGAAAATGAATTCTGGCATTGCGACGGTCGCGGATATGTTGGCAACGGATGCTGGCACGATTCTGGCGCTGTTTACTGGAAAAAGCCAATCACAGTTCATAAACGTACTGGAATCGACGGGGAATTCGTATTTAGGGTGTATTGGTCGGTACTAGAGTGCTAATATTGCTTGATTTCTTGAAAAATACTTGTATAATTTTCGGGCTTATTGAAATAATAAAAAGGAAAAAACGATGAAAAAAGGGATTCATCCAGAATATTATGCAAATAATGTTACCTTGACAGATGGCAGCGTTATTCAAATTTATTCTTCTGTAAAGAAGGACTTGGTTTTGTCTACAGATCATTTGAACCATTCTGCATGGACTGGTCAGCGTAATAACGCGGGCGACAAGGGTAAACGCGCTGCAGAATTTAAGAGCAAATTTGCTGGTTTCAAATTCTAAAGATATAAAATATTTAGGGGGGCGCTGCAATGGAATTGCTGATTAAAGGTTCAACCGAATTAAACAAGATGTTTATGGCGTTGCAACGTACTGCATCTGGTTTGCGTCATGATTTTGGCGAGGTTGAAAATCTGCAGCAATCTTTACATGGTGCCCGTGATTTCGTAAAGAAAGCGTCCGCCAGAATAGAAGAAAGTATTCTTTCTGATTTGTTGTTAGTTCGTCCTTCGGCAGGTTTGTTGACGCCTAACGTTTCTCGTGATGGTGATGGACGCGATGAATTTGTATTGTCCTTATCTGGGGCGGCAAATTTTGTTCGTGCAAACCCACATTTCGCGATATCTTTGGCGTTGCGCTCAAATGATGAAACAAAAATAGCATTGGTTTATTCGCCAATTGATGAACGTCTGTATTATGCCGAAGCGGAACGTGGTGCGTACATCTTTTCTGCGTATCATTCTGCGCGTGTAAAGGTTTCTAATTTGTCAGAACCGGCGGATTTGACTGTCGCTTATAATGTTTCTGATGCGCGTCGTACAGTTGGTGATGTACGTCGTACTGGTTGTCCAGCATTGGATTTAGCTTGGGTGGCTGCCGGTAAGTTTGACGCGTTTGTGTCTGATCCATTGGATTTTGCAGAAATAGCTGCTGGTGAGTTATTAGTTCGTGAAGCAGGTGGTAAGATAAGTATGGGTGCGGACTTAGTTGCAACAAACGGGAAAGTAGAATTATAAAAATTTGCTATTTTATTCCCCCGCACGTACGTTGCGGGGGATTTTTTATAAAAACACAAAACTTGCAAACAGGTAATAAATATCTTAAAATTTAGTAGTTATGAAATTCAAAAAAATCTTACGAATATTTCTGAATATTTTATTTTGGGGCTTTACGTTCGGTATAGCCGCATTGGCAGTATTGGTTTTTATTTACGGCAACGATTTGCCGGACTATAAAAAGTTGGCAACGTATGCGCCGCCGGTTGCAACTCGTCTATATGCATCGGATGGCAGTTTGTTGATAGAGTACGCTGAAGAGCGACGGGTTTTTATTGATTATGCTGATATGCCGCCTCAATTGGTAAATGCCTTTGTCGCAGCAGAAGATCAGAATTTTTGGACTCATCCCGGCATTGATGTTCAGGGAATTACCCGTGCATTGGTCAATAATGGATTGCATATGTTGGGTTTTGATGCGCGTTTTTCTGGTGCGTCAACAATTACTCAACAGGTTGCAAAGAATTTCTTTTTAACGTCTGAACGTACAATTTCTCGTAAGATAAAAGAAGCAATATTGGCGTTGCGTTTAGAAAGAACTTTTTCCAAAGAGCATATTCTAACATTGTATTTGAATCAGATATATTTGGGTGCACGTGCATATGGTGTTGGTTCTGCTGCATTGATGTACTTTAATAAACCTGTATCTGATTTAACATTGGCCGAGTGCGCGTTTTTGGCTGCTTTACCAAAGGCGCCAAATAATCGTGATAATGCAGTTGAACGCAGAAATTATGTTTTGCGTCGTATGGTAGAAGAGGGCTATATAACCCAGGCAGAAGCAGATGCCGCATCAGCAGAAGAATTGAATATCAACAGTGGTTTTACAGCCCAGATGGAAAAAGATTTTCAATACTTTGCAGAAGATGTTCGTCGTCAATTGTTGGAAACGCTGGGACGTGAAACATTGTATAATGAGGGATTATACATAAAGACAACAATTGTTCCGGAATTGCAACATGCGGCAAGTGCTGCGTTGAATAAGGAATTGGATAATTATAATTCCATACGTGGCGAAAATGAGCCAAAATTACAGGGTGCCATTATTGCAATGAATCCGCATACTGGGCGTATAGTTGCGATGTCAGGCGGTCGTTCTTTTAGCGAAAGTTCTTTTAATCGTGCGACTCAGGCAATGCGTCAGATAGGAAGTACGATAAAGCCTTTTGTATATTTGGCGGCATTGGAACGTGGTACATCACCAGAAGCATTGATTTTGGATGCGCCTATTGTTGGTTGGCGTGAAGATAATACTCTGTGGAAGCCAGAAAATTATGATAAGAAGTTTTTGGGAGACATCCCTTTACGCTTTGCATTAGAAACATCAAGGAATGTTCCAGCGGTTCGCATGGTACAAAGCTTGGGTGTTGAAAATGCCATAGAGGCGGCACAACGTTTTGGCGTTTATCCGCAGGATTTAGACAATATGAATTTGTCTATGGCTTTGGGGTCTGGTGAAACGACTCTGCAACGTCTGGTTCAAGGATATTCCGCATTTGTAAATGGTGGATATTTAATTGAGCCTAAATTGGTTGATTATATCGAAGACAGATATGGACGTGTTTTAAGTGGAAGTAAAACGGAAATGATAGAATGGCAGGAAGATTTGTTGCCGCCAGAAAAAATTTCTGACGCCGAGCCACTATCAGATCCGCAAAGTTTGTATCAAATGGTGTCAATATTGCAGGGCACTGTAGAGCGTGGTACAGGTAAACAGGCACGCGTCCCTGGACATACAATTGCTGGAAAAACTGGTACAACGAATGAAGTTAAAGACATATGGTTTGTTGGTTTTTCAAAGAATTTAATTGCTGGTGTGTATCTTGGTTTTGATATGCCGCAACCATTGGGCAGGGGTGCAGGAAGTCATATGGCAGCGCGCGTATTTGCAGACTTTATGAAGACCGCATTAGCGAATGAAACAAATCAACCGTTTTCCGTGCCCGATGGATTGACGTTTGTTCGTGTAAACCGAATGAGTGGTGCAGCGGCATCTGCCGATCCAAACAGCACGATAATTACCGAGGCTTTTAAAGCAGGACAGAAACCTAATCCTGCGCCTCAAAAAGAAACGCAAGGTTCCGGGCCAGTAGTTGGTGGAATCTTTTAAAGATAAATAAAACAACTAGGGGGAGCAAAATGAAAAAGGTAATGTTATTTGGTGCAGCGTTGTTGGCTTTAACTGCATGCAGTGAAAAGAAAGATGTAATTGTATGTGGTGACTATGAAGTTGAAATGAATTTGTCTGAAGATGGAGATATGCTGGATGCTGTAATCAATGGGGATGAAATGACATTGAATTTGGCAATATCGGCATCTGGGGCGCGTTATGTTGGCGAACTGAATGAAACTATTGTTACATTGTGGAATAAAGGTTCTGATTGGACGATGTTTTTAAATGATGGTGCGCCAATTATGTGTGTTGCTAAATAGTTTTTGGCTTTTTATATTTATGTGGTAAAATGTCAGCATAAGAAGGAGATTTTTATGCTGACATCTTTATTTTTGGAACGTGGTGCGACTTTTTTTGCCAGTGGCTGGACACAATTTGCCGCGGCATTTGGGTTGGCATTTATGATAATGATTTTGTTTGGGCGCCCATTTATAAATATGATGCACCGAATACAGAAAAAAGGTCAGCCAATAAGCGAAAATGTCCCAGAAGAACATAGAAAAAAAGCAGGTACGCCAACAATGGGTGGTTTGCTGATAATATTGGCGATTGTTGTTCCAAGTATATTATTTATGCCAATTTCTAATCCAACCGGTTGGATTGCATTACTGTCTTTGGTAATGTTTGGCGCAATTGGGTTCGCAGACGATTATAAAAAAGTTTCGTCTCAATCTAAAAAAGCGTCAAATGGTTTGTCTCCAATGATGCGCTTAGGATTAGAGGCAATTTGTGTTATCGTATTAGCATATTTAATCAACAAAACTATTCCTTTGTACATTCCTGAATTGTCATTAGCAATGCCGTTTGGAATCATATTACCACTGGGCGTCTTTTATTATGTTTTTGCATATTTTGTAATTGCTGGCAGTGCAAACGCAACAAATATAACCGATGGTTTGGATGGTATGTTGGTAAAGCTGTATATGCCTGTATTAGTTGTATTGGTGGTGGCTTTGTATGGTGCAACAAGAATTGGCTTTATGGATACAGTTATGTTCTTGCCTACGGCCAGCGGCTTGTACGCTGTTTTGGGTGCTGCTTTTGGTGCTGTTTTAGGCTTCTTATGGTTTAATTCAAAACCTGCATCAATATTTATGGGAGACGTTGGTTCTTTGGCTTTGGGTGGATTTATGGGCACGGTTGCAATGTTACTGAAATCGGAAATCATAATGGCGATTGCGGCAGGTATGATGGTTTTGATTTTATTGTCTTCGTTTATACAGACGATGTATTTCAAAGCGTCGCGTAAAATAACAGGTACGGGAAAGCGAGTGTTTTTGCGTGCGCCGCTGCATCACCATTTTGAAGAATTGGGATGGCCAGAAACAAAGATTGTAGAAAGGTTCTTTATAATGTCGATACTGTTTTCTGGTTTGGCGTTAGTTCTGTTAAAATTTGCATAAATAAAAATCCCAGTTTTCTGGGATTTTTATATTTTTTATTGTCATTAGTATATTTTCTTAAAAAAGATGGTATAATATTCCCGAAATGTTAAGAACCGAAGAAAGCAAACTTACCAGTTGGTATTTTGAAATAGACCGTAAATTGCTGGCCTATGTGCTGGTGATGATAGTTATCAGTGTTATTTGTGTTATTTCTGCGGGGTCTGTTGCGGCAGAGCGTATCGGTCAATCTTGGAATTATTATCTATTAAAATCATTGCCGTTTTATTTTGTTGGTTCAATAACATTGTTAGCGGCAAGTATGCTGAATACTAAATGGGTTTTGCGGATTTCTTGGTTGAATGTGGCGGTTGGGTTGTTGCTGCTGCTGGTTACGATTGTGGCGCCCCATACGATAAATGGATCAGACAGATTTGTGGCGCTGGGTTTTGCAAATGTTATGCCGGCAGATATTATGAAGCCCGGTTTTATCATTATTACAGCGTGGTTCTTTGCAAAAATGCGCGATACGTACGGGGATGATATATTCTTTAATAAGTCAGCTTGGCAGTTTAAATGGTTGTCTTGGTGGCCTTATTTGGCAACTTTTGCTGTGGCTTTGTTGATAATATTTTCACATCCTGATTTAGGTACGTCATTGTTATATTTAGCTGTGTTATGTGCAATGATGTTTATAGCTGGGTTGCCGTTGGTGATAATTCCGGTCCTTGGTTTGGCGGGGCTTGGTTTGCTGACTGTGGCTTTTTTTACAATGTCGCACGTGCATAATCGTATAATTTCCTTCTTTACCGGTTCTGGTGATACGTATCAAGTAACTCAGTCTGTGCAGTCAATTCAAAATGGTGGTTTATTTGGACAAGGGGACGGTTCTTTTGTGAAACAATCTTTACCTGATGCTCACACAGACTTTATCTTTGCGGCTGTTGCTGAAGATGCTGGTGCGATATTGGCGTGTGCATTGATAGTATTTTTAATGTTGGTACTGCGCCGTTTGATTTTAAGTGCAACAAATGCACGTGATAAGTTCGTACTTTATGCGGCAGGTGGAACGGCGGCATTGTTTGGAACACAGGTTTGCATAAATATGATGTCGACGTTGCATTTATTTGCACCAAAGGGTATGACTTTACCATTTATATCATATGGGGGTAGTTCGTTGTTATCATTCTGCCTGCTGTTTGGTATGATTATGGCAATTGTTCGTGAAGATAAATGGAAATAATAAAAATTTATGGGGGTAACCATGAAAATTTGGATTGCAACAGGTGGTACGGGTGGACATGTTTTTCCGGCACTGAGTGTCGCAACAGAATTGGTTCAACGCGGACACTGTGTAATAATTTCTACAGACGGCCGCGTAAAACAAATGGTTCGTGATGGCGCGCCAGAAGGGGCAAAGATTGTCTCCGTTTGGGCATCTGGTGTCGGTGCAAAAAGTCGCATAAAGCAAGTTACTGCATTGTCAAAGATAGCAGTGTCTGCTGCTTGGTTGAGTTTTAGATTTATGTTTTCGCGTCCAGACAGATTGGTTGCTTTTGGTGGGTATGCATCAGTGCCTGCTGTATTTGCGGCGCATTTGTGGAAAATACCAACATATTTACATGAACAAAATGCGGCTATTGGTCGCGCAAACAAGTTCACTATGCGCTGGGTAAAGACTTTGATGACCAGTTTCCCGTCTGTAGATGGCATACCTTCAAATACGTCGGCAAAAGTTGTTTACACTGGTTTACCAGTAAGACAGGACTTTTTGACAGCGGCTGGGGCACCAATTCCCAATGCTTCAAAATTACTAGTAACTGGTGGCTCTTTAGGTGCACAGATTTTGGATGATGTTGTACCTGCGGCATTGTTGCAAATGAAAAACAAGAAGATTTTTGTAACGCATCAGACAAGACCTGAAAATGTGGCGCGCTTACAAAAGTTATATGCTGACAACAAGATACGTGCCAATGTATTATCGTTTATTCATGATATGGCGGGTGCGATTGTTGACGCAGATTTAATTATTGGACGTAGTGGTGCAAGTACGGTTGTAGAATTAGAAACTATTGGTCGTGGTGCAATATTAGTTCCGTTGAATATAAATCCTGATCAAGCGGCAAATGCTAATAGTTATGCAAAACTAGGTGGTGGTTTTGCAGTTCCACAAGAAAAATTTACGCCTAAGTGGTTGGCGGCAACACTTACGGAGTTGTTTGACAATCCTTCTAGATTAGAAAAAATGGCAAAAAAGTCATTAGTAAAAAATGAAGCCGTTAAAATAATTTGTGATGAAATAACAAAATAGTAGTTTGGTGCATTTTTCTGCTTGCTTGCGATTCGTCATTTGTTCTATGATGTAGTAAGGAAGGAAAGGAAAATGCGACAGATTGCAATTTCTGTATTTGCTGTATTTATTGTATTTCCTGCGTTTGCAGATGCTAGACTGCCAGTTGTGAACTTGGCAGCTGGTGGTGTTTCAGCGCGTGCTGCGTTTGGAGAACCAATTGTAAAATCAGAAAAAACAGAAAAAAAAGTTGCATCAAATGTTGCAAAAGAAATTAAAAATGAAGATTCAGTACAGTCAGAAAGTGCAAGCCGTAAAGTTGCAAGTCGTAGTGCTGTAAAGCAAGAGGTGAAGTCTCAAGCTGTTAAAACTGAAACGACTATGGATGCCGGTGAACAAATTGTTGCAGCCGCAGATGTATTGGTGCCGCATAGACCAAGTTCAGATTTGTGGGCTCGTTCTTCATCAAGCAGTGTTGTACCTTTGCGCTTGCCGTCACCACAAGAATTTTCTGTAATTCGTTCTGATAACGCTTTGCCAGAAGAAAGCCTAGATGCGCAACCACAGAAGTTTGCTGCTGCAAAGAAGGAAGCTGTTTCTGATTCAGCCGTGGTACGCTCTGAGCCTGCACAAAAAACACGGTTGTCTGAATTGGATGCTCAGATTGCAAGATTGAATGAGTTGCAACGTCGTGCAGAAGAAAGTGTTAAAGAAGAATCTGTGCCTGCGCGCAAAGTCGTTTCTCGCAGTGTTGTTTCTCGTCCGGCAGTTGTAGAATCTAGACAAGAAATTGCAGAAGAAAAAACATTGGCGCGTGCAGAAAAAGATACGTCTAAATCGGTTAGTGAAGATGTAAAACTTTCTCGCATGGTTGTTCCTATGGATGACGCGTCAGATGACGTTGTTGTTCGTGCCGTTGAACGTGCGGAATCACCACGCATTGCAACTGTCCGTAATGATATGACACAGATGACGCCAAGTGAATTGCGTAAAGCATTTAGAAAGACGTTTTTATCAGAAAATAAACATTTATCCACGTTTCAAATAGATGACAGATTTGATGTTGCTAGTGATATGACAGTAAATGCTGAAGGTTTTACGTCTGAACGTGACTTGTCAGAAGCTGGTGGAATTCGCCCATTGGAAATAAAGATAAAGTTCCGTAATGAAGATGCGGCGCTTTCACGTGATAATTATAATTTGCTGACAGAATACGCGGGTATAGTTTTAAGCAATCCGACACGTGCTGTTCAGGTTTCTATACCGCAGTCTGTTACGACAGACAGTGATGCACGTAAATTGGCGGCGCGCCGGTTGGCTATTGTAGAGCAAGTCTTGCGAGATAATGGTATTTCCGAACAGCGTATTTTACCTGTGTTATCACAGCGTGATGGGGAAGGTTTGGTTTTACGTATGATATCTTTGGATCAGTACGAAACATTGACTAAACAGCAGAAAGATATTTTTGGTGATACGGTCAGCAAAAAAACGTATAGAAGTATGTCTTGGTAAAGTTTGTAATGAAAAATGCGCGCGATTTAACAATTAGTTTCGCGCGTAATTTTATTGAATTTTTGTTTCCATCTTCTTGTCCGATATGTGGTACGCCTGTTTCAACTAATGGCGAATTGTGCGCAGATTGCTGGGCGGCTTTTAATTGGATTGGGAATCCAAAGTGTGAGAAGTGTGGTTATCCATTTCCGGCTGATTTAGATTTAGGTGCGCATCCAATGTGTCCTAATTGCGCAGCTGGTTGTTGCGAGTTAGATTTTATTCGCTCTGCATGTGTGTATGATGATGCGTCTCGTGCTGTGATGTTGCCGTTTAAGCATAGTGGTCGTATAAAATACGCAGAATTTATGTCCAGAGCAATGATTTGGGCTTTGCGGGATTCAGATATAAAACCAGATGTTATAATTCCGGTACCTTTGGCATATAGACGTTTGTTTCATCGGGGCTACAATCAAGCAACTTTGCTGGCACGTCCAATTTCAAAAGCGATGAATGTTCGTATGGATTTAGATAGTGTGCGTCGTAAATATAGGGCAGATATGGGACATAAAAATGCCGCGCAACGAGCTGAAAATATTCGTGGTGTTTTTCATGTTGTGACACCAGAGAAAATACGTGGTAAGAAAATTTTAATTATAGATGATGTTATGACAACGGGTGCAACTTTTGCAGAACTGGGCCGTGTCTTAAAGCACGCTGGTGCGTCAGAAGTTTACGGACTTACATTCTGTCGCGTAGTTCGTGCAATTTAGCTTGTGTGCTGGTTGTTTGGTTTGGTAAAACTCTTTAGCATATGCAGTTTTTGACTTTCGTATTCTTGTTTAATAACTTTTGAAGAACATAAGGCCAGCAAACTTTCAAGCCTGTCAGCCTCACTGATTTTTTGCTTTTTATCTTTTGATGTTTTTTTATTGAAAACAGGTCTTATAGCGCTACTTACCAATTCTTCATCCAGGTATAATTGATATGAAACATAGCTATTTTTGCTATCAGTGTGTGAATATGAAGAGCATATGTTGACCAGTGTTTCTTCGCCTATACCCGTTGGAATGTAAAAAGAATAAGCAGATAAAAATTTGTCGTTATGAACTGAAACATAACTTCCTGTTATAGCTTCACATAATAAAAAGAAAAGAGATTCGGTCATTTTTTGCTTTCTATTTGTTATTGTAATCAGTAGTACAAAGCATAATGTTTGTCAAATAAAATATAACAATGCCTTGAATTTTATTTTTTATCTGATAGGATTTGCAGGGTATATTTAAGAGGTTTTTATATGAAGATATTTGCACTATCTGTTTTAGGGATTGGTTTGTCGACAGGGGCTTTTGCGGCGATGCCATTTGTTGGAACATATCAAACAATTGATGATGAAACGAATTTACCTAAATCCATTGTGCAATTGTATGAGTATAAAGATGGCAATGATAGTGCATTAGCTGGTCGTATCATTGCATTGTATGATGAAAAAGGCAATGTTTCTGAAACGTTGAGTAATCCTGTAAAAGTTGCTGACAAGGTTTCTGGCAGCCCAAAATATGTAGGACTAGATATCATCTGGGAAATGGAATGGGATTCAGAAGATTCAGAATATAAAGATGGTAAAATAATGGACCCTAAAAAGGGCAGTGTATATTCCAGTGTAATTTGGCAAGATGATAAAGATAAATTACGAGTGCGTGGGAAAATAGGTCCTTTCGGCAGAACGCAAACTTGGAATGTGCTGAACGTGTCAGATTTGCCTGCCGACTTACAAAATATTGATACAGCAAATTGGAAACCAGTAATTAGGAAATAAAAATGAAAATAGAATTAGGTAAGAATTTAAACGCACGTGAAATGGAAACCAGAATTCAGGAGTTCTGGGATTCTAACGATTTTTGGACGAACAAAGTAGAATCTGAAAAACCGTCTTTTTGTGTAATGATGCCGCCTCCAAATGTTACTGGCAGTTTGCATATGGGGCACGCGTTGGATAATGTTTTGACGGATATTATTTGTCGTTATAAGCGAATGTGTGGATATGATGTTTTATGGCAACCAGGAACAGATCATGCATCTATTGCAACTCAGTTGTTGGTTGAACGTGATTTGTCTAAGCGTGGCATAAACCCGCGCTCTTTGACCACAGAAGAGTTATTGGATTGTGCTTGGAAGTGGAAGGCAGAAAAGGGGGGGCAGATTGTAAAACAATTACATATTCTTGGTGTGACGCCAGTGTGGAAGCGTGAGCGCTTTACAATGGATGACGGGCTATCTCGTGCGGTTATCAAGTTGTTTGTAAAAATGTATAATGAGGGTATAATTTATCGTGCAAAACGTTTGGTAAATTGGTGCCCAAAACAGCAGACGTCTGTTTCAGACCTGGAAGTTGAAACGCGTGAAGAAAAGGGTAAGTTTTATTACTTTAACTATCCGTTGGTTGGTGGTGGTTTTGTTGAAATTGCTACAACTCGTCCAGAGACCTTATTCGGCGACCAAGCTATTGCTGTACATCCAGAAAATGAAAAATTAAAACATTTGATTGGAAAGAAAGCAATAATACCGCTAACAGACATAGAAATTCCAATTGTTGGCGATGAACATGCTGATCCAGAAAAGGGTACAGGTGCGGTAAAAATCACACCAGCACATGACTTTGATGACTGGGAAGTTGGTCAGCGTCATAATTTGAAAGCAGTAAATATTCTGACACCAGACGCAAAGTTAAATGATGCAGATTGTGTGCCTGAAAAATATCGTGGCATGGATAGATTTAAGGCGCGTGAAGAAGTTGTTAAAGATATTGAAGCGGCAGGACTGCTTGTAAAGATAGAAGATAAGTTGATACCTACACCATATTCAGAACGCGGCGGTGTTGTTGTTGAACCTTATTTAACAGACCAGTGGTTTGTTGATACGTCAAAATTGGTTGATGCTGCAATACAGGTTGTTGAAGACGGTCGCATAAAGTTTATGCCGGACCATCGCTATAACTTGTATATGTCTTGGATGAAGAATATTCGCCAATGGCCAATTTCTCGTCAGTTGTGGTGGGGACATCATATACCTGCATGGTATGATGCAGACGGCAATGTTTATGTTGCTGAAAGTGAAGAAGAGGCAATTAAACAATCTGGTGGTAAAGAGCTGACGCGCGATAAGGACGTATTAGATACATGGTTCTCGTCTGCTTTATGGCCGTTCTCTACATTGGGTTGGCCTGATGAAACGCCTGAATTGAAAAAGTATTATCCAACAGATTTATTGTACACCGGTGCGGATATTATATTCTTCTGGGTTGCACGTATGATAATGATGGGAATGTACGTTATGGGTGATGTGCCGTTCAGAACGGTAAACTTCCACGGTCTTGTACGTGATTCCAAGGGACAGAAAATGTCCAAGACCAAGGGTAATGGTACAGATCCATTGGATACCGTTGAAAAGTTTGGTGTGGACGCATTGCGTTATTGGATTGCAACTGCGCCAATTGGTACAGATATTCGTTATAGTGATGACGAAGTAAAACGCGGTTCAAAATTGCTAACCAAACTGTGGAACGCAGCAAAATATGTTTTGATGAATTTGACGGACTTCGAACCAGATACCGCAAAGCAAGTATCTGTTGTGGATAGATTTATTGAAGATCGTTGGGTTCTGTCAGAATTGAATAAAACTATTGCAGAAGTGCGTAAGAATTTGGATAAGTATGATAACTACAATTCTCGTGCAGCAATAGATACGTTCTTCTATGAAATATTCTGCGACCAATATTTGGAATTTATTAAAGATAGATTCTGGTCGCCAGAAAAGTACAGTGCTGAATCTAAATTATCTGCACAATGGACTTTGTTTGAGGTTTTGCGTGCGGTAATTGGATTATATGCACCGTTTATACCTTTCCAGACAGAAGAATTGTGGCAGCAAATTTATAAGCAGTATGAAGGTGGTGAAACTTTGCATTTGACTGCATATCCATCTGTTTTGGCTGAACGAGATACAGATGTTTCTGAAATGCAGATTGCGCTGGATTTGTTGAAGACGGTTCGTGGAATGCGTACAGAACAGAAAATAGGTAATGGCGCCAAGCTGGAAACGTTGACAATACCGTCTGATGTTCCAGTTGTCTTGCATGGTTTGATTAAATCTGCTGCACGTGCAAATGAAATAGTTTTGGGTGACAAAGTGGATTTTGTTGTTGCACAGAATGTTCAGGTTAAAGGTGAATAAATGACCGACAAGTACGTAGAGAAGAGAGTGCTGCAAGCGTATCAGTGTGATAGGTATGGCAATGTTCGTCCATTGATTTTGATGAACGAATTGCAGGGTATTGCCGATACTCATGCGGAAGTATTGGGATGTGGGCGTACATATTTAATCGAACATAATATGGCGTGGGTTGTGACTCATTATTTGGTTGATATTATCGAGATGCCGCGCGAGGCTGAAGAACTTTCGTTCATAACATGGCCATCTGATCACGATGGGTTACGTGCTACGCGTGATTTTGAAGTTCGTGGCAGTGATGGCAGATTGATGGTTCGTGCTACGTCTCAATGGATTTTAATAGATATGACGCGCCGTCGTCCTATACGTTCTGACGAAAATTTGCCAAGTTGGTCGGTTGTACCAGAACGTGCATGGGATAGGACATTTGATAAATTCCCAGACTTTGAATCTGAGAAGACTCATGTGTTTAAATGCCGCTTTGATGATATTGATGTGAATCAACATATCAATAATGCTGTATATGCGGTATGGGCAACAGAAAGTGTTGGCTATGCATATAGAAATCAGCATACGTTAAAACGTATCGAATTGAACTTTAAGAAAGAAATTAGCCCTGATACGCCAGAGATATCAGTTGATGTCGCGATAGATGGCTTGGTTAGTCATCATAAAATAAAAAGTAATGATGTTGATAATGCTTTTGTCGTTTGTACATGGGAAGAAATGAAAGGTTAAAAATACCGCACCGAAAAGGTGCGGTATTTTTTAAATATTAAAAAACCGCAAACGCGGTTTTTTTAGTTTGCTGCTGTAACAGCCAATCTTTTACGACCTGCGGCGCGACGACGGTTCAAAACTTCACGTCCGCCCTTAGTCGCCATCCGTTCACGAAAACCGTGTGTGCGTACGCGACGCGTCTTGGATGGTTGATATGTACGTTTTGTTGCCATAATAAAATCCTTTTGTGCCCCTATTTAATCACAGGTTTTGTAAAAACGCAACCTTTTTATTTAGATTTTATCAATCCTAGTTTTTTTAAGCCTTCTAGCGTCATGTAATAAACAAATAACGCCACGAAAAGTCTCCAAAATGGTAAAAACACAGTCTTTCCCTTTTGTTTTTTATCTTGTGCGTTTCCGCAGACGGGATACAATCTTGTCATGCATGTCAATAAGGTTCTGCATGCGTTTAAGATTCCATTGCATTGTGCGTAGTTGTGCATACAATAGACGTTCGTCTTTGTTGCACTTTTTTATCATTGTATCTATTTCCATGCGGGCGTCACTTAATGCTTCTCTAAATTTTGTCATAGCCAGCATATGCTATCACAAAACAATGTTTTGTCAATGTAATTTTTAGGGTTTATGTCTTGACCAAAAGTTAAAAAATTTGCTATTCTTTAGTTGTTAAAAACAAGGGAATTTCTAGTATGTCAGAAACAAACAATATCAACGAAGTAAATGAAATAAAAATACCGCAGTCTTCCCTGGAACACGAAATGCGGACAAGCTTTTTGGACTATGCTATGTCGGTTATTGTTGACCGTGCGCTGCCTGATGTTCGTGATGGATGTAAGCCTGTACATCGTCGTATTTTATATGTTATGAATGATGTTGCGCCGGCGAATAAAGCGACGGTTAAATCCGCGCGTATTGTCGGTGATGTTATGGGTAAATATCACCCACACGGAGATAGTTCTATTTACGAAGCTATGGTTCGTATGGGACAAGATTTCTCTATGGGTGAAATGCTAGTACAGGGACAAGGTAACTTTGGTTCTCGTGACGGTGATAAGGCTGCAGCTATGCGTTATACCGAAGCGCGTTTGTCCAAACTTGGTGCATCCATGATGGACGATATGGATAAAGATACCGTTGACTGGCAGCCTAACTTTGATGGTACGTTGCAGGAACCTGTTGTTCTGCCTACAAAGTTTCCAAATTTTTTGGTAAATGGTGGGTCTGGTATTGCTGTTGGTATGGCGACAAATGTACCTACTTACAATTTGGGTGAAATTTGCAATGGTATTTTGGCAATTTTGAATAATCCACAACTGACGGATGATGAACTGTTTGATATTATCCCTGGACCAGATTTCCCGACGGGTGCAGTTATCATGGGACGTGCTGGTGCGTACAAAGCACATACGACGGGACGTGGTTCAATAATTGTTCGCGCAAAAACACATATGGAAACATTCCATGATCATCAGGCGATTGTTGTTGATGAAATACCATATCAGGTAAACAAAGCGCAGTTGATTATGAAAATTGCGGAACTAAGCAAAGACAAACGCATAGAAGGAATATCTGAAATTCGTGATGAATCTTCAAAAGAAGGTTTGCGCATTGTTATCGAATTAAAGCGTGATGCGATTGCGGATGTTGTACTGAATCACATGTTCCAGTACACGGAAATGCAAACGAACTTTCCAGTAAATATGATGGCATTGAATCGTGGTCGTCCGATGCTGTTCAATGTTCGTGGTGTATTGGATGCGTTTATTGACTTCAGATGTGAAGTAATTCGTCGTCGTACGATATTTGATTTGAACAAAGCTCGTAATCGTGCACATACTTTGTTAGGTTTGTCTGTTGCGGTTGGTAATTTGGATGAAGTTATTGAATTGATAAAATCCAGTGCCAATCCGGATGCTGCGCGTGAAGCTTTGGTTTCACGTGGTTGGCGTGCGTCTGATATTGAAAATTATATTCAATTGATTGATGATCCAAACACAGAATATAAAGACGGTATGTTTTATATGTCAGAAGACCAAGCGCGTGCAATTTTGGAATTGCAGTTGCATCGTTTGACAGGTTTGGAACGTGATAAACTGCATGAAGATTTGGTTGAATTGGGTGCACAAATTAAAGATTTGTTGGATATATTGGGCAGTCATGAACGTATAATTCAAATTATTCGCGATGAAACGACAATGGTTCGTGATAACTGGGCTAGTCCAAGACGTACAAAAATTTCCGATGCAGAAATAGATATTGATGTAGAAGATTTGATTGCACGTGAAGATATGGTTATAACGGTATCTAATACCGGCTATATCAAACGTGTTTCTTTGGATACATATCGTGCACAGAAGCGTGGTGGTAAGGGACGCAATGCAATGACAACCAAAGATGATGATTATGTTGTTCAGGTGTTTGTTGCGAATACTCATACACCGCTGTTGTTCTTCAGTTCAAAGGGTTTGTGCTATAAGTTGAAAACTTATAAACTGCCTGAAGCTGCAGCTTCAGCGAAGGGACGTCCATTGGTCAATTTGTTGCCTTTGGAAAATGGGGAGACTATAACGGCTATATTGCCTGTCCCAGAAGAAGACGTTGAACGTGTAAAGGCGTCTGGCAAGGAACACTTCTTGATGTTTGCAACTGCATCAGGTACTGTTCGTCGCAACCGTATGTCTGACTTTGATTCAATTCGTGCAAACGGAAAAATTGCGATGAAGTTAGATGAAGGTGATTCTTTGATATCCGTATTGCCGTGTAATGAAGAACAAGATGTATTCTTGGCAACATATCGTGGTCGTTGCATAAGATTCCCAGTTCCAGAAATTCGTGTTTTTGCGGGGCGTAATTCAACGGGTGTACGTGGTATGACGCTTGGCAAAGATGATAGAATTATTGGTATGGCAATGTTGAATCATGGTGAATCAGACGCGGCGGTTCGTGCAGCGTATGTAAGGCAAAGCCGTGCTGCGCGTCGTGCAGAAACTGGTATAGAGGAAGAATCTGATGATGAAGAAGAATCAACATCATTAGTTTTGGACGAAGCGAAAATGCGTGAGTTAGCAGCAAGCGAAGAATTCATCTTAACTATATCTGAGAATGGATTTGGTAAACGTACAAGTTCTTATGAATATCGTACGACGCACCGTGGTGGTGGCGGATTTACGAACATAAAACTAGGCGGTAAGAATACTGCAGTTGCGGGCTCTTTCCCTGTTGCAGATGATAATGATATCATTATGGTAACAGATGGTGGAAAGATAATTCGTACGCCAGTAAAAGATGTTCGTATTGCTGGTCGCAGCACGGCGGGTGTAACATTATTCCGCACTGCTGAAAACGAACGTGTAGTTTCTGCTATATCTATTTTAAGTGACGAAGGTGAAGAAGCTGAAGTCAACGCAGAAGCTGCTGAAGTAGCGGAAAATTAAACGTAATAGAAGGGGTGCCGATATGGATAACGAATATTTTGCATCTATAAACGAAGTATCAAAGCGTTTATCTGTACCGGCGCATACCTTGCGTTATTGGGAAAAACAATTCCCTGTTGCAATACGTCCTACGACCGGGGCAGGTGGTCGCCGCTATTATCGTGCAGAAACAGTTGATAGATTGATTGTAATTCGTGATTTGTTATATAAACACGGATTGACAATTGCAGGAGTGAAAAAATTACTACGTGACGGCGCATTGCCAAAATCTGCTGATGAGTTTATGCAAAATTCTGGTGCAGATGTGTCCGCAAATACCGGTGAAAAAGCAAAACAATCAGCTGGTACTTTTGATAGCACACAGATTGATATTGCTTTGAACCTGCTGGAAAACGCAAAAAAAATATTACAAACGGCATAAAGAAAAGCCCTTTCGGGCTTTTTTATTTAACGTTTTGTAGCTTTTTTTGTAATAGCAAGATGTTTTGTTCTGCTCTTGCTTTTGCTGCTATATTTTTATCTAAGCGCATTTGCAAACGGTTCGTGTTAAATCTTTGCACTAATGGAATACGCAGTATAGAATCGCGTACAATGCTGTCGCGCTGCATAGATTTTAAACTTTTATATGCTGCGTTTAAGTTGGCATTTGCTTGATTTACTTCATTGCTGTTTTGCAAATAATCATTGATTGTGTTTCCTTCAATGATGTTTGCACGAAAACTTAAATCTGCGTAAGTCTTGTTATTTGTTTCGTTATAACCAACTTCTTCAAGTTCGTATAACTTTTTAAGCAAACCTGTATATGTTTTATTACGCTCCAAAGAATCTCGTGCTTGGCTTACAGTTTCTTCTATTGTGTAGCTGTAATGTATTTCGGCATTCTCTACTTTGATATGCTGATTGCGTAAATCTTCAGAAATTGTCTGCTGGCACTTTGTAGTTTAAAACAGATAATACATAAAATAATGCAGGTACAGCAAAACAAAATTGTCAAGTAATATATGCGAAGAATAAACAAAGTGAAATTATATATTGGCAGTCCCAACGGGAATCGAACCCGTGTTCTCAGAATGAGAATCTGATGTCCTAGACCGCTAGACGATGGGACCGAACAGGCGTATTTTATATTGTTGTTTGTAAAATTTCAACCGTTTTTACGCTTTTAACAGTTTGACATTCTTGAAACGTTGGACTAAACTGAGCAACCTCGTTTTGGGGTTTGATTTATGACAAAATTTTTAGCAGAACAAGAAGTTTTTTATCACGGCACTTACAGTAACTTTAAGCGTTTTAGACCGCTAAGTCATTTTGGAACGAAAATGGCGGCCATGAAAGTTGTTCGTAATGGTATGAAGAAAACAGAAATTATGAATGGGACCTTTTCTGCTGTTCCTGTCTCGAATGGGACGCCTGCAAATATTATACCAGTGCATTTGCATTTACATAATACATATGAATTGCAAGATGTTCAGGCAAATCATGACAGGTCTTTTTATCGTGGAATGTTGTTATTTCATTTTTTGAAGGATTTGCATACAAAGAAATTAGCGTCTGTTTATGATTATGTTGCAGAAGAGCCTTTTAAAATGTCTTGGAATGATGTAAAAAAGGAACTGGGGAAAGACACTTTGTATGAATTGTCAAACGAAAGCCCAATGGCTATTTCTGAGTTGATAGACAAACATCATCTGTTTATGCAAAGAATGATACACTATTTTGAAAGCCTTGGTTATGATGGTTTTCATTATACGAATTATTATGAAGATCAGGGGCATATATCATATGTACCATTCAGGCCAGAAAGTGTAATTCGTTTAGATTCTGATTCTGTTGTGTTATCGCAACCATATAATTTACGCTCTGGTGAAAAAATACAACTACCAGGTGAAAGAGATTTAAATTTAGATGAGTTTTGTACCATGAAATTTGAAAAATTGTATAGATTAGAAAACACTACAGAAAAGCGATTTTTATTGAGCAATAATAGAAAAGTATTATTACGACCAAGTTCTTTTCGTCAAATGCTGCATGAAAAGGCATATTACTCTAAGATATTGTTGTCAGATATTTTGCCAAAGATAGAACTTATAACGAATCAGTCAAGGTATGGTTATCATGGTTTGACGCATACAGAACAGGTTGGTATGTTTGGTATTGAATTGGCGTTGTCTGTGCATCAAGACCCATTGCCTGTTATTTTGGCGGCCGGATTGCATGATTGTGCGCGCACAAATGATGAGTATTGTGAACAACATGGACCGCGTTGTGAGCCGATTGCCAGAAAGTTTTTAGCAGATAATTACCCTGATATGTTGCCGATAGAAGTAGAGAGTATTGTTACAGCTGTAAGGGATCATACAATTGGTAGAAATGCATCAGATTTAGTTTCTGCATGTTTATGGGATGCAGATAGAATACGCTTGTCGTGGGAAATGGGTTATGCGCCAGAATTTTTTTCAACGCCATATGGAAAAATGTTGGCTTCGTTATCTAAAGAGAAGCAGGATAGATATATTGGCTGGCAGGAGCGTTTTTTAATAGATAATAAAATAAAAACTCGTGCTCAGATAGAATACGACAAGGCAATGAACGCGAAGCAAAATGCGCTGGGTACGGTGTTTAAAATCAAAGAAAGATAGATGTGAAGTTTGTATTGAAAAAATATAATGCTATGCTACAATGCCGCGTGCGACTGTGCTGCGTGCTTGGGGAAAGGAGTAAAAATGAAAAAATTATTAGCGATATTGCCGTGTATTATAATTTTGTGTAGCTGTGATAAAACAAAGTTTTATGAAACGGATATAGAATGTATTTCTCCTAATTGTACTGGCGAAGAATGTGATAATCTGTGGGATAAGTATAAATCACTAGAAATAAATGGTAAAACAGCTACATTACAAACTGATGATGGCTTTATAGTGTTTAAACAGTATACACAATCTGCCTCGGAAGGAGCAGAAGCTGTTTATGAAGATATGGGCATATATAAAAATGAGAAAGATGAACAGCCATTGTTTCTGCATTTTGTAGATAAAGATGTTTATTCTTTGGGGACGAGTTTAAATGAGTGGTATGAGTGTAGAAAAAGTTTAGAGTAATTTCTCTATAAAACGCCTGTGATGAACAGGTGTTTTTATTTTTGTTTTGTGGCCTTGTATTTATTTGGTAGTTTTCACAAAACTTCGAACCAAACAACTTCGTTGTGTGGGCGAACCGCTAACCCACGCCCAAAAATAAAACCGCCGCAAGGGCAGTTTAATTTTTGGTTGGGGCGCACTTATTTCCTCGGGTAATAAATACCCTGCGGGTAAACCGTAACGGTCCGACTGCGTTGTCACTTGTCTTGCCTACTTGTTTTCGAACCGGCGACATACGTCGCGATTACGAACCGTGGCTCGTTACCAATATTAAAACGCCCACAAAGGGCGTTTGAATATTGGTTGGGGCGCACGGATTCGAACCATGATAAAGAGAACCAAAATCTCTTGTCCTACCATTAGACGACACCCCAAAAGTCCATAAGATTATATCTATCTTTTAGGGTTTTGCAATAATATTTTTATTTTTTACATTTTACCTGTTGAATTTTTTTAAAAAAATATTACTTTTACCCTTGCATTTAATTTATTAAAACATATAATAATTCAGGTTTTTAATAATTAAACCGCTTGCTAGCAATTAAGAGGCTTCAAAATGGCAAAAAAAGAATTTATAAATTTATTAGAAGCAAATATTTTCATCCTGGACAGATTATCCGATAAATTAAAGCGTGATCCTGTTGTTTTTTCCGGTTATCCACGTCAACAGCTAAGTATTCTTGTGCGTCTGCATATGGGTGGGCCTGCTAAGTTGAAAGATATTGCGCGTCGTGAAATGGTGACGGCGCCTAACTTATGTGCTGCGTTTAGAAAACTAGAACGTGATGGTCTGGTTTTGCGCAAAATAGATGACAATGACCGTCGTAATACATGGTATTCGGTTACAAAAACTGGTGAAAAAATTGCGACTCAGGCAATTGAAAATGTGCGCAATACAATTGAAAAGCTGTTTGGAACCTTGTCGCGGGCGGATGAAGAGGCTTTAACTAAGTCATTAAAAACAATAAATGGTATTTTGACGAAAATGGAGTTAGAAAATGCGTAAATTTTTAGGCGGTGTATTTTTGTTGCCTTTATTCATGACGGTAAACAGTGTTTACGCAATGGATTTGTCATTAAATGACGCTGTTGATATGATTGTGAATGAATCGCAGGATTTAAAAAAAGCGCAGGCAAATGTAAAAAAAGCAGAAGCTTCTTTGGATGCAGCGAATGCCAATCGTTGGTTTAAGATAGAAGGTACTGCGACTTATATGAATTTGGTAAACGTAGAAGAACCAACAAAATCTTATGAAGTATCTATCCCGCCAGAACTAGGTGGTTTATTATCGCAATATTTGGCGCGCCCCGTTCAATTGCCAGAGAGTTTGAGTATACCAGACAGTATGTTTATGGCTGGTGTCTCTGTAACTCAGCCTATATATACATTCGGCAAAATTGGTAATGCGGTAAAAAGCGTGAAGGCTGCTGTAAAAATGGCAGAGGCTGGTCAGGAAATGACTCTGCGTGAGGTTCGTTATAGTGCAGCAGACATTTATTGGACGGCAAAGATGACGGACGAGATTGTTGAAATTTCGCGTCAAGATTTGAATGCGGCTCGTGCTGCGCGTAAAAGTCTGACGTCTGCAGGTCGTGCCAATCGTAGTAATTTGGTGAAAATTGAGTCCGATATTGCAACAAAAGAAATCAATTTATCTAATGCAGAATTTAATCGAGATACTGCGCACAGAATGTTAAAAATTTTGGCCGGTATTGATATGAATGAAGAATTAAATTTGACAGATGAATTTCCAAAAACATTTCCTGACTTGGACGCAAAGGAATTGACATCGACTCCACAATGGGAGGTGTTGAATGAGCAAGTTCAGATGTACGAGCGTAGTGCAAAATCAAAGCGTGACGGTGCTTTGCCTACTTTAGCTGCAACTGCATCGTATAACTATATTGCTATGGGGGATAATATTCCAAACGTGTTTGAAGATTTTAATACTCAATCGGCGTATTGGGGACTGGCGTTGCAAGTTCCTATTTTTAGCGGTGGTGTAAACATGGCGAATGCAACTGTCGATGCGATGAATGCGGAAGCGGCACGTCAGGATTTAGACAAAGCCAAAAAAATGACCACAGAGGAGTATACGCGCGCAATTGATCAGTATAATCATTTGCGTGGAAACTTAAAGACGTTGGAGAATGCGCGTGATTTGGCGGCTAAAGCATACTCTTTCTCTAGTGAACGTTTTGCGTCAGGCCAAACGTCTGCTGTTGAATTAGCAGAAGTTTCCGCGGGCTTATATCAATTAGATATGGCGTTGTTGAATGCGAAGTACAACATTTTAATGTCGGCTGAATCTGTAAAAAAATTGGGTGAATAAAGATGGAAAAGATAAAAGATAAAATGAAGAATAAAAACTTTAAGAACATCATATATGGTGTTTGTGCGGTTGTTTTGATTGTTTGGGTTGTGTTCAGATTTGCAGCAATTGGCGCTGAAAATTCGATGGCGGTGTTTAATACTGCGCGTTATTCAGCAGATGTGGGTGCACCTGTTTATGCAGTAAAGGTACATAGTCAAAATGGAGTTTTGCGAGAACCAATTGCCGTGAAAAACAACAAGGCGTTAGTTTCTGCATACAGGGTTGATAAGTTAAAAACTGGCCAACGTGTTGGAAATGGTGAAATTACGTCTGTATCTAAAGATATTGATTTAAATACGGGAATGCACATTGTACGTACACGCGGGGTGGAAGATGGTTTGCATTATGCGGAATTTGAAACAACGGGTTATTTTGTGCCTTTGTATGCGGTAAATAACAATGTGGTTATGGTTGCAGATAATGGCATTGCAACCCCAAGAAAAGTGAATGTAATTCGTCAAGATGCAGAAAATGCATTGGTAGAAGGTTTGAATGACGGGGACATTGTTGTTTTGTCTAAAGTGAATGCAGGCGACAAGGTTCAGATAAAAGAATAGTCTTCATCAAAATATTTTCAGGGAGTATTTATCATGTTAAAATTTTTTGTTCGCAGACCCGTTACAACAGTAATGTTTGTTTTGTTTTGGGTAGTATTAGGATTTGTTTCTTTTCCAAAGATGAATATAGAACGTACACCGTCGGTTGACTTCCCAATGGTTACGGCGACATTTATATACCCTGGTGCGGCTTCATCAGAAATTGAATCACAGGTTATAAAACGTGCAGAAGATGCAATGTCCGAAGTGTCGGAGTTAAAGAAGTTGACGTCACAAGCCTTTGAAAATGGTGGTTTCGTAATGGCGGAATTTAACCTTGGGGTTGATGTAAACGATAAAGCCACAGAGGTAAAGACAAAGTTGGATTCTTTGTTGTCTGAATTCCCAGAGGATATGGAACAGCCTATTGTAGAAAAGTTAAATCCTTTGGAAGAATCTGTTATTGATATTGCTATTAGTGGTTCAAATTTACGTGATTTGCAAGAATATGTAGATGATACGATGTCAAATCAGATTACAGGAATTTCTGGTGTTGCCAGTGTTAGTGTCTTTGGGGGAAAGACTCGCGCAATTAGAATTGAAATGAATCCAGAATTACTGGCTGCACGTGGTGCAACAGTTATGGATGTAGTGTCTGCATTGGGGGCAAGAAATTTGAATGTTCCTGGTGGAAAAATTGAATTTGGAACAGATTCATCAAACGTTCGTTTTATAGGTGAATTCAGCAGTGTTGATGAAATTGCTAACTTGCAATTGACTACAGTTGAAGGACAGAAGTTTAAACTGAGTGATATAGCAACAATAACTGATTCTGCGCGTGATATAGAAAACGGTGCACGTTATAATGGTAAGGACGTTATTATTGCATCCGTTGTAAAAGCGTCTGATGGTAATGCTATAAATGTATCAAAAGCCTTGCGTGAAAAACTGCCTGAATTACAGGCGGGGCTTCAGGCGGAATTCCCAGATGCAACCATGGAAATTATTTCTGATTCTTCAATTTCTGTTTCAGATGAAACGTACGGTACAATTTGGGGAATTGTACTGGGGGTATTATTTACAGTATTAGTTTTGTTGGCGTTTACTCGTAATTGGCGTTCAACTATTATTGCAGGTGTGGTTATTCCTGCCTCATTGATTGCTGGGTTCTTCTTTATGGATGCCAGTAACTTTACAGTCAATGCTATGACTTTGTTGGCTTATTCATCTGCTTTGGGTACATTGGTATCAAATGCAATTATTTTAATTGAATCTGCGCTGCAAGAAATGAGTGCGGGTAAAGATCCAGAAAGTGCTGCAATAGATGGTACTAAGAAAGTTGCTGTATCTGTTTTAGCTGGTGTTGGCACCAACGTGGTTGTGTTCTTGCCGTTGGCGTTTATGAGTGGTATAGCCGGTCAATTTATGAATCAATTTGGTTTGACGGTTGTGTATTTGACTCTGCTGTCATTGCTGTTCTCGTTCACGTTGACACCTATGATGATTGCAAAATTCTTGCGTTTAACTGGTAACAGAAAATCTAAAAAAACACAAAACGTCAAAACGGTTCGTGCAACAGTAGTTGAAAGCAAAGAAGATTCTAAAAAAGCAAAAGATAAATCTCGCTTACGTAGATGGTTTGATTATCAATATGCGCATCCAGGTCGTGTAATTATAATGTCCATTGCAATATTGATTGGAACTTCAATGCTGATGCGTTTTGTTGGTAATGAGTTTGCACCATCAACAGATGCAAATGAAATCAACATAACGGCACGTGCGCCTATGGGTGCGACATACGAAAAGTCTGCAGAGATTGCAAAACAGATAGAAGAAAAGTTGAAAGACTTTGATGATGTCACATCTGTTTCTATAAAGATAGGCGACCGTGGTTTGCAGAATATGGCGATAAAATTGACGTTAAAAGACGTATCGGAACGTAGTGTTTCTGATAAAGAATTAGCACGTCAAATATTGCCAGTTTTATCAGAAATACCAGATGTTGAGTTGCAAGTTCGTGCAGGTCAGGCAATATCAAGTGGCGCTGTTTCTGCCGATATTGTACTGAATGTGCTCGGTGCAGATGACGCCAAACGTGAAGCGTATGCAAATCAAATTCTGGATATGATAAATCAGATACCAGAAGTTCAAAGTGCGGTATTAGCACAGCAAAAGCCTGGATATGAAACACAATTTGTACCAGACCAAGAAAAAATGAATTTCTGGGGTATAAATAATTCTTACGCAGGTATGACGTTGCGTACGGCTTTATATGGTAATGATGATTATAAGTACAAAGAAAATGGCGAAGAGTATCCTATAATTCTTGAATTCGCTGAACCGTTCAAAAACAAAGGTATGTTCGAGAATTTGTTTGTAAACTCTCAGAAAGGTATGGTTCCTTTGTCTGAATTGGGCAGTGTACAAGTTGTTCCTGCAACGCCTGATATTAGCCGTATAGATAAGAACAGAATTACCGAGATAGACATAAATATTGGTAAGTCTACGATGGGGCCTGTTCAAAAGAAGATAGAAGCAGCGCTTGCTAAGATAGATTGGGAAGCGGGTTATGGTACCGAATTTGGTGGTATGTCTGAAATTCAATCAGAAACCACAACAGAAATTGGTAATGCTTTCTTGTTGGCTGTAATATTGACTTATATGTTGTTGGCGGCAATATTAAATTCATTGGCTCATCCGTTTACTATTGCCACATCAATTATCAGTAGTTTTGCTGGAGTATTCGTTCTGTTGTTCTTGTCTGGGGCATCTATGAATGTCGGCGCGATGTTAGCCTTTGTTATGCTGGTAGGTTTGGTTGTAAATAATAACATTTTGGTATTGGAACCAACCATATCACGCGTATCGAATGGTGAACGCCCGTATGAAGCGTTATGGACGGAATTGAAGAGCAAACAGTCTATGGTATTGATGACTTCAATTGCTGTTATGGCTGGTATGGTACCGCAGTTATGGAGCATTGATGGTATGAAAGTTGCGATGGCCGCGGTTATGATAGGTGGTATGTTGGCCAGTTTGGTATTTACGTTCATATTGACGCCGGCGCTATTCTTTGCGGTTGAGCGCTTGCGCAATAAATTTAAGCGTATCAAAAAGTAAAAAATGGGCATCTGCCCATTTTTTTTGCAAATTATGATAAAGGTTGTTATAATCTGACAGGTTTATTAAAGGAATATAAATGTTAAAAAAAGAAGAAGTTGTTGTTTTTGACTTTGATGGGACTTTGTCTAATGGCGATTCCAATGTCGAATTTGTTAAATATTGTTTTCATAAATCTGTGCGTCCTTGGCTATTTTTGCCTTTGATAGGAATTGCTATGATTGCTAGAAAAGTAAATTTATCTGGATTGTGGTGGCGTCATGCTTCGCGTAGATTTTTAACGCCGGAAATGGTACGTAAGTTTGCACCAGATTTTATAAAACAGCACAAACGTGAAAGATTTGGTTGGGCCAAAGAACAGGTGGCCAAAGAGCATAACGAGGGTCGTAAAGTGATATTGATTTCTGCAAGCCCCGATTATTTAATACCGGGGCTGGTTAAAGATATGAAGTTTGACGCTGTTCTGTGTTCTAGAATGGATAAACAAAAGCCCTGGAAATTCGATTTTATGTGTTGGGGTCGGAATAAAGTTGTCGCGTTAGATGAATGGGCAAAGCAGAATAAAATTATACCGCGTGTTGTACGTTCATATGCTGACAGTAAATCAGATATGTATCTTATGGAGATTGCTGAAGAGCAGGTATGGATAGACCGTAAAACTGGTTTAAGAAAATCTGCCTAGTGAAGTTTATAAAGTATCTGGTATAATCAAGATATGGTTATTACAGATGTTTTATATGATTTGACGGTTGGTATAGTTTGCGCAATTACAGGTGCACTGATAATGTTGGCGTTTACCCGTAAAAAGACACGTATGTTGTCAAACGAGATTGTTGTTCATCGTAAAGATATTGAAAGGTTGCGTTTAGAAAACAATCGATTGATAGAGACCATAAAGAATAGGGAAACGCAAATTTTAGAACTACAAAAGAAAATACTTAAAAAGAAAGCGGGGAAATAATTCTCCGCTTTTTTTTAATCGTCTTCGCCGAAATCCATTTCGCGCAATTTTTCGGCGCGTGGGGTAATTTTGTTGATAGATGTTTGCAACTGTTCAATATCAACTGTTGCTTGCGAGAAATGTTGTTGAACTTTCCCTGCACGGTCTGCTAAGCGAGATAGGTCTGTCAGTAGGTATTCTAATTCCCGTTTAATTTTATCGGCAACACGTTTAATTTTTATGTCTGATAATACGGCACGAATAGTGTTTAACGTTGCCCACAAGGTAGATGGAGACACTATAAAAACTTTTCTGCGACTAGCATAATCGACAACATTCGGAAATTCGCGGTGCAAAGTTTCAAATATTGATTCAGACGCGATAAACATCATTGCTGATTCTGCTGTCTTACCCGGAATTATGTATTTTTCGGCAATTGCATCTATATGTTTGCGTACATCCAGTTCGAATTGTTTTTTTGTCCCTTCGGCGGCATCGTTATTTGTCATACGGTTATAACTTTCTAATGGAAATTTACTGTCAATTATCATATCTCCTGGTGGGTATGGCAGGCGGATTATGCAGTCTGGACGAACGCCTGTTTCTAAAACACACTGAAAAGCATATGTTTCAGGTGGCATAATGTCTGCGACCAAGTCTTCTAACTGACGTTCGCCAAAAGTTCCACGGGCTTGTTTGTTACCCATAAGTATGTTTTTAAAATTAGCAATATCGCTGCTGATATTCTTCAATTCTATAGCATTTTGAGTAAGAGCCCCTAAGCGTTCTGCTAAGCGTTCGCGCAGTCGAGCATTGTCTTCACGCAGACCAGAAACATCAACAGAGGGCTTACGCATCAGCAGCACCAGAAGTAATACAATTATAATAAACAGCAGTACGAAAATATAAGTTGTCATTTGGGAATCCTTTGGTAAAATCCATTATAAAAGGATTTATAGATGTTGCAAATGAAACTTTGTGGTGATTTGGTTCTGCGCGAAAAATGTGAACCTGTAACCGAAATCACGCCAGAGGTTTTAGATATTTTAGACGAGATGGTCGGTATGATGCGCGATCAGAACGGGGTCGGACTTGCGGCACCGCAGGTTGGTCAATTAAAAAGATTCTTGGTAATGATGGATCCAGATTCTGAAACTGTTTTCAAAATGATAAACCCTAAGATTTTGACGCGCAGCAGTGAAGTATGCACAATGGAAGAGGGCTGTTTGTCTGTATTGGGGGCAGATGATTTACCTGTTTATGCCAATGTTACACGTCCACAATCTGTTGAAGTTGAATGGCATGATGAAAAAGGAACGTCTATGCGGGCGCATATGTCAGGTTTGCCTGCCAGAATAGTTCAGCATGAAACAGACCATTTGGATGGTGTACTGTTTATAGATTACTTGTCACCAGTTCGTCGTGAAATGTTGATGCGCAAAGTTAGGAAGCATAAGAAATGAAATTAGTTTTAATGGGAACAAATGATTTTGTTGTTCCTATGTTTGACGCGATATTAAAAGCAGGCCATGAAATTATAGCCGTGTTTACACGTGCACCAAAACCTGTCGGCAGGAAACAGGTTATAACGCCGTCTCCTGTGCATGTTTGGGCAGATGAAAATAATTTGCCGGTTTACACGAATATAAAAGATTATAATTTTTCTTCAGATATGGTTGTGGTGGTTTCATATGGGGTTGTTCTACGTGAAAATGTTTTAAATTCTGCGCCTTGTATAAATATTCATCCAAGTGATTTGCCAAAATATCGTGGACCATCGCCAATTCGTACAGCTATTTACAATGGCGATACAAAAAGTGCGGTGTGCTTGATGCAGATAACACCTGAATTAGACGCAGGCGATATTTATATGCGTCGTGAATTTGATATTGGTGAAAATGATACAAATGAAGATGTTGAAAGCGTTGTATCAAAAATTGGTGCGGAAATGCTGACAGAATATTTAGCTAATCCGTCTGCTTATAAAGCGGTGCCTCAAATCGGTGAACTGACATTTACACATAAATTTACCAGTGATGATGAAGTAATAGATTGGTCGCGCGATGTAGTTGCGATACATAATCAGGTACGTGCGCTGGGTGCAGGCCGTACAAAGATAAACGGAATTGATGTAAAAATTTTGGAAACGCGCATTGATAACGGTGAGTTAAAAATAATTAGAATTCAGCCAAGTGGTAAGAAACCGATGGATTGGAAGAGCTTTGTAAATGGTTTGCATGGCGCGAAAATAGAATTTGGAAAATAAAAGGTTAAGATATGTCTGAAGATAAAAAAGAAAATATTCCACAGAGATGTGGTTATTGTAAGTTTGCTGGTCCTTGTAATAATTATGCATTGTGTTATGTTGGGAATTGGTTAAAGGTACTTTTGTTTGGACCAGAAAGAGTCAGATTAGACGACTGGTGCAATCGCTTTGAATATGCAAAGAAGTATGAGGCTCGGCAAAGGACTCGTTAGTTGTGGGGGCGTTTATGGCAACAGAAAAAGCCGAGAACGAAATTAAAAAGATGTGCGGATTATGGCATGCGCATGTATCTATTTCCGAATATAATGATTTCGGTAAATGCGGATGTATTGATTGCTTTGGGATGAGTTGCCATAATTGCAAAACTTACAAAGAATTGAATTCGCAAATAACAGAAATTTTTGAAAAGACAAAGTGTGATAGGTGCTTGGGCCGATAATGACAAGATATAAAATAACTGTTGAATATGATGGTACAGATTTAATAGGGTGGCAGGAAAATCGCCAAGGGCCGTCTGTGCAATCTATATTGCGTGATGCAATAGAAAAGTTTTGTGGTGAACGTCCTGATGTTGTTGCAGCTGGTCGTACCGATGCAGGTGTTCATGCAATTGCAATGGTGGCTCACTTTGATTTAGAAAAGCATCAGGCTGCATCAACTGTGATGCGTGCGATGAATTTTTATTTGGTAAATTCACCAGTATCTGTTTTAACTTGCGATATTGTACCAGATGATTTTAATGCGCGTTTTTCTTGTATTTGTCGTCATTACAGATATGTTGTTTTGAATCGTGGTTCGCAACCTGTGCTAGAAAAAAATCGTGTTTGGTGGGTGCCGCGGAAATTAAATATTGCAGCTATGCGTAGGGCGGCAGAAAAATTGGTGGGATATCACGATTTTACCAGTTTTCGTGCATCGGAATGCCAGGCAAAAAGCCCAGTAAAAACGTTAGATTCTTGCACTATCAAGCATGATGGCGATTATGTAATATTTGAATTTTCTGCCCGTTCTTTCTTGCATCATCAGGTACGTAATATGGTTGGAACGCTGGTAGAAATAGGTCTTGATAAGCCATATGATATAGATGAAATTTTTGCTGCAAAAAATCGTAGCGCCGCGGGCCCAACTGCTCCAGCTGCAGGATTGTTTTTCGTCAGCGCGGATTATGCCACAGACGATTGTGGTGAACATGAGTAATTTTCCCAGACGGGTAAATTATCATACCTCCACGTAATATTTTGTTTTTGCATTTCGGGGCGTTTATATTGAAATAAGAAACGATGTAATCAACGTTTTCATTGCGGCACAATTCAACAATTGTTTTTTGTAGTGGTACAAACTTTTGAATATAAACTAAATTAAAGTTTGTGGTGTTATAACGCCAAAGGCCATCTACTGGCTTGCGTCGAATATTCTTTGTTCCTGCGGGTTCATTATTTATCTGTTTCCAAGTATCAAAAGTAAAATAGTGATTTGAGGCACGAGATTTACTAAATTCTAAATTGCCGTTGCTGCCGACAAAAGCGACAAGTTCATGGTCGCTTGTTGCATAGAATACAGGCTTTGGAAGAGAGATTGTAATAAGAATTCCGCAACAGATAAAGATTGAACATAGTATATAATTTATTTTTATTCGTAACGGGCGAATAAAAATCATACAAATAAAACCGATAATTATGAGGCTAAAAGCAATGTTTGGTATATGTGGCATTGTTATTGTTGCGTAAGGCAGTTCAAAAATTTTATTTCCGGCAATCAAAAGAAAATCATAAACCTTTTCTGCTAAGATGATTGGACCAGTCCAACCGAAAATAGATGTAAAAACGCCAACCATAACTAGTGGCATAATAGCGACAGAAAATATTGGCAGTAAAATAAGATTTCCAATCAGGCCATAAATAGGCAAACTGTAAAAGTGCGCGATTACGAACGGTGCAGTAAAAATTGTTGCGACAATCGATGTAAGAGTTGCAGTATAAATAACTTTTAAGATTTTATTATTTGGCATTTTAGGTTTGACTTCATTCCATAACCAAATCAGTCCGAATATAGCAGCAAAAGATAATTGAAAACCTGGTTGCATAACGAAATGCGGATTCATAAAGAAAATTATACAGAATGCAACACAAACGTTTCGCATAGAAATTGCATTTCTTCCGAATATAAAAGCTGCGAAGACCAGAGTTGCCATAATAAACGCGCGAACAGTTGCAATATCGACCCCAGATAAGAACAAGTAAAATAATAATCCGCCCCAAGCACAAATAAGCGCAGGAATTCTGGCGGGAATACGTTTTGTTATTATTGGAATCGCACGAAATATCAGATAAAATATTGCAAAGAGCCAACCGGATACCAAAGTTATATGAAATCCACTAATTGACCAAACGTGTCCCACACCCGTTGCGGTCCATACATCTCCGTCTGATTTAGGAACAGCGTTTTTATAACCAAGTACCAAAGTATCAACTAAAAAGGAATTTGATTTTTTGTGTAAATAGTTTCGTAATGCAGAAATATTACTGGTGTCGCCTTCAGAAATCGTTTCATAATCTGTTAAATACCCAGTCGCGGTCAGATGATTAAAGTATGCCCAACGAGCATAATCAAAAGCTTCTGGTGCATCTGCGGGACTTGGACGAAATAAACTAACGGTTGCGCTGATTGTATCACCAATATGTGGTGGGGTTATGGTGTTGTTTGCTGATACTCGGATTATTGCATTGCCTTTATCTGCTTGAATGTTTTCTGCGGACGTTTTTATATAAATTCTTGATTTGTCTGTTGTGTAATCAATATTTTTAACTATACCTGTAATGTTTATATTATTTAATGTGTGCGGTATTTGCGGAGTGTTTATAAAGTTAGTAAATACAGCGGCATAAGAAAATCCGAAAACTAATAATGAAATTGCGCGGACAAGATAGTTTATTTTGAATAAAATCAAAGCCGCAGAAATAATAAAAAGAATTGTACATAGAATGAATTTTGGTTCAAAAGGCAAATTAAAATAAAGACCGGCACCGAAGGTCATTAAAAATGGCACCCATAAAAACAAGTTAGTCGATTGATTTTGCCACAATTCTTGCATACATGGAGTATAGGAATTTATTTGATTGCACCGCAACGAAAAATTTCGTATGATTAAAGCCCATAAGGAGGCGTTTCTTATGGCAAAATATATATTCATTACCGGTGGTGTAGTTTCCAGTTTAGGCAAGGGCGTCGCAGCGGCAAGTTGCGGCGCTCTTCTTCAATCGCGTGGGTACAGTGTTCATGCGCGAAAGTTTGATCCATATTTAAATATAGACCCAGGTACTATGTCTCCGTTTCAACATGGTGAAGTTTACGTTACAAACGACGGCTTTGAAACGGATTTGGATTTAGGCTATTACGAAAGATTTTTAGGTATAAAACTTTCTCGTAATGATTCTGTATCTGGTGGGCGTATTTATTGGGATGTTTTGAATGCGGAAAGACATGGGGATTATCTTGGTGCAACGGTTCAGATGATACCTCACGTTACGAATAAAATTAAAGAATATATATCCGCTCCAACGGATACAGATTTTGTAGTATGTGAAATAGGCGGTACCGTTGGCGACATTGAAGGTAAAATATTTTTAGAATCTATTCGTCAATTTGCCAATGATGTAGGCCGTAAAAATGTTATGTTTGTACATTTAACATTGGCGCCTTATTTGGAAAAAAGTGGGGAATTAAAAACTAAACCGACACAAATGTCCGTCCGCGAGTTGTTAGAAAACGGTATTCAGGCAGATATGTTGATTGTTCGCAGTCCAAGAATGTTGACGTCGGATGAACGTGCAAAGATAGGCATGTTCTGTAATTTGCCCGCAAAGAATGTAATCAGTGGAATTGATTTGGATAATATTTATAAAATACCGTTGGCATACGATGCACAGCACGTATTTGATATAATTGCTGAACATTTTGATTTACCGAATGCGGCTGGCAACACAGATAAATTCCAAAAGATAGAACATTATCTGTCGGCTGATTTGCCGCATATAAAGATAGGTGTTGTTGGTAAGTACTTTGACGTGCCTGATGCGTATAAATCGTTAAATGAAGCACTATTTCATGCTGGTATTCAAAATAACGTTCATGTAGATATTAAAAAGATAAATGCTGAACACTTTGATGCAGAAGAAGCATCTGATGTGGATGGTATATTAGTTCCTGGTGGTTTTGGTAATCGCGGTGTTGCTGGTAAAATTGCGGCAGCGGGTTATGCACGTGAAAACAAAGTTCCATATATGGGAATTTGTTTAGGTATGCAGGTAGCAGTTATAGAGTTTGCCAGGAATGTTTTAGGTGTACCAGATGCAGATTCAACCGAGTTTGCAAAAAATTGCACGCCTATAATAAATATTATGCCAGACTATGATTCTGCTGATATGGGTGGAACTTTACGTTTGGGGGCATATCCATGTGAAATAACGCCAAATACATTGGCTTATCAGGTATATGGGGAAGCGCGCATATCAGAACGTCATCGTCACAGATATGAAATGGACATATCTTGGGAAGAAAAATTTGCTGATGCAGGGATGATTATATCAGGCCGCAGTCCGGATGGACGTCTGCCAGAAATTGTGGAATTAAAGGATCACCCGTTCTTTATTGCTGGACAGTTCCATCCAGAATTCCAGTCCAGTCCATATAAAGGGCATCCTATGTTTAATGCTTTTATAGCGGCGGCGGCAAAACATTTGAAAAAGTAGATAAAACCCCGAATAAATCGGGGTTTTATTTTCCAAATATAAATGAATTATCAACAGATAATGCGATAATGGCATCTATATTATCATTGTCATTGGTGTGTTGGCGGATTGTTTTTCCACATTTTTCACATTTATGGGTGATAATAAAACCATTCCCAGATTTTTCTACATTGATTGGGCGCATCATACCGCCACAATTGGACGCTCGGTCGCCAGGATTATTGTCAACATGGCGCGACCATAGACATTCTGGGCAGTGGTTGGTATAACCATTACCACGAACAACTGCGCCGCAATGGGCGCAGTTAAAATCTTCAACTGTTTTTGTAAATTTTTTCATTACAAGCCCAATGCAGTACGGTACATTTGTGTCAATTCATCGGCTTCGTCCAATTCATCTGGATCCATCTTGCGCAAACGTATCATCTGACGAATATATTTAGGGTCAAAACCGGCAGATTTTGCTTCGCTATATATTTCTTTAATATCAGCGGCAATAGCAGCTGTTTCTTCGTTTAATTTTTCAATACGTTCAATGATTCCAAGCAATTGCTGGTTATCAATAGCACCGTGATTTGCGTTTTTCATTGCAGATTTCCCCTTGTTTTTTGATGGACTATATGATATATCATAAATCGCAAAAATCAAGAAAAACAAAAGAGCAAAAAAGTATAAAAGAAGTGGGTTTATTATGAATAGATTTACAAAAATAACTTCATCAATTGGACCAAAATGTGAAGATAGAGAAACTTTAACTAAGATGATTCAAGCTGGCGTGAATGTATGCCGTTTGAATTTTAGTCATGATACTGGTGATGTTCAGGGTAAAAAAATAGATTTAATTCGTGAAATTTCTGCTGAGTTGAATATGCCTGTTGCAATAATGATTGACTTACAGGGGCCAAAGCATCGAATTGGTAATTTTGCAACAGAAGACAAATATCCTTTAACTGTTGGTCAGAAGTTTACATTTGATAATGATTCTACACCAGGGGACTCTACACGTGTTCAGTTACCAGATGCAGATGTTATGAAGTCCTTAAATGTTGGCGACAGAATTTTGTTAAATGATGGTAAGATAGAAATGACTGTTGATTCTGTTGCGGCTGGTAAAGTTGTTGCGACGGTTGTTCGTGGAACAGAAATTTGGTCACGACGTGGATTTAATTTGCCGGATACAGAAATTGCGACTTCTGTTTTGACGGCTAAAGATAGGGCAGACTTGGAATACGCATTGACCAAAAATCCTGATTGGGTTGCAATTTCTTTCGTTCAAAAGCCAGAAGATGTTGCCGAAGTTCGTGATTTTATTGTGGCACACACTTCTCATCCCGTAAAAATAATTGCAAAGATTGAAAGGCCAAATGCCGTTGAAAGAATTACAGAAATTGCGGCTGCTGCAGATGGTATTATGATAGCGCGTGGTGATTTGGCAGTAGAAGTTCCTTTTGAAAAGTTGCCGGCTATTTCTCGTCATATTATTCGTGAATGTCGTAAAATGAACAAACCTGTAATTATGGCGACACAGATGTTGGGGACTATGGTAAATAGCGAATTCCCAACTCGTGCGGAAATTACGGACGTTGCGAATACCGCATATTTACGTGCAGATTCAACTATGACATCTGAAGAAACGACAATTGGTATCAATCCTGTAAATGTTATAAATACGATGAATAAAATCTTGTCGTATGCTGATGGCGACGCGATTGCCAATCCGTATGATTGGTCACGTGTGGAAAATGTACCTGAAAATGATTGGTCTCGCAGTGTTGCTTCAATGGCGTATCTGAATAAAGCATCCGCAATTGTTGTTTTTGCGTCTGATACAATTGCAACAACAGAAATATCTTGCCGTAAGCCGGATATTCCAATTGTTGCGGTATGCCGTGACCGTCTGATTGCTAACCAGTTGTGTTTGGCACGCGGTGTATTTCCTCTTTACGACGAAGATTTGTTTGGACAGCGTGATGCTTTTAATGCTGCGCGTAAGTTCGGCGTAAATGAAGGTAAGCTGGTTATTGTAGATGAAGATAAAATTAGCTTACGTACATTAGACTAATTTTATAAAAACTACGTAAAGGTGGTGGCAATTTATATTGACCGCCACCTTGTTTTTTTACTAAAATCACACTTGAAATGAAAAGGCTGGTAGGGATTTTCTTTGCAACATTCTTGTTGGCGGTGCCTTCGTTTGGGGCGCAGTATAAGGCGGCTATGGTTGCGGATATGGATACCGGTAAAATTATTTACCAAGAAAACGCAACTGTTCAGAATTATCCGGCAAGTTTGACAAAGATTATGACGTTATATTTGACGTTTGATGCATTGGAACATGGACGATTGCATTTGGATGACTATCTAATTGTGTCTCAATCTGCTGCGTCTGCGTCTCCTGTAAAGTTGGGCTTAAAAGCTGGCAGTAAAATAAAAGTGGAAGATGCGATAAAGGCTCTGACAGTACTTAGTGCGAATGACGTTGCACGTGTTTTGGCGGAAAATTTAAAAGGTGGTATGGAGGGTAATTTTGCCGGTCTGATGACTCGTGTTGCCAGCGAGATTGGATTGACTGGAACTAATTTTGAAAATTCGTCTGGTTTACCTGATGATGACCATATGTCAACAGCGCGAGATATCGCATTGTTATCTATGGCTGTGTATAAGCATTTCCCACAATATTGGAAATACTTTGGTATAAGGACATGGACATATAACGGAAAGACTTATACAAATGGAAATCGTTTGCTTGGAACGTACCCGGGTTGTGATGGCATGAAAACTGGGTATACTAATAAGTCTCGTTATTCATTGGTTGCAACGGCAAAACGTGATAATCATCATTTGATAGCAGTTGTCTTGGGTGCGGAAAGCAAAGATGTTCGTGCGAATGTTGCAACGCAAATGTTAAACCGTGGTTTCGAAGCAGTTGGAACAGATGCACCGACAACAACTGTGCAAACATATACTGCACCGGTTCAATCGTACAGTGCACCCGTAGCGCAAAATAATTCAGGTGCTCAAACGTTTAAAGCTGCATATGCTGCTGCAACTGCTCAAAGTGCACCAGCGGGTAGTTATACTTCTAATAAAGGCGGAAATGCTGGTGTTCAGTTTGGTGCGTTTTCATCTCGGTCTGCCGCACAGAGTCAGGTTGATAATGTAAAAAATCAATTGGGCGTAAGTGCGGTTATAGAAACAGCACCGAATGGTATGTATCGCGTTCGTGCAAATAATTTATCAGAATCTGCCGCGCAGGATATTCGCAGTCGTGCGCAGAATAATGGTATAGATTGTTATATATTTCACTAGTGTGTAAAGATGAATTCAAAAATAGAAAAGTTGATTAAACAGTTTGCTAAGTTGCCTCGTCTTGGTTCGCGTGCGGCACAGCGCATAGTATTGGCTTTGCTGCAGGATAAAACGGGGCGTGCTGAAAAATTGGCAAATGCATTATTAGATGCTGCTGCAACAATTAAACCTTGCCCTGTATGTGGTATTTTGACGGACGCAGATGCTGGGGCATGTGAATTTTGCAGGGACGCATCACGTGCAAACGGGCAGTTGTGTATTGTTCGCGATTTGTCAGATGTTTGGACATTGGAAAAATCTGCAGTTTTTATGGGGCGATATCATATATTGGGAGGCCTGTTATCAGGTGTTGCAGGTACCACGCCAGACGATTTAAATATTCGTAATTTGCAAGACCGTATAAGTAATGAAAATATTACAGAAGTTATATTTGCACTGCCTAACACAGTTGAAGGGAAAACAACTCAACATTATGTTATGTCGGTAATAGGTGATAGTACTGGTGTAAAGTTTTCTGAATTAGCATCAGGTGTTCCATTGGGCGGTGATTTGGATTATTTAGATGATGGAACATTGTCATTGGCATTTGGGGGGCGCAAAGAGTTATGAACATGGACAAAATTCAATCTTTACCGCCTGTGTCAGAAATGATGCGCGAAGCAGGTTTGGAACCCAAAAAACAATTTGGTCAGAACTTTTTGTTTGATTTGAATTTGACCGGGCGAATTGCGCGCAGTGTACCGAACTTAGAAAATATAACTGTGGTAGAGGTTGGACCAGGCCCTGCTGGTTTAACACGTGCTTTATTGATGGCCGGCGCGAAACGTGTTATTGCCATAGAAAAGGATAAAACGACTAAACCGATACTTGATAAGGTTGTAGAGGCGTCTGATGACCGGTTGACGGTTATTTATGATGATGCACTGAAGGTAGATTTTAGGAAATTTGGCGTAAAAGAATATGCGATTTGCTCTAATTTACCATATAATGTGGGTACCGAGTTATTGACACGTTGGTTGACTCGTGCGGCAAATGGGGAAAATATAAAATCAATGACGTTGATGTTTCAACGTGAAGTGGCACAGCGTATTGTTGCACAGTGTGGCGATGAACAGTATGGACGTTTAGCGGTGTTGGCATCATTGATTGCGGATTCAAAGATATTATTTGATGTCCCTAACACAGCTTTTGTACCAAGACCCAAAGTCCAAAGTGCGGTTGTATCTGTTATACCGAATGAAGACAAAATCAAACGCATAACAGATATAGATAAGATAGAAAAAATAACTGCAAAATTATTTGGCCAACGTAGAAAGATGATACGTGGAATAATACCGAACGTAGATTGGGAAAGATTTGGGCTTCATGGGACAGAACGTGCAGAAGAATTATCGCCGGAAACGTTTGCACAGTTGGCGCAATATTTGATATAATTGATTTATATCTGGAGAGGGAATATGACATTACCGATTTTAATATTTTTTGGTATATTATTTTTCTTAGTTTGTATTTTGCGCGTTGCGCATATTGGTGCATTGGTAGCGTTTTTACTGGCAGGTATTTTATCAGGTCCATATGTTTTAAATCTTTTCCAGTTGTCTGATACCTGGACGTTTTTGGGTGATTTGGGCATATTATTTTTATGGTTTAATTTAGGTTTGGGGATAAATATGCGCCGCCTGTGGGATATGCGTCATACGATATTTGGTTTTGGGGCAGGGCAAGTTTTAATGGTTGCATTTATGTTGTTTCCAATATTGTCTGGTTTTACCCCATGGACTACATTGGGTTGCATAATGATTTCATTATTGCTGGCAATGTCCAGTACCTCAGCTGATATTCAGTTGCTGACAGATAGGAATGAGCTGAATACGAATATGGGGCGCCAAACATTCTCAATATTGCTGTTTCAAGATTTATTATCTATTCCGTTATTGGCCATGTTGCCTGTGTTTGCGGGGAAAACATTTAATCTTGGTGCGACAGCAATAGATATTTTTGTTTTGTCAATTGCGTTGATTGTTGGTGTTGTCATTGTCGGTAGATTTATTTTAAATCCTATTATGAAATTGGTTGCGAAATTAAAATCCAGAGAAGCTTTTTTACTTGCGATAATGATAATGATTATTGTCGGTGCGGTTGCATTGGATTTAATGGGGCTGCCAAATGGTTTAGGTGCGTTTTTGGCGGGTATGTTATTGTCAGAAACTATATATCGCCATCAAGTAAGTGCAGAAATTTCTCCGTATTCTATGTTATTCTTGGCGTTCTTTTTCGTTGCGCTGGGAATGGGGCTGAATTTGGAATTATTAGGTCAGTATTGGTACGCGATATTATTGGGGGTAGTTGGCTTAGTTGTAATAAAATTTAGTGCTATATTTATTGTGGCGCGTGTTCGACATGTCTCTGTGCCAGATGCAACAATGATAGCGTTGATATTAGCGCAGGGCGGTGAATTTGGTTTGTTGATGTTGCAGACTATGAAAGTTTCTGGAATCGATGCTCTACCACAGGCACATCAAGAAATTTTAACTGCGATAATTATAGTTTCTATTATGTTGACTCCAATCTTGTTGGCGGTCTTTGACTTGATGCGTAAAAAGGGTTGGATTTTATCTAAATACCCACTGCAATCTGTTGAAGACAAAAACAAGAGCATAAAGCCAGCAGTTGTGATTTGTGGGTTTGGTCGCGTAGGACAAATTGTTGCAGAAATGTTGACCGCAGAGAACGTGCCATATATAGCAATTGATTTAGACGTAAATGCCGTGATGATGGGGCGTGCACAAGGCTTTAATGTTGTATATGGTAATACTAGCAGTGACGCGGTATTGCGTGATTTTGGACTGCAGCCAAGGCGTACAAAGGCCGTGGTTGTTGCATTGGACAATGTTGCAACAGCGCGTGATACTATACTAACAGTTCGCAATATTGCGCCGAAAGTAAAAATATTTGCACGTGCACGTAATTTAGCAGATACCAAAGAGTTGTTAAAAGAAGGTGTTACTGAGGCATTACCTGAAACGATAGAGTCATCATTTATGTTGGGGTCTGGGGTGTTGTCACATTTAGGTATATCAGAAAAGCGTATAGATAATTTACTAAACGACTTTCGGGCTGATAATTATGCAAATGTTGGCAAGACTATTGCTGATAGAAGTTAGAATATAAAACCTAAAACATAAAAGTCCCAATTTTGGGACTTTTATATTTGATTTTGTAGGTTTGTGTTGTTATATTTTCTGAAACGGGGAAGAAAGATGAAACGTACAATTTGGAAATATATTGGAATAATTCTGGCGGCTGTTTTGGCAGACCAGTTTACTAAAAGTATATTGCTGTATCTGATAACTGGCACGGTGCCTTTATATGGACCTGCGTGGGACGTTGTTGGGGTGCCATATTTAATGACTCAGGTATGTAATTTCTTTAATATAGTGTTTACTTGGAATCCTGGTGCGTCATTTTCAATGTTGCGTGCTGTCGGTGAAGCGGCACCAATGATTATAATAATAGGTACAGGCTTTATAATTGGCTTTATAGGTTATTATTTGTTTGCGCGTGCACCGAAATATGAAAAGGCACCTTTGGCTTTGATAGTTGGTGGTGCACTTGGTAATTTAATTGATCGTGTCAGATTTGGCGCGGTAATTGACTTTTTAGACTTCCATATTGGTGGATGGCATTATCCGGCATTTAATGTTGCCGATATGTGTATCGTATTGGGCGTATGCTGGCTGATATTAAACTTTATATTGGCGCGTCGTCGTTGTATAAATTCTGTTGAATCAAAATAAGGTGAAAAATAATCATGGTAAAATATATGAATAATAATTCAGGCTTCCAGCAGTGGAATGCTGCGAAAGATGCTGCACAAAAAAAATCTCCATGGATGGGTTTTTTGTGGTGGGTAATATTATTTGTTGCAGCATGGTGGTTGATGACTTGGTGGATGGGACCGAAACCTACGCAGACGGATGCAGAAAACGCTGTTGCTGTTGAGGCGGTAGATTTATCCGCTGTCCCTGTAACCGAAATTTCGTCGGATAATTTGACAGCTGACGTTCAGGGATTGCGTATATCTAACGTAGAATTGCTAAAGTATGCGTCAAATGCATCAGAAGATAATAGTGCACCGGTAACGCTATTGGGCACAGAAGGTGCTTTTGCAGAAATTGGTTTATTATCTACTGGTACCACGGCTCCGACTGCGACGACCGTATGGAAGAATTCAGATGGTGTTTCGACTTGGCGTAATTCGGATGGTGTTTCTTTTTCCAGAACTATTACTATCAATGATTATGTAATATCTGTTACAGATACTGTAAAGAATGCGTCCAAGAAAGAGATTTCTGTGGCGCCGTATGCAAGAATAGTTCGTGTAAATGATATGAAATCTTCAGCAGGAGTTTATACTGGTTCGGTTGCGTTTGTGAACAGTGATTTAGAACACGAAGATTGGCCACGTATAGCGAAAAAGTCTTTTGCATATTCTACGACAAACGGTTTTATTGGTTTTGTTGATCAATATTGGGAAACGGTATTATCAATAAATAGTCCAGATCAAACAATGCGGGTTAAAGCACTGGGTGATATGTATCAGGCAGATGCTGCGGCCAATGTTGTGGTTGTTGCACCCGGCGCGGAACAAACGATAACAACGAATTTATATGTTGGACCACGCGACAGAAACACATTGATGAATGCGGATAGTTTTATTTCAGGTATAGATCAAACTGTTGATTATGGTTGGTTCTGGTTCTTCGTTCGTCCGATACTATGGTTATTAAACGTATTGAATTCATTCGTTATGAATTATGGTGTTGCGATAATAATAATGACATTGCTATTGCGTTTGGCAATGTGGCCTTTGACTCGCAAATCTTATGTTTCAATGATGGCGATGCAGAAAATGCAGCCAGAAATGGCACGCATTCAGAAACTGTATGCTAATGACAAGGCTCGTATGCAGATGGAAATGATGCGTTTGTATCAAACGCATAAGACTTCACCGATGTCAGGTTGCTTGCCTATGCTGATTCAGATACCAATCTTCTTTGCACTGTATAAGGCGTTATTGATATCTGTGCAGATGCGCAGCGCACACTTCTTGTGGATATCTGATTTGGCGGCTATGGATCCATATTTTATCTTACCAGTATTGATGGGGTTGACGATGTGGTTTCAACAAAAGTTACAGACTGCATCTAACGGTGCGCAAACGAATGATGCAATTGCGCAAACACAAAAGATGATGAAATGGATGCCATTATTGTTTACTGTCATGTTTGCATGGATGCCAGCTGGCTTAGTACTTTACTGGACTGTATCTAATATCTTTGGAATAGGGCAGATGTATTACATAAAACGCTTAGGTAAATAAGCAGTTTAAAGGCGCCCTTATGGGCGCTTTATTTTTTTATATAATGCACGAGGCGTTTGAATAAAGGGTGCATGCATACCAATACTTCGTTTACATAAATCAACGCAACTTTTTGCGTTATATATATGTTCTGATATATTGACACGGTAACTATCTCCAACGTCTATGAATATCCAGCCATAAGCTTTTAGCAAAGACATCTGTCGTTTGTTTAAAGCAATTTGCGCAATATTACCACGACGTACAAACTGAAACATTATGTAATAGTTTTTGCGTGTGCGTACTATAGGTGCGCAATGTCTTGGCGCTTTACATAGAAATCTAGGTAATAATTTAGATGTATTTTCAGAAAAACCAATAATCATGATATATTTCTCCTTTTAGCATTTATTCAATCCAGCCGTGTTGTTTTGCTGCTGTTGTTATAGTTTCCATGGCACGTCTCCACAAATCTGCGGCTTTATTTTCTTCCCAAATATATTGATGTGGAGCGCGTCGCCTATCACCAAACTTTTTCATTATGTGTAATTGTTCATCCGTCAATTGTCCAGATAGGTATAGTTTTGTAATCATTGTTTCTACATCTAATAACTCGCAAACTTTTCTGCTGGAAACGTTGCGGTTTCGTGTAAAACCATTTTGAACAGACTTAGAATATAAAAACCAAAACCATAATTGTTCAGCGCTTTGAAATTTTTCAGCATATGCGTTGTATGATGCATTGTTAGATGTTTTTGTATTTTTCATTTTCTCTCCTCCTTTTATTTGTTGTATGAAAAAGATATATAAAGCAATAATTGTAATCTGTAAAAGATTACAACCATTGGTTGAACGTTGAATCGGAAAATCGATTCGTTTTAGGATTTTTTTCTTTTGGTTGCGAATCGATAAAACACGCAAGTTTCATAAATTTATGAAAATAAAAAAGCGCCTGTATGGCGCATTTGTGAAATATTGTTTAGTTTTTTCTTGTGTTATTATATAAATTCCTCCAATTTTAATTTCAATATGTAAAAAAATAACCCGCCGAAAGGCGGGATATTTTTATAAGATTGGCGGGAAACAATCGGTACCAGTTTCTGGGCAGCAATTGAAACCTTGTTCACCCATATCTGTATAGATTTCACCAGGGCAACAACCATATTCATCTGGTAACGCGCCACCTTCACAAGTTATAATAGTTTCGACTGTTTCGGATGTATCCGTAGATGCATCAGCAAACGGATTCTGAATTGTCCCGTCATCATTGTAATTCAACCCTAAGACATTCTCATTATACGACTGACTGCCTTGAATACCAGTTAAACCGGTACCTGTATTGAATGAAGAACCAGAACTAGTTCCGTAGTTAGTTTCGAAACTCTGCTGTTGACTTTGGTAATATGCATCTTGTTTAGCATTATTGATAGCCTGATAGTTCAATGACTGGCAATAAGCTAAAACAGTTCTGTAATCATAACCAGATTGTGCAATTTCACTAACTTTTGCATTATTGATGTCCCAAAGACCGTCAGAGTCTGTCATGCAATATTGCTCCAGATTGAAAGAACGTACCTGACCCGTCCATGAAGAATCACCGTAATTCACAGATGGGAAGTTCTGGCGCCACGCGTCATTTCTTATGTTTCTGGATTTTGGAGCCAAACCAGAAGAAGACTGCACTTTATTGACAGAGCATTCTTTGCTATCATCGTTACCGCATGTGATAACCAAATCAGATGGGGAATATACAGTTATACGGGTTCCAGCCGCGATTGAAAATGGTGGAATTGTATTATCCATTGCGTCGACAATCAATTTCTGTGCGACTTGATTCCACGCAGTAATGATTTCGTTCTTTGCGAGTTCTGATGAACGAATTGTGCCGGATTGAACAACCGTATTATTATCCAAATCAATCTGATTGATAAACGCGTCTGAAATAGGTGCGATCATATTCACTGCCGCTGGCACAATCGCAGTCAACATTGGCATGACCAATTGTTCAACATAATCCGTACTTCCATGCCCTGGAACGCCCTGACGTCCCTGAGAATCGCCAGAGAAAGGCATTGAACTATTATCGTTAAAGTTGAATTCAACCCCACTTGGTAATATGAATTGATACCATTTTATGTCCATACGGCCGATGGATTTATATGGACCTGGCAATTCACCAGTTACATAACCCAACATCAACGTACCTGTTGGAATAACTATAGTTCTGCCATCATCTGCATAAACGTTTCTATCTACTGTCGCACGAACAGGCAAAGTCTGTGAGATGCACGAACCATCTGCTTTACAACCGTAAAGAGAAGGGTCAGCACGAACTTCAGATACGATTGTTGCAGGAATAGGTTTATATTGGCGTAAAACGAACTTTCTATCATATGGCTCAGATGAAAAGACAGCTTCTCCACTTGTACCGACAATAACATCTGTGGCTGGTGCTTCACCTAACTGTACGCGTTTAAAACCGGCACCCGCTGCCGCTGTAGCGCCCTGGCCAACTAGCTCAGCTGTTGTCAATTGAGTTGCCTTATTTACAACTTTATTTGTTGCAGGATTAGACAGTTGTGGCAATGCACCATTTTGAATAGTTGTATAACCAATATGTTCAGCGTCTGTACCTATTTTTTGTGCATTGTTATCTATGTCTGTTATTATACCGTTATCTGGATTATAGACACCTGTTGGATTTTCACAGTTTTTATCCGAAAATGGGTAATAATAATATGTGCCACCAAGTGGGCGAATCCAACCACTTTGTACCCCAGATAAATTATACCCAGGCATTGCGAAATCCGAACAAGCCTCAGATGGTCTTACATATTCTGGCCCAGCTTCTACAAAAGTTTCTTGTTTCTTGGGTTCTTCAAAAACAAATGAAGGTGTCTGTGCAATTGTTTCCAAATCCTTTTTTATTTCCTGCTTAAAACTTGGTTGTTCAACAACTTCTTGCACAGGTTTTATTTCTTCAAAGACAGGTGCCGGTTCTGACACGGGTTCCGGTTCAGGCAACTGAATCTTTTTTGCGCCCAAAACAATTACAACCTTTTCGGTTTTTTTCATATTATCCGTTTCTGTTGCCCCACGCCAGTCAATGAACAATGCGGCGGCGTGTGCATCTGCAGACAAAGTTGGCTTATACGTCAATTCTATTGTGCAAGACGTATTAGAATCGATTTGCCCCAGACTTGTGCAAGTATTCTTCTCTGATAAACCTGTGGCGTTTTCAGATGTACGTACTGCCATTATTTTAACGGGGGCATCAGTAGATATTTTTATTGTTTCGGACTCAGTTTCACCGACCGTAACATTTGCCCAATCTACCGTATCAGGGAAAATAGAAAGGTTTATTGCGACTTCTTCGGCATTTTCTAATTTTTCTTCTTCTTTATGCGTCAATAGAAGCGTCAGTAAAATCAGTACAACGACAAAAGCTGCCGCCAGCAACAACCATTGTATATGCTTTGGCGTGTTTTTACGCAAATCAGAAAATTGTTGTTTTAAATTAGTCATCTTTTCCCGCAACCATAAAGAGTTTTATTGTACACGCACAACACTGCAACTTGTTCCGCTGAATTCCAGCAGTTTATTACATAATTGTTGTGCAGTATTTACGTCTGATAATGGGCCAATGCGCAGGCGGTACAAACGTGCCGCAGAAGAATCAGAACCTAAATCACCGACACCTTGCTCGTCAACCGCAAAGAACACCATGTCTTTATACGGGGTCAGGATACCTTGACCGTTTTCACCGCTGAACTTAGCTAATAAGTTTGCCCAATAATCATCCAAGGCCTTTACTGATGTATCCGATTTCAATTCAACCGCAACACCCGTCTGATTGCTTGTAATTAAAGGTATATTTGACTGTGGTAGGAAAGAACCCGCGGTTAAACGTTCTGTTGGAATCATTGACAAACCGCTTGTTGAGCCGCCTGACGTTCCATAAGTAGCTGCTGGCAGGGCATAGCCTGCTGGTGCATAATAACCGCTTGTTGTGCCTGTTGGTAAATTACCTATCATCATAGGTGTTGTCGTGTACCCATTTGCCGAAGCGTTGATTGCGTTCACATCTGCCGTGTATGCTATATTGTTCAACGATTGCCCAGACATTATGCTCTGTGCAACGTTGGCTTCTGCTAACGCCATTACAGATGCTGTGTCAGCAATCAAGAACGGTTTTTCACGCTTCTTTATGCAAACAATTCTTTGACCACTACGCAGTACCATATCACCGACTGCTTCTACAATCAGCAGACGACCGTCTTCACCGTCTGTACGGAAACTTACAGGTGATTCACCACCTTCAATCAACAGTGATACAACCGGACGTTGTGTCATAGAAATAACTTTGTCGCCAAAATCGATGTATGTAAATATTTGGTCGCGCCATACACGCTCTGGCGCAATTACGTAGTCATCTGGATTTGGTACATAAATGTCCAAATCAAAACGGAATTCAGACGGGTCAATTTTCATTGACTTTATCCAACCATAATCTTCGCCGTCCGTGCCAATTGTGTTTGCTGCATTTGATACTTTCTTGAATATGGATGAAGAACCGCCTGCTGCATTTGTTGCACCGCTTGCATTTGGTAACGCTGCCGCGCCATCCAAACTAACATCTACCTGAGAATATGTAATTTCACTGGAGTTAGATGGTTCGCTGCGTAGATAAAATATGTATTGATTTCCAGATTCACCTGTCACAATTAAATTAGTGTCAGACCCTTGATTAGCAGAAACTGGGGTAATATACATTGTGCTGCCACCCTGTGTCGCATCAATCGAGAACAAACCATCGTTTCCAATTACTGCATCTGCAATTTTTTCACCATTTGGCAGTGTTATCAGAGTAGTCATTCCGTTACGAAGTTTAACAGGTAATACACTTCCTTTTGACCAAGTAAGCTGAGCATAACCTGGCTTTACGCTGCCGGCCGCCATGTTTGCAGTCGGGTTATCCCATGCACTTTGTACGCCGTAATTCACACCTGCTGCAGACGCAGCACCAGAACACAGTATCGCCAAGCATAACACGGATACATTTAACTTTATCGCCTTTGAAAATGTCATACCTATTCCTTCCGTTTCGTGTTTTGGTTTATTCGGCATCTGGTGCCAAATAACCCGTATCCAAAGGATCGCCGTTTCCAGATTCTATTTCATATTCGGAAACGCGTATTCCTAATGGGTTGTTCAGACGGTCAGACCATTTGATTTCGGTCCCATCATCCATATCTAATTTTATTCTTATTTTATAATCTTTTTTGTCCATCTGTCTATCACTATCTTCACAGAAATAGCGAAAACTTATAGCGTACTCATTATTTTCTACATTTCTCGGTTCTATGGCGCCCGTATCAAACTCTACGGAACAAGAAAACTCGAAATCTGGCAAACCGCTCATCCAAGCATTCCACATATTTGTCTGTGTAAAGGTGTTATATACCTCTGGAGTTGACCAAATAGACACCACGCCATCGTCACCATTGCTCCATTTTGTACGCATTTCGCGTGCGTCGGGTACAACTTCGTTTCTGGCACGAATGTATTCGCGTATAAATGAACGTTTGTATATTTCTAGATTTTCGTCCTTTGGCACCATTTCGCGCAACACAACGCGTAAATCATTTTTTTGCGCCGACATCAGAAAGAACACTTGTGGACGATCTAGCGGATACATATTGTAAAGCGTAACACCTAATACCCCCAATACAACCAGCATTGCGGCAAATACAAATGTTAGCAACCTAGACAGTAAAATTGGCGGTTCTACGCGTTCTTGCAATGTATATCTCTCCCTTGATTACAAAAGATTGTAGAAAAAAATGCGCCGTATACGCAAGTAAAAAGTACACTAAAAACATAATTTTCTTTAAAGAAGTTTAAGTTTTTACTTGCAGTAAGTTTTCTAAAAAAGTATAATAATTTCCGCTTGATTTTCTGTTTATGTGTGCTATCTTTACCCGGACTGCGGGGTCAGACGGTGTACAGGACAGGTAGTTTACAGTTAAAATAGGGGCATAGTTCAACGGTAGAATATCGGTCTCCAAAACCGCGGATGAGGGTTCGATTCCTTCTGCCCCTGCCAAAGATTTTCCTTAGAATACTGCGGTATTCTGCGGAAGTTTTAGTTGAAATATAGGTAATTTTTTTATGAAAAAAATACTGGATTATATCAAATCTGTTAGAAGTGAATGGTTCAAAATTGTATGGCCGTCGCGTGATACGGTTGTTCGTGCAACTATTATGATTTTGATATTCTCTGGGTTGGCGGCGCTTTTCTTTTTTGTGGTTGATAGTTTATTGAATGCGCTGGTTGGTTGGATTTTCTAAACGGGCAAAGGAAGTTATTATGGAAGATAAAATGCAATGGTTCGTTGTGAACGTTCATACCGGGTGTGAGGACAAGGTTGCGCGCGGTCTGCGTGAGCAGATTGATAAGCGTCGTTTGAATGCGTGTTTTGGCGAAATTCTTGTTCCGACGCGTGAAATTACGGAAATCAAAGCTGGTAAACGTGTAAAAACCGAAAAGAAGTTTTTTCCTGGTTATATAGTTGTTCAAATGGTTATGAATAACGAAACGTTTTCTTTGGTAAAGTTGATGCCTCAAGTAGTTATGTTCTTGGGGGCTAAAAATAAACCTATTGCAGTAAGTGAAGAAGAAGCTCGTCGTTTGTTAAAGCAGGTCGAAGAAGGCAGTGTTGTTACAGAAGATGTTACGTATGAAGTTGGTCAAGAAGTTCATGTTATTGATGGACCTTTCTCTGGTTTCAACGGCGTTGTTGCAGAAGTAGACAATGTAAAACAAAAGATGACTGCGACAATATTGGTATTCGGTCGTGAAACTAGTGTAGAGTTAGACTTTACGCAGGTAGAAAGGGTATAAGTTTTATGAAAGGTGATGCAATCGCCGAGTAAGAGTTTTGACGGTTTTATTAAAAATCGTAAACCGCGTGGTAGATGCGCCACATCGAACCACGGACACTAACCAAAAAATGGAGTGATAAAATGGCAGCAAAGAAAGAAGTCAAGGGAGTGGTCAAACTGGTCGTTCCCGCGAAACAGGCCAATCCTGCGCCACCAATTGGACCGGCGTTGGGTGCAGCTGGTGTGAACATCGCAGAATTCTGCAAACAGTTTAACGATAAGACGGCTGACAAAGAACCAGGTATGCCGATCCCGTGCATAATCACGGTTTATACGGATCGTAGTTTTGAGTTCATTATGAAACTGCCGCCGGTATCGTATTACATTAAAAAGGCGTTAAAGCTGAAAATTGGTTCTCATAAACCAGGTCGTGATTTTGTTGGTACAATTACCAAGGCACAAATTCGCGAAATTGCTGAAAATAAAATGCCGGACTTGAATTGCTCTACCATTGAATCCGCTATGAATATCGTTGCGGGTCAATGCCGTTCAATGGGCGTAAAGGTGGAGGAATAAGATATGAAAGTTACGAAAAGACAGCAGACTTGGGGGAAATTGGACCAAGACAAAGTTTATTCTTTGGCCGAAGCAATTGACGCTTTACGTGAATATACTTCTAAAAAATTTGATGAAAGTTTAGAAGTGGCTATTCGTTTAGGTGTTGATGTTACAAAAGCAGACCAAAACATTCGTGGTATGGTATCGTTACCGAACGGTACCGGTAAAACGGTTCGTGTTGCAGTATTTACAGTAAACAGCGTAGATGAAGCCAAAAAGGCGGGTGCTGACGTTGTTGGCGGTGAAGATTTGATTGAAAAGGTTGCGGCCGGTGAAATCAATTTTGACCGTGTTATTGCGACTCCGGATATGATGCCGAAGATGTCAAAAGTTGCACGTGTTTTGGGACCTAAAGGTTTAATGCCTAACCCGAAATTAGGTACGGTTACGAACAACGTTGCAGAAGCGGTTGCAACTGCAAAGGCTGGTCAGATAGAATATCGTGCTGAAAAGAAAGGTATCATTCACGCAGGTGTTGGTAAGATGTCATTTACGACCGATAAATTAGTTGAAAACGTAAATGCGTTGGTTGAACAGCTGAAGAAGGTAAAACCTGCATCCGTAAAAGGTCAATACATTTTGGGTGCCGCCGTTGCGACAACTCAGGGACCTGGATTAAAGGTTGATATAAAATAATAAATCGCGGTAGGGAAAAATTTTTCTCTGCCGCGTAAAGATTTCTGTCCGAGACTGATGGTGCCCAGAAAATGGACTTAATTGCCATCATAGACAAAGAAAAGATTCTTTGGGGCAGAAGCAAGCCCCACCCAACGGCAACGTTGGATGGAAAGTTTAACAAAACAGGGATTTTGAATTTAGATTCAGAATCTTGCAGATAAGGGTAAAGATATGAGACGCGAAGAAAAATCAGATTTGATTTCAGCGTTGCAATCGTCCTTGAAAGAAGCAAACGGTGTTTTCGTAATTGAGAACCATGGTTTGACTGTTAAAGAAATGGAAACGTTACGTAATGAGTTACGTCCGTTGGTTTCTGTTTTCAAAGTTGTGAAGAACCGTTTGATGAAATTGGCGTTAAAAGACACCAATTTTGAACCTGTATCTGATATGATGAAACGCCCGACGGCTGTTGCGGTTGCAACGGATGGTTTGGCGGTTACCAAAGTATTGGCAAAGTTTGCGGATGAACATCCAAACTTGACAATTGTCGGTGGTAAAATGGATGCAGACGTTCTAAGCAAAGACGATATTTTGCAATTATCCAAACTGCCGTCCCTGTTGGAAGTTCGCGGTACTATTGCGCGTATATTGGTTGAACCAGCATCGCGTTTGGCTCGCGTTTCCGCAGAGTATGGAAAAAAGAATTAAAAAACGTCGGAACGTAAGTGTTCTGATTTACTGAATAGGAGCTAAAAAAATGGCAGACATTCAAAAATTAGTTGACGAATTGTCAAAATTGACCGTTTTGGAAGCAGTTGAACTGTCCAAAGCGTTGGAAGAAACATGGGGCGTTAGTGCCGCTGCAGCAGTTGCAGTTGCTGCTGGTCCGGCTGCTGGTGCCGCTGCTGAAGAAAAGAGCGAATTTGACGTTGTATTGGCAGAAGCCGGTGCAAACAAATTAGCTGTTATCAAAGCAGTTAAAGACATCACAGGTTTAGGTTTGGGTGAAGCGAAAGCTTTGGTTGAATCTGCACCAAAGGCAGTTAAAGAAGCCGTTGCAAAAGATGAAGCCGAAAAAATGAAGGCTACATTAGAAGCGGCTGGTGCCAAGGTTGAATTGAAATAATTCAATCGGAACCATATGGTTCCAAATGCTAAGTCGTAACGATTTCGTTACGCAAACGCCGCCCATCTGGGGAAAAACCTCAGGTGGGCACAAAGGCGTATAAAACAGATAAATAGTTTCGTTTGCAAAACGCACAAAAAAAAGGATTGATACCAATGGCAGTTATCCAGAAATTCAGAAAATCTTTTGGAAAAAGTTTTTTGCAAACTCCGCTTCCTGATTTAGTTGAAATTCAATATAATTCTTACAAAGATTTCTTACAGGCAGATGTAGAACCGCAGAACAGAAAGAATATTGGCCTGCAGAATGTATTTTCATCTATGTTTCCAATCAAAGACTATGCGGGTATCGCAGATTTGGAATTCGTTGAATATACATTAGACAAACCTGTCTATAACGAAAAAGAATGTATGCTGCGCAACTTGAACTATTCCAGCAAGTTGAAGCTGAAGCTGAGATTGATTTTGTGGGATATCGCAGAAGACGGCAAGAAGACGCTGCGCGATATTAAAGAACAAGAAATTTTCATGGGCGAAGTGCCTTTGATGACAGATCGTGGTAGTTTTATTGCTGCGGGTGTTGAACGTGTCATCGTTTCACAGATGCATCGTGCCCAAGGTGTAGTGTTCGCCACAACGAAGGAAGCTAAAATCGCTGGTAATCCGATTACATATACTGCGCGTATTATCCCAGAACATGGCAGCTGGATTGACTTTGAAGAATCTAAGGGCGTTATTTATGTTCGTATCGACCGTCGCCGTAAGATTCCAGCAACTGTTCTGTTGCGTTGCTTACCATGCGCCGAAGATGAAAAGAAATGGCAGGCAGATCCACGCAAACCGACAATTCGCGGTATGGACGATGCGGAAATTTTGAGTGTGTTCTACAAGAAGATTCCTTTGAAGTTTGACGGTAATATGTGGATTGGTCAGACGGCGTCTTTTGAAGGTTTGGATAAGTATCGTTTGAATTATGATTTAATCAATCCGAAAGACAAGAAACCGTTAGCGTCCAAGGGTGACCGTATGAACGCAAAGCGTTTGTCTAAGGTTATGAGCGCTTCAAAAGAATTCGGTATCGTTCCAGATTCTTTGATTGGTGAATATTTGTTCGATCCAATTTTGGATGCAGAAGGCAACGTATTGTATCGTGCGGGTACAGAAATTACACCTGATGTTATCGCTGATTTGGAAAAGTTGAACGTAAAAGAAATTTCTTTGATTTCTATCGATAACACTACGATTTCTGCACATATGCGCAATACTTTGATTGCAGATAAGACAGTAAATCGTGAAGAAGCATTGATTGAAATCTATAACATCATCCGTCCAGGTGAACGTCCAACATTAGAAGCGGCAATCAACTTGTTTATGCGTCAAGGTTTTGATGCAGCGTATTATGATTTGTCTGCTGTCGGTCGTTTCAAGTTGAATAAGCGTTTGAAAATTGATTCTGGTAAAAAACCAGAAGACGAACGTTTGTTGACTAAGTCTGATTTCTTGGCGGTGTTGAAGACTTTGACAAACATCATTGACCACAAAGATACAATTGATGATATTGATAACTTGTCAAATCGTCGTATTCGCACAGTTGGTGAATTGCTAGAACAGACATTCCGTACGGGTATGGTTCGTATTGAACGTTTGGTTCGTGAAAGCTTGTCTTCACCAAACATTGCAAATATGCAACCACAAGACGTTATCAATGTAAAACCATTGATGTCTTTGGTATCTGAATTCTTGGGAACATCTCAGTTATCCCAGTTTATGGATGCGTATAATCCATTGGCTGAATTGGAACACAAACGTCGTATTTCTGCTTTGGGGCCTGGTGGTTTGAATCGTGACCGTGCAGGTATCGACGTTCGAGACGTTCATCCAACTCACTATGGAAGATTATGCCCAATTAATACACCAGAAGGTGCGAACATTGGTTTGATAAACCACTTGGCGACGTATGCGCGCGTAAACCCATATGGATTTGTTGAAACGCCATACTATGTTGTAGAAAACAGCAAAATTACAGACAAGATGGTATATCTGACTGCTGACGAAGAATTAGGACACAAGATTGCACAGGGTAATACACCTACGACAGCAAGTGGTGTTCTGGCGGAAGACGTTGTAACGGCACGTGTAGACGGCGAATTTACAATGGTCCCAAAAGAAGAAATTGACCTTATCGACGTTGAACCACGTCAGGTGGTATCTATTGCAACTGGTTTGATACCGTTCGTAGAAAACGATGACGCGAACCGTGCATTGATGGGATCTAACATGCAACGTCAGGCGATTCCTTTGATGCGCGTACAGGCTCCATTAGTTGGTACAGGTATTGAACGTGAAGTTGCACGCGATTCTAGAACAGGTGTTGCTGCAAAGCACAGTGGTGTTGTTGAATCCGTTGATGCAAATCGTATCGTTGTAAAATGTATGAACAGCCGCAACGTTGTGACGGGTGTAGATATTTACAATCTGGAAAAGTTTGAACGTAGTAATAGTGAAACATTGATTCACCAGAAACCATTGGTAAAAGTTGGTGACCGTATTTCTGCGGGTGACATCATCGCTGATGGTTCTTCTATGAACTATGGTGAATTGGCATTGGGACGCAATGTATTAGTAGCATTCGTTCCATGGCGTGGATATAACTATGAAGACTCTATCGTTATATCTGAACGTATTTCACGTGATGACGTATTCACATCTATCAAGATTGTTGAAAAAGAATTTAAGGTTCGTGATACTCAATTAGGGCCAGAAAGTTTGACACGCGATATTCCAAACGTCAGTGAAGAAGCGTTAAAGAACTTGGACGAATCTGGTATTATTTACGTTGGTGCACGTGTAAAACAGGGTGATATTTTGGTAGGTCGTGTATCTCCAAAATCTGAAACTTTGTTGACACCAGAAGAAGCGTTGTTGCGTAACATCTTTGGTGAAAAAGCGCTGAATGTAAAAGATACATCTTTGCGCGTAGGTCCGAACGAAGAAGGTACTGTAATTGGTGTAAACGTCTTGACACGTCATGGTGTAAAGAAAGACGAACGTACACAGATGATTGAACTGCAAAAGATAGAGAAAATAAACAAAGATCGCGAAGAAGAAACTTCTATTATAGAGCGCGGCTTTGCGGATCAGATTTTCCAAATTGCAGAAGGTCAGGTTATTGACAACGGTACCGGCAGCTTAAAGCCATTTATAGGCAAGAAACTTACACAGGAAGTCTTTGAAGGTATCAAACCTGCTGATGTGAAAAAGATTGTTGTTCGCAACAAAGAAGCACAGGCAAAGATTGATGAATTGCGTGAACAGCACGTGGCTAAATTGAAAGCTCTGAACGAAAAAGCAGATGCTGAAATTGCCAAGGCGACAGAAACGAATTCTTTGGGTGCTGGTGTATTGAAAGAAGTAAAAGTATACATTGCTCACAAGATGAAACTGCAGCCTGGTGATAAGATGGCTGGTCGTCACGGTAACAAGGGTATTGTATCCAAAGTTGTTCCAATTGAAGATATGCCGTATATGGAAGATGGAACACCAGTTGACTTGGTATTGAACCCATTAGGTGTGCCAAGCCGTATGAACTTGGGTCAGATTTTGGAAACTCACCTTGGTATGGCGGCGCGTACATTAGGGCAACAGATTGGTGCAGTTCTGGAAGAGGTAAAGCAGAAACGTGCTGTAACGGATGATTTGCGCGCGGTTATGGGTAAAGTTTACGGCAAAGAAATGGCTGAAAAACTGGAAAAGATGACCGACACAGACGTACGTGCAGAAGCAGCATTGTTGAAAGACGGTGTACCTATGGCGACACCAACATTTGATGGTGCGACATCTGAAGACATCAAGCGTATGCTGAAATTGGCAAAGTTACCAGAAACAGGGCAATTTACGTTGTACGATGGTATGACTGGTGAAAAGTTTGCTCGTCCGGTAACGGTTGGTATCATGTACATGCTGAAACTGCATCACTTGGTTGATGAAAAGATTCACGCACGTTCAATTGGAAATTACTCTTTGGTAACGCAACAGCCGTTGTCTGGTAAGGCCCATATGGGTGGTCAGCGTTTAGGTGAAATGGAAGTGTGGGCATTGGAAGCACACGGTGCGGCACATTTACTGCGCGAAATGTTGACTGTAAAGTCAGACGATATTGTTGGTCGTACCAAAATGTACGAAGCAATTATATCCGGCAGCAACGATTTCCAGACCGGTACACCAGAAGCGTTTAACGTATTCGTACGTGAATTGCGTGGTTTAGGTTTGGCGTTGACACCAAAGAAAGTAGATTAAGTTGGTTTTGACTGGTGCTGCGGGTGCTGCACCAGTCGAACTGACGCTTTTAGCGACTGAAAGGAGCAAAATATATGACCAATATGTTGCAGAAGATATTTGGACAGATTGAAACCAAGGAACAGTTTGACGCATTGCGCATCACCATCGCGTCACCAGAAGAAATTCTTTCTTGGTCTCATGGTGAAGTAAAAAAACCAGAAACAATCAACTATCACTCTTTGAAACCAGAGCCAGAGGGATTGTTCTGCCAGCAAATTTTCGGTCCAGTAAAGGATTACGAATGTGCTTGCGGTAAGTATAAAAGAATAAAGTTCCGTGGCGTTGTTTGCGAACGTTGCGGCGTTGAAGTTGGACCATCTACTGTTCGTCGTGAACGTATGGGCCACATCAAATTGGCTATGCCTGTTGCGCATACATGGTTCTTGCGTGAAGGTAAAATTGCAACACTGTTGAACAACTTGCCACAGAAGAAGTTGGAACAGGTTATTTCTTATGATGCATATATTGTTATCGAACCAGGTTTGACTAGTTTGAAACAGTATGATGTTATCAGCGAAGATGAATATCAGAAAGCCGTTGAAGAATTCGGCGCTGATGCGTTCCACGTTGGTATTGGTGCGGAAGGTATTCGCAGCATTATTGCTAACTTGGATATGGGGGATGAACGCACACGTTTGCGTGCAGAATTGGCAGAAACGAAATCTGACGCAAAGCGCAAAGGTTTGATCAAGCAATTGAAGTTGGTTGAAGCGTTCTTGGATTCTAAGACTGAACCAGCTTGGATGTTGCCGGATGTTATTCCTGTAATTCCACCGGATATGCGTCCATTGGTAACATTGGATGCAGGACACGTTGCAGCATCTGACTTGAACGATTTGTATCGTCGTGTAATTATTCGTAACAATCGTTTGAAAAGATTTATTGAGATGCACGCGCCAGAAATCATTGTTCGCAATGAAAAGCGTATGTTGCAGGAAGCGGTAGATTCATTGTTCGATAATGGACACAAAGCACGTCCAATGGTTTCTCAGAACCGTCGTCCGTTGAAGTCTTTGTCTGATTCATTACGCGGTAAGTCAGGTCGTTTCCGTATGAACATGTTGGGTAAGCGTGTGGATTATTCCGGCCGTTCTGTTATTGTGTCTGGACCATCTTTGAAATTGCATCAGGTTGGTCTGCCAAAGACAATGGCATTGGAATTGTTTAAGCCGTTTGTTTATGCACGTTTAATGGCGGGTGATTATGCAAACACGCTGAAGACAGCGCGTAAGATGGTTGAAAACGGTGAAGATGTTGTATGGGAAATTTTGGAAAAAGTTATCCACGAACATCCTGTATTGTTGAACCGTCAGCCGACTTTGCACAGATTATCTATGTTGGCATTTGAACCGGTTTTGATTGAAGGTAAAGCTATCCGCTTGCATCCATTGGTATGTAAGGGCTTTAACGCTGACTTCGACGGTGACCAGATGGCGGTACACGTTCCAATTTCATTAGAAGCGCAATTGGAAGCACGTACTTTGATGCTGTCTTCTAACAACATTTTGTCACCTGCGAACGGTGAACCTATGATTGTTCCATCTCAAGACATGGTTTTGGGTGTTTACTATATCTCTTTGATAAACGGTGAACACACAGATAAATCACCACGTTTTGCGAATATGGACGAAGTCAAAATGGCATTGGAAAACAAGTCTATCACGTTGCACACGCCAATTGTTGCGCGTATCAACGGTAAGATTTACAAGACAACAGCCGGACGTATGATTTTGGGTCAGTTGTTGCCAAAGTCCGAAAATATGCCGTTTGATTTAGTAAATAAAGTTATGCCGGTTGGTGAAATCAAATCTTTGTTGGCAACGACATATGAACGCTGCGGTGATAAGGCGACTATTCTGTTAGCTGACGCGTTGAAAGATACTGGTTTTGAGCAGGCAGCACGTAGTGGTATTTCTATTGGATACGAAGACATTGTAATTCCAGAAGAAAAGAAGACCATTATTGAAGAAACAGAAAAAGCAGCTGAAGAAATCAATGAACAATACCAGAACGGTTTGTTATCAGGTGGTGAAAAGCACAACAAGTTGATTGACTTGTGGCAGAACACAACCGATAAGATTGGTGACTTGGCATACGCTGCGCTGGGTAAGACAACAGGTGATCATTGGAATTCTGTTTTGATGATGGCGTTGTCTGGTGCGCGTGGTTCAAAGCGTCAGATTCAGCAGGTTGCTGGTATGCGTGGTATGATGCAGAAGCCGGACGGTTCTATTATTGAAGTTCCTATTATTTCGAACTTTAAGGAAGGTCTGACCATGGCAGAATACTTTACGTCAACCCACGGTGCACGTAAGGGTATGTCGGATACGGCTTTGAAGACTGCTGACGCTGGTTACTTGACACGTCGTTTGGTTGAATTGGCGCAGAATACAGTTATTACAGAACATGATTGTGGTACGACAGAATACATCACAGCGAAACCTGTATATCAGGGCAGCACATTGGCTGTTCCATTGGGCGACGTTGTTTTGGGCCGTACAGCAGCACATGATATCGTACACCCAATTACCAAGGAAGTAATTGTTCCAGCAGGTGAATTGGTAACGAAAGTTGCAGCACGTAAAATCAATGAATCTGGTTTGCCAAGCGTTGATGTACGTAGTGTATTGACTTGCTGCAGTGACGGCTTGTGTGCGAAGTGCTATGGTATGGATTTGTCTCGTCAAGCATTAGTTCACGTTGGTGAAGCAGTTGGTGTTATTGCTGGTCAGTCCATTGGTGAACCTGGTACTCAGTTGACGTTGCGTACCTTCCACATTGGTGGTGTTGCGTCTGGTGGGGCAGAAAGTCATTATATCGAAGTCCCTGTTGCAGGTACGGTCAAACTGTCTGGTGTGAACACAATTAAAAACTCTGCTGGACGTATTGTAGTATTGTCTCGTAACGGAGAATTGTCCGTTGTTGATGACAAGGGCGAAAAATTGTTTACAACTAAATTACCATATGCAGCAATGATGATTGTAAACGATGGTGATAAGGTTGAAAAGGGTGCAAAGGTTGCAGAGTGGGACCCATATGCCAACACAATCATCGCCGAAAAAGATGGTATTGTTCAGTTCCAGGATTTGATTGAAAACGTTTCCTATCAGGAAGAAGTTGATTCCACAACGGGTATCGTTTCACGCAAAGTTATAAACTGGAAGGCGAATACAAAGAAGGCCCTGAACCCAGCAATCACATTGGTTGATGAAAAGGGACAGGTAATATCTTTGGGTGGCAAGAAGATTGCCGAGTACTTGTTGCCGATGTATTCAATTCTGAATGTATCGAATGGTGCAACGGTTGCGGCAGGTGACGTTTTGGCACGTATTCCAGTACAGACAAAGCGTACAGGCGATATTACCGGTGGTTTGCCACGAGTAAACGAATTGTTGGAAGTTCGTCGTCCGTCTAACCCAGCATTGTTGGCTGAAATTGATGGTACGATTGAATTGGAAGACGCGAAGTCAAAAATCATCATCCGTATCATGCCTGATGATGGAACTGCGCCTGTTGAATATGCGGTGCCAAAGGGAACAAACTTGTTGGTACGCAGCGGTGATGTTGTAAGAAAGGCAGATAAACTGGTTGATGGTGATCCAGTACCACAAGATATTTTGCGTATTTTGGGTCAAAAAGCATTGGCAACGTTTATGGTTGAACAGATTCAGCAAGTTTATCGCTTGCAGGGTGTGTCAATCAACGACAAGCACATTGAAATTCTGATACGTGAAATGACTCGTCGTGTTGAAATCACGAATCCAGGTGATACAGGGTTCTTGATGGGACAAGTCGTTGACCGTGTTGATTTCGAAGAAGAAAATGCTCGCGTTGTACATGATGGTGGAAAACCAGCAGAAGCGTCTCAGGTTTTGGTTGGTTTGACACGTGCATCTTTGACAAGTCGTTCATTTATCTCTAATGCGTCGTTCCAACAGACGACAAAGGTATTGGTTGATGCAGCTATCAGCGGTTCAACCGATAAATTGGTGGGTATAAACGAAAACTTGATTGTTGGTCGTTTGATACCGGTTGGAACAGGTGCGTATGTACGTCGCGTACGTGAAATCGCAAAAGAAGAAGAAAAAGCCGAAAAACTGGCACGCGAAGGAAACGGACAACAGCAATTGTTGGATATATAATCTTTGCGTAATAACGGGCGCCCGGGGACACGTAATAAGTGGCCTCGGGCGTAGGTGTGTAAATGACAGAAGTACCAGCAATTTTTTGTGATATAGACGGTGTTGTAAACAAGAAGTTCGCAATTGCGAACTATGACCGCTTTGGCGAACCGAACGATAATATGATAAGAGTTTTGGAGACGCTAGGTCGTGATTTTACAATTGTATTTATCACAGGTCGTTGGGCTATCGGTCAAGAAAAGGTAGAACAGCATATTCATAGCATGTTGCCAGATATTAAAAAGCGTGTATTTTGCAAACCGCATGATTATCCGGGTACTACAGCAGAATACAAATTGGCAACGGTCAAGGAATTAGAAAAGCAGGGATATAAGTTTTATATGGGCTTAGACGACCATAGTGCGGTTATAGGTTTATTGCACAATCATGGTATGTTTGTGGCCAGAGTAATATCAGAATAAACTTTTCCTTGCAAATGCGTAAGATTTTAATAAAATGTCTAACTGTAAATAAAAGGATAACAAAATGGCTACGCCAAAAAGTAAAACAAGTAAAGCACGTTCCGCACAGCGTCGTTCACACGATGCATTGTCTGTAATGCCTTGCACAGTATGCAAGACATGCGGTGAAAAGAAACGCCCGCATCATGTATGTCCGGCGTGTGGTGCGAAATAATATACGCAAAGGATTAAAGGCAGAACAGGGCGCATGTTTACATAGTGCCGTTCTGCTTTTTTAATATCATCATGTCAGCAGAAAAGAAAATCATAGCAATTGATGCAATGGGTGGGGACAAAGGTCCGAACGCAGTTTTGGGCGGTATGAACCAGTTCTTGTATCAAAATGGTGAAGATAAAGTATTTTTTCGCCTGTTTGGTCAAACGAAAGTCTTGAATCAGTTGTTGGCGAAATATCCACGTGTTGCGCGAAATTGCGAGGTAATTGATGCACCCGGTGTTATAAAGGGCACGGACAAGGTACGTGATGTTATACGTCATGCACAAGATACTTCTATGTATATGGCGATTAAAGACGTACGTGAAGGTAATTCAGCAGCTGTTGTTAGTGCCGGTAATACTGGTATTTTAATGTCATTGTCGAAATTAGCATTGAAGACAATTGACGGTATTTCAAGACCTGCAATTACAACAATGTTGCCATCCGGGGGTGGCGATTCTCGTGTAGTTGTATTGGACTTGGGGGCAAACGTGCAGTGCGGTGAACGTGAACTGTTCGACTTTGCTATTCTTGGCAGTGTTTATGCAGAAGTTATCGGTAAAATGCCGCGACCAAAGGTTGGGGTATTGAATATCGGTGAAGAAGAAACGAAGGGTAATGAAACTCTGCAAAAATTGAATAAATTGCTGTCTGAACACAAGGATGAATTACCATATGAATACATTGGCTTTGTTGAAGGTAATGATATTGGTGGTGGTAATGTTCAGGTTGTTGTGACCGATGGGTTTACCGGCAACATAGTTTTAAAGACTGTGGAAGGTACCGCGAAATTGATAAAGCGCGTGTTGGTTGATAACTTAAAGAAATCAATATTGGCGATTATTGGTGCGTTCTTCTTGGTGCACGTATTTAAACGCTTAAAGAACAAGATAGACCCGCGTTCGTATGCTGGTGCAACGTTCTTGGGATTAAAGGGGTTTGCTGTAAAAACGCATGGTAATAGTGATGCGTTAGCGTTTGCAAATTCCATTAAATATGCATCTGATTTGACGGGCGCTAACTTGAACGATGTGATTGCTGCGCGTGCAGCGGCCGTTGCAAAAATTCGTGACGAAATTGTTGTTCAAGAGTAATTTTTGTATTAAACAGATTATACTTATCCCGCGTTTGCGGGATTTTTTATTGGGAATACGTCCGTATTGATATAACACGCATTTTTGATGACCCTGTATGTATAAAGCAGGGGAGATTAAAGAATGCGAACAAAAACATCTATTTTAGTAATTGTAAGTTTATGTTGTGTGACATCTGCTTTTGGAGCAGATGCGCCAGACTTTTCGACTTTTTATAGTTTGTATAAAAACTATGCCAGTCAAAACGACATAACTATTACTGGTGATTTGACTTCAACAAGATTATTGAGTGGGCCGGGAGCTAATACAACAATAATTGATGGTGGTGGATTTGCTTTTAACGGGGACAGGCAAAACGGGTTTACTATACAAAGCGGCTACACAATTTCGTTGTCTAATGGTGGTGCTTTTTCTGCATCCAGTGATAGTGCAACAATAGATAAATCTTATAATAATTTTGTAAATACCCAAGGTGCAGTGTTTTCTAATTTAGGCGGTAATTTAACAATAGAAAATTCTGCTTTTTCAAGTAACACGGCAAGCAGCAGGGGTGGGGTGATATATCAAACAAGTAGCGGAAATTTGGAAGTTACAAATTCTGTATTTAGTAATAATAGTGTCAGTCGTGGCAGCGGAGGCGTTCTATATACTCAGTATCAAACAAATGCATCTTTTGATAATGTTGTTTTTCAGAATAATTCGGCCAGTAGCTATGGCGGGGTTATGTTTAATGACGGGACGTTGAATGTTTCTAATAGTGCGTTTGTGTCCAATACTGCGTCAAGTGGTGCAGCAATTTACAATTCGAACGATGTAACATTAAACGATGTTAAATTTATAGGTAATACAGGTACGTCTGATGCTGGTGCCATTTATACTACAGGAGATATGAATTTAACAAATGGGATATTTGAAAATAATTCTGGTGCGACAGGTGGGGCAATTGGGAATTATGGAATTATAGGAGATGGTTTGTACGCTGTTATATCTGATTCACAGTTTACAGGTAACAGCGCTACTTATGGCGGTGCAATTTACAATTGGGATGATATATACGTTATAGACAGCAGTTTTCAAAATAATACGGCAGTCGAAGGTGGTGGGGCGATATTCAATTTAGAAGAATTAGATTTAATTGCAAATAATAATGATATCACATTCAGTGGTAATACGTCTGGTGGTGAATCTAATGCGATTTATTCAACAGGAAAAATGAATATGAATGCTGCAAGTGATAGAAGTATATTATTTAACGATGCAATAACAGGCAGCGGGGAAATAAATATAAATTCCATTTATACTTTTGAAGGCTCGGAAGTTCCGAACGCTGGCAGCATTATTTTGAATGCAGATATGAGCGGTTTTAATGGCAATGTGAATATCTATAATGGTACAGTTCAGATTGCAGGAAACGGTAAGTTTTTCTCTACTGATGTATTGAATGTATCAGGAGGAACGTTAGATATAGGGACTGCGTCAATCAACACTAATAGTGCGACGTTTGGTTCTGGTTCTACGTTGAAGTTATCAATAAATGATGCTGATACGTATGGCTTTGTATCGGCAAATACTTTTTCTATTTCAGAAGAAGCTAATTTAAGTGTTGTTTTAGCACCAGATGCGATGGGGGATAACAGAACTCTGCGAGTTCATATATTACAGGGAGATGGTGCGCTGGTAGACAATTTTATACCTCAAATAAACAATAACATTTATATGTTTACTCAAATTGGGGATGGGTGGTATGAAGTTGCTCAGCAAAATGACTTTAGTGATGTGATGCGCGCGGCAGGTGGTACACAAAATAATTTAAATACAGCTTTTGCGTGGCAGGATGAGCCGTCTGAAGCTAATTTCTTAGAACATGAAGTTTATGTTCGTATGGATGAATTGTTGCAAACAAATGCGATAGAATATTTACATGCTTTGACTGCGTTGGCACCAACATCCGCACCACTGTTGCAGATAATGTCTTCTTCGTACACTTCTCGTTTTGCGTCTTTGATAGGTAATGACAATACAGACAAATATTATATTGCCAACGGAAAATTGTGGGCGTCTGGTTTCGGTACAGCGGGGCACTTAAAGGGTAATCGACAGTATGCTGATTTTGATATGTATGGCTTTGGTGGTGCGGTTGGTGCAGAATATTCTTTTAACGATTTAACGTTGGGCGCGTCCTATATGTATCAATATGACAGAATAAAAAGTTGGGCGCGTACGATACACGCCCCAACCAATGGCGGTGGACTGTATGCGATGTATTCGCCGTCCAATGTAGTTTTGCGTACAGGGGTGAATATGTTTTATACAGACTTTAACGAAACAAAAAATGTTGCAGGTTTACAGGTATTAAACAATCCGTCTATTTATACATATGCAGGTTGGGCAGATATGGGATATAAATTTGCTTCAATGAATTGGCGGGTAACACCACGTGCAGGGGTAAGATATACGTTGATGCATCGTGGCAGCGCTACAGATGGAGCGGATCAGACGGTGGCGTCAAAAGATTTACACTTTTTAACGACGTATGGAGATATGACAATAGCACGTGAAAATATGTTTGTTGGCTCAGTAAATCTTGTGCCGGAAATAAGCCTTGGTACATCATATGACGCTCGTGCAGATATAGATGATTCAAAGGTTTATATAAATGGGCAAACGTATTCTATATCAGGAGAAAAATTGCCGCGCTGGGCATTTAATGGTGAATTAAAATTGCGTGCAATATTCAACCCAATTGCAGAAATGGAGTTGGGGGGCAGTGTAGAAATGCGTAATGATTATAATAATTACATGGTAAATATACGCGGTGTTTTGCGCTTTTAATTGTATAGTTCAAGAAAATAAATCACCGGCAATTACTTGCCGGTGATTTCTCCCCTCCTTCTGGTTACCCAGAAACTGTATTGTCCAATGGACCGCATATTGGACTGCAGATATTATGCAGCGCGTGCGACCTTTGTGGACACAGATGCATCAGCAGCATCCATAATCTTTTTGGCTTCTGCAAAAACCATTTCTTTTACACGTAAAGCCAAATCTTTTGTTTCCAATGATTCTGCTGCAACATCAAAATTATCTGTACGAATTTGTAATGATACATATGCACCAACCAAAGAAGTGCGTGGTAAATCTTCGATAGAACGAGGCGCGTTGTTGTGACCGATTTGCAATTCATCAGCCAAAGATATAATTTGACGATCTTCGTTTACCCAAACAGTTGTTGTTAAAACTTGGTTTAATGCAATCATGATTTCTTTTATAGATTTTGACATAGCGCGGTCCCTCCTTTCGGGTTGTTGATGAAAAATAATCTTTTTTTTGTATTTACACAGGTATTTACAAAAATCAGATTTAATTTTTCGTTATCTTTTTTGTTTTTGCCTGAAAACCGGTTTTTGGCTGATTTCTAAGGCTTTTAACTCTTTTCTCCTTGTCTATACAAATATCTTAGAACAAAAACGAATCGCAGGTCAAGCATAAAATGTAAATATTTTTATAATATTTTAAATTTATTTGATTTTACTTATAAAACCATAATATCCCATAAAATAACAATAAAATGTCATTGACAACCATAAAATGACGTGCTACATTTCCGATGAAGTCAAGGAAAGGAACGGGGCAGGTGCCCAAAACAAAGACCGAAAAATGTCATTGTTTCTCTCATCTTATGAAAATCGTTTGGATACCAAGGGGCGTATATCTGTACCCGCTTCCTTTCGGGCTTCAGTTTCATCTGAAAAGTTTCCGGGCGTTGTTTTGTATCGTTCTTTCACCCATAATTGTATTGAAGGTTTAAGTATGTCGCGTATGGAGCAATTGGCGTCAGCTACTGATAAAATGGGTGTTTTCGACAGTGAATTGGATGACTTGTCTGCAATGTTATTTGCAGATGCTCGTCCATTGACCTTTGATGTGACTGGCCGTATTGTTATACCGGAAGATTTGTTAAAGCATGCTGGAATAAAGGACAAGGCAATTTTTGTTGGTCGTGGTAACAGTTTTCAGATATGGAATCCAGATGCGTTCAAAGAGGCGCAACAAAAGTCATTAAATAATTTACGTTCTGCCCGCCCAAATCTAACGATAATTTAAGTAATAATAAATTAAAAAAAGCCCTCTATTGAGGGCTTTAGTTTATTTGGTGGCCGCTAATCCATTATTTGCATAATCCATTCATCTGCTGTTAAATCTGCAGTTGATGCTTCACCGTCAATGTCGTTGACGCTCATGCAAGTCGTAATAATTGGGTTGCAAGCTTTAATGGCCAACTTGTTACCCTTTGACAATTCGCCGCCTTCGTTATCGTCAGCATCGTAGTTGTTCTGGGCCAAGCAAGAAGCAACATCTGTTATGCAATTTTCAGCATAATCTGCCAAGATTGTATCTTGCGCTGATTTTATCTGCACCAATGTACGATTCAAGAATTCCTTGATAACATTGTTTTGTGGATTGTATTCAGCATTCTGACCTGTGCCATCATATGTTACGGCCTGGCATTTATTCAATATTGACATGCACATACCATAATTCTTTCCGTCAGAATCGTCGTGATAACCAATTTTGTTCTGTAAGAATTCAGACATGCTGGTTGATGGTAATTCTGCCGAGGTATCCGTTACGGTTGTTGTTATATATTCGCTCAAAGAACCTTCGCCTTCTGAAGTGCCCCATGCAAATTTTGAATCACTATATTTCCAAGTTTCATAAATTGGAGCGTCTGCATATCCAGGTGCACCAGGTTTGCTGCCAACGACAACTTCTCCATTTACAATGTATTTGCCAGTTGGGTCTAAGCAATTTTCGTAATCATCACCGCATACAAAGTCATCTTGCATGCAAGAATCCAATGCGTTTACACAACCGCGCAGGTCATAAGAGTTCTTTTGTTGTGCGACTAACAAACGTGCGCGCTGCAAAACACTTTTTGCGTTTCTGACTGTTGCGGTCATTTGGTCGTTTGATTCTGTCAAAGAACGTTCATACGCGATACATGCTTTGTCTATTTCCAAATCATAAGAATTTGTTATAACGTTGATGTCTACACCCTGTGCTGCACAGCTGTTCAATACAGCAGATTTACAACGTGCTGTTGCTGTATCGTACAGTTGCTCGCCACGTTGATTGCTTATACTGTCTGTGTTGTTAGACATACCCAAGAAAGAACTTAAATCAAAACCGGTGCTGTCAATTGAGAAGTCTAGCAATCCAGACAAATCAAAGCTCATGCTGCTTGAAGATGTTGATGAAGCAGAACCTGAATCAACAGCGATAATCATGTCTTTAATCTTATCTAATGAATTCTTTAATTGACTGTTATCAGTACTTGTTTGCATTTCTAATTCAGCTTCAGTTTGAGTAAATAAAGACTCAACTTCATCAGCTGTTAAACCGATATATTGAATTTGCATTGCGACGTCTTGCAAGCTTTCTGTCGCTTTCTTTAATGCTTCTTCCGTTTCCGCATAATTTGCTAAGTTAGCGCTACAGCTGCAACGGCCCTGGTTGTCGTCCAAAACATTACAGAAGTTATCCATACATGCAACATATTGTGCTTTGCAATAATCTGTTAGTTGTGCCAATTCGTCAATAGACGCCGTGGTTGATGTAGATTCTGAAGATGTCGTTGCTGTTGCTGTAGAAGCAGACCCAACACGAATTGTTGGGACTCGTGTTGTTACATTTGCATTGCTGCTAACACCAACACGGCTGGACGTGCCGCCACTGATGTACAGAGGCGTGTTTACAGTATCTGTCTGGACAATGGACGCACGTGTTGTGTTTGCGTTGTTAGAATTAGAAGAACTGCGTGTCGTCAATCCGGGCTGTGAAGCATTCATGCTTGCCGCGCTGCCTGTCGAGCGAACCGTTGTAGAAGGACGACTTGTTATAGTATTTGCTGCCGTTGCACGAGAATTTACTGTCGTGCCAGTTGCACGCGCCGTAGCACTACGAGAAACCGTTGTTGACGCAGTTGTCGCTGTCGGACGAGATGTGACTGTGCGTGCCGTTGTAGCGTTAGAAACGTTTCTTGTTGCAACGCTGCGGTTAGAGGTATTCGTTGCAGAAGTTATTGCGCGGGACGTTGCCGAACGGCCTGTTGTATTACGTGGGCTAACCGCTGCAGGAACGACAGGAACGACAGCTTCTTCTGTGTTCTGTTCTGCCTCTTCAACGACAACTTCGTCATTGACGTATTCTGCATTAGGCATCTCATCAGCATATTGCGCCATCAATTCTTCGTAGTAGTACGCGGGCGCAATCTCTGCAAAAGCCGGTAAAACAAGCAATCCACTAAGTACGGCAATCAATCTTTTCATTCGAAAACTTCCCTTCTATTACATATGATTTTATCATAATACTAAAAATCGCGCAAACAAAAAATAGAAAAATCAGATACCTTTTTAACATACTTTTTGCAGGTATTTTTTCGGATTGTTAAATTTTTTAATGAATTTGACATTCTTGTCAAGTATGGTATATATTATGTTCTGCGAAAAGGGGGCAGGTTTAATTGTCAATTTTAAAGAAAGTTTCGTTGTTCATATTCACATTGCCGTTCATGGGGTGCACAACAGTTCCAACTACGACTGCTGATGAAAGATTGGCTAATTATGCTCCAAAGATAACAAGCGCTGATTTTAATTATAATCCGATGGAAACGCCTATTGCTCAGTGTTATGCAAAAGAGTTAGAGGCTGACCCAGAAATTAGTGGTGCCACGCTGATAGAAGATGGACTGTCGGCGTTTGTAATTCGTGCTGCGTTTGCCCGCATGGCAACAAAAACAATAGATTTACAGACTTATATTTACAGTAATGACTTTTCTTCACGCGTTTTAATAGGCGAATTGCGTCGTGCTGCAGATCGTGGCGTAAAGATTAGAATATTGTTGGATGACTACGGTACCAAATCAGATATTGTGGATGTCATGCTGTTGAATCAGCATCCGAACATAGAAGTAAAGGTATTTAATCCGGTTGCTAATCGTTCAAGATTGCTGTATTACCCTCAGTTTTTATTAGATTTTAATCGTCTGAATTCTCGTATGCACAACAAGTTATTTATTGTAGATAACGTTGCATACATAACTGGTGGACGTAATGTAGGAAGTAACTATTTTTACCCAGAAACGGCATCGAATTTTTCTGATACGGACGTTTTGTTTATTGGTGATATGACGAAATACGCAACGGCAAGTTTTGATGAGTATTGGAATTATCATTTAGCTATACCTGCATCGGTTTTTCCGAAGGCCAAGTCAAAACGGGCAATGCGTAAGTTAGAGAAAAAGTTTGATGAGATAGAGGAAAAAAGTGCAGAGGCGATAAGGGAATATAATAAAATAATTTCGCTTGCCCAGAATGAATATAAGAAAAAGCAGTTTGACTTCAGTTGGGGGCATGGGAAATTCTTGGCAGATCCTCCTTCTAAGGTAGATATGTCTATGGGGGAAAAGGAAGAGTATCGCGGTGATATTATTCAGGCGTTGCAGCATCTGTGGGCCAAAACAGATGAATCTGTTTATTTATCAGCTGCTTATTTTGTTCCTGGTCAGGGCGGTTTAGATCATATGCTGCATGAAGAAAATTCAGGTGTTCATATGACGATAGTGACGAATTCGTTGGCGTCAACTAATGCGCCTACCGTATATGCAAAGTGGGAAAAATACAGAAAAGAATTGATAGAATCTGGGGCGGACGTTTACGAGTTTATGTTGTCGGCGGAAAATTTACGTGGTAAGGAACATGATCGCGAGCGTAAACAGTCAAGTTTTTCCGTCTTACACAGTAAGACAATTGTATTTGATGATGATATTTCTTGGATTGGCAGTTTTAATCTTGATCCACGTAGTGCGTACTACAACACTGAAAACGTTGCTATTTTTGAGAGCAAGGAATTCGCGGATAAGTTGCGTGATATGATTTTGCAGGATGCGAAAACGTCTTGGCGTGTAACATTGGAGGACGGTGAGCCTGTGTGGACGGGAATGCGCCCTGGGGACAAGAAACCGCGTGTGTATCATCATAGTCCAGATACGTCTATTTTTCGCCGTGCGTTTAAAATAATTACGAATCTTGTTCCAGAAAAGTTTGTATAAAAACAGCCCCTGCACGGGGCTGTTTTTAATCACCAAATACGGTATTCAATTGTGTGTTCACTCGATAAAAAGTTGTGCATTTTGAAACGTCTTTCAGGCGTCGTGCACCGATATATGTCATATAAGACCTAAGCCCTCCCAGAATGTCTTGATTCATTTTATCAATAGGGCCTTTTAGCGGGACTTCTACTACACGTCCTTCGCTGGCGCGGTATTTAGGCATGCCGTGATAGTGCTTGTTTTGAGCGTACTCAGAAGACATTCCGTAAAATACTTTGAATTGTTTTACAGTCGTCATTCGATTTCCTGTTTCCGGGTCTATTTGGTCCGTCAGGTATGTGCGTTCAATTATATCGCCTGCTGCTTCGTTACAGCCTGCATAAAATCCGCCCATCATCACAAAATCAGCACCGGCACCAAATGCTTTACATATGTCGCCAATATAAACAACGCCACCGTCACTGCAAATCATACCTCCTATGCCATGTGCTGTGTCTGCACATTCAAATATTGTGGAAAGTTGTGGACGGCCAACCCCTGTTATTCTGCGCGTAATACATGCACTGCCACTGCCAATGCCGCACTTTACGATATCCGCACCAGACAAAATCAAATCTTCCACTAGTTCTGCTGTAACGGCATTGCCAACCATTAAAAGAATGTCCGGAAATTTTTCGCGCATTTTTATGACTAATTCTTTAACACGTGGAATGTACGCATTAGGAACGTCAATGCAAATGTTGCGACACTTGTCTGGATATTCCGTCAGAATTTTTTCTATTTTTGCATAGTCTTCATCGCGCAATCCCATAGACAAGAAAACGTAATCTCGACAATCATTTTCTGTTATGAACTTTATTAAATCTTCAACCGGATAGTGTTTATGCAGACAACAAAACATTTTGTTTTGCATCATATGTTTTGCAACTTCAAAAGTGCCTACGGTCGCCATGTTTGCTGAAATTATACCTGTGCCAACAATCTTACGAGGACACCATTTAAATTTGTATTCGCGGGTAATTTCTACTTCTGAACGAGAATTTATAAAAGAACGTTTGGGTTTTACCAATACATCTTTAAAGTCTAATTCTGTTTGTTCGTATATTTTCATTACACACCCCTTTATTAAAAACATTTTCATATGTCATAATATATGTATATGTCTGTTTTATCAATATATAAAAAAGCCGGTTTTTACCGGCTTTTTTATGATTGTTTTGCAACGCGTTTTCTAAAATCGTTGCTTGGTCTAAATGACGCTACACGACGTGCAGAAATTATTGCAGGGGCACCAGTTTTAGGGTTGCGTCCCATGCGCTGTGGTTTGGTAAGTATTTTAAAACTGCCGAACCCAGCAAATTTAACCTCTTCGCCATGAATCAACGATTCGCTAATTTCTTCAAATACAATATCAACTAACTTAAAAGCATCGGCCGTCGTAAGTCCGAACTTTTCTCGTAATCTATTTGCAAAATCGCTTCTGGTTATTGTTGCCATTTTTTCTACCTTATACTCTAATCAATGCTGCACCCCATGTAAGACCGCTGCCGAAAGCAGGGTACAACACAAGTTGACCTTTTTTAATTATATTATTATCAAACGCATATGATAATGCAAGAACACCAGATGCACCACTTGTGTTTGCGTGCTTATCAACCGTTACTAATATTTTTTCTAATGGGAAACCCAAACGTTGCGCACCACTTTGAATAATACGTAAATTCGCCTGATGTGGAACAATCCAATCAACGTTATCTGCAGTAATTCCAGCATGTTCCATGATGTAATTTGCGGCCTCTGGCATTAAAGTTACTGCTTTCTTATAAGTTTCGGGCCCATTCATCATTATATGGTGATCAGGAGTTCCATATAACATTCCCATTTCTTTACCGTCAGACATGACGACTGTGTCTATGATGCCGGAATAACTGGATGTAGAATGTTCAAAGATAAGAGCACCAGCACCATCGCCGAACAAAACGGCGGTACTGCGGTCATTCCAATCAATGAAGCGAGTCATCTTTTCAGCACCAATAATCATGATACGCTTATGAATGCCTGCGGTAAAGAAAGCCCGTGCACAATGTAAAGCGTAAATATAACCCGTACATGCGCCGCGAACATCAAAAGCCGGTGCGTTATTTGTTGCGCCCAACCGTCCCAATACCTGAACACCAACGGACGGAAAATCTAATTCAGGGGATGTTGTTGCGACAATTGTCATATCAATATCATTGATAGAAAGCCCTGCCTTTTCCAATGCGCGTTGTGCGGCAATTGTAGCCATGTCGACCACTGTTTCATTGTCTGCAGCAAAATGACGTTCGCGCATACCAGTACGTTGAACAATCCATTCATCGGAAGTGTCGACGATTTTTTCTAAGTCTTGGTTTGTTACAATTTTCTCGGGTAAATAAGACCCATAACCAATTAATCTGCTTCCCATTTATCCCTTTCCTTTATTTTAATCCGGGGTATTATACAAGCCGAGAATACAACTTGCAATATTAAAATCTGTGAATAAAATATAGTTCGTTGTCCCCATAGTTCAACTGGATAGAATAGAGGTTTCCTAAACCTTTGATACAGGTTCGATTCCTGTTGGGGATACCAGAGGCGTCGAGCCTGTGTGGAAGGTTCGAACCGCAGCAAAAAGGCGGAATTACGCCGGTCACCGTTAGGTGATTTTGCAAGGTGACGAAGTATTCCTGTTGGGGATACCAGAGGCGTCGAGCCTGTGTGGAAGGTTCGAACCGCAGCAAAAAGGCGGAATTACGCCGGTCACCGTTAGGTGATTTTGCAAGGTGACGAAGTATTCCTGTTGGGGATACCAGAGGCGTCGAACATGTGTGGAAGGTTTGACGCAGATTAAAAAGGCGGACGGCAGTGCGCCAATTTATTTTGTGAAGGTTTTAAATTATGAAAAATAAAGCAGTAAAAATAGGAATTATCGCAAGTATATTGCCTCATTTATTTTGTTGTGTGTTGCCGATAGTTTTATCAATAGTCAGTTTGTTTACACCTGAAGTGGCTCATGCAGAATTTATACCTCATTGGTTTGAGCCGTGGTTATTTGTATTTTCTGGTTTAATGTTGTGTCTTTCTTGGTTTTTAGTTGCACGAGATTGTCATTGTGAGTGTGAACATTGTCATGGTGAACATCATCATACGCAAAAGATTATACTGGCAGTTATCACAATCATATTTATTGTAAGTATAATCTTACATTTTATTGCTCATCATTAAATTATATAAAAAAGCCGGCATTTGCCGGCTTTTTTATTACCATATTTTAACACGTTTCTCTGGTGCCAGATACATCTTGTCTGTCGGTGTGATATTGAATGCATCGTACCATGCATCAATATGCGGCAGTATGCCGTTCACGCGCCATTCCCCAAGAGAGTGTTCGTCCATTTTTGTCAGGCGGATTGCTTCTGCATCACGAATGTTTTGTGCCCAAACACCGGCATAAGCAATAAAGAATCTTTGCTCTGATGTTAGGCCATTGATTGTGTCACTTGGTGTTGCAAAGTTTTTATATGCGGTATATGAAACTGTTACACCACCATAGTCCGCTAAGTTTTCGCCCAACGTAAATTCTCCGTTGGCATTCACGCCTGGGGCGATTTCTATTTTATTAAAGAAATCTTTCATTACGTTGGCACGTTTTGTGAAAGCTTCTGCATCTGTCTCTGTCCACCAGTCACGCAAGTTTCCATTCTTATCAAACTGACGGCCAGAATCATCAAACCCGTGTGTCATTTCGTGGCCAATTACGCTGCCAATTGCTGCGTAATTAAATGCATCATCTGCTGCCATATCAAAGAATGGGTATTGTAATATTCCTGCTGGGAAACATACTTCATTAGTTGAAGGGTCGTAATATGCATTTACTTCATGTGCGTTCATGTACCAAATAGTTGGGTCTTGTTTTTGGCCAATTTTATTCAGCCAAAATGCGTCTTCAAATTCAGAAACACGAACTACGTTTTCCCACAATGATGCCTCTGCACTGATATTCAAGTCTGAATAGTCGCACCATTTGTCTGGGTAACCAATTTTTGCTTTAAACGTATTCAGTTTTTCCAGCGCTTGCGTTTTTGTTTCATCGGACATCCAGACCAGATTTTCTATGCGCATACCTAATGCACGCTGTAAGTTTTTTACTAGGTGTTGCATGCGTTCTTTTGCTGCGGCAGAAAAATATTTTTCAACATACAACCGACCTATTTCTTCGCCTAAAGAACCGTCTAATAGAGCAACTGCACGTTTCCAACGTGGTTTTTGCTCTTTTTGACCAGCCATAGTGCGGTTATAGAAATCAAACGAAATTTCATAAGTTTTATCATCTAAAACGGTATCTGCAGCACTAATAATACGATATTTTAGATAATCTTTAATTAAATCTAAATCTGTATCGTTCATAATGGCGATGGATTCAGCAATTGCTTCTGGCTGATTTATATTTATTTCTTTCGCTGTTATTGCGCCGCGTGCTGTCAAATACGCATCCCAATCAAAGTTCGTAAATTTCTCTTTTACTTCGCTGATTGGCATTTTGTGATAATTAGCGTTCGGGTCACGTAATTTTTCTTTCGGATAGAAAGATTTTGCCATGCGTTCTTCTAATGCATATAATTTTTCGGCATCAATAGAAAGTCCAAAATTTTGTGTTTGTTTTGTTATAAATTCAAGATATTTTTTTCGAATTTCGACAGACTTTTCGTCCTGGTCAAAATAATAGTCTCTTGATAAACCCAGCCCGCCTTGTCCAATGTTGTATAAATAGTACTCGCTATTTTTTTCATCTAATGCCACGCCATCGCCCCAGAAAGCCGATGAAAAATGGTGCATTTTTCCGAGGTATGTTGGTAATTCAGATTTTGTCTTTATTTCATCTATTTCATCTAGATACTTTTTAATGGGCGCGATTTTATCAGAATTTAATTTTTCTTCATTCATTGCAATGGAATATAGTGTTCCGATTTTACCTGTGTCTGTTTCTGCAATTTCACGTACACGTTGCAAATTCGTATCGTGTAATATTTCGAAAGAACCGTATCTAGAATAATCATCTGGAATAGGATTTGCTTTTTGCCATCCCAAAGTTGCGTAATCATAAAAATTATCACCTGGACGAATTGAAGAGTCCATGTTTTCTGCTTTGATTCCAGTTGTCATAACTACCTCCTTTGGTCTGGTAATAAAGTATGCCGTAATAACTGCGAATACAACTGCAATTATTCCAATGACATTTAAAAATTTATGTTGCATTTAAATTACCTCATTAAATTTAGTATTAAATCGTCTAAAATCAACATGCCTTTTTCTGTTGCAGAAATTCTGTTGTCGAGCGTTTTTTGTAACAGTTCAGGGTTGTCAATAACGTATTGCATATTTATTATTTTTTCTACGTCGCTGTCAAGGTAAACGCCACGTGTTTGACGAAGCCCTGTTATTACGCGTTCTTCAGCGCGTGCTGTATTGGACAGTTTTTCAAATTTTTCATTGTTTCCCAGTTGTTCGTACCATTGGTTGTCTATGAATATTCTGCCAGCAGCTCCTTGGCCAATGCCAATATAAGGTGCGCCGTCCCATATGTTTAAATTGTGTTTACATTCTTCTCCAATCACCGCATAGTTAGATACTTCATAACGCGGTAATTTTAAGTATTCTGAGATTGCGGAATACATATCAGCCATTTCTTCGTTAGAAGGCATTTTCAGATTCATTCTTCCAAATGGCGTATCTGGTTCTATGGTTAGTTCATACATTGAACAGTGTTTTAGATTCAAAGAATTTATATCTTTGCAAGTTTGTATAACGTCTTCGACTGTTTCGTTTGGTAATCCATAGATAAAATCAGCAGATAATCTAATATTTTTCTTTTGGGCAATGCTTATTATGTTTAGTGCGGTTTTGGTATCGTGTCGCCGTCCTAAGAACTTTAACTTTTCATCATTTAAAGATTGTACACCAATTGATAATCTGTTGGCACCGGCATTGATAAATTCTGATAATTTGTCTTCGTTTATAGTGCCAGGATTAGCTTCCAAAGTGATTTCGCAATCATTATTGATTGATAATGCTGAATTTATGATTGATATAATTTTATCAAATGTTTTGGTTGGCATTAGTGACGGCGTGCCGCCACCAAAAAATATGGTTGGTACAGAAATTTTGCCCAGTTTTTGTGCCCAGTATTTTATTTCTTCTATTATATTATTTTCATAAAGTTCCCAATTTGGCATAGCGCAAGCACGAGAAAAGAAAGCGCAATAGTTGCATTTGGATATGCAGTAAGGAACATGAATATATATGTTATGAGGTACGACCATGCCGATATTCTATACAAAATAGTTTAGAAATCCAGTTTTTGATTATTTATGCAAAAAAAGTGCTTTCAATAGAAATAATTTTTATGTTAGAATACTTTTAACAATGTAGGTATGAATACAGGAAGGCTATCATTTTTATGCGGAATTCTGGCGCCCTTGACGGCATTTGCGTCGAACGAGGGTGTTCCGTCTTATTATCAAACAGAGACAACGACTGCTAATCAGGCAGCGTATGGTCAATATGCAAGTCAGGGTTATACAAAGTATGTTGGTCAATCTGGAAATAAGCAGATTGTGGGCAGTCAATCGTATTCTTATCAGGTTCCGCGTCCGACTGTAAGTACTAATGTTGGTGCAATGACTGCTAATGGTATTGCATTACCGACGGAAGATAAAACTAATGTTTACGCGACTTATACTCGTCGTTTTGCAGATTTTGAATTCAAAACAGGTGTAAATTCTGTTTTGGAATGGGATGATATGGTGTTTAATGAAATTGGTGTTGGCGTGCAACACAATTTCAGCGTACGTAATTTTGATATGTTCGCGTATGGTGAATATAGTATGGGCTTTATGTCGCATGGTGGCATGTCCATGGACTATGACTTAGAACCATATGATAATTCTAAACCAAACGAAGGTATTTTTACGATATCTGTTGGTGATCAAACGGGACGTACGAATCATTTCAAAGTTGGAATTGGTGCTCACCATATTTGGGATATAGGTGGTTGGAAGTTATCACCGTCTTTTGGTTATGAAATCTTTAATCATAATTTAGAGATGTCAGACCATTATTATCCGAATCCAGGTATATTCTTACCATTGATGACCAATAATGGTGATTACGTATACGGCGATTTGGAGGGTAATTATTATTCTGTGCCAATCAATATGGAGGCTCCAGATGATTGGTATCAGGTATGTATGTCGCCAGAGGATATCAAGTTAGTTCAAACATCTAATTCAGGTGGTATTTTTGGTCTAGGCACAAGTTTGATTACTGGTGATTACAATCCAGATATGGGATATATTCCTTGGGGTGTAGATTCTGGCGAGTGCGTAATTATTGGTGGTGATGGCCCTGTTATTGTTGAGGGTACGACGCATATTTATAACACAACCTGGTCTGGTTTTTATGTAGGGTTGGAAATAGAAAAGCAGATGACGTTGGCTGATAAATTGCGTTTTTATTTCCAGGTAGGTTTGCCGAATTATTCGTCTGAAGGGACTTGGCCGAACCGTACTGATTGGCAACAAAATCCGAGCTTTATTGACGAAGGCAGCAACGGTGCATATTCATATGCGGCAGAGATGGAATATAATTATAGAATTTCTGATCGTATGCAGTTAGCGATAAAGGTTGATACTAATTTATTCTATGTTGGTAATATAGGTGGTGAACTGTATTTAGCAGAGTACTCACAATGGTTGGTTGACGAAAACGGTTATTATGTTACCGATGATAATGGTTTGCCAATTTTGGAAACTGTTCCGGCGCAAACTGTTTATATTAGCGATCAATTAGAGCATGCTACTTGGCAGTCTTTCGGTTTGCATGTTGGTTTAAAATACTCATTTTAAGGGGTGCGTAATATGAAGAAAAGTTCTTTAATCGCACGCCTAGTGGGCGTTGCGATGGTGTTTTTTTTGCCACTATCTGCGCATGCTGATGTGGGGGCGTTTGATGTAGATCGTTGGTATGAAATATTGGGAGATATTCGTACACGCGCAATCGCACAAAATATTTCGAAAGATACTATAGATGCAACGTTAAAATACCCTGCGTTTATTCCCGCAATTGTAAAAAGTGATAGAAATCAGGCTGAATTTAAATTGACTTTGGATGGTTATTTGGCCCGTACTGTAAATCAACGTCGGATAGAGCAGGGGCGTAAAATGGCCAAAACGTACCCAACAATGCTGTCTCGTGTAGAAAATAAGTATGGTGTACAACCACATGTGATATTGGCTTTTTGGGGATTGGAATCTAATTATGGGGAATATCGCGCAGCGCATAAGTTGACGGACGCTTTTTTAACCTTGATTTACGAGGGGCGCAGGGAAACTTTTTTTGGGAATCAATTATTAGCACTTATGAAAATTGCTGATGATAATGGTTTGGATATAAACGATATTCATGGCAGTTGGGCTGGTGCAATGGGGCATTTTCAGTTTATACCAACGACATTGCAGCAGTATGGCGCGGATGGCAATGGTGACGGGAAAATAGATATTATACATAGTGTTGGAGACGCTATGTTTAGTGCTGGTAATTATCTGCATAAGCTAGGTTGGAATCCGAATGAAAAAATTGTTCGCAAGGTTATATTGCCTGGAAACTTTGATATTTCTTTGTTAGATGGGAAGACTAAAAAGTCTTTAACTGAATGGGCATATATGGGGGTAATGAATCCGGATGGGACAACTATACCGACGGCAGATATGGTTGCTGGTTTAGTTGCGGATGTAAATCAAATCCAAGAGCAACGTGCAGCGGCAATTGCTGCAGCTGCGGCGAATGTTGCAACTGGGGTTGTTGATCCAAATGCAATTGATACAGACGTTGCGCCGCAACCAGTTATATATGCGTATTTGACGTATCCGAATTTTTATAGAATCAAGAAGTGGAACAGCTCGAATTGGTATGCAATAGCAGTGGCCACCTTGGCGGATGAGTTGAGATAATAAAATAATTGAAAAAGGCGGATTTCTTTGCTATTCTTGATAGGGTATAAGTATTAAAAGGGACTATCTTATGGCTATCAAGGTTCGTGATTACGAAGTTCGTTTGACACGTAATAAAGAAGAACGTCGTCAAGTTCGTCAGTTGCGTTATGAAGTGTTCGTTGAAGAAGAGGGGGCTTCTGCCACAGAAGAACAAAAAAATCTTCGCGAAGAATATGATTCTTTCGATCGTTATGCAGAGTATATGGCTGTATTTCATAATGGTAAGATTGTTGGAACGTATCGCATAATTGACCGTAATGCGGCCGAAAAAATGGGTAGTTTCTATACTGAATCTGAATTTAATATTTCCAAGATAAAAAAAGTAGACGGAAATATCGCAGAAATGTCTCGTGCTTGCGTCAATCGTGAATATCGTGATAATGCGTTGGTTATGCGAATGTTGTGGGCGGGTCTTGGCGAATATGTTGTTCGTCGTAAAATAGCAATTTTGTTTGGTGTTGCCTCTTGGGTTGGTACAAAGACAGTAGAATCTGCGCAGGCAATATCTTATTTGTATTACAATCATTTAACACCTTTGGGATTGCGTGCAACAGTATTGTCGGAAAATTTTGCAGAAGGTGTAAATCCAAAGTTATCACGTATGAATATTTTACCACGTGAATTTGTTGATGAGACGGACGCTCGTCGTCAAATGACACCTCTTATCAAGGGGTATTTGCGTTTGGGCGCAACGTTTGGGAAGGGTGTGTTTATTGATAAACCATTTAATTCTTATGATGTGTTTGTGATGGTTCAGACCAAGAATATTGACGCGGCTTATCAAAAACATTTCTTGGGACGTGAAAATGCGTTAGAGCATCTGGATGTAAAAGATGGCACTTTAAAGACAGTTGGAAAGATAATGTTATTCCCTGTAACAGGTTCATTTAAAGTTGTTCGTGCATTGTTTGAATTTTTGCTACGAGAAGATGCGGCTGACGCTGAATTGATTGATGACCCAAAAGAAGACGACGAGGAACACGAGTAAAATGGGACGCGTTAGACGGCAGAATATTTTTAACACGACAAGCGCGGCAATAAAATTTGCTGCATTTTGGGTTATGGTCGTTATTCAACTGCCAATAATATTACTGTTGCCAAAAGGTAAAGTTTCTGTTTGGTATATGGGCGTCTTTATGCGTGTTTTGTTGGTATTGTCTGGCATAAAGATTCGTGTACATGGGGAGATATCAAATCACAGACCACTATTGGTAATAGCAAACCACATTTCTATATTTGAAATTGCAACTTTCCCTGTCGCATTTGGTGGCAGTTTTGTTGCGAAAAAAGACATAGAATCGTGGCCATTGGTTGGCTGGGTTGCTCGTAAATTTGGTGTTGTTTTTGTAGATCGCAGACCGTCACATGCGATAGAGGCGTTGAAGCAGGTTCAAGAAACATTGGCCAAAGTATCGTATCCTGTTTTTTTGTTTCCAGAGGGAACTACGACAAATGGCGCATATGTAAAACAATTTAAGAGTACTCTGTTCAACTTTGTTGAAAATTCTAATGTATTGGTGCAACCGCTTGTGATGAATTATCGTTATCGTGACGGTGGTGTAATTAGTGATGAAGATTTGGCGGAACACTTTGGTTATTTTGCGAATGAAAAGCAAGATATGGGACCGTTGTGTTCTAAAGAGCGTAGCGCATTTGGTCAAGTTTTTCATATAATGATGTTGGGTGGATTTTTAGTAGAGTTGACTGTTTTACCGCCTCCGCCCCTGGCGGGTATGGATAGAAAGCAGATTGCGGAAAGTTTGCAGAAAATAGTTTCCGACAAATATATGGAATTAAAAGATAAAGAAGCGACAAAATAAAAGAGATTTGATTATGAAGACAGCGATTACTCCGACGCGTGCGGAAAATTTTAGCGAGTGGTACCAGAATTTAATTACAGCGGCAGATTTGGCAGAAAATGCTCCTGTTCGTGGGTGCATGACGATTAAACCATATGGTTGGGCAATATGGGAGTTGATGCGCGATGAAATGGATAAACGTATCAAGGCTCAAGGAGTACAAAATGCTCAATTCCCGTTGTTGATACCTATCAACTTTTTCAATAAGGAAGCAGAACATGTTGCAGGTTTTGCAAAAGAAGCTGCGGTCGTAACGCATTATCGCTTAAAAGCAATTGATGGTGTTTTACAGCCAGACCCAGATTCTAAATTGACAGAACCATATATTATTCGTCCGACATCTGAAACTATTATTGGTGATGCGATGTCGCGTTGGGTTCAGTCTTATCGTGATTTGCCGTTGAAGTTAAACCAATGGGTAAATGTTATGCGTTGGGAAATGCGTCCTCGTTTATTCTTGCGTACGTCAGAATTTTATTGGCAAGAAGGTCATAATGCGTTTGCGACTCATGAAGAGGCAAATGCAGATGCGCGTAGAATGCATAAGATGTACGGTGATTACATGCGTGAAGTATTGGCGATACCTTCTATTATGGGTGAAAAAACACCAGAAGAACGTTTTGCTGGTGCTGACCACACATATACATTGGAACATATCATGCAAGATGGTAAGGCTTTGCAGGCTGGAACTTCACATGATTTGGGACAGCATTTTTCAAAATCTTTTGGCATTCAATATTTGGGGACAGATGGTCAATTAAAGCATGCGTGGACAACGTCTTGGGGTGTTTCCACACGTATGATGGGCAGTTTGTTTATGACGCACTCTGACGATGATGGTTTGGTATTACCACCGGCAGTTGCCCCATATCAAGTTGTAATAATTCCAATTACGCGTGATGAAAATGTTGAAATTTTGAACGCGTATTCTGAAAAGTTAGGCGAACAATTACGTGCAGCGGGTGTTCGTGTTTTGGTAGATACGTCTGATATGCGTGCGCCAGATAAGATGTGGAAATGGATTAAACGTGGTGTTCCATTGCGTGTAGAAATAGGTGCGCGTGAAATGGAAGAAAACACTGTTACCATTACGCGTCGTGATTTGGGCAAGGCATCTAAACGTACAATCAGTGATGCAGAATTGTTGCGTGATGTAAAAGACATATTGAATCAGATGCAGCACGATATGTACGATGCGGTTGTTGAACGTAATAAGACAATGATACATGAAATTGCAGATTTGGCTGCGCTGGAAAGCGCATTGGCTGAAGGCAAGGTTGGATTTTTCCGCATTAAAAATGAACAGACACAAAATTCAGAGTTTGAAGGTCTGATGGAAAAATACAAGATATCACGTCGATGCTTGGATGATAATAATCCAGAATACGTATATGTTGCAAAATCATATTAAAAAATCGCCCGTATGGGCGATTTTTTATGATATAATTATAGACGAATAATAAAAGGAAGAGAGAATATGAAAATTGCAATAATTGGAATTGGTACGGTTGGCTCTGCCGTTGCAACGGCGGTAAAAAATACGGGTTTTGTGCATGAAATAGTTTTATTTGATAGGGATGGTGTACGTGCACGTGCAGCTGCAGAAGATTTAGGACATGCAGCAAGTTTTGGTTTTGATGTAAAGATTAGCGCAGTAAGTAATTATCGCGGCATTCGTGGCAGCGATATTGTAATTATTGCGGCTGGCGCAAACCAAAAGCCTGGTGAAACGCGTATGGATTTATTGAATAAGAACGCAGAAGTTATAAAAGATATTATTCCACGTGTAATGTCAAATGTTGATGCCAAGAAAGTAAAAATTATAATTTTGACTAATCCGTTGGATGTTATGGTTATGTTGGCAACTAAGTTGTCTAAGTTGCCGTCTGGTCGAGTAATTGGGACAGGTACAATGCTGGATACTGCACGCCTGCGTACGATTTTGGCTCGCCAGTTAGATGTTTCTACACAATCTATAAACGCATACGTCTTGGGCGAACATGGTGATAGTAGCGTGGTGGATTGGACGTCTGCGACGGTTGGCGCAGTTGCGTTGGATGATTTTTGTAAACAGATGAAAATCTCATTACCTGCAACGACAAGAAATACGATTGAGCACCGTGTAAGAAATGCGGCATATGAAATTATTCGTGGTCGTGGAGCAACTTGGGATGGTATCGGTGCGGCAGCAGCAGATTTATTGCGTTGCTTGATAAATGATGAACACAGAATTTTGACTGTCAGCTCCGTCTCTGGGGCTGGAAATGAGATGGTTGCCATGTCGTTGCCACGTATTGTCGGAGCAAATGGTGTTGTCGCAACGCTTAAACCAAAATTATCAGCAACGGAATCTGCAGGATTACGTCGTAGTGGAAAGGTTATTCGCAAGAATTATGATACAATTTCGTAGTTCGGATAACAATCCGATTTATAAGATAGTGCCCTCGTGTTATAGTTTTAATACGGGGGTATTCTAATATGGCGGACGAAAAAATAACTTATGATATCTTTCCGAACGGTCAGGGTTTTTATGCGAATTGTGATGGGCATCATATTGGTGAAATTACCTTCGTTCGTGTTGGTGGTAATAAAATAATTATAGATCATACAAGGGTTTCTGAAAAATATAGAAACGGACAAATAGGCTTAAATTTGGTTCGTTGTGCTGCTGATTTCGCAAGAAAGAAAAATTGCAAGGTTATTCCGATGTGTCCTTTTGCAACTGCAATGTTTAGTAGATATCCTGAATTTGATGATGTACGCTTTTTGCATACGCGCTAAAGTTTTTTCCTGCTTGAATGAAAAAAATTTTTTTACTAGCATTTGCCTTATAGCAGGGGGAAAGGATGTCCAAAAAATTACGTATTTGGTTGATATTTTTAATTTTCTTGAACGGTTATGTAAGTTTATCTTTTGAATTGGTTGTGTTGCGTCAACTATCGTTTTGGGTTGGTTCCAATGCGGTAATTACTAGTATAATAATGGGAACGTTCTTAGGTTTTATGTCTCTTGGATATTTTCTTGGTTCTTCAGAAAAAATTCATCATAAAAACATAAGAAATATTTTGGGAATTAGTTTTATTATAATTGCACTATTTGCATGTTTGGCTTCCAGCTTCCCGCTGGTTACAGATTATTTTGTACAACTGTATCGCTGGGGAATTACATCAAGTGTCTTGCAAACATTTATTTTTTCTTTCGTGTTGTTGTCTATTGGGCCATTTCTATTTGGCTTTAATACCACATTGCTATCAAGATGCTTGCACAAGTATAACACGAATTATACGGGAAATATTATGGCGTGGGATACAATTGGTTCAGTATTAGGGTCGTTATTGACAACGTTGTTTTTAATGCCTTTTATTGGTGTGAATTATACCGTTATTTTGATTGTTTGTTTGTCGATATTTGCAGCAATAATAACTAGGCCAAAATGGTGGGTTGCTTTATTATGCTTGTGCATAATTATCCCAACCATTTGGTTGAACAGTAATTATATGCAAAAAAGTCGTTTTGGTATCATAGTGAATAATGCGAATTCAACGATATCTGTTTCTAAATATCCCGATAACACGCGGATATTGAATATGAACGGATTGCCAATGTCTGTATATAATCCATCCAGTGGTGAAACAGCAGAGTATATAACTTATTTTAATGACCATTTTATCTATACTTTGCCGCGAGATAAAACGTATAAAATTTTGGTCTTGGGTGCAGGTGGATTTACCGCAGGATTGAATGATTATCATAACGAATATACGTTTGTTGATATAGAACACACCTTAAAAGATATATCAGAGAAATATTTTCTTGGACATACACTGACATCAAATAAGAAATTCGTTGTTCAAGATGCCAGTCAGTATCTGAAAAATAGTACTGAAAAGTATGATATAATTTTACTAGACGTGTACTCAAATTCTTTTCAAATACCAGAAGGTTTTATCACAGCTGAGTTTATGCAGCGTGTAAAATCGCGCGTTGCAGAAAATGGCGTATTAGTAATGAATATTATCGCCAGTCAGACATTTAATGACAATTATTCGCAGGTATTTGATAATACATTCCATACTGTATTTACCAATAATACCCAGCGTCAGGTTATTGGTAATTTAAGTCCATGGTCAGAGAATGACGTTTCAAATATTTTGTACGTGTGGTATAACCGTGATAATGACGGCAGAATTTATACAATAAATAAAACACCCGTAATTTATGATAGATATGTAAAATAAAAACGGGGATTTTCCCCGTTTTTTTATTTGTTTAGATTAGATAATACGAAATCCCAATTTACCAAATGTGTTAAAAAAGCATCCACAAAATCTGCGCGACGATTTTGATAGTCCAGATAATAAGCGTGTTCCCATACATCTATTGCAAGTAAAGGGATTAAATCGTGCGCAATAGGAGTATCTGCATTTGCAGTAGTTGTTATTTTTATAACGTCCCCATCTTGAACCAGCCAAGCCCAACCGCTGCCGAATACTCCTGTTGCAGCATTTTTTATTTCTGATATAAAATTGTCTGCGCCGCCAAAATATTTTGTAATTTCATCTGGGGCTTTACCTCCGCCGTTTTGTTTCATTCCCTTGAAAAAGAAGTCATGATTAAATACTTGTGCAGCATTATTAAAAATTTTTTTTGCATTTGGGTCTGTTACTGATTTTTTAATTATTTCATATAAAGGCATAGCTTCATATTCAGTACCAACCGTTAAGTCATTCAGATTTTTTATATATGTTGCCAAATGTTTCCCATGATGGCATTGTAATGTTTCAGCGGACATATATGGCAACAAATCGTTTTCTGAAAATTGTAGTGGAAATTGTGTAAGAGAAAACATTTTCATCTCCTTTGCTTTTTATTTCTTAAGAATTTTGCACCATAAGACGAAAAAAACAACAGAAAAAAATTCCATTTGTTTTGATAAAAATGGCTTGCGCCATAGCGAACAGATTTTTATAATCCAAATCAAGATAAAGGAGAAAATATGAAAAAATTGTCAGTTCTTTCCGCTTTGTTCGGATTTTTGTTTTTGGGTACTGCAAGTGCGGCGGACATTACTATGTACTATTCACCAACCTGCCCGCACTGTCACCATGCGCGCGAATTTTTTGTGAATAATATGGTATACGAATACCCAAATTTGCGTATTGTTCAGATAAATGTTATGGACCAGTCTAATTTACCTGCGTTCCAAGAAGCATTGAAAAAGTGCGAATACGATAATGGTGGTGTACCTGTAATTGTAGTTGGAGACAAGTGTTTCCAGGGCTATGCAGATTTTATGCAACAAGATTTGCGTGATGCTGTGGAAATTGACTTATCAGATGCGGATAAAAAGACAGCAGCAGAGAATAAGAAGGCGTTAGAAGCTAATCCAGAAGATTTTCGTGCCAAGCATGCTGAACGTCAAAAGGCAATAACTGAATATAACGCTGCTGCTGAAGCCGCAGCCAAAAAAATTGCTGCTGAAAAAAAAAGTAACGAAAGTTCTTCTTCAATATATTTTTATGTATTGCTGATAGTTTTAGTAGCGGCTTTAGGTTTCGTTTTGGTTAAAAAAGATAAAAGTAAGAAGTAAATTTTGAATTTGAAAAACTTGGGATATGCTGATGCTAGATTTAACTACTTTAGATTACATTTATGTGGGTGTCATAGTGGCATCCACTATCTGGGCCAGCATTCGGGGAGGAATATTTGAAACGGTTGCAACATTGTCGTGGGTAATCGCGGCATTTGCAGCCCGTTTTATTTCGCCTTGGCTGGATAAGTTATTACAAAGTTGGTTTGATTTATCAGCTTCAACTGTTGGAACTCTTGTTGCTTCGTATTTTATAGTATTCTTTGTAATATTGATGTTGGTCGGTTTTTTCAACCAGCGCTTACGTGAGAGAATACAAAACAGCATAATGAAGGTGACAGACCGTACGTTGGGAATTATCTTTGGCATAATTCGTGGTATTGTAGTTATGGGGTTAGTTTATTGGTGTGCGCTGTGGTATTATTCAGATGCGCCAAGGCCTGCACCATGGGTTGAAAATGCACGTACGCGCCCGATAATGCAGTTGACTGCGGTAAAACTGGACGAGTGGTTCTTTCCGGGGGACGGCAGCAAATTACTAGCGCGAGATATGACGGGAACTCAGGCATCGCAGGAAATATTCAATAATTTGATAAATCCTGCTGTACTGGATAAAAAAACATCTACAGAAGAAACGGCAGAAACAGGTGATGAGACTGGTTATAAATCATCCGAGCGCTCTGCACTGGAAAAACAGTTGTTGCAAATAGAAAATGCGGCACGTGCCGAAGAAGAACGTGCTGCAGCAGAGGCAGAAGCGGCGGCTACTGCTGCTCGGGAAAACACTGCTGACGATGTTCAACCGGAAACTATAATGCCTGAATATGGCAGTGAAGAAGCCCCCGTGACATCTGATTAAGATATATTTTAAACACATTGAAACCCGTTGCTTTTGCAGCGGGTTTTTGTTCCTACTGACATTATTGCCTGTTTTATCAAGAATTGTATAAAACAGGAGGAAGGTATGAAAAAATCATTTTTAATATTTGGAATTGGTTTAATGGTTCCATTTGCATCTTTTGCGGATAGTGCTGTAAAAGGTGTAAACCCAGCAGATAATGTTACTAAAATGGAGTTACTGCCTAGTTTAAACGTGATAGATGCAGAAGGCAGTCCATCAGTAACTACATTGGGTCTAAAGTATGACAAAGAATTGTATAAGATTTTTGGTATAAATTTAGAACTGCCGCTGAGTCATTTTTCTGGCTATGGGATTTCTGATACCGGAATAGGGGATTTACGTGTTCGTGGTCGTGCCCAATATAGATTTGGCAGGAATGTTATTATTGGGGCCACAGAATTTGTTTTTCCGACTGCAACATCAGACACTTTAGGAACACGTCAATATACATTTGACCCCACATTGGCGTATGTTTATGCGTTTAGTCCAAATTTCTTTACAGCGTTGGTTGGTAAACAATTTATATCTTTATACAACTTGGACGAAAAGAAATATCAAGACACCAATCAGACGCAGATACGTATGCTAGCTGGATATTTATCTAATAATGGTTGGTGGGCGGCAATTGATCCACAGGTTTGGATAAATAATGAAGATGGCAGAACAGAGTACTTGCTTGAAGGGGAATTAGGTACAATGTTGAATCGAACGACTGGTGTATGGACTAGAATAGGCAAGCGTATTGGTGGTGATTGGCACAGAAACGATTGGACGGTTTTGCTTGGTATCAGATTTATACCTGGTCAGCGTGAATAATATAAAATAAAAAAGGAGAGAGAAATGTTTTTAAAAGCGAAAATTTGTTTAACAGTTGCGGCATTATACGAGATATTGATTGTAAGTTTATTGCAAAGCCAGCGTTTTTGTGACGCAATGTTTGGTGTGTCATTTTGTGATGCAACAGTGTTTAAATATTTCATAATGTGCTTTGCGGTACCTATGGTGGCGTATTTGATAGTGATGTGGATAATGGAAATTATTGATAGTGTTCGTCATCGTCATACATTATTTTACAAAGCGACACACGCGATGAAGAATATTGCCGAGAACGTAAAAGATAAAGTTTCTGAAAATGTGTCTGCCGGAGATTTAGAAAAATTGATAACTGCGGCATTGATGGTCGGGTTAAAAAGGTATGCAGACAAAAGTCCGCATGCACGTAAAGTTTTGGATGAAATGAATAAGGTAGATGTTGATTATGATGAATATGAAGATGAAGAAGACGATGGGGATGATTATGAAGAAGAAAGTCGTTCATATAAACCGCAAAATAAAATGAGCAAGAAAAACAATAAGAAGAGAAAGTAATAGGAAGGAATAAAAAGAGCAGCCGAAAGGCTGCTTTTTTTATTTCTGGTGCCAGTTGTCGGACTTGAACCAACGACCCTCTGATTACAAATCAGATGCTCTACCAGCTGAGCTAAACTGGCAATGTGCTTTACTATACATTGTCTGTTTAATAATTTCAAGTTAAAAAATTCATAAAATGCTTGCATTATGAAAATAACTGTAAAAAATATAGATACTATGACTAAATTACCTGAATTATTAGCACCAGCTGGAACGCTGGATGCCTTTAAAACCGCCATTTTATATGGTGCTGATGCTATTTATGCTGGATTACCTGGTTTTTCTATGCGGGCGCGGGCAAAAATTACGACCGAAGAAGTAAAGCAAGGTATTGAACTAGCGCATGCTGCCGGTAAAAAAGTTTACTTGGCCTTTAATTTGTTCGCACATGAAAGAGATTTCGCGAATATGGGACGTGTTAGCGAGACGATTGATTATTTAAAGCCGGATGCTTTAATTATATCTGACCCAGGTGTTATGATGTGGGTTCGTGAACATAATCCAGATATGCCGATACATGTTTCTACTCAGACAAATATTTGTTCTGCAGAATCTGTAAAGTTCTGGCAAAGGGCTGGTGCGAAATTGTGCGTGCTAGCACGTGAAGTTTCTCACGATGAATTTAAAATAATTCGTGAAAAGTGTCCAGACGTAGGGTTGGAAATTTTTGTACATGGGGCAATGTGCATGAGTTATTCTGGACGTTGTTTGTTGTCTAACTTTATTACGGGGCGACCTGCGAATCGTGGTGCATGTGCACAGTTATGTCGTTGGAAGTATGATGTGATATTGCGCGAGTGCGAATCAGGTATAGAAATGCCAATTGAAGAAGATGAGCGCGGTGCATATATCATGAATTCTAAAGACCTTTGTTTGATGCCACGGTTAAAAGAGGTAATTGAATCTAAGCCAGATTCATTGAAAATAGAGGGACGCAACCGCAGTGAATACTATGTCGGCAGTGTAGTACATGCGTATCGTGGTGCCCTGGATGCGTATGCAAAAGATCCGAATAACTTTGACCCAGCCCCATTTATGGACGAGTTAAATAGACTGGAAACACGTGGTTATACGACGGCATTTTTTGATGGTAATTTAGGTCCAGATGCACATAACTATGAAACGACGCGTTCAACGTCAGAATATCATGCAGCGGGTGTTATAACTTCGGTAGACGAAGAGAAGATAACATTAGAATTGCGAAATGAAATCAAAGCCGGCGATGAGATAACTTTCGTTTTGCCAGGGATAGAAAAAGGTGTGGCAGTTGTACTACCGCAGATAATAAATGCAAAGAATGGCGATACTTTGCCAAAGATGTCTGCAGGGCAGCATAATAGTTTAGTCATACCGCGTTCGTGGGTAAAGACTGACAGTCTGGATAAATTTGAACCATATGTGCTGGCGTATAAGCACAAATAAAAAATCCCCAAACGGGGGATTTTTTATGCGGCCATACCGCTTTGTTTTTGTTTCATCTGCAACATAATCAACATTTGCATTTTTTGTGCAGCGATTTTGAAAGCGTCTTGTTGTGCAGTTTGAGATTTGTTGTTTTTTTGTTCGGACAAATCATATATTTTCAACGTGGTGTTCAAAGAGTTCATAGCCGCGGTTACGTTTTGCGCTGTCTGTTGATTCCATTTTTGCTTTTGCTCAGGCGTTGGTTGCAATACATCATCGCGATGTTTATTCGTCATCATGACGTGGGCCCATTTAGTTTTGTGAGCGGCAAATATTTGACGTAAATATAATGCTGCTTGGTTGTTGGCGTTTTTGTTTTTTACAAATTGTTCTAATTGAGACAGTGCGGTAAACCAAGATTCACCAAGTGTCTTACCGCGCAACCAGTTTGCATAGGTTAGATTAAAGAATAGTTTGAAATAAGATTCAGATATTACTTTTTTGTCGGCGTCAGAAAGTTGTTTGTCTTGCGTTTTTGAATTTTCAACGCCTGAAATTATTTGCATGTTTTTATCAAAAGCGTCTGTCATATGCGCCCCCTTTGGTTAGTAAAAGCCCACCACTTATACTAGTGTAGTGCAAGGAATATACTTTTCAAGGTTTTGTCAACAAGCAAAAAAGTTTTGACTTTATTCTTATAATGTAGCACCCTATACAGCGGTCGTGTCGTAAACAACGTGCTATTGCCAATAATGGGTGGCGCGGATACGATCCCCGGTCTTGCCAATAATGGGGGCCGTGGCATTTCATCGAAACACAAGGAGTTAAATGATGAAAAAAAGTTTAAAATTAGCAGTTGCAGCGTCAGTTTTGGCTACACCTGCGATGGCTGCTAATTTGGAAAACCCGTTGTACTTGCCAGAATCTGGTGATTTTTATTCAAAAACGGGTGCAGGTGTTATGTACAAAGTTACAGATGACACAGATGCAAATAAATTAAAGGATCACGCTGGGGCAACAGAATTCCCAATTTGGCGTGTTACAGAAGATTTGGGCTATGGTATCACAGATAGTTTGGCTATTCGTGGTTCCTTTGCATATACTCAGGCGGATGATATTGACCGCAAGGGTTTAAATCATGGTCGTTTGGGCTTGATTTGGCGTCCAATTGAAACAGCAGATAATATCGTATTGGATATCTACGCAGATGCTCACTTGGGTGGCGTAAACAAAATGCGTGGTTCTTATACATTAGCATCTGGTTTCAAATATGATAACTATTCCAACGGTCGTTGGGGTGCAGACGTCGGTATGCGTTTTGGTAAAACTTGGTCAAAATTGACAACAAGCGCATTCGTTGAAGTTTTGAAGACATTCGGCAGCGATAATAACGTTATCGATGTTTCTGGTTTGTATGCACCAGTACCGGGTATGGGGTTAGTTCCTGTTTCTAGGTTGGGTATTCCAGACGAAATTTCTGTTGATTTGAAATCAACAACAGAAATCAACTTTGGTTTGAATGCTTTCTATCAGTTGAATGATCGCTGGTCTTTCGGTGGCGGTTTCAAATACAATCACCATGCTGATAACGGTGTGAAGAGCTTGGCAACTGGTGTTACAAATCCAGCAGGTCAGCAATTTGCGGGTACACTGATTTCTCAGTTATCTGACATGAACGATGGATTTGATGAATACATCGTATCTTTGTCTGTTGCAAATCAATTGACAGATACAGTTCAGGTTGCGTTGTATGGTGAATATACATTTGATACAGCGCATGCGAATTCTCAGAACGGTTCTGACGTAAAGGCAGAATTGGGCGTTCGTTTGAACTTGCAGTTCTAAGCATAAAAAAAGTAAATTTAACATATATTGGACACATACCCCACCGATTGGTGGGGTAATTTTTTGGTTGTGGCGATTTTACTAAATACTTTTATAAAAGCCTTTTTTGTGATATAATAACCAAAAAGGAAAATGGAAAGGCAATGAGAAAAGTCGGCTTTCTTGCGGCATTGACGGGGTTTTTATTTGGTGCATCTGGTGTTGCCAGTGCGACTGTTTATCCTGTTTACAGCGGATATCAGGGCACAAACGCCGCCGGTCAGGTGGTTTTATTACCGAATACCAGTGGTGCATTGATTCCGACAACTAACCCAAATGCTGCCAGCACAACACGTATAACGGGGGCTTTGCCTCAGGTTGGTTCAAATGTGACGCAGTCTTATACAACGGCTGCGGGGCGGCAATATTATCAACCGTCTGATTTTGACCGCTTGGCGGACAGTGGCTTATATGTTGGACTTGGGGTTGGCTATTCTGCAAGTGTTAGTGGCGCAATGCTGTCTGACTATATGAACGAAGAATATGGTCCTTTTGTTCCTGGTGCCTTCCAAGATGCTAATTTTGATACAGATACGGTAATTCCTTTGCAGTTATCTGTTGGCGCATCAATCAACAATGATTTGCGCATAGATTTCGGATATTTGCGTTATAGTGGCATTGCTTATCCAAGTATGGTGAAGTCTTCTGACGGTATTGGTGGTTATGTTGATGCAGTAGTTGATGGTGGTGCGATTACATCGAACGTTACGATGTTGAATTTGTACTATAATATTGATTCTTATACCGGTTATTTGGCAGGTGGAATGTTGCGCCCATATGTTGGTGTAGGCGTTGGTCTTGCATTGAATACTATTGCTGATTATGTGGTTTACGATGATACGTTTTATTCGGAAATGGAACCAGGTGCAGCAGGTCCGGGTGATTTAACTGGTATTTCTGATGTTTATGCTTACCATAACGGTGGTACGGTCGAACAGTTGGCGTTTATGTTTGAAGGTGGTTTGACCACAGAAATGGATGGTGGCATAAAGATAGATTTCTTTGTCAGATACATGAATTTGGGCGAAGTAAAGACGTCTGGAAGTATTATTGTTTCTCAAACAGAATGGTTCGGTGACGGTGCGGGTCAAGAATATCCTGGAGCATATGATAGTGTTTTGCACTACACCAATTGGTATGAAAGTGGTCGTTTGGGAACCATTGATTTAGGTATCAGATTGAGATTACAGTTCTGATATATTTAATTTACGGGGGATTTTGCGCAGTACATGGCGCATAAGCGGGGTGAATGTCAATGAAAGCAAATCGTGCAATTATTCACTATTCTTTGTTTGCGGCGTTGATAAGTGTGACGTCGCTGAATGCAGATGCCGCTATGCGTGTTGGTAACCAATCTCGCAGTTATGCCGAGGCGTATCAGCAGGTAAACGCTTTACGTAATTCTGCAGCCACAACAACGGCACAAAATATTATTACAACTCCTTCCACAGATACGGAAAATAACTTACCAGTTCGTGTGGCAGATGAAAGCTTGGCAAAAGAAATTGCCAATGGTTCTAATGATACATCTGTTGCATATAATCAGTTGGAACAGTGTTCCATGATTTATCCTAATGGTGAATTTGCATGGGATGGCCCAACGTTGGGTAATGGTGCAGGTGGTTCGGATACATGTGTTGCGGTTGTAGAATTGCGTGGTTATCAGGCGGGGCTTGATGGCTCTGATGTTGTTTTGGCTCGTGCGACATTGGCTGCGGGTGATTCCGTGAAATGTAATATAGAGTCTTTCCCAGAAGCAACAATGAATGTTAGTGCTGTTGAAAACTTTACATTTCCTGCAGATGCAGCCCCGACAATGGATGATGTTGTCAAGCAGATGAATCAAGAGCAAAAACAAAATGCTGGTTTGAAGATTGCTGCTGGTGTTTTGATTGGCGGTATTGGTGGAAATATGGCTGGCGCGAACGACCGCGGTAATGACAGTTTGCTTGGCACAGATAAAGGCAAGGTTCAAGGTACGGTTATAGGTGCTTTGTCTGGTGGTGCTGTTATGGCCGGAAACGCGTATGCAGGGAAAGTTGCAGGGGATGTGATTTTATCAACTGGCGTAAACGCGGCGGCTGGTGGTTTGATTGGAAATATGTCTGGTACTGGTAATTCCGTTTTGCGCATAGAAGATTGTACAATTCCGGATGTTAGTGGTGGTGAAGGCAGAAAGACAACGTGCTTATGGGGTGCGTTGGTGACATCTACGCCATTGACTGACGAGGTTGCGTTTTACAATATAGATACAGATGAAACGTATGTATGTGATAAAAACGCCAGCAATTGTAAACGTGAAGATTTGGTTTCTATTAAATTAGAAGCTTATCCTAATACAGACATAGAAGAAGTGACAAGCGAGCAGTTTGAAAAGATTCTTTCTAATTCATCACAGCAGTATTATATGTCGACCAATAATGGTGTGGTTAGCATTGTTTCTGCTAATAATGCTGGCGAAAATACAGATGCTAGCAGGGGTATTTTTGCAAAGATAGTAACTGCAGGACGCGTTGATCGTCAAATACCTGCGTTGCTTGAAATGAGAGATAAATCTTTTGGAATGACTCAATCAGATTGGCGTGAATGGAAGCGTTCTAACAGTGGTGGTCAGACTATTTATGGGCGTTCAACCAGTGGTACAGCATATGCCTTGCCAGATACTACTGATGCAGATATTCAAAACTTCTATCCTATGATGGTAGACGCCGAGGACGGAAGTTTGATAGATTTAGGAAACAAAGCGCGTCTGAAAAGTACTTTGATAGGTGCGGGTGTTGGTGGTGCGCTTGGTGGTTTGGCGGGTTACCAAGGTGCACAGTTGGATGTTCAAAACCGTTGGGTGACGGCCGTCCGTGAATATGAAGATTCTTTAAGCAAGGTATATTGTGCAACAGGTAACAGATATTTAAGTTCATATAATGATACGGTTTTTATTCCGAAGATGACTGTGGTGTCCGAATAAAAAACGCCCAAAAGGGCGTTTTTTATTTTTCATTTTTAATTATTATTTCCATAATTTTGTGTGGTACATCAGAAACAGCGACGCGTTCTTGTGCCATAGAATCACGATAACGCAATGTCACTGTATTGTCTTCTAATGTTTGGTGGTCAACAGTGATGCAAACTGGTGTACCAATTTCATCATGGCGACGGTAATTCTTTCCGATATTACCAGAATTTTCTAGCTCAATGCGTCCTATATTCAATTTACGTAAATCGTTTTCAATATTATTCGCAATTGTTACTAATTCTGGTACATTGCGTGCCAATGGAATAACAGCTGCTTTTACAGGTGCCAATGCAGGTTTCAGCTTTAATACCACGCGTGATTTACCGTCTGGTAATTCTTCTTCTGTGTATGCATCCAGCATAACTGCCAACATAGCACGGTTTACACCCATAGCAGTTTCAATTACAAAAGGAACAAAGCTTTCGCCTGTCTGTGGGTCGCTGTAAGCCAATTTTGTAGTACTGTCTTTATTTTCCATAACATTGGCCTGAATATTGAATTCACTTTGACTCTTTGTATGAGAACCCAAATCAAAGTCTTGGCGGTTGTGAACGCCTTCAACTTCGTCAAAGCCATCTGGGAATTCATATTCAATGTCACCCGCTGCTTTTGCATAGTGTGCCAACTTTTCATGTGGCGTGAAGCGTAATTTTTCGGCTGGTATTCCCAAAGTATCTACCCACCAAGCCATACGAATTTGCTTCCACATTTCAAAGTACTTTTCATCATCTTTTGGATTGATGAAGTATTGCATTTCTGCCTGTTCGAATTCACGCATACGGAATACGAATCCACGTGGAGAAATTTCATTACGGAACGCCTTACCAATCTGCGCAATACCAAAAGGTAATTTATGCGGGCAAGCGTCTAATACGTTTTTGAAGTTTACATACGTTGTAGTTGCCGTTTCAGGACGCAGATACGCATTGATAGCCCCATCTGCTGTTGCACCGATTGATAGCCCCATCATCAATTGATACGCACGTGGTTCTGTGATTTCTGTACTGCCACAGTTATCGCATTTCGTAGGATCTTTCATTTTATCCTGACGCATACGTGCACCGCACTTTTTGCATTCTACCAATGGGTCAGAAAAACTGCCTTCATGACCAGAATATTTCCACATTAAACGGTTGCTGATAAGAGCAGCGTCTAAACCTTCAATATCATTACGAGAATATATCATTGCGTTCCACCAAGCGTTCTTGATGTTTTTCATCAATTCAACACCATATGGACCATAGTCGTATGCACCGCCCAGACCACCATATATTTCAGAACCTGTGAAAATAAAACCACGACGCTTACATAATGCGACAATATCATTTACTGTTTTTGCTGGCATTTTTCTACCCCTAATTTTTACCGAGTAATTGTTATACAGAAAATGTGTTTTTGCAACTGTTATTGCAAAGAAAAAACGAGGGCTTTGCCCCCGTTTTTATTCTACTAATTTTATTTAGTGTGCATCTGGGGCAATTGCCGCTACAGGGCATACCGCTGCACATGTACCACACGACATACATTTTGCCGGGTCAATAACACACTTACCGTCAGCACCTGTTGAAATTGCCATAACAGGACATGCGCCCATACATGTATGACAACCAATGCATTTAGAAGGGTCTATTTTATAAGCCATTTTTTTCTCCGTTTTTGTTTATTAGTCTCTGTTTAGCAAACTCAACAGATATTGGAACATTGCGATAAAGGATATATATAGATGCAAAGCACCTAATACAGCCAATTGGTTTTTTTGATTACCGTCACTTAGCACTGCATACGCACGTTTCAATGTTTGCATATCATATGCTGTGAACAAAGCAAATACCAATACACCGACCAAGCAGACGATTGTACCAAACGTTCCGCCAACGATTGCCGGCCATATGAAAGAAGCCAAACCAACCAGAACTAAACCAATCATTCCGATGAATAAGAATATACCCAAGAATGACAGGTCTTTGACTGTTTTGTATCCGAACAAGGCCATGCATGCAAACATAACTGCAGCGATTACAAATGCCGACAGAATTGTATATGGATTACTTGTTACTGCAACCAACAGCAAAGGTGTTAAAACAATTCCTGTAAGAACCGCATAAAGCATCAATAGTAAAATACCTGTGGAGGGCTTAAAGCTAAACGCGCGAACTTGTGTCCAAATTGACAAAGCCAATCCGCCAAATAACAATATATAATAAAAAGCGGATAAGCCAGTTGCCGTGAATAGCAAAGACCATAAAGGCGTGGCCATTGTTATGAACGATGCCAACGCTGTGACACCAACTGCCGCAAACATCAGCGCGAAAATTCTTTTCAGGTAAAGTTCTAAACCACCGGACTTAGCACCTGCAGGTGCGTTTGGCGATTTAGTTTTTAAAGCAATATTTTTTACTGCCATTTTTTTCTCCTTGTTAGTTATGCTAATATATAATACAATCCCTAGCGCAATTCAAGTCATATCATTTTGTGGGGGTTATGATGGCAATAACTATAAATCCTATTTCTCCGGTAGCGTTTTCTATATTTGGGTTGGATATACGGTGGTATGCGCTGGCATACGTGGCCGCGTTTGTAATAGGTTATTTTTTACTGCGTCATTTTACCCGCCAATCGGATAGTCAAATAAGACTTGATAAAAAGCAACTAGACGATTTGCTGACGGCAATTATCCTTGGTGTTATTATTGGTGGCAGATTAGGGTATGTGTTGTTTTATAACTTGCCTTTCTTTTTGGCGCATCCATTGGAAATATTTGCAGTATGGCATGGCGGAATGAGTTTTCATGGTGGCTTGATAGGCGTTATTGCGGCGACATTTTTATTTGCAAGGAATCAGAAAAAAGCTGGTGCATTCAGTGATAGCACTTATAACAGTGCGTTTAAATTGTTGGATATGCTTGCAGTAATTGCGCCTATTGGATTGTTTTTTGGGCGAATTGCTAATTTTATAAATATGGAGGTCATGGGTCGTGTGACGGATGTTCCTTGGGCAGTGGTTTTTGCGGGACACTCAGAATTGCCGCGTCATCCAAGTCCTTTGTACGAGGCGTCTTTAGAAGGTATAGCATTATTCATAATAATGTACAGCCTGTACAAGTTCACAAATCTTCGTAAATATCCTGGCGCATTGGGTGGAATATTGGGAATGCTGTATGCACTGTTTAGAATATTCTGCGAGCAGTTTAGAGCGCCCGACATACAGATTGGATTTTTGACCAGTTGGGGGTTGACAATGGGTCAACTTCTTTCTGGTTTAATGTTTTTAGCAGGGATGATGATATTTGGTATTGCAATTAGAAAAAAATAATATAGAATAGGCGGTACCAGAAAAGTTTCGGATGGGTGGCAGAGCGGTCGAATGCGACGGTCTTGAAAACCGCTGTGGGGGCAACTCCACCGGGGGTTCGAATCCCTCCCCATCCGCCAGAAAAATAAAAAACGCCCCGTAGAGGGCGTTTGTTTTTTATTGTTTTAACGAGTTTTATTTCGGTAATCCATCATTATTCTGTATTCGCACCCATGCCATGTCGCCATGCATTCTCCAGTCATATAATTACGGTGGCGACAATCAATAAGACTACTACACATATAGGTTTTAATACCGTGTGGAATTTTATAACTGTCATAATGTTGTACCCTATTTTGTTTTTTGATTTAAGAAATTTGTCAATCTGTTGAACTTTGACATTGTATATGAACGTAATGGCGTTTGGTCTTGCCGAAGTACGGTATTTATTGCATATGGATACGGTACAACATAACCCTGTACATCGGTCGTAATAGTTCTGAAATTTTCTGTACGCAGTTTGTCGTTATCGTCAAAGTACAGACGCATTGAATGTGCAAATGGTAATAATTTTTTAGGGTCTTGCGCAATTCTTAAACTGTAATCAATTGGCATTGCTGCCATTTTATCTGAAATTATGCTTTCTAAAGCCTTTTTCTGAGATTTTTTTGCAATTGCGTTTTTTATTCGTCTTGAAAACTCTGCCTTATCCAAGCACGGTTCTACACCATATTGTTGTGCGTATATCAAAATATCTTTTGGACGATATATATCTAGTTCTGGCTCGGTACGGTCTATCTTCTGCAATGTCTGAGCATAGTTATCATAAACGTTGATGCCTTGTGACAAATTATCTGACAGTAATACATAATATTGAAATGTATTAAATAAATCTATATAGCACCACAGAGTGCTTTCTTGGCTAAACAGAATCATATTGTGATACAAATTAAAGTCTGTTTCTAACTCGATATAGTAATCTACCGGATTTAAAGGACAGAAAGGTATCATTGGATATGTAAAAGATATTTTTTGAATGTCATTAGCTGTCTTTTCAATATTTAAGCCGTGTTTTAGAGTGTCTAAATCTATGCCTTTATCCAGAGCGTAATTAAATGCAATTTTTGCCATACCTGTGTGGAAGATTTCATTATCAAGTTTAAAATCATATGCCACAATTTGTAATGGTAATTTAGATATATCTGTTTTTAATTCACGACTTAAATCTGGGCATCCTACAACTTTCCCGTTTTTGATAAACGCATTGTATATTTTATTATTGTATAAAACTTTACCAGTACAAGACGGCATTGATTTTGGGTTGTTTGTTTTAGAAAAGTTATCTATCTTGCCAATAATTGGATTAAATATTTTTGTAAATGGGGCATCAATACAACGACTGATATAGTTATTACATTCTGGACAACAAATGTCTTCTGACTCATACAGACCACCCAGCGCGTTTTGTATCACGTGCTCGCTGCTGCGTGTTGTAATTTCTTTTCCGCAATAAACACAATTTTGCCTAGACATAACGTGATTAGTTTAGTGCAAAAAGACATTTTGTCAATTATAGAAAGGAACTTTTTTATTATCTCATGTGTTTTAAAGCTTTTTCTAGAATCAATCTATCTTTATACTTTATATGCCAGTGTTCCAAAGCATGTTGATATAAATTTTTTTTCACTTTTTCAAAATCTTCTGGCATCAAGTCATTTTTTATTGAGTTACATATCTTATGTGCCGGTAGCAGGTTAGAGGCATCATCTGAACCGCCGTGACTTTTAGGAATATGGTGATCAAGAGAAATTTGTTGGTTTGGCAGTATTGGCTGTCCACATATGCTGCAGCATAAGGGTTATATAGCGAATTCAATTTTAAGTCTGATTGTGATTCTATGAACTTCTTTATTCATACATTACGCCTTATTATATTTTGGCAAAATGAAACCCCGCCAAGCAGCGGGGTGTTTTTATTAGAACGTATAACGTGCACCAACTTTGATTTCATGTGCGTATACGAATTCTTCTTCAACTGTAGAAGAGTTAAATCTGTATCCGATATCAAACGCCCACGTGTCGTTAAAGCTATAGATTGCACCTAAACCGACTTGCCATTCAAATTCAGTCAGTGTGTCATCTGCAACTGTTTGTTCACCAACAGGGATACCCATTGCCTGTGCGGCTTGTTTATACTGATCTGGTAAATCAATATCAACAGTTGCTTTTTGTTCGTATGTACCAAAACCAATACCGGCGCCTACGTATGGAGTCCATTTGGAACCAGATATTGCAAAATCATAATAGAAATTTGCCATATATGAATTGTGCTGAACAGATGTGGATGTTTCTATTTCAGCAGGCACAACAATTGGACCCATTTCAAAAACTGTTCCGTTAAAAAGTTCATAATCATCTTCAGAAGCACTGCGGATTGCAACTTCTAATTCACCGCGGACATTACCGTATTTAACACCTGCAGTGATTTCGCCTGCAAATGCCATATCAAAGTCCATATTATCACCAGCATTTGGTATAAATGCACCAGCAATATCAGCAGGTACTTTGCTTTGATCAAATTTTACACGCTTCGCTGTTGTGCCTGCCTTGTCAATTACAACGCCCAAACCAACGTATGGGGTGATTTCTGCTGCAAAGGCTGATGGTGCAAACATTGCTGCGGCCATAAATAACGCTAATGTCTTTTTCATTGTTTCTCCTTACTGTATTCTTTAGGTAAAAAAACCTAAATAAGATATATGAAAACTAAAACATATTGGCTTTTAAGTCAATGAAAAAGATAAAAAACACCGGCAAATGCCGGTAAGTTTTTAATTTGATTCTCGCCACGTAACACATTCAAATAACGTGTTTATAGTATTTCGTAAATTATCGTCATCAAAAAATTGATTGCGTTGTTCGGGCGTCGTGTTATGCGTCGAATCTTCAAAATGGGGTACATATTTTTGTACTGCAAACTTTCTTACACCACGATTATGCAAATCGTTTGCTATTTCTATTAAATCAAGTTTGGTAATAAATCTTGGATCACATGTTATACGGACTTCAAAATCCTTACCTGTTGCCAGCCATGTGTCCAAACTTCTTATCATATGGTCATGTGCAATATTTTGACCGACTAACTCTGGATATTTGCTTCTGGTTGCTTTGTAATCTAATCCAATCCAATCAACAATATCAGAAGCTTTTTGTAATGTTTCTGGATAAAAACCGTTGGTATGCAAGCCAATTAGGAAACCTAAATCTTTGACGCGTTTCATATAATCAAGCAGCGCATCGCCTTGCATCAAGGCTTCACCGCCAGAAAAAACGACGGCCTCTAATTTACCAACCCTAGATTTTAACCACTCAAATACTTTTTCTGGGTCGTATTCACCGTCGTGAACAGTCAACAGATGGGGATTGGAACAATAAGCGCAACGCAATGGACAACCAACCAGAAATACAACTGCTGCCAGTTTACCGGGGTAGTCTATTGTTGTGAATGAAACCAATCCACCAATCTGAATCTCTCTCATAATTATGCAGCTTTTTTCATCAATTCAGTATGTCTTTGACCTGCTGTCAAACTGTTTGCTTCTGTGAAAGTTTTTCTTTCGCAAAATTCAGAATATTTACCAATGTTAAAATTGGAAACTGGTCTGATGAAACCCATAGAACGTGAGAATACTTCACATGGTGTTCTTTGCGTGTTTTCTGTAGCTGTCATAATGTTTTTCCTCCCTTTCTTTTTTTTGTATTGTTTTGAAACTGTTTTATTCCTTATGTTCTGCGTTTTGGTTAGCTGCAATTTCTGCATCGCACTTTGGGCAGAACTCATGACGTCCCGGCAAATACCCGTGTTTCGGACATATAGAGAATGTCGGTGTTAACGTCATATATGGAATCTTGTAATTTTCAAATATTGTACGAACTATTTTCTGAGCGGCTTCACCAGAAGATACAGGTTCGCCCATGTACAGGTGCAACATCGTGCCGCCAGTATACTTACGCTGTAACTCTTCTTGGTGTTCCAGCGCAACAAATGGATCGTCTGTATAGTTCACAGGCAACTGCGTAGAGTTCGTATAATAAGGCGCATCTTTTGTACCTGCAGTGATGATGTCAGGGAAGTTCTTTACGTCTGTTTTTGCAAAGCGGTAAGAACAGCCCTCTGCAGGTGTAGCTTCCAAGTTATATAAGTTTCCTGTCTGTTCTTGGAATGTGGCTAAATTCTCTCTGATAAAGTCCATCAAATCCAAGACTAGCTTTTTACCAAATGGTGTTGCTATATTTTCTTTACCATTTGTGAAGTTCAAAACCATTTCATTTGCGCCATTTACACCAATTGTAGAGAAGTGGTGATTCCAATTGCCTAAATAGCGGCGAGTAAATGGATACAAACCACGCTCCATATTCTTTGATATTATACGGCGTTTAATTTCCAGTGCATCACGCCCTAAATCTAATAAGCGTTTTAGTTCACGGAACAAACCTTCACGGTCACCTTTGTGTGTATAACCAAGACGTGCCAAGTTTATAGTAACCACACCAATAGAACCTGTCTTTTCTGCGGAACCGAATAGACCACCGCCACGCTTTAGCAATTCGCGAACGTCCAAACGCAAGCGGCAGCACATAGAACGTACATCTGTTGGGTTCAAGTCAGAATTTAAGAAGTTCTGGAAGTTTGGAATTCCGTACTTTGCGGCCAAATCAAACAAAGGTTTAACATTTGGATGATCCCATGGGAAGTCATTCGTAATGTTGTATGTTGGGATTGGGAAAGTAAATGGACGTCCCTGTGCATCTCCTTCTGTCATAACCTCTAAGAAGGCTTTGTTGATAATATCCATTTCTTTCTGTAAATCACCATATGTGAAGTCAACTTGTTTTTTACCAACAAATGGACGCTGATTCTTCAAATCTTCTGGGCAAGTCCAGTCGAATGTAAAGTTTATAAATGGCGTTTGTGTGCCCCAACGACATGGTACAGCGCAGTTAAATATCAAGGTCTGCATAGCATTCTTTACGTCCGCATAAGATAAATTATCAACACGTACATAAGGAGCCAAATAAGTATCTACGGATGAGAAAGCCTGGGCGCCAGCAAATTCATTTTGCAAAGTTCCCAAGAAGTTCACCATATGAGAAATAGCTGTTGCCATGTGTTTTGCCGGTTCGCATTGTAAATAGCCTGGGACACCGTTGAATCCTTCATACAATAATTCACGTAAAGACCAGCCAGCACAATAACCCGTCAGCCAACCCAAGTCATGAATGTGTATGGCGGCATTTTTGTGTGCGTCAGCAATTTCTTTTGGGTATAAGTTCAACCAGTATTCAGCAGTTACGCGTTCACTGGTGCGTAAAATTAAACCACCAATAGAATATCCGATATTTGCGTTTTCTTTGATGCGCCAGTTAGAACCACCTACATAACCTTCAATAACTTCAACCGCGTCAACGTAAGAATCACGAATCTCCGTACGTTTTTGACGATATATAATATAAGACTCTGCGGTTTTGTATGCTTTTGCATCCATCAGAGCCTCAATAACAGATTCTTGAACATCCTCAACAGTTGGATTTTTGTCTGTAAACTTTGCTTCCAACTTGTTCAAGGCGTTCTGGGTGATATCAACTACCTTTTCGTCGGATATTTCGTGTGTTACAGCAACTGCTTTCTTTATTGCGTCAAAAATTTTCTTCGAATCAAACGGAACAGATTCACCAGAACGCTTTTGTACCACATTCAGACGTGTTGTAAGTGTCGGAATAATCTGTATTTTGTTATCATTTTCTGGCGTAGACATTTTTACACTCCGATATCATAAAAACTCAATATATAGTGGTTGTTTTTATTGTTTTATAACAATATATAGTATAAGTAATTTGTGGGCAATATATAAAAAATAAAATTTTTTTTATTTTTCGCTTTACTTTTTAAAAAGGGGATTTTCTGCCTTATTGGGGCATATGCGATTCATCTGAATCGCATACTAAACGAAGTTTTGTGTCAACAAAAAGCATTTTTTAAGATGGGAAATGATTCGTTTTTATCAAAAAAATACAAAATATAGATATTTTTATACGAATCTTTGACTATATATTGACGAAAAGTTTAAAAAACTGTTTTTTGACAAGATTATTTACGGTTTTTTGTGTAAACATGTTCTGGGGTTAAAATAGGTTGTTTTTCCTGATAAAAAATGTATATAGTATTTACTGTAAGTCGTTGTCATGGTGATTGCGACACAACAAAGAGAGTAAGTAATAATGATGAAAAACATATATGACATGTTGCATCAGGTATGTATGCAGAACAAAGACCGTATTTTCTTTGTCAGACAGAACGAAACCTATGCAGAATTGTTAAAGAAAGTAAAGCAACGCGCTGTCTTGCTGGCTAAAAAGTTTGGTATCAAGCAGGGGGACACAGTTGCGATTTTGTCTGGTAATACACCTGACTTCATTCGTTCATACTTTGCGATTACATCGCAGGGGGCTCGTGTTTTGATGTTAGATACAGGTTTATCAACTGCAGAACACTTGAATATGATAAAGCGTACGAAGTGCAAATTGGTATTGGCACAACGCGATAAGTTCATAGAAGGTGGTCCAAAGATGTTTGATATTGAATCTGTGGACGATACAGATGCGCGTGAATTTACGGCTGCACCGGTTAGTCGTGAAGAAATCGCTATGCTGTCATTTACATCTGGTTCGACTGGTAATCCGAAAGTTGTCGGTTTGACGCATGACAATATTATATCTTTGGGAGAGGGGGCTTTGTTTTACAAACCTGTAATTCATCCGGGATATACTTTCTATGGTTTCCTGCCGTTATATCATATATATGGTGTGGTTATAAATATAATTGCGCCGTTGGTATTGCAGGGTAAATTATTACTACAACCTATTTTGAATCCACGTGAATTTTTGGAAGACTTTAAAAAGTACAAACCAGAAGTTATTCCTGCTGTTCCAAGAATTTGGGAAACTTTCTATAAGAAGATTATAGATGCTGCAAAGGAAAAACACGTTTACACATTCATGCGTATAGTTATTTCCATGCGTAGAGTTTTACGGTCAATTGGTTTAGGTTTTGTTGTTGATAAGGTGACTAAGCCTGTGCACGACTTGTTTGGCGGCAATACCAAAGTTCTTGTGTCGGCTGGTGCAACATTGAAGCCAACTATTCGCAAATTCTTTGAAAGCTTAGATTTTGTTGTTGGGGATTGCTATGGCTTGACAGAAACAACGGGACCAGCGAACTTTAATTTCGCATTTCGTATGCCAGATGGTTCTATGCACTATGCAGGGCCATTGCCAGGAAACGAAATTGAAATTCACAACCCAGATAAACACGGTGTTGGTGAAATATGGGTTCGTGGTAATTTGGTTATGCCGGGATACGTTGATAATGACGAAGCAAATGCGGCGGCATTTGAAGACGGGTGGTTCAAGACCGGCGATTTGGGTAAATTAGATAAGTATGGTCGTTTGATTGTGAAGGGCCGTAAAAAACAAGTCATTGTTTTGGACAGTGGCAAGAATGTTTACCCAGATGAATTGGAAGACTTATATATGCAGAACAAAGAAATATTGGCTGCTGCGGTGTTTGAATACGTTATAAAGGGCAAGACAGTACCTTTTGCTGTATTCCAAGTAAAGCCCGGCACCAGCATCGCAAAAGTGGCGACTTTGTTAAAGGCGTCTAATTTAAAGATTGCACCATATAAATGGGTACATCACTTTGCGATAACAGAAGAAGAATTGCCGCAAACTTCGGCGCGCAAGATTAAACATTTCGCAGTTCGCGAAATGTTGGATCAGGGCGCATTCAAAGTGGCGGCTCAACAGTAAAAGTAAATACGGGGTATATCCCCGTATTTTTTTTTAATACCTCATTGACAAATTTTTGAAATGTACTATATTCTCTGGTGGTAAGAGGAAAAATATGAAAAAACGTGCGAGCAGGGAATTATTCAATGTTTTAAAATCTTTGGTGGACTACCGTGTTCCCGATTTAAATCGTCGTGTTGAACGTGGGCAAGCTTCTGCCGAAAAGATTAGACTGTTACAGTCTCAGATATCAAACGCCCAGCAATATATTTGCAATAATAGGTATGACAGAGCAGAGACTATGGAAACTGTTGCGGAAATTGCGGAATATGAAAGTGAGATTACGCAATTACGTTCTGTTTGTGCGGATGCTAGTTTTGCAAGTACAGAATTAGAAGCGGCAAATAAGTTTTATACTACATATAATATACTGCACCGAGACGGTATGTTGGCCCAATTGCGTAAAGAGTATGCAGATTTGGAAAACAGGGCGGATAGATTGGATGATTTAATTTTTAATTGCGAAGTGAACATGAATCCGTTTGAACGTTCTTTGGCGATATGTGAACAGGCCATTAAAGACATGGAAGAATACCGTGAAGAACGGGACATGATAATTAAACGTATGCAAGACATAACAAGCGAAGTTCATAAATTGAATGGTAGATAATAAAAATGCGCCTTTGGGCGCATTTTTATTTGCATATTATTATGTATGGTGGAAGAGAGCGCTCTTCATCTATTTCGCTATCGCCGCAATCCATACAATTAAACTTTCTATTTTGTGAGTGTCGGGCGTCAAGTGGTACAGAACGCCCCTCGATTGCACTAACTTTACTGGCATAAGAATATGATGGAAATCCGAAATAGAATCCTTTGCTTGCACCGGTGCATTCATCGGGATCACCAGGGTAGCATGATGGTGTATTTATTTTTGATGGATCTGGAATGCATGATGTTTCGCATGTATCGTAGTTAGTAACCATTATCTCGCAGTCTGTGCAAGAAGAAGACGGAACACGTATAGTTGTTCCAACTGCACCAAATATTGCACCCTGATTTAGGCTTTCACATTTCTTTGTTGGCGTTGTTACACTTGGGTCTGTAACGCACTCCCATTCCAGTGTCGTATAGTTTAATCTGGCAACCATTCCACTTGGGCAAGTTTTTTCCGGAAAAGGATTTATGCATTCCCATACGCTGTCGACTAATACGGCTGTTTGTTGTTCAGCGCAAAGTGGTTTCTTAGATTCGTCCGCAACGCATGTTAGTAGTTCAGAATCCCATATCATATCACCGCCGCAATCTGTTTTAGTGTTATATCCGACGCATTGCCAGCGGCCAAAACGATATGTTTTTATTGTCCCAATGGGGCAAATTATGTCTGACTGTACTGGGGCAGAGAACACTGTGTCTTCGGTTGGAATTTCGTATTGTGTAAGATAAACCAGCTGTCCATTTTTTAATTCCATTTCATCAATAACTGCATCTGGAACAACTCTGGCACCCGATGTTCCGCCAACCATTATTTTACCATCCATAAATATACCAAAAGACCCCGCGTTTGGGAAATATTGTTCTATAATTTCCAGCATGTTATTGTAATCTTCATATTCGATTTCTTTCGTTGCGGTTATTATGTATGTGTATTCTGGTTTTTTATTGCGTACTATTTCGCAACTGGTAATACGCATGCTGCTGTTCAAGCATACAAACTTGCTTTGAATTTGATTTTGTTCAACGCAAACGTCCTGAAAAGAAGTACCTTTTATTTGAGCATTATGCTGCGCAGATGCACATTCGGCAATTGAACGTAAATCGGACTTATTTATCGCATATTCTGTTTCTTGTTCTATCACACGCTGACTAGGGCTGCTTATCATGTAAAAACCCAGCATGAAAACGGCAACTAAAATCATCATAAAAATATTCATCATTCCCTCTTGCGATTTATTAAAACTCTAGGTAATATAAGGATAAAAAGCAACAGGAAAAACATAACACGCGATAAAAAATGAAAAAATATATACCTCTTTTATTTTTGGCTGCATGCGGATTTCAGCCTATGTATACAGAACGAGATACGGATATTTATGTTGCGCCAATTAGCGGGATAAACGGTATCGACTTGCGCAATGGCTTAAATGCTAAATTTGGCGGTGTGCGTGATGCGAATGCGAAATATACATTGACTGTAACGTTAAAAGAGCCCGTTACTAAATATAAGGCACTTGAATCAACTGGTGATGCCACGTGGCAAGAAATAATGCTGACAGCAAATTATAAGTTGTATAGTGGTGGGAAACAGATTGCTAGCGGTTCTGAACGTGCTTCTGAATCTTATACGTTTGTGCGTTATCTGGTTGCGGCGAATGCATCTTATAACAATGCTGTTCAGAATACTATACAAGTTTTGGTGGACAAGATTGGTGCACGTGTGATAACAGAAACTTATCGATATGAACAGAAAACTCAAAATAAAGATGCGGCCGACAAATAATGAAATGGAAAGAAGCAGATTTTAATAGCGGAATAGATAAAATTCATGCTGTTTTGATTTATGGACCTGACGCTGGCCAGGTTGACGAGTTTTGTGATAGGGCAACCGAAAAATTAGAGATAGAGAAAGATAATTTATTTGCGCTGGATTCGGACGAGTTGCGCGAGAAGCAGGATGCTTTGTTTGCTGAAAGTTGCAGTCCATCTATGTTTGGTGGTCGCAAAATGGTAATAATATCCAATGCAGGTGATAGTGATGCTAATATTATTACAGAGTTGGTAACGCATCCGGGGCTATATGCAACGGTAATAATAACTGCTGGTGATTTGCGGTCTGGTGGCGGGTTGCGCAGCGTGTTTGAAAATAGTGAAGGATTGGCTGCTTTACCTTGTTATACTGATGATGCGCGTGCTTTATCCGCATTGATACGGCGAGAATTGTCTTCGGATGCTGGTATAGAACAAATTACGCCAGATGCCATGGCGTATATGACATCACATCTTGGCGGGGATCGTGGCATAACACGCAGTTTTTTGGCAAAAATTGCACTGTATGTATCTGATAAAAAGATTGTCGAATTAGAAGATGTTGAAAAATGTTTACCAGATACAGCGGCTGCGAATACGGATGACTTTTTATATTCTTTGACTGCAGGTCATATTCAGGCGACGATGACGGCATTGGACAGATTGTTATATGATAATGTTGATCCTAATATGTTGGTTCGTATGTTGAATATACATTTTAAGCGTTTGTTGACGGCAGTGGTCGAAGGTCAGTTGCCAAGATTGTTTTGGAAGGTTGCCGAAAAGTTTAATCAGGCTGTAAAGATTTGGCCAGAAAGTGAAATTGTTGCGGTATTGCAAAGATTGAATGAACTTGAGCAGCAGGTAAGAACGACTGGAATGCCATCGGAAACATTACTGCGTGATTTTTCGTTAAAATTATCAATGCGTGCTGCGAAACTGGCTGTAAAAAGAAGGAAGTAAAACATGTTGTCTTCTGTTTATGCACCGAAAGATTTTAAGCGTTTGCGTGTAGTTGGCGATTTGGTCGCGCGTTGTTTTGATTATATAACGCCATATATAAAAGCAGGCATATCAACCGGTGAAATTGACCGAATGGTTGCAGAATTTTTGCATGAAAATGGTGCTCGTTCATCTGATTTGGGGTATCAGGGGTATCCTAAAAGTATATGTACATCTGTAAATGATGTAATTGTGCATGGTATTCCAAGTGATGAAGTAATATTAAAAGACGGTGATATTGTAAATGTTGATTTGACGGCGGAGTATAAGGGCTTTCACGGTGATGCATCCAGAATGTTTATGATAGGTAATGTTGCTCCACGTGCGCGTGAGTTGGTACAAACGTGTCAAGACGCATTAAATGCGGCTATTGCTGTATGTGCGCCTGGTGTACCACTATCAGAGATAGGGAAAACCATAGAAGCCGTTGTTAAACCGCATGGCTTTTCAATATCGCGTGATTTTGTCGGCCATGGAATTGGCAAGGTTATGCACGACGAACCGCAAATTTATCATTTTTATGATAAATATTGGGACAAGGTAAAGATGGTGCCTGGGTTAGTATTTACGATTGAACCTATGATAAATATGGGGCGTCCAGAATGCAAGATAGATGCAGACGGTTGGACGGCGCGTACGGTTGATGGTGGTTGGTCTGCACAGTGGGAACACACATTGGGGATAACCGAAGACGGTGTTATAATATTTACTGAGAAGATGGTATAAAGCAAAGCAGGACTTCGTTTTGAAAACAGACGAAAAAGATTTATCTTTCCGTGTCGGGCATCGCGAACGCTTACGTCAGAAATTCTTGGATGATAAGCTGACGGACTATGAACTGCTGGAAATGCTGCTTAGTTTTGTTATTCCACGACGTGATGTACGTCCGTTGGCACGTGGCTTGATAGAACAGTTTGGCAGTGTGTATCAAGTAATAACTGCGCCGATAGATTCTTTGATTGCATTCAAGGGTGTTGGGCGGAATACAGCAATCTTTATAAAATCAATTCACAAGATAATGCTTGCTGGGTATAAGTCCAACTTGGATAAAGTGACAATATTTCATAATGAAAAAATTTTAACGAATTACTGCTTGCTGTTGATGGCTGGTAAAACTAAAGAAGAAATACATATATTGTATTTAGATGAAGATAACAGATTATTGGCAGATGATTTACATAGTGTCGGAACAGTTGATTGGGCTGCCGCATATCCAAGAGAAATATTAAAACGTGCGCTGGAGTTAAATGCAAAATCAATAGTAATGTTGCATAATCATCCTAAACCGAATACTTCTTTTTCAGTTGATGATATAGAACTTACTGAACGGGTAAGGGATTTACTGTCGACGGTTGATATAGACGTGCATGACCACTATGTGGTATCTGGTGGTATAGTTTATTCTGCGCGTAATATGTTTTTATTAAAATAAATCGGCAACGTCGCAAACAACTTTCATTGGCTCGGTCGTAATTTGGTTGATACCGCCGTCTTGAAATCCGTAAACTGTTTTTATTGCTTGCGTTGGTGTGTCCCAAGAATCTTGCCAATCACGTGATATTTTTATAACCCGAAATTCTGGCTTAAATTTGAATTGCAATTTTTGCAAAGCGCACTCTGCGCCTTCCGTTGTTCTGAAACCGTCAGGGGTTATATCAACGAAATTACCATTTTGGTTTAATTCTATTTTATATTGGTAATAGAAATGACTAGTACCGTTTTCGTTACGCGTGCGTGTAATTCTGTCGTTACGTCCATCATTGTTTATATCAACATCAAATATATCACGTTCTGAAATACCAGTGCCGAATTCATCCAGTTCATATGTGTCAGAAAACGTTGGGTCTGTTAGACCATCAGAAAACGTACCGTCAGTTTTAAAAGATGCTTCAGATTGTGTTTGTATTTCCGGAGATTGTACACCAACAGATTTGCCAATTTCAGGAACGGTGCCACCGGCTAATATGTAAATCAACACGGCTATTATTATAAACATAATAACCAATAATATGTTTAATGTAATATTGCCTGATTGCTGATAGCGTCTCATTTTAGTGTTCCTTTGAATTATTCCTGAATTGTGCGACCTTGTTTCCAGCCTTCTATTTGTCTAATAGCATTTGCAACACGACTAAGTTCTGCATCGTTTAAATCACTCATTCTACGATTTATAGATAGGCCTGTTAAATCTTGGATTTGTTTGTGGTAGGTCGCTGTATTGTTTTCAACAGGCGGCGCATATCTGCTGATAGCACCGGCAACAGTCAGACGATTATAACTGTCGCTACGTAGTAATTGACTGATTGCACGCATTCCAGTTTCTTCATCAGGAAACACAGCAAAACCGCCGGCTTCACCGATTGCACCTGCACGTTTTGCAAAATCCGAATATCTTATGTTTCCAGGGTTCATGTTTCTCCACGCACGCGTTCCGCCAGTCCTACGGAATTGCGTTCCGTCAGGTGCCGTATAAACGACATCGTTATTTGATGCTTTGGCTTTTGATGCCATCAATATTGCTTGGTTTGGACGGTCTGTATATTTTTTTTCTGTGACATGTTGATTTGATATGGGCTGTTTAGATACTGGATCTTGTACAGATGAAGGTGCTGGTATGGTGCGCATAGTATTCGTATCTGGGGTTACAGAAACGCTTTCTAAATTGTCTGGTGTATCAGAAGCCATCAGCGGAGCGTCAGCATATGGTACAGCGCCAGAGTCATATATATCTATGTTTTCATAAAGCTTAAATTCATCGTACTCGGATAACTCCAAGTTTCGTGCATCCAAGATTTCATTTACTTCTTCTATGGATACTTTTATTGTCCTGCAACCGCGTGCAAATAAATCGTCACCCCAAATCAAATTTACGATTGGTACAACAGCTGACAATGTGCCAAGCATAATGATCAGGTTTCGTAAATTAGTAAAGTAATCTGTTTTGGCGCCGCGTATCATTGATATAGCCCAGCCGAACAAGAATAATCCTGTTATGCATACAATGGCTAACCATGCATATTCTATAAAAGTTTCGAAACTGCGTAATATACACGAAGGGTCTTCAAGATATAAAAAAGTCCCATCCATTCCCAGAATATGGAAACCGGAATTTTGCAATAATCTAAGAATTGCGTCTGTATTCATTAGGACTCATATATTAGACCTATTTTTTTGATGCAGCGTTGGTAAAGAAACCTGGTATAGCAAAATCATCATCATTTGCAGCAACACCGGCCCATCCAAACAAGTCGCCCATCAAACCAGAATCGTCACGTTTAGCTTTTTTGAACGGCAGAATATTTTTCAATTTTCCGATTTTGCTGTGGTTTTCTATTTTAGGTTGTGCAGGGATTTTGTCTTGATTTTCCGCAAATTCTGCCGCCAACTGTTCTAATGTTGCATCCGTATCGTCTTCGGCAACAGCGTCTTCAGCTTCTTCTATAGACAGGTTGTCGTCATCAATGAAGTCTTCTGTGTCTTCAATTACATCTTCGCGCAAAGGAGTCATACTTTCCAAAAGTTGTTCCAAAGTTTTTTCAACAGGAGCCTCTGGTGCATCATCTGTAATCATATCTGCAATGGCGTGGCTATGTGTTTCGTCAATTTGAGCATCTTCTGGTGAAAATTCTTCACTTATATTTATATCTGCAATTTCATGAACTTCAGATATTTCTTCTTCGTCTGATTCTTCTGGAATTTCTTCGACTACTTCTGGTTCTATGACTGTATTGTTATCCGCTTCGTCTTCTATAGTCTCTTTCTTTGCAGCCAGTATGGATAAAATAGGAATTATTTTTTCTTCATCAGCATTTTTTGGTTGCTCAATTTCTGCCGCTGGCTCTGAAATTTTTTCTTTTGTACGTGTGCGAGTCTTTTTAGCGGCGGACTTTTTTATATTCTTTATCTCTGGTTCTGCTTTCACTTCGGGTTCGACAATTTTTTCTGCCGGGGGTTCTTCAGTTATTTTTTGTGTGGATTCTTCAATATCGTCAACAATTGTAGATTCTGTTACAATTTGTGTCTCAATTGGCATTTCTTCTTGTGGTGTTGTGGCTTCGGTTACAACGTTTGTATCTGCCGCTTTAGATGTCGCCAACGCATCATCGCTATCAACAGGAACGCCAAACATGACGGTATCTTTACCTAGTCCCAACGTACTACGAACTTCATCAAAAGCCGCACGAATATCGGCCATATCAAAGACTTCATTACCTGAAATGTAAATGATTTTAGTTTTCATTGAAACAAATCCCCCACTAGATGCGAACATTATATCACATTTTGGTGTTGAACGCATGAAAAAAATATCTTAAACTGAAAATATGTCCGATATAAAACAACAGATTTTTCAAGAACTGGCCGCAGTAGAAGAAGCGGCAAATAGATTGCGCTCTGTAGCCGTGAATGCAGGTAAGCAAACTGACCTGGAAGTTGCAATTTTAACAGAGCAAGTAAAGAATTTGCGCGAGAAGAATGCGCATGCAACGGATATGATAAATCAAACGATTTCGATACTAAAGAAGTTAAAATGAGCGTAGTTTCAATACCTATTGTCAACAAGAATTATCCTATGGGGTGTGAAGATGGGCAGGAATCCCGTCTGATAGAGCTTGGGAAGATGGTAGACGCTCGGGCGCGTGAGATATTGGATAAAATTGGTCCGCTTCCAGAAAATGCTTTATTGGCGACTTTATGTATAGTTTTAGCCGATGAGGTTCATAATAGGCCAACGCCGAGTGTTAGTGATGCGGATTTAAAGGAAATATTGGCAAGAATTCGTGAAATAAAGAATAAATTGAATTAAAAAAAACGCGCATTGCGCGTTTTTTTATATTGTACGCTGTAAAGATTTTTGAATCATTTTGTCTTGGACCGCGGCATATAAATTCAAAGAATCTAACGCTTGGATTTGTATGAAAGTTTCTTTTCCTGGTCTCCAACCTTCAACACTACGTATTGCACGAGCAACACGCATAATTTGTTCATCATTTAAGCTTTTCAGCACAGTGTTAGTTGGTAATCCAGTTATTCTACGCAAGCTGGCGTTATAACTTTCCGTATCGTTTTCATGTGGTGGCGCATATTTAAAAATTGCCTGAGAAATCGTCAAATTTTTATATTTGTCGGATTTCAATAAAGCACATATTGCTTTCATTCCTGTTTCTTCATCAGGAAATACTGCAAAACCACCGGCGTGCCCAATGGCTCCTTGAGTTACTGTGAAATCGGAATAGCGCAAGCAACCTGGGTTGTTGTTTCGCCAAGCACGTGTTCCGCCGCTGCGACGAAATTGATTTCCGTCTGCACGTGTATATACAACATCGTACCTTTGGGCAGTAGCGTTTATTGCAATTAAACTGCTTTTTTGTGCGTCTGCAACCATAACAGATGAATCAATAACAGCAGATTTTTCTGGTACAGTTCGCACATCAGAAATTTTTATAGTATTTGTTTCTGCGGAAGATCCTCTCTCATTAGACCCCGAAGTATGCGCCCCAATAAACATCATGGCGGCACTGGTCAAGACATATGGAAATGTGCGCTTGAAACTCATTTTTTTACCTCCTTTGCAACCAAAGCAACACGCCGGCGTACCGGTTGTCACAATTATTTATCAGTTTTTGTTTTGATTGGTTCGTCGCCTCAGAGCAATTTTGGCGACGTACATTCAGACGAAATGATAAAATCATAACGCCCCGACTTGTCTTTCAGAAGACAGCCCGCCCCATTCGGGGAACCAAAGTTTGTATATACATATAAACTGAAAAAAACAAATTTCAAGTTAAAAATGCATAAAAAACGAAAAAAATTTTTATTTGCTCATTTTGGAACAGAAATTAGATTTTTTTCTGTTGTTATTTTTTTGCAAATGTTCTAAATTCTGTGGTGTTATGAGTAAGGAAATTATCGAAAGAATTGATTCACAGCAACTGTCAGACGCGCTGTCAGAGCGCTATTTGTCATATGCTGTCAGTACCATTGTGTCGCGTGCTTTACCGGATGTTCGTGACGGTTTAAAGCCGGTGCATCGTCGTATTTTGTATTCTATGCTGCGCCAGAAATTGTCGCCATCTGCGGCGTTTCGTAAGTGTGCGACAGTTGTTGGTGACGTGTTGGGTCATTATCACCCACATGGTGACTCGTCTGTTTATGATGCGATGGTGCGACTGGCTCAGGACTTTTCTGTAAGATACCCATTGATAGATGGACAGGGGAATTTCGGTAATATTGACGGCGATCCACAGGCAGCATATCGTTATACTGAATCAAAAATGACTGACGCTGCGATGCTTATTATGGAGGGCATTGACGAAGACAGTGTCGATATGATGCCGAACTTTGATGGTACGACAGTTGAGCCTACTGTTATGCCAGGCGCGTTTCCTAATTTATTGGCGAACGGTGGTATGGGTATTGCAGTTGGTATGGCAACGAATATACCGACTCATAACGTGGCAGAGGTTTGTGATGCCTTGACTTTGGTTGTTGATAACCCAGAGGCAACCACCTCGCAGATAATGAAAAAATTAGTTGGACCAGATTTTCCAACGGGTGGCGTTCTGATAGATTCTTTTGATACGATTGTAAAGAATTATGATACGGGGCGTGGTGCATTTCGCATTCGTGCAAAATGGGAAGTTGAAAAACTTGACCGTGGGGCAGAGCAGGTTGTTATAACAGAAATTCCATACGGTATAATAAAATCAAAGTTAGTTGAACAAATTGCCAACTTGATTGACGCAAAGAAGTTGCCACTGGTTGATGATATTTCCGATGAATCAACCACAGACGTTAGAATAGTAATTACGCCAAAAAGTCGCAATGTTCCTGCGGACAAGATGATGGCTCATTTGTTTGCGATGACCGATTTAGAATATCGGTTTAATATGAATTTTAACGTCATTGATTCTCGTGGTGTACCACGTGTAATGGGAATTGGTGATGTATTGCGTGAATTTATTGCTCATCAGAAAAATGTTTTAATTCGCCGGACTAATTGGCGTTTGGGTAATATAGAACGTCGTCTGGAAATATTGGGTGGGTTGCTGATAGTTTATTTGAACTTAGACAGGGTTATCGAAATTATCAGAAACGAAGACGATCCGAAAGCGGTATTGATTGCCGAATTTAATTTGACCGAGGTGCAGGTAGAGGCGATATTAAATACACGTTTGCGTTCTTTGCGTAAATTGGAAGAAATGGAAATTCGTCGTGAAGACGCGGAATTACTGGCTGAAAAGAAGAATTTACAAGATTTATTGGCAAGCCCAGAAATGCAGAACGAACAGTTAAAGGCGTGGTTTGCTGATATTAAAAAGCGTTATGATAAAAAGACGGCTTTGGGGCGTCGTCGTACTCAGTGGGCGCCATTGACAGAAGAAGTTGTTGTAAATGCAGAAGAGTTTATTGAAAAAGAGCCTATAACTGTAATTTTGTCGTCTATGGGCTGGATACGTGCTGCCAAGGGACATTTGGATTTGAACAATTTGGATGTAAAATTCAAAGAGGGTGATGAGTTGCAGTTTGCCTTCCATGCACAATCAACAGATAAGATAAATCTGTTCGCCAGTGGTGGAAAGATGTTTACTTTGAGTGCAAATGAATTACCATCGGCGCGTGGTTTTGGTGAATCGGTGCGTATGATGGCTGATATTGGTGCAGAAGAAAATATAGTATCTGCGTTTGTATTGGATACTAACGCCAAATACTTGCTGGTTGGACGTCATGGAACAGGATTTGTTGTGTCTGGCGAAAATTGCTTGGCGCAGACGCGTACGGGTAAGCAGGTTATGAACACAGATGACAGAAACCCAGCGACAATGTGCGTACCTGTAACGGGTGATACAGTTGCGATGTCTGGTTCAAATGACAAGTTGTTGATATTTGCAGCATCTGAAATTCCAGAAATGACACGTGGTAAGGGGGTAATTTTACAGAAATATAATGCCGAACGCACATACGTTTTGGATGTTATGTTCTTTAATGCCGCGGATGGTTTTGGTTGGACAACTGGGCGTGGAACAACAAAGATGGATGATTGGGCGCCTTGGACAGGAAAGCGTGCATCTCAGGGACGTACTGTTCCGGTTGGTTTTCCTCGTAGCGGAAAATTTGGAAAATAGTCATGATTTATGGCCCTGCGGGGCCATAAAAAATCCCCTTGTATAGTTAAAATAATCTTTATACAATCTCAAATAGAGAAAGGGGTGAAAAATGAGAAAACTTCCGTATTATTTGGTGTTGTTTAGCTTGTTGACGGCATGTAGTGATGGTGGTACACCGACGTGCGTTGGGCCAAATGGTGCGTGTGGTTTTGACGGATTGACTCCTGACCCAAATCGTTTTATAGACCCCGCCGCCAATAGCAATAAACATGTTACAAGAATGATTGCGCTAAATGATGCGCAGGTAACAGCATATGTTCAAAATAAGTTGAATGGTTATAGTGGAGATGGTTCTGATGATTATCTAGCAATTGCGCAAACTGCATTGCAAATTGCGAACGGAGAATCAGTATCTGGGGTAGAGGCTGATATACTAAATCCTGCTATGTATGTGGTAAATTCGGGACTTTATGTGGTTTGTAGCGGTGCAACTGATGCTGCGGCTTGTGTTTCTGACTGGGGAACTGAAAATGCCTCATTGCTGGCTCAACGCTTGACAGAACTGCGCGCGCGAGCGGATTTGTTGGATATAAGTAGTGTAGATTTTGCAACCAGTACTGGTTCAGATACAAATTTAACCTTTTCTGTTGATGCCAGCGGGAAAATAACAGGTGTATCTGTTGGTGGAACAGATTATGCAAGAAACGGAAACTCAAACACATTTACAAACGGGGATTCTACGTTGACTTACAATTCTGGTGTGATAAGTCAAGATACTGGAATTTTGTCTTATTCTGATTTTGGTGTTTATCAAATTACTACGGGTGGTGTGGCTGGAAACAATATTCCGTTTGCCGGTGGATACGAAACACAGAAAATCGCAGAAAATGATATTCAGACAGCAATCTCTTCTGATATGACATTTTCGGGGGCGGCGGTTGGAACGGTAACAAATTCTGAAAATCAGGTTTTAGATATAGCCGATAATCGTGCATCGTTGGTATTTAGTAAAGAAACAGGCTCTTCAACATTGAATGCGAATTTTTCGAATTGGTATAATATATCTGTTACAAAAGATATGAATACAACGGATGCCAATATTACATTTTCTGGTTATAAGGGGCCAGAAGGGTACCAAGTATCTAGCGATGTATCTGGGGGAACTGCTAGTATGAATATTGGATACTATGGCCCAAATCCTGAAACAGGCATACCGACTGAAGCAACGGGTTTGGTTGGTTTTAGTGATGGCGGTATAGATATGAGCGTTGCGTTTGGTGTGAAATAGTTTTGAAAAGGGTATACGTAATTTTACTTTTGTTGCTTCTGCCTGGGGTGACCTGGGCAGATTCTTCATTTGTAAAAAAGGATGCCGAAGGAACAGAAATAACCATGTCTGCCACTGAGGCGTTAAAGATAGCCGCCGCGATGATAGATAATAAAGAACTTGATGTGGCAGAGCAGATTTTAACAAATATACCATCGATGGGTGGTGGGCCGTTAGAGATAGAACGCTGGTTTTTGCTGGGGCGACTTAGTGCTGCGCATGGAGATTATCAAAAGGCAATTCAGATATATCGTACAATTTTGGATTCGCAGCCATCTTTGGCGCGTGTCAGATTTGAATTGGCTATCTGTTATATGGAAACCGATCAATGGTACCGTGCGGATTATCAGTTACGTTTGGCTATGGCGGGAAAAGACTTGCCAGAGAATGTGCGTCAAATGATGGAATATTATCGTTATGTTGTACGCCAGAATAAGAACTGGAATGTCTGGTTTAATTTCGGGGCAGCACCAGATAATAATGTAAATAACGCCAGTGGCGGTCAGGAATGTATAATAACAATATTTGGCCCTTTGTGCAGAAACTTGATAGAACCAGAATCGGCAGTTGGTTTAAATTTTCAGTTTGGTGGTGATTACGAGTTTAAACTTTCTAATCAATGGCGTTGGAAAAGCGAGGCCGGTTTATATACAAATGTGTATGATTTACATGACTATGATGACTTGTATTTATATGCCAGTACCGGTCCCAGATTTATTTGGAATCGCGGCGATGTTTGGTTGGCAGGTGTTGCATCGAGACGTTGGTATGGGTGGCACGAGTATAATTGGTCTGCAGGCACGCGCATTTCAACAAATTATGATTTTACAAATAAATTGACGGGAGGACTATCTCTGCAATTTTTAAATAACAGATATGATTACTATGGTCGGTATTTGAATAGCGCAACTTACATTAGTAAATTTCATTTTGCATATTCCATTTTACCAAATTTATACACGGTATTTCGTGGAGGTGTGAGGCGTGAAGATGCAGCGTCGCCAACGTATTCATATTGGATGCCTGATGTCAGTTTTGGTGTTGGTGCAGAATTGTCGTATGGTTTTAACATTTATTTTGAACCGTCTATATATTGGCAATTTTATGATGCGCCGCAATGGTCGGTAAAATACGGCACTTTTATGCAAATAACAGAACACAATTTTTCACAGCGTTATGTGTTGTCTGTTTCAAATGATAATTTTGAAGTAATGGACTTTGTCCCGACTATATTATTCAGTTATACGCGCCGAGATTCTAACATATGGCAGCGTGAATATGACAGATGGGCCATAGAATTCACTTTGTCGCGTAGATTTTAGAATTGGTAGCGTAAATAAAAAATGACACCAAACCGGTGTCATTTTTTATAAAACTGTAATAATCACAAAAATTAGTGTGACATTTTGCCTTCTGTCATAACGACATGCTTACGCAATTTCGGGTCATACTTGCGGAACTTCATTTTACCCGCTGTATTTTCCGACTTAGTGTTTTTTGTAGTTGTATAATAATAGCCAGTTTCTTTATTTTCCAGCTTTACAACTTCTTTACTGCCTTTCTTAGATGCCATTTTATAAACCTTTTTTATTACTGGGTGAAATTTTAGGTTAAATTTTACTGGAAATCAAGTAAATTTTATCATAATATAGCAAGGTCGATTTTTTACAATAGGCTTTAACTGGGCATATGGCGAAATTGGTAGACGCGCTGGATTTAGGTTCCAGTGGGGAAACCCATCAGAGTTCAAGTCTCTGTATGCCCACCAAAATTTCAATTACATTTATCTTAGTAAACTGGGTAATTGCGCGGGAAGGATGTGTCTGGGCGCTGCAAGTCGGATTTCACGCCGCATGCGGCAACAGCTAACGTAGAAATAAATAAGATTCCTAAAAATATTTTCTTCATACGTCAATTATAAAACTCTGCTCCCTAAAAAGTCAAATATTTCAGGTATGGAATTCAGTCCTGTTTATTTGTGGTTTATTTGCAGACTATAATCTACCTGTACCATAAAATCAAAGGAGAGATTATGTATCACAGTAATGGAAATTACGAAGCATTTGCAAGTCCGCTGCCACCGGCAGATTCTGCGAAGAAATCGGCGTATATAGTTGGTGGCGGCCTGGCGGGGCTTGCCGCTGCGGTGTTTATGATTCGTGACGGTAAGATGAAGGGTAATAAGATTCATATATTTGAGGAATTACCTTTGGCTGGGGGCAGTATGGATGGAATATTTAACCCGGCGCGCGGTTATATAATTCGAGGCGGCCGTGAAATGGAAGCTCATTTTGAAACATTGTGGGACTTGTTTCGTTCAATTCCGTCTTTAGAAAATCCGGACATTTCCGTTTTGGATGAGTTTTATTGGTTAAATAAAAAAGACCCAAGTTTTTCACATTGTCGTGCCATAGAAAAGCGGGGCAAGCGCATGAAAGATGATGGAAAACTTACGTTGACTCCAAAGGCAATACGAGAGTTGATTGATTTGGCTTTGACACCTGAAGAAAAATTGCAAGATGTTCAGATAGACCAGGTATTCACAGAAGAATTTTTTGAATCAAATTTCTGGTTGTATTGGGCGACTATGTTTGCATTTGAAAAATGGTCCAGCGCAATGGAAATGCGCAGGTATATTTTGCGCTTTATTCATCACGTTGGAAAATTGGCAGATATGTCGGCACTGAAGTTCACAAAGTATAACCAGTATGAATCTTTGATAACGCCATTAGTTCGGTGGTTGGAAGAACGAGGGGTGAAATTTCATTTTGATACAACAATTACTAATGTAATTGTAGATTCTAAAGCAACAAAAAAAGTCGCAAAGAAAATAGAGATGGTAAAATCTGGACGCAAAAAAGAAATTAGTTTAACCCCAGATGACTTAGTGTTTATAACTAATGGTTCTATTACAGAAAGTACGACGTATGGTGATAACGATACGGCTGCAGATACGCGTCATGAACTGGGGGCCAGCTGGCAGTTGTGGAAAAATATGGCAAAGCAAAGTAAAGAGTTCGGTCGTCCGGAAAAATTCTGTGAAAACATACCAGCAGCAAATTGGGTTATGTCTGCAACTATAACATTGATGGACGACACAGTTGTTCCGTATATTGAAAAGATATGTAAAAAGAACCCGCATAGTGGTTCTATTGTTAGTAGTGGTCCTGTCACTATAAAAGACTCTAACTGGTTTTATGGATTCAGCATTTCTCGTCAGCCCCATTTTCGTAGCCAGAAACCAAATGAAATAGTTGTTTGGACGTATGGATTGCTGTCTGATACGAACGGTAATTACATAAAGAAAAAGATTGCCGATTGTACTGGTGCAGAACTTTGTGCAGAATGGTTATACCATATTGGTGTACCAGAATCTCAGATAGAAGACATTGCGCATAATCGTTCAAATACCGTACCGTCTCATATGCCGTATATAACAACGTATTTTATGCCACGTGCGCTGGGAGACAGGCCATTGGTTGTGCCAAAGGGTTCTGTGAATTTGGCGTTTATAGGTAATTATGCGGAAACGGAAAGAGACACAGTATTTACAACGGAATATTCTGTTCGTACTGCCATGGAGGCGGTTTATTCATTGCTGAATATAGACCGTGGTGTTCCAGAGGTGTTTGATTCTTGCTTTGATGTCCGTATGTTATTGCAGAGCATATATTATCTGAATGACAGAAAGAAGTTGCGCGAGATAGATGTACCTTGGGTATTAAAACTTTTGGAAAAACAGGGCATGAAAAAGGTAAAGGGTACGTATTTAGAAGAATTATTACGTGAAGCGAGGTTGATTTAATAAAGAACCACCCGCAAGGGTGGTTTTTTAATGAACAAATCGCCCGAATTCTTCGGGTGAAAGTTTTGCAAATGCAGCAACTTTAGACAGTGTATTTCCAGAAGGCCAATGCGGTTTACCGTATTTTGAAACACGCTTACTTTTATTAAATGCAGTTGGGTCTAAGCCACAGGCTTTTGCAAGACCAGAACAGCTCAATCCCATTTGTACTGCAATCTGATCAATTGCCGCCCAAATATGACTGTGTGTCATCGTTCTCTCTCCATACTTTAAAATATCTAGGACTGTGTTCTAGATATAGTTGAATTATGAATATATTTCTAATAAAAGTACAGAAGTAAAAATTCCTAGATGAATATTTTTACTTAAAAATTCCAAATCCCTAACTGACCTTTGATTTTTATTGGTGGGTTGATAGGTTTGATGTTCCCTATTTCCCAAGCATATCTGCCGACGGACCAGTCTCCGAAATCAACTTCTGATTTTGATTGTTGTTGCTTAAAATCTTCTGTAATAAGTATGCAATCGGTTAAATCACATTCTAATAAGATTACGCCTGTTTGAAGATTTGTAAAATGGTATTCGTCAGCAAGTTTTTTTAATTCTGGTGAAAGTTTTGCAGCGCCTGCGTGAATAAGCAATTTGCCGCGGTAATTAGTTTTCCAACTACGCGTTTCATAATGCTTTAACCCGGATAAAATTGCATGAACATAAGGTTGTCTGATAGTAAGTACTTTCATAGGTTGGATTATAGAGAAATTTTGTCTGTTATAAAATAAAAAATCCGCCCTGATGGACGGATTATTATTTTGGTAGAGCATACTGTGCAATCTTCATTCGCGCTTGAAAATACTATCGTGTCCAGTAATTTATCACTCGGTTTGTAATAACGTACTTTTATTTCTTCAAAATTATATGCTAAATACTGAAAGTTTTACCGTTCCAAATCAATTTTACATAATCACAATTGCCAATTTTCGCATCACTCATACCTACCATGTTTAAAATGCCACGCATAACCACGCCGTGTGTAGAAATTGCAATAGTATCATAAGGTGCGTTTTTAATGATTTCTGTGATCGCCTTTTGGGCTCGTGACCAACATTCTGTGCGCGATTCACCACCGTCTGGACGCCAGTTGTTGTCATTTAATTGTGCAGCCGGTAAGAACAATTCTAGTTGATTATAATCTGTTTGGTATTCATCTGGATTGTCTGTACCGTGCACGATGTGACCTTGTAATACGCCATTATTGCGTTCTTTTAATCTATCGTCTGTAATCAGTTTGGTGCTGTTTTTGTCGGCGATTATCTGGGCAGTTTGTTTTGCGCGCAACAAAGGCGAAGTGTATATGGCTTCTAGGTGTGTGTGCGCCAACCTTGTGGATAACTCAGTGGCTTGTGCAATTCCAGTTTCATTCAAAGGAATGTCCAGTTGACCCATAACGCGACGTGTCACATTATAATCCGTCTGCCCATGCCTGAAAATATATATTGTTTTTTTATTCATATCGCTGTTATGAGCAATTATATCATAAATTTTATTAAAAAACGACCAAAAATGGTCGTTATTTATTTTGGCAGCCCCAACCAGATTGTTCGCTTGTTGCAACTATCGTTGCGGCTCACCACACGTAAGGTTCAAACTTCGCTTTGCTCGTTTTACCCAACTATCGTGTCGAACTGTACCAGTTCAAATCTGGGGTACAGACAGCAAAATAAAAAACGACCCGAAAGGGTCGTTTTATCTTGGCAGTGTGATATGCTTTTTAAGCATTGAAATATCTATGTATTAGTATAGAATAAGATATAAACAAAGGTTTTATGATATGTATTTGAAATGGGAAAGAAAGAATTTTGAAGACGATATAGATTTTATCTTATTTCATCAGCAAGACGATACTCCTACTTGGTGGCGTAAACTTTTATTTAAACAATATCCAGAGCTGGATTACGAATATTGCTATAATCTTTCTCTGGAAGAAAGACGCGAGTATATCAGAAAGGAAATGGAAAAAATTGCTGAAAATAGGGAAACAGAAATAGATTCTGCTGTGAAAATTTTTGAACAGAATTGGTTGGATATATCAGATAGAATAAATAATATTTATACAGCAGTATTCGGTGAAAATTGTGAAATTATTTTGAATGATATGCAAGCGTTGGTAGGATTGAATCCGGTATGTCCGCGTAATTTAAGTGAAAATAATTTTTCTGTTTACTATAAAAGTTCTGCCAAGGGGGTAATAGAAACGGCATTGCATGAAATAACGCATTTTGTATGGTTTTATTTCTGGCAGAAATATTTTAACGATGATTATGAAGAATATGAACATCCTCATTTAAAATGGCTTGTATCAGAAATAGTCGTTGAAACTATAATAAGAAATTCTGAACTTATAGATTTAATTTCATCTGATACGAAATATATAGCGTATAGTTATTTTTATAATATGGAAATAAACGGTGAACAATTATTTGATACAATGAAGAATTTATTTATAAATCGCAAAAATATGAAAGATTTTATGTTAAGCTCTTATAATTATTGTAAAGAAAACGAAAAAGAATTACGTGAAAAAATACAAGCTGCAGAAAATTAAAAAAAATCCGCCCAGATGGGCGGTTTTATTTTGGCAGCCCCAACCAGATTGTTCGCTTGTTGCAACTATCGTTGCGGCTCACCACACGTAAGGTTCAAACT
>CALXOX010000003.1 GCA_944390125.1 uncultured Alphaproteobacteria bacterium
TTCAAATCTGGGGTACAGACAGCAAAATAAAAAACGACCTGAAGGTCGTTATTTATTTTGGCAGCCCCAACCAGATTCGAACTGGTGTTCTCGCCTTGAAAGGGCGGTGTCCTAGGCCTCTAGACGATGGGGCCAAAACTGCCGACGCTTCTCCTCAAAATGCCGCCAAATTATAACCGGCATTTACGCCTTTGTCAAGGTTTTTATGCCGGTCTTCATAACTTATAGTTTATTAGTTCGCCGCAGCTGGTTCTGCCGCTGGTTCTTCTACAACTTCGGTTTCAACCGCTTCCGTTTCAACAACTTCTGCCGCTTCGTCCGCTGCGTTTACCTGCTGAAAAACCATTTCTTTGCCTTCAGCGTTTTTCAATGTCAGTTGACCATCTTTTAAGTTATAAGATTCAACAGTCGTCATAAATTGGAAATATTCTTGTTCCGTCTGCATCGCTTCGGCCGGACCCGCCATCATCGTTGAGGCAAATGGACTGAATTTTATGCTTGCGCCTTCCGCTTCATAATAACCATTATACAGATTTACAACCTGACCATTTACGCGCATTTCATTTGCGTCAAATGACAATGTTATATCTGTACCGTTACCAGATGCGATAAAGCTTTCACCCTTTAACATTTCTGGGTTGGGTGCTTTGTCACCGCATGCTGTTAAAGCAAGTACACCAGCAATTAATGCGAAAGATTTTATGTTCATGTTTTCCCCTTTTTTTGAGTTCGCACATAAGTATAGCAATACAGCAGAATATAGCAACAGAATATTATTCCGAATTCATAAAAAAAAACGCCCAAATGGACGCTTTCATAAAACTGGCGGGATTGACGGGGCTCGAACCCGCGACCTTCTGCGTGACAGGCAGACGCTCTAAACCAGCTGAGCTACAACCCCTAAAGCAGAGTCTATATTATACTGTCGTCGGAATAAAAGCAAGTAATTTTTTTATAAAAAATAAACCCCCGTATTTCTACGGGGTTTAAAGGGTTTTATTTAATCAGTTTTCCCATCGCAACGGCGGTATCGCCCATACGATTAGAGAAACCCCATTCATTGTCATACCACGCTGTTACGTGTACTAACTTGTCTTCTAATACCTTGGTTTGTGATGCATCAAAGATAGAGCTATGTGCGTTACCCTTGAAATCTACAGATACCAAAGGTTTGTCGTTGTAGCCGAATGTTTTAGATTCTGCAGCTTTCATTGCGGCATTTACTTCTTCGACAGTTGCAGACTTTTCCAAGTTTACAACTAATTCAACAACAGATACGTCTGGTGTCGGTACGCGGATTGCCATACCATCCAATTTGCCGGCTAATTTAGGTAATACTAAGCCAATGGCTTTTGCAGCACCTGTGCTTGTTGGAATCATAGACAAGCCAGCAGCGCGTGCGCGACGGAAATCTTTGTGGTTTTTATCCAACAATTGCTGATCGCCTGTGTATGCGTGAACAGTTGTCATCCAACCAGAGATAACACCGAATGTGTCGTCCAAAACTTTTGCAACAGGTGCCAAGCAATTTGTTGTGCAGGATGCATTGGAAACAATCAAGTCTTCTGATGTCAATGTATCCTGGTTTACACCGAATACGATTGTCTTATCAGCGCCAGCAGATGGTGCAGATACCAATACGCGCTTTGCACCGCAATCCAAGTGGACTTTAGCTTTTTCTGCAGCTGTAAAGATACCAGTGCATTCCATAACGATATCAATGTCTAAATCTTTCCAAGGCAGTTTTGTTGGATCTTTTTCTGCAATGCATTTGATTTTTTGATTGCCGACTAAGATGTATTCGCCATCCAGTTTTACTTCCATAGGCAATTTGCCATGTACAGAATCATATTCCAGCAAATATGCGTTTTGTTCCGCAGGAGCCAAATCGTTTACAGCAACAAATTCAATGTCGTCACGACCGGATACCAAAGCCGCACGCAATACCAAACGACCAATACGGCCGAATCCGTTTATAGCAACTCTTACTTTTGACATATTTTTTCCTTTCTTTATTTCTTATTGGACGTCGGTATTTTAGCACCGTCTGAAAAATGTGCAATCTGAAATTTATTACTATTGTGTTGCGCTTGAATTATATGAATTTGAAGTTTATAATCGTCGTCAAATGATAGAAAAATATTCTTCTTATATAGTAACAGGTCCAACCGCGTCAGGCAAATCTGAATACGCGCATAGGTTGGCAAAGCAGTTAAATGGCGTGATAATAAATTGTGACAGTGTTCAGATTTATCGTGGTATAGAAAATATTTCTGCCAGTCCTTTTGCGGGGCGTGAGTTATCAGATAATATAGATGGTGTCCCGTACAGGTTGTTTTCCATATTGCCGTTGTCTGCGCAAATAAGCGTTGCAGATTATTTAAATATGGCGCGTCGTGAGTATGAAAATGCAATTTCAGCAGGTTTTACTCCGATATTTGTTGGCGGAACTGGATATTATATAAATGCAATACTTCAGGGCATATCACCGATACCAGAAGTTTCAGATGAAAATCGGAATCGTGCGCGTGATTTGGTTGTTGATGATTTGAGTACGGCAAGAAAATTATTACCTAAAGAGTTTAAGGCGACGGATCCACAACGTGTCGCGCGTGCACTAGAGGTCTTTTTTGAAACGGGGCGTCATTTGATTGATTGGCAATCTTTACCGCGCACAGGGGCAATAACGCCGACGCCGCATAAGATTTTGATAAATCCAGATGTTGCAGAGTTAAAAACGCGAATAGCGGCAAGAATACCGAAGATGGTGGCTGGTGGTGCATTAGATGAAGCGCGTGCAATAATTGCAAGTGGTTGGGATACTCGTCGCGCAATTGGTGCCGCGCAGTTGTGCGCATATGTTCAAGGCAAGATTACGCAAGAAAAATGTTCCGAAGATTGGATAACAAAGACGAATCAGTATGCAAAAAGACAGCGAACTTGGTTTAGAACTCAGTTCGCTGCGGATGAAACGATAAATCACGCTATAAAGGCAGATTAGCGACTTTTTATTTTTATCTCTATCTGAACAGCGCGTAAGATTCTTTTTCTTTTAAAATCAGCTTTTGCTGCTTCGGCTGATTGCTTTTGTTTTGCACGTGTTGGACACTTATAAGTTTTACGTTTGTTGCTGTCTTGTGCGTCGCGTGCGGCCGCTTGGCGTGCCAGCAAATGTTGGATATATGAACAGTTGTCATATAATTCTTTCTTTAACATTTCTTTGGCTTTCTTGCGTGTTGCATACTTAGGATTTTGCATAGAGTATGCAGATAAATAGTCTGCCATCAGTTTTGCCAAAGATTCAAGAAATTGCGGGTTAGTGGAATTAGAATCTCTGGAGTCCAAAAATCTGACGTACATTTTGGTTTGAAATATTAAGAAATTTTCAATTTCAGCAGAATACGGAATTAAATTGCGCCATCTGTTGCGAACTTCTTCATATGTAGAATAAGACGGGCCATATTTTTCTATAACAAGTTTAGATATATAACCAGTGTAGGCAGAAAATGTCTTTTGTGCGGCAGTTTGCTTTTTTGGATAGTTGTTCATATGTGTTGCCTCTTTCTGTTCTAGACAACTAATAGTTTATACAAAATAAAAAATTTGTCAAACAATAAAAGGGCTGGTTTTATTTTTTATTTTTCTTCCTGGAAATTGCTTTGTAATGGGACATTATGGCAATTTGCATCCCAGAATCGCGAACTTTCTTTGAGTATGCTATAGCGTTGTTGAATTCAGTTTCAAGTGTGCCCCAGCCAGAATACTCCCAGTCTATAATACCAACAATTCGCATAGTTTTTTTATTTACGATGATGTTATTGCATAAATCGTTATGATTCCAGCCATCGCCATCTGATGTGCCGCGTAAATCTTCAATTTCTGTTGGATAAGAATTATGGATCGCGTTTATGAATTCTGCTAATTGTTTGCCCCAATCCCACACGTGTTTTTCTATTGTTTTTTTGCTGAACATGTTCAGGTTTTTTCCCGGTATAAAGTCATATTTATAAAAAGTATATTTGCCAGCTTTAACAACTTCTATTTTGGGAATTTGTAGTGGTGATATGTTCTGAAACGCGTCGGTAATACGTTTTTCACGCATAATTTTTTCTGTTGGTATTGACGAGTCAAAAAATTTTCTTATTTTGAAGACGTATCTATTATCTACGATAAAACCAATATTCCAACCGCCCTTTATCATACGTGTGTGACGAAAGTTTAACTCTGGAAACTTCTTTCTTAGAGCCTTGTACTTATTGCGCCAATCAAACAATTTTTGAGTACGTAATTGGTTGCGAACACGGCGGCTAGGTATTAAACCACACAAGAAATAGCAAACCTCGAAAAATAACTTCCACATATATTCTGTCTCTATTAAACTTATAACAAATAGTATTGAAAAAAACGAAAAAAACAAGTACTTTGTCAGTATGTTCAAATCTGGTGACATAGTAAAAATTTTAATTCCTAACGTTGTAAATGCGGGATATGACTATCGTTTAAGTGCGCCCGCTGATTTAGGGACCTTTGTTCGGGTTAGTGTTATGAACCGACCTTATGTCGGCGTTGTTTACGGAATAGGTGATAGTGGTTTACCGCCAGAAAAAATAAAAGAAACATTAGAAGTTTTCTCTGAAAGAATATCTGTGGCGGATTTGCAGTGGATTCAAAAAATGTCTTCTTGGACATTGATGACGCCGGGTGCAGTTTTAAGACTTATTGTAAATGTTCCTGATGCTTTTTCCTCGCCACGTGTTGAACAGCTTTATAACTATGTCGTGGAATCTAAAGTTCGTATGACTGATGCACGACAAGCTGTTGCAGATGCTTTTGCATCAAATTATAACGAAGCGATGTCTGTGTCGGATATACAAAATATTGCTCATGTGAGTGGCGCGGTTGTGCGTGGTATGATTCAGCGTGGTATTTTAATACCAAGTGATGTCCGTGTTCGTGAAATGGATTTCGCAAAGTATCAATATCGTGATATGGGGACTGTTCAATTAAATGAAGAGCAAGCCGCAGCGGCAACAGAAATAGGAAAGGCAATTTCTGACGGTGGTTTTTCTGTGTTTTTGTTGGATGGAATAACTGGCAGTGGAAAAACGCAGGTTTATTTTGATTCCGCTTGGCGGGCATATAGTCAGGGACAGTCTGTTTTATTGATGATGCCGGAAATAGCATTGACAGCGCAGTTTATGTCGAGATATGAAAAGCGCTTTGGTGCGCCACCTGTTGTATGGCACAGTAATTTGACGGCGGCGCGTCGTCGCGAAATTTGGCGCGGCGTTTTGCGTGGTGATATTCGCATGGTCGTTGGAACACGCAGCGCGCTGTTTCTGCCATGGCAGAATCTTGGTTTGATAGTTGTGGACGAAGAACATGATGGGTCGTACAAACAGGAAGATATGGGAAATTATCATGCGCGTGATATGGCTGTATTACGGGCTAAAATTTCTGGTTTCCCGATTGTGTTGGCTAGTGCTACGCCGTCGGCAGAAACATTGCAAAATGTTGCGGATGGCAAGTACAAAAGATTGCGTCTGACGTCTAGATTTGGTGGGGCAACATTGCCAACGATAGAAACGATAGACATGCGAGAAAATCGTCCAGAGCAATATGTTTTACCAGGTGATGCAGAAGAAACGCAGCCAAGGACAGGATATTTGTCACCTGTACTATGTGATGCTATACACAATACATTGTCTGCTGGGCAGCAGGTAATGTTATTTATAAACAGGCGTGGTTTTGCACCAATTGTTCAATGCAAAAAGTGTGGCTGGGTTGCGCAATGTCCTGATTGCAGCGTTGGTATGACATACCATAAGCAACTTGGGAAATTATTGTGCCATATGTGCGGGCGGATGGAAAAGATACCTGAAAAGTGTCCGGTATGTGGGGACATCGTTTCATACCGCGGAGCTGGGTTGGAAAAGATCCAAGAAGAGGTTTGTGTGAAGTTTCCTTCTGCCCGAACAGCGCTGGTTTCCAGTGATACTATGATGTCGCGCCAAGCACTGGAGCGTTTAGTTGGAAGGATGGAGTCTGGTGAAATAGATATTGTTATTGGAACTCAGATTTTGGCTAAGGGACACCATTTCCCAAATTTAACATTAGTTGGTGTGGTTGATGCAGATATGGGACTGTTTGGTACGGATTTTCGCGCAGCAGAACATACTTTTCAGCAATTGTTTCAGGTTGCGGGGCGCGCAGGGCGTGGCGAGATACCAGGTCGTGTTTTAATGCAGACTTATCAACCTGATCATCCTGTTTTACAGGCAATTTGTGAAGGTGATAGAGATAACTTTATGGCATCAGATATGGCGGCAAGACGTGCAGCCAAAATGCCACCATATGGCCAGTTGATTGCCGTGATAGTTGAAGCAAATAAGGAAAATGTTTTAAGACGTTTTTGCAGTGAATTGTCTGCAGCGGCCCCTATGGCAAACGGTGTAAAGATAATGGGGCCTATTGCGGCGCAGGTTTATCAAGTGCGTAATTGGTACCGTATGCGTTTTTTGGTAGCTGGCGATGCCAAGGCAATGTTGCAGCCACTGGTTGCACGCTGGATGGATAAAGTAAAAATACCTGCGAATGTTCGAGTAAAGATAGATGTGAATCCGCAGAATTTTATGTAAGTTGTGCATATTGAATATTGACCACCTTTGTAATATAATATATATAAATTACCAAAGGGGGAAATAAATGTTAGAGGTTATGATGGCTTTCTTTATAATGTTTTTCATAGTAGTTTTGTGTGTTGCATTTTTATACATTCCAGTAATGATTGCGAATGCTCGCGGAATATACGGAACAGAGCATACAGTAATCGTTGTGTTATCTATATTAGGGATATTCTTTGGGCTGACATGGTTTGTCGCCTTGATATTGTCCTTAGTTTGGGGTGGCGAATGCTTTACGGGGGATTCTTTAGACAAGTTAGAAAAACTGTCCAGACTTTACAAAGATAAAGTTATTACTAAAGCGGAATATGAACGTATGAAAGCAAAAATTATGAAAGAATAAAACAAAGCCCCGATTTGGGGCTTTGCTTTTTAACGAACTTTAAATTTTTTTGTCAAAACAGATTCTAGTTTTAAAGCAGCATCAATAAACAGGTCCAGAATGCCGGATTTATTTAATAAATATTCTTCTTTCTTTTCTGCTGCTTTCAAATGTTCTGCCGATGTCATATTCAATTGGTTGTCTAACTCTGGATTATAGACGCGAAAATTTGTATCTACAATAGCTAGTGGTTCTTCTGCCATAACTAACTCCTTATGTTTTCATAATACATTATTCACTATAGGAATTATTATACAACTTCTGTTACGGCGCGCAAGGCTCCATCACGAGATAATTGTACCACGCGTATTTTTTTCTTCATTTCAGCAATTAAATCGCTGCGGTCATAGGCTGGCTGCGTATGTAAAATACGGTCGGCAAAGGCCGCATAGGCAGCCTCTGCGCTTTCCGCGTGAATAGTTGTATAGAAGTGATCGTGGCCAGTTCCAAGCATTTCCCACAGTACTGATGCGTTATCAGTCGAAATTTCGCCCCCGATGATAACATCTGGTGTCATACGTACTACTAAATCCAACAATCGTGCATAATTAAAATCATTCGTTTGTTCTGTACGTGAAAGTATAAAGTGTACATGGTTGGGTTGTGGAACACTGATTTCACGAGCGTCTTCAACCGTAATTACACGACTATTCTTATCAATCAGTGTCAGCATATGGTTTAAGAAAGTTGTTTTACCTGTTGCTGTTGCACCGCTGATTAAAATTGGACTTCCGTCATTTATAGCGGTCATCAATCTGTCGTATGGATCGTCTGGGCGTTTGGATTCACGCGGTTTGACTTTTAATAACTTTTCGCCCTTTTTCAGGTGGTAATTTTCAAAAGACGTTTCTGGCGCGCTGGTGCCACGGATGTTCAAAGCGACACCACCTGTGATGTCACGTTCATCATATTGAACGTTGGGACCTGCAATTGCTGTAAATCTGTGATTGCCTGGCAGTGTCGCATAAACTACTGGCATACCATGAACAGGGTCAAACGGTCTTTCATAAATATTCGCGACAGTATGAATTAAATCAATCAGGTACTGTTTGGATAAAGTTTCAGCACTGTATGAAACCCATGGGACACGCGCGCCGTGCAGGCGCATCCAAACTTCGCCCGCGTGGTTTATAGCGATTTCTTCTACAAACGAAGGTTTATAGAATTCTTCCAGTGGTTTTAATAAAGAGTCTAAAACTACATTTGCCATTGATACAATTTTATCACAAATCCTGACTTGAATCAAAATGCTTTATTTGATAAAATTAAAAAAAAGAGAGAACAATATGAAGAAATCTTTACTTTTTGTTTTGTTGTCGGCATTGATGGTTGGTGCGTGTGCCACGGATACAGATGCGCCTTATAATGCAGATGATTTTGCCCAGGGTGGTGCAGATGCGCCGTTGTATAATGAGCGTACAAGTACTTTTATGCAGGCAGAAAATCAGTACTCAAATATCGATTCTTATAAGCCAAAGACCGATGCAGAAAAAGAGGCCAGCAATAATCGCTGGAATACATCTCGTATGGAAACTCGTTGGCAAGAGTATCGTGGTACGATGGTTCGTGTACAGATATTGTTGGGTAATACAGACTTGCGCGAGATGCGTTTACGTTTGGTTCAAAATGCTGATGGTATGGATATTGACGGGGATTCTCGTACGATTTTATCCAAGGTTGCTGATTATGAAATGAAGCGTATTTGTGGTCGTAATGCGGATAGCATAGTGATGGTTTATGACAGACCGTCGTTTGATGTTATGCGCCCGACACCATATTTTGATTATCGTGTTGAAGCCGAAGGTTCAACGATGCGCGAATACGGTTTCAGATGCGTTTACAACAATTAAATCAATATAAACAAAAAGGGAAAGACTATGAAGAAATTTATGTCTGCGGTTGCGATTTGTGGTGCAATGTTTTTGACAGCATGTGATAGCAATGCAGGTGCACAGAATGGTGATACTGTTGTAATTGATTTTGCAGGTTTTATGGATGGGGTACAGTTTGAAGGTGGTACAGCAACTAATTTCCCATTAGTATTGGGCAGTGGTCAGTTTGTACCAGGTTTTGAAGAACAGGTTGTTGGTATGGAACAGGGTGAAACGCGTAATATCAACATCACGTTCCCAGACAATTACTATCCAGAATTGGCGGGCAAGGATGTAGTATTTACAGTTACTGTAAATGAGATTGTAAAACAGTAAAATAAAAAAGTTAAACAACCGGCACAATGCCGGTTGTTTTTTATTGTGTTTTTATAACAGCACTTTTAATCAATGCAACATCATCACGAATTGTGTCTAGCTTGATTTGCAACTTTCCTATACCCGTTTCTAATATAGTGGTGCGATTTTCTAAAGATGTTATACGGTTATTGGCACGAGCCAAATCTTCTAAAGACGAATCTTGTCGTGCCGCCCAATAAATAACGCCCGCGATAAACGCAAGTAGAAACCAACTGTTGCGTAAGAAATCAACTAAGCTGATGACGGTTTTATTTTCTGGGGTCATCATTTTCCTCGTTCTATCATAATTTCTATTTGATGAACCAGTGCGCGCTGGGCTTCCAGACCACGTAATTGTGCGTCTGTTGCATCTGGTCCAAGTACTCGTTCAATCGTTATTTTTCGTAAATGGTTTAATACGGCAACTCCTGCTGCTGTGGAAAAAGTACGCGCATAGTTTTGTTCAATGTCTTTCATGTTTATTTCCCTGCGTTAAATTAAAGTTTCTTCAAGCGCCATTTTTGCAATCGGTGCGATATATTTTAGTTCTGCATCACTATGCAGCGATATTTTATCTATCACACCGCGGCGGGATAATATTTGTAAGCCACGTTCAACCAGAGGTCTGATAAATTCGTGCAACAGTCGGCCATATGTTGCGCCTAGTATTCTCATCATGTCAGCGTTACGTGCCATGATTTCGGTTGCAGTCATTTCTTTTTCACTCAATAAGCCTAATCTGTCTGCCAACAGTGCATGACGTATGCGTTCGCGCAAATCTTTTAATATGATTTGAGATACATCAAAATCGGCGCCTGATGCTAGCGGAGTCAGGCCCGATGAACCGACTGCTTTTGGTATTATTGCACCAGGAGTCAAGTTGATATTAGACAGATTTATAACGCCGTCATCGTCAGCTTGCCATATACCAGAAACTGCAATGGTTGCGTTTTTTAATACCAGCTCTACGACCTTATTTACTGTTTTTATATCAGGTAAAGCACGAAGTACAGGACCACGACCATATGTTTCGCCACTGGCAACAGACCAACGGAATATTATATAAGGGTTTGTTTCAAATGTTCCTGTGGCAACAATGTTGTTTTCTATATCTCCACCAACGTCTAACCAAGCAACAAAGTCTGTGCCGATTAAACTTTGTACAAGTTTTAATGGTGTTTCTGGATCTTGCTTTATGGTGTCGCGCAAATCTGCTGGTGGCGTCCAAGACGGATACTTTTCCATTACTTCGCGTGCCGGCATAGTTGCAGTATGAAAAATAGCGCCATTCAAAATTGCTATATCACGCATAGGTATTGCCGTGAAGGAAAAAGCGGACGCGGCACCAATCGGATTTTCAGACATAAATAGACAAGCGGTTCCAAGAACGATTAAATCTATATAACATTGGTGTATAGTTGTATAGAAGTTGGAATCATTCAGATTTGCGCGCAGCGCAGCAGTTGCTGCTTCTGCATTGGGTGATTCTGGGCTTTCTGGTATTAAAGAAATCCATAAAGATTCGGGTGGGGTCAGCAACGAATAAATAGAAGCTGCCAGATTGTCTACTGCGTCTGCGGCGGTTGCGTCAAATAAAGTTGCCGCATCATCATCGGCAGTTGGAAAAGTGTATCGTAATGCGCTGTCCCATCTGTTTAGCCATGGGGTGCGTTGTTCTATTGCGCGGCGATACATTTGTTGTAAGTTGTGTTTCATATAAAGGCTCCTTTATTTTATATCTTAAAGTCGGTATTTGCAGAAAAAGTGTGGGGCAGGCTGCCCAGTGGCCGTATTGGAATTGGTACAGCGCAAATTGCGCCGGCAACTGCGTCCAACCCGTCATCGTGCGTAGTGCCACCTGCAGGTGTCCACCCTAACATTTCTGCAATCAGTGGTGTTGATTGAACACGTCTGTGTGCATGCAGTCGTCCAGACGACAATATCGGTTCAATCGCATCCAAGATTCGTGTTTCTTTATTTTTGTGATTAGTTATTTTTTGAATGCTTATGCTTAAATTACGTGTTTCTGCGGCATTGCGCATAATTTCAGGTAAAGCATTTCCAATCCCGTTTGTTTCGATACATATTCGGCGTAATCCATGTTGAAGAAGAAAGTCTAAAACCATTTCGCATTGTTTTGCTAATGGGTGTAATTCTTCATCTGACACGATAAGGTATAAAACATCATGAATAAAAATGTTTTTATTTTTATCGTCTCGGTATATCAATACGCAGACGCTGCCGTCTGACTTTTTTCGTCCTGTGGAAGGGTCCCAATAAACGGTTGCGCTGGTAATGTTAGTGTCCCCAATTCGTGCTGTATTAGGGTTGAAATTTGTATCGTATAACTTTAGGGCATCTGGATCTAAGCGTGCGCGGTCAGGTGCGATAAAGTGCAACATCATCTGAGCTGAAAAATATCTGGCTCCGACAGAGTTTCGTAGTTCATCAATGCGTTCTAATGGGAACATTTCTGGCCAGGTCGGTGTTCCCTCTGCGGAAATAATTGGTATTTTCAGTTCTTTAAAATCGCGCAAAAAAGGCGTTGAAAAAGCAAAATTTTTATATACTATATCTGACATGGACTTTACCCCTAAAACTTTACCAACGAACCTAGAAGCCGAACAGGCAGTCTTGGCGGCGGTGTTGATGAATAACCGCGCGTTGGAACGGGTATCTGAGTTCTTACGGCCGGAACATTTTTCTCATCCGGCGCATCAAGAAATTTATAAGTTGGCGGAACGTCAATTTGCCGCAGGAATTCCTTTTGATATAATCACAGCCAAAACTTACCTTGAACAGCAAGGTGTATTGGAATCTGTTGGCGGTGTTGATTATTTGACGCAATTAGCGTCTGCAGGCGCGACTGTTGTAAACGTAGAGCAGTATGGACGTATAGTTTATGATAATGCCATGCGCCGTGAATTGATAAATCTTGGTCAGTCTATAACGGATGCGGCATTTATTGAAGATTTGGATAATCCTGTATCTTCTCAGATTGAAACAGCGGAACAGAAGTTGTTTGAGATGGCTTCTGCAGGCGTTTCTGAACGTGAAGTTGCTTCGATTGGAACAGCGTTACAAGACGCTTTGAAAGAAGCAGAAATTGCATACAAAGCGGACGGTATGTTGTCTGGTTTAACAACTGGTTTGAATGCTTTGGATAAATCTATCAGCGGCTTGCATCATTCAGATTTGATAATCATTGCTGGTCGTCCTGCGATGGGTAAGACGACACTGGCAATGAACATTGCTTTTAATGCTGCAAATGCGATTTTGTATGGCCGTGCAAATGAACGGTACAAAGGCGCGGTAGTATTTTTCAGTTTGGAAATGTCAAAGTCGCAATTGGCGGCGCGCGTATTGTCTTCGCAATCAAAGATACCTGCATCTGCGATGCGTGAGGGGTCTTTGACAGATGAAGACTTTTTAAAGATGTCGCAATATGCCGATGCGATAAGCAAGGTTCCTTTATTTATAGATGATACACCAGGTATGTCTGTTCCAATGATACGTACGCGTGCCAGACGTTTAGCCCGTAAGTGTGGTGGTATTGCATTGATAGTAATTGACTATTTGCAGTTGATGACATCTCCTGGTGGTAAAAACAAAGATAATCGCGTTCAAGAAATTTCTGAAATTACCCGTGGTCTGAAAATGTTGGCAAAGGAATTAGATGTTCCTGTTATTGCGCTGTCTCAGCTGTCACGTAGTGTTGAAGCGCGTGATGATAAACGGCCACAGTTATCAGACTTGCGTGAATCAGGTTCTATTGAACAAGACGCGGACATTGTTATGTTCACGTATCGTGAAGAATACTACTTGGACAATCGTGACCCATCGCAGAGAATATCTGGCAATGCGAATGAAAAGATCATTGAAAGTTATCAGCGTCGCTTGGAACGTGCGCGTGGCAAGGCGGACGTAATTATTGGTAAGAACCGTCATGGTCGTCCCGAAACCGTACGTATGGCCTTCTTTGGTGATTACAGCTTGTTTGATAATTTGGAAGAAACAGACGCACGTGGTGAAAATGATTTTGGTAATTCTGCACCTGCGGCGCCGCTGCCTGATGATGGTGAATTTGAACCGACACCTGTTGATGCAGATGCGATACCAGATGATATGCCGCTGTAAACATTTTGTGCTTGCGAAACTTCCAAAAATTGACTAAAATTTTGTCAAGAATTTTTAAGGAGTTGTACAATGGCACAAGAAGAAATCATTTTTCCTAATAATATCAGAAATATTCGTTTGGCCAACGGTATGAAGATGACCGAATTGGCGCGTCAGGCGAATTTGTCATTGTCAGCAGTTTCCAAAATTGAAAAGGGCGTTCGTCGTCTGAATCAGAAACAGTTATTGAATATATGCAATATTTTAGGTTGCAAATTATCTGATATTTTTATTAAAGAATCAGACGATGTTGCAGAACAATGGCAATCTGAAATCAAACGCCGTCTGAATGATAATGAAGACAGCGGTCTGAAAATCTTTGGCAGTGGTTTGCGTAAAATTCGCCAACAGTCTGGCAAGACAATTGCACAGGCTGCAAAAGACGCTGGTATGACACTGTCTGTTTATCACAAAATAGAAGTTGGCCAGCGTGAAATTTACCAAAATGAAATAGAGCCTTTGGCAGAATCATTTGCATACACTGCCCAGACATTATTGGACAAGATTGCAAGTCTGTATAAGTCTGGTGAATTAAATAAACAGATAAACAAAGTCAAAGAACGTGTAAAATCTGTATTAGTTCCAGGTAATCCAATGTCTGGCATTGACCACAGCAGTTTATATGGTGCGAAACTGTACGACAGTGCCCGTAAAAAATTGGTGCCTGTATTTGGTATGCCATCTGGTAAATCCATAGCGTTTAAAAAATCTGATAAGACAATGATTGTTGCACCTATGCCATTAGAAGGTCATAAAGGCATTTATGCAGTAATGCCTAATTCAAAACGTTTGGGTGGTTTTATACCAGAAAAAGCATATTTGTTTGCAGATTCTGAAACGCCTGCCAGCGTTGGTGATTTGGCGGTTTGCATAGATGCAGATTTCAACACGTTGGATTCAAACGATACTGCAAATGCACAGATTGTAAGTGTGCGCCAAGATTCTAAAGGCAAGGTTTACGGTCAGATTTCTTCACCAGAAGAAAAGATTATTGGCAAAACTATGCACAAAATTGTAATGATAGTAATGGAATAATCTTTTCATCACGCAGGAGGGGGGGTAATGAAAGCAAAAGCCAGTGTTATCGCACAAAAGTTGTTAAATTTATATCGCCAAGAACATGTAATTTTTGGTGGTTGGGCGGCTGTAAATCAAGTTTTTGTTGATGAAGCGACTCCTGATGTTTTGCGAGAATTGCGTGAATTACCAACTGGCAAGATGCTGATAAAACACATAGAAAATCTGCGTAGTGGTAAAACGCCGATGGATTCTATTGAACGCGAGTTATTGCCTTATGGTGGTATGATGGCAGAAACTATTGCCACTGTTCCGTTGACGCCTGCAGAGTGGACTGAGTTAGAGCAGGGTATAAACGAATTTACAACCGACCAAGAAGGTTTGGAAAAGATTCAGCAATTAAACGTTATAAAGAAATTTGGCGATCAATGGTTGGTTGCTATTCGCTCGGCATTGTCTGGCAGGCCGGAATTGTTAGAAAAATGGTCTGTGATAAATAAAACATACCGTGCATATTACCTGTGGAAAGTTGCCAGTGATATGCTGAATCAGCCGTTGTCTGAGCGCGCGCGCGCGCAATTACAAGTTGATATGCCGGAATACGAAACATATTTACCTATGTTCGGCGAGGCAGGAACGGAACTGCTGGAAAAATTGCGTTCATTTATCACGACTATGAAACCAGTCGAAGATACAGAAAATGACGGATTAAATTTCTAATCGTCCTTTGTTCTATATATTGTATCCATAGTATGTGGGGTGCCAATGTAAATCATTGCGCCTGTGGGTGAGAGTATAAAATCTAGCTCTCGTAATCTTTCGCGCAGCATTTCTCTTTTTTGTGCGGTATTGCTGGTGTTTGGAACTTCCACGTCATCGCATATGATTAAATCAGCACGAAGTCCCGTAACGTTGCCATGGATGCCTTGGCATATTACAGACGGTTCGCGAATACCGATTGGTCGGTTTACTGTTATACGTCCCTGTGCCCATTCTTTTTTTACGTTTGGTATTAAATCTGTGCACATTGGATGGTTTTCCAATATGTGCTTTATGTGAGATACCATCCGTGCGGCAAGACTGCTCTCAGCAGATAGAATCAGTATTCTTGATTCTGGACGCAGATGTAATACGCATGCGGCGAAAATTCCAACAACTGTGGATTTTCCAGAATGTCTGAAAGCCATCAATAGTCCGCGCCTTGGTTGAGTAGTCCATACAGAAACCAAAAAATCCATAATTTTTTTATGGTGTGCGGGTGTACTTAGCCCCAGTATATTATTCCACGCGTCCAGAAATTCATAAAATTCATTATTCATGATTTGCTTTAACTGATTAGGTCATCAAATTTATCCAGCAAAGATTGTAATAAATTAGGTTTGCTTACTTTGATTTTTTTCAGTTTTTCAAGATTAGACGATTTCTTTTCTTCATAAGGCTGTTCTGTTTCTTGCTTCAGGCGTTTTAAGACAGCGCCTGTGGACATACTGTTGCCAGACACTCCAGATGCTCCATACTTTGCACGCTGTGAAGCCAACGTTTTCTTTACTAGATTGGTTTTTTCTTTCTCGTCGGCCGCCATGTCAGCCAGTATTTGTTGGCGTTCGTTTTCGGCCTCTTTTTTTGAATCTTTATAATTTAATATAGATGTAACATCAGATACAAGTTGCGACATTTAATATCCTTTTGTTTTATACTAAATAATATCCGTATGTGCTGACGGATAGTATTGTAGTGGGTAATTGTTCATCACTAGAGATGGTCCACGGGTCCTTTAAGCAATTATGTTGACTGCCAAGTAGGTTGATAAAAATATCACCGCTGTAGCCAGTTGAATCTTCTTTATATATTTCATTTGGTAAAGGTACTCTTTTCCCATTGATGAATATAGTCTTTGTGTTCAAAACTCGTGCGGATATTTTTCTGATACGCAGAGTTTTTGCGTTATGTCCCGACGCTCGCAGCGGTAATGCAGACGCAGTATAAGAAAAGTCATATTTGTTTGCATCATTTAAAGCGTCTGCTGAAAATTTTTCTAGATAGTTATAGTTTTCGCGTTCGACAACGACATATGTGGTATCTCCGACGGTTGCGACAGATTTGAACTTTCCTTGTGTCGTGTATCTGCCCCATGCGGAAATACCAAGCGCAGAGTTTTGATTTAATACAGCCATATTTCCGTCTGCCATAACCACGAATAACTGTCGTAAATCTTCGTTATAAGAGATGTCTATGGGGTCTTGCATCAGGTGTTTTGCCTGTGTACAAAGGTCGGTTGCATTGTAATTTTCGCCCAATGCGTCTAACGACAATTCACGGATGTCTTTTTTTGTTCCGGAAATAAATACAGTTGCACCTTCAATTTTTTGTGGAGGCAGGTATCGCGTTGCAATACTTCCGACAGAAGTATGTTGCTTTATATCCACTACAGACGGTGTTAAAGGCTTGCTGGATATTGCCCATTCGCCGGCGTTAGTCAGAATTTGTAAGTTATCACTGCTGACGACAGTACAAATCTGCTGACGCTGTTCGGATAGTAAAGTTATAAAGATAGCTTCATCATCTAAACCTGTGCCTGTGTTAAAGTTATTGTGCTTGCCAACTTGTGACATCCATACGCCGCTGGGCCAAGACCGAGAGCCACCAAAAACTAATCTGTCTTGATGAAATGTTATGCTGCAAGGCCATCCACGCTTTGTTCCGAATGCGGCTTCGTACCAATCTGTAACAGGATTTTCTGGAATATTGTATTGATTGTTTGTATACGCCTGTACAGACGTGGGGCTGATATACTTTGTAATCTGCCATTGGCTGTTTAACAATAACAGACGTTCACCTACATTTTCTTGGCTCCAAAAGTCTTTGTTTGTTGTAAATGTTGCATAGTTATTTCCTGCATCATTTGCTGTAACGGTTATTTTTATATCTGCTGCATCATCAAATTTCATAAAAGGCATATTCTGAGTCATATCTGCATCATTACGTGCGAACTCAAAACCTGTCAGTGAAAAAGAATCTTCAGTTTTCTTTAATATGTATGGTTGATAGTCTGGATGTACAAAAATCATTGTACCGAATCTTTGCGCATATTGAATTTTTGATATTGCATCAAAATCCCAAGGAACCAACATATCGCGGATTCTTTCGTCTTCATGATAAACCATGATGTGGCCATCAGTCAGAGCTAATAAATAGTTTTCCGTTTCACTGACAGAAAAAGGGATTAGTCTGGCTGCAGAGTTTAATGTTGCAACAGATTTTAATCCACGACGACGCTGCAAACCGCCACCAGCTGTAACGTCCATGTTTTCAAGTTTTGACAAACCATTGATGTTATCTTTCGCAAAAAATTCCGGTGCTACTTCTCCGTCTGCGAACGAATTTTGGGTTTTTATAAAATCTGTCATTTTATATACCTTTAAATTAAAAACGTGCGTTTATAAGAGAAAAGTTGTCTACATTATTGCGTGTTGTGGGTGTTGTGCTATCTATGAACTTAGCAGTTTGCAATTCTGTTTCATATAATGCTGCCAACATACGAAATACAGTTTGGTCGCCAATCAGTGGAATGCAAAATTCCATTGCTAGTTTAGTTGTAACTAATGAAACGAAATAACTTGGGAATTTTTCTGGCTCAGTTCTAACTACGGCGAGAACAGAAAGTTTATTTGACGGAGAAATTATAGTGTTTCCTATTATTTCACCGTTGCACTTTAGTACACGCAGACATTCAGATGGTATTAGAAAATCACCATTATCATTTTTTGTCAGTTCGAAACGCTTACAAGCAAATCGCCAAGGATGCATTGCTAATAACATATCTACGACGGAATCAAATAATGTCCTTGAAAGCTGGGCAGCCGGAGAATCTTCTACAAGTGATTGTATTGGTTGCTCACCTAGTTTTAATAGAGCCATTGAGCATAAATCTATTTTAGTATGCATAGAATTACCTTTAAAATTTTGTAATTTTAAAAGGGGCGTATTGAACGCCCCGATATTTAATTTAAGCTAAATCAGCGACAGTAATGTTTTCATCAACAGTAATTTTTTTGATAGAAGTATTATCTGACGCATTGATGATTATTATATCACCTGTATTCATCAAAGTTTTTACGCTATCAAAATATGCAGATGCACTGATTGTTGTCATTGCTTCGTTTGCAGCGTAATGCCACAAAGTAAAACCGTTCGCATACGCAATAACGGACAAATTTTTGTTTTGAAACGCCATTTATGTTTCCTTTTATTTTGTTTTAGTGGGTTTATTCATCAGTTTCTTTGCATTTGATACGTACGATACCGTCGTTATCAATCAATACTGCACCTTGTGACATACTGTTGCTGATAAAGTGTGCAGCGCGTTCTCCATGCCAAGAAATATCAGTTTTAACTTCTTGACCGCATGCATGACCAATACTTGTTGCATGATACATAAAGCAATCGCGGTTTGCGGTTGATAATGGCAAGTCGTTATACAGGACCCATGTTATGCCCAACCATTTCTTAGAAGCGCCGCCAGAAATCAATGGCAGGTTGTCGCCAACATAATCTGCAGAAACAAATTCGTCCATAGACAGCAATTCATTCCACTGGTGTACGCCAACAACTGCGAATCTGCGGCCGTCATCTGGTACATCGTTTTGGTTTAATACTTCCAATGCAGACAAAATTAAATCTTTTGTCAGTCCCGTTGTATAGTCGCCAACTGATTCTGTAGATTCTTTCATTGCGGACACAATCAATTCATCCGTTTTGCGCCCTAATGCGTATGCGCCAGCAGATGCAACAACACGACGTTCATCAACGTTAGTTTTTAATTCGTCCAAAGCATCAACCCAATCACCTGCATAATAATCCTGCAATACGCATTCTACTGGTTCGTGATTTAGATTCATAACAGGAACAATACCATGACGTGATTTGGTGCTGGCTGTACCGCGACCTACTTTCTGGAAAGTAGTAGATGCGCCAATTACGCCAGATTTGCTGCGTACCGTAGAACGCAACTTAGTGCCCATTTGCTGATATGCCAAATGAACATCGGCCTCAAATTGTTTTACAAAGACCTGATCGATAGAAACAGACATTATTTAAATTCCTTTTTTTGTAAAAATAAAAAAAGACGTAATGAATATTACGCCAATAAAGTTTTGTAATAATGGTTATGCAACTAGATGCGCCATGTTTCAAAACATTTAACGGGTCTTGAGTAAACCAAGATTATCCAAAATATTCAGTCAGACGTGCACAAAATCTGACTGAATATTTTATAAAAAAAACCGAACTAAGTTCGGTCATGTGATAAATATAAATCCCCGAAGACCGGGGATTTATTATTTTTTCTTAGCACATGCTTTTTTAGCAACTGGCTTTTTCGCTGCTACTTTTTTAGCAGGAGCTTTTTTAGCAACTGGCTTTTTTGCTGCTACTTTTTTAGCAACAACTTTTTTAGCAACAACTTTTTTAGCAACTGGCTTTTTCGCTGCTACTTTTTTAGCAGGAGCTTTTTTAGCAACTGGTTTTTTTGCTGCTACTTTTTTAGCAACAACTTTTTTTGCTGCTGGTTTCGCTGCTACTTTTTTAGCAGGAGCTTTTTTAGCAACTGGTTTTTTTGCTGCTGGTTTTTTTGCAGCAGGTTTTTTTGCAACCGGTTTTGCTGCTGGCTTTTTAGCAGCAACTTTTTTCGCGGCTGGTTTCAAGAATGTGAATGCCATTCTTCTCTCCTTTTTATTTTTTGGATAGAACAAAGTTTTTTGTTCTTACTTACATTTTATATGAAACAAAAAAAATAGTAAAGAAGAAAGTGCATTTTTTTCTTTACGAATACAATTTTTTAAAGCCGTTTTCTATTTTTCTAACGTACTCTGGATCTTGATCACGCCAATATTTTGGGTCGCGCATCATTCGACGTAATTCATTGTCTGTTAAATTTTTTGATTGTGAATCATCAGTTTGAACTTGTGGTTCCATTGATTGCATCATTGCGTAAACACTGCGGATTCCCTGTGGTGTAGAGCATAATGAGTTAAACGCATCTTTTGGTAAATACTTTTCGCCAAACGTATTTATTGCACGTAATGCTTCACGCATTTTGTTTTCATCGCCAAAGAAATTTTTTAATTCTGCAATTGCATTTCTTTCATTTTGCATATCGAATAAATCTGATAATACAGGTGTTAAAAATTCTTCTGCAATTTGATAAATTTTTTCAACTTGTGAAGATGTTAGACCAATTTCAAAAAATTTTTGGCGTAACGATTCATCATCAAACATATCATTTGTTGGATATTCATCAGCATTTTGTGGTACGCCAATTGCACGATAAAATTTTGAACGTGTTTCAGAATCAGCATTTGCATCAGGAACAGAAATCATAGTGCCAATTTTCTTTTCTAATTCAGAATATGATTTTAATAATGCGTCTGAATTTAACGTTCCGTCAGAGTTAAGAAATTTTTCTGGAATTTTTTCCATTTGATTTTCCTTTTGTTTCGCTGGATTTACGCAGAAAATAAATTCCGCCCAAAGTAAAGATTGATTGTAGCATTGTAAATATATCTACATCGCCGACAAGATATGCCCCTATTGCAGATAATATGCCAATGCCGGATATAATGTATGTTCTGTGTCCGGACAGATAGCCGCCTTTAATTATTTTGTTCATTACGAGTCTCTTTAGTTATAAATAAAAAAGCAAACCGTCTATGTCGGCTATATATCCACGTGACATGGCCCATTCTGGTATATAATTTTCATTATGAAATTTTGTTGCCCCATAACAACAATCTGGCAAACTGCCGTGAAGCATTCTGTTGGCTACTCTTAAACAAAGCTGAAATTTTTTATCGTCAGGTGTTACATTTATGTAGTGATGATTTTTTGATTCTATATTTAAAGACTCAAACAAATTTTTGTCGGCAAGTATTTGTTCAAAACTTAAACCAGACACAACAGAAATATTTTTTATCATAGATGTCAATGCTTCTACTGCGCGCAAAGACTTTGCTTGGGTTTCTGCAAAAACAATTCTGGCTATTTTATAAGGCACAGATTTTGAAGGTTCTGTGTTTTTTATAAGACTCAATTGCATGGTTGCTTTTTCCTTGTTTAAAGAACAAAAAAAGTCGCACGATATGTGCGACCTGAACGAAAAAATAAAAAAAATCCGCCAGTTTCCTGCGGACATAATTTCTCTTTTTTACGCATTATATAATACCATATTTTAACAAAAAAGTCAAGATAATATTTTTTTTGTTGGCGATTATTGCATACTTATTTCATCACCGTATGCCATTAAATATCTAGAACCATCACGTAAAACCAATGCCCCGTTTTCATTGATGCCGATAAGTTCTACATTTTCACCGCGATATTTAACAATTTTATTTAGTCCTGTTGCCAAATCCATCCAACGTGCTCGTACGAGTGGAAAATCTGTGTTTCTCCACTTATCTAAATTTTTCATCAGTTTGTTTAATATATCCGATTTATCTACCTTTACGTAATTGTCTGTCTTTGTTGTTTGATATTTATCAACTGTTGGATTGGATTTTATGTTTATACCTATACCTATGATTACGAAGCGTCCGGCGTATTCAGTTAAAGTGCCAGAAACTTTTTTTCCATCAATCAATATATCATTAGGCCATTTTATTTTTGGGTGCATACCAAAATGAATAAGAGTTTCTGCAATTGCGACAGCAATCATATAAGATAGTCTTGGGTCTCGTTCTTCTGCATTGTAAATGAAACTGGCGTATAAATTACCATGATGAGAAATCCATGTCCTTCTGTATCTTCCACGGCCAGCGGATTGCGCTTCTGCCATGATAACAGTATGATCGCGCGCCTGACCGGTTGCGACCATATTTAAGGCGTATGTCTGGGTGCTTGATATTTTATCAAAAGAAAGCAATTTATAATTGGCCAATTTTATATACCCCATCAGTGTTTATGATAAATTCGCGTCCAAAAGATTTTCGCAGTTGGTATATTGCGGTATCAACGGCATGCGTTGTTGCGTTTGGTGAATATCCTAAAGCCTTTCGTAAATCTGCGGCCGACATTCCGCCGGATTTATAAAGCATTATAACTATTTGAGCCTGTATATATGGTAATTGTACTTTCCGCCCGAATATGTCATACAGCAACTGTATGTTTCCATCAATAGCATTTTGAATGGCTGTTTTTATGATAATTGGCGTTGCTGGTTGCTTTATGTTCAGAGAATCAAAGTCAATAAATGTTTCATCAAATTCATCACTGACAGTTGCGCCGAGTTCGGATAAAATCTGGCGCCAAATTGGGTCTGAAGAATAGATTCTGATACCGTTTAACATACTGACATTAGAATAATAGATGTGTACAGACTTGTCCAATAAAAAAGACCGTGGGCAGCACCACGGTCTTTGTGTATCCAAAACGCGCAGAAACTATTCGCGTTCTCTATTTTGTGGTTCTATGAACTTAGTAAAGTCCTGAATGCTGGCACCGGTTGACGACAGAATTTTAGAAATACTGTTCGTCGAAGGCCATCTGGGTTGTCCTTCTTTAGACCAACGCTTGCTTTTATTAAAAGTGGTCGGGTCTAAACCACTGCACTTTGCTAAACCTGAACAAGACATACCATGTTCTGTTGCAAAGCGTTCTATTGCCCGCCAAACATCTTCATGTGTCATTTTTTCTCTCTCCTCTGGTTAGTGTTCGGATTACTCCGAAACTCTGGACACCTGTGACATATGTCTAATACTGATTTTATTCCAGCCCAAGGCTACGGGCAACAAGGACGATTTCCTAAATTTTTGCTTTATGTCCTAAAAATAACACTAAAAAATTTTTTTGACAATAATACTTGACAAATAATAAAATATGTATTACATTTCGATTCGTCAAAGGGGGAAACCCCGGCGACGGGGTGAAAACCTCTTAGGGGTTCAGGGATTCAGACTCCCTCCTACATTCTCTCTCCTCTGGACTCTGGACCCCCACTTGAAAGTTTAGAATGCCCATTTCTTTTTCTCCTTTCCTTCCTTTCAGGGCATTCGGAAACACCGGCGGGCGACCGCCGGCGTTTTTTTATTTGTTTCAAGTGTTATTTAGTAAATACAGAGAAAAGTTCCCAGTGTGCGCTGCCAACAAACTGGTCAACAGGGATTAGTGTTTGTAATTTATATCCACCACGGGTCAATATATTTGCATCACGTTGCCATGTAGTTGGATTACATGACACGTATATTATTTTAGGAACAGTACTTTTTACCAGTTCTTTGCATTGTGACATTGCGCCTGCACGAGGTGGGTCCATTACGATGCAGTCGTACTGTGCCAACATTCCAACCGTCAAGGGGTGAGTGAACAGGTCTCGTTTTACACCTGTACCAACTATATCAAAGCCGTCGGCGTTCAATGCAAAGGTAAAATTACCAAGGCCACAGAACAAATCTGCAGTATGCTTTGCACCGGTCGCATGATTTATAACCAAATCACGCAATGATTTTTCACTTTCTTCTGTCGGTTGCAAAAAAGCACCTGACGGATATTCGACACTCTTGCCCTCAAACGTGATTGACGGAACAGCGGTTTGCATAACTGTGCGCTCGTTCCAAGTGGCGCGTATAACGTTTGGCAGTTTTTCTGCAGCATTCTTAAATTCGCTAGAAAAGTAAGGAACAGCAGAAGTAATTGCTATATCTATACCGTTATTGCAGACTGTTATTAAACAAGAGCCCGCGCCGTTCCAAGGCAACTTGGCAAGTTTCGGCAATATATCATTTATTTCAGAACGCATTAAAGGACAATTGCGTACAGGTACAATGTTCTTAGACTTATTCTGATACAAACCGAAATTTCCATCGGCAAAAGCAAAATCTGCACGTCTGCGTGTGCCTATATCTGTCCATATTGCGCTGCCTGTAAGTGGCAAGTTGTTTAACTCTGCTAATTTCTTGGTACGATAATCACCATCTGCAAAATCATATTTGCAACCACCACATATACCAAAGAACGTACAAGTCTTCATTGTTTTAGAAATGTACTCTTGCGCCTACACGGAATTGATGTGCAATCGGTGAAAAGTCAGAAATTGCTTCGAATTTCGGCGAGAACATATACATGTATCTATAGCCAAAATCTAATGCAAAATGTTCGCCTAATTCAACAGATAAACCTGCCATAGCTGCTGCGACAGGGCTGATTTTATCTTCTATTGCTGTACCATCTGCTGAATTCCAAGAAATACCGGCCCCAAATCCTACGTATGGTACCATACGCTGTTTATAGAACAGGCGGTATAGATTTCCGATGCGTGCATCAAATATTGCATTTATCATGGCTGTATTGCTAGTCAGTTCGAACGCATCCCATTTTGCAGGATTATATAGATAATTTGCTTCAATACGGAAAGTATCAAATACACGCACACCGGCCACAACTTCAAAAGAAGAAGTGTTTTTACCGCTGATGCTAACTACATCATCTGCACCGTTGTTCCACATTGAAAAATCGTATGCGCCGCCGATATAAAATCTATGTAAACGTGCCAGCGCCTGTGAGTCTTCACCAGATATAGTCGCCTCTGCGGGCATATTTATCTGTTCAACACGATAAGGAATCGCGGCATTCGCGGTTAAAGGCAATAAAGTTAAAACGCCAAATAAAATTTTTGATTTCATTTTCATTCCCTATCTTTATGTTAGAAATTCACGCGGAAAGACGCCATAATGTTGCTGATATTATCAACGCCACCTGCACGAACATCCCAACCAAAACCGTTTCCAATCATCATCTGATATTGGTACATAATGTCGATACCAATCAGGTCATTTAACATTATATTAAAACCCAATGTGGCACGTGGTGCGGCAATAACAAAACCATCGGCCCCACCAGCGCCATCAAATTTATAGAATCCTGCTGCTGCCCCCAGCCCCATAAATGGTACAAAACGGCGACGATATGTAATATCGCCAGTTTGAACATATCTGCGGGCAAAATCGAAATATAACATTCCGCCGACAGTCTGGTACGACGCCTGTGCATTGTCAATGTCAGAGAAGTTGAAAGTAGATTCTTGGAAGTCTATTTCCGTACGGACATAAGAAGATAAATTCCAACCCAGACCAATTTGAGTTGTCCAGCTGCCAGAACTGCTGTATTCTTTATCGCCAACTTTTGCTTTATCTGTGGCAAAAGGCAGGTTCAAACCGCCGCCGGCGCGCATATACATAGACGTTGGTATAAACATTTGTATGTCGGAGTTATACCCAGCGTCCGCTGTTTGATACACGTCTAAGCCTAATTCACCTGGTGCAGGGTCTGGAACGTCGACATTAGCACGCGCTGCGACTAAGTCTAAGCCTTCCAGCACTTCAGCACGAAATTGCTCATCACTGTATTCCGCCAAAGCGGGGGTTGCCAGCAATACAGATAAAATTCCAAGATATGATATTTTTTTCATATTTTAATTCACCCAGTATTTAATATATCAAGACAATTCTAACATAAATTGCGACTTGATTCCAGCGTGATTTATTCGTACCATATTATGATATGAAGAAGAAAATAAATAAGTCTGATAAGCAAATAGCTCTGATAGCTGGGGCGCTAGATTTACCATTTTTTACCCGAGATGCTTTACGTAGAGCAGGGTGGGACGTTTATGTTGTCGGGTTAAAGAATTTTTATGATCCGCGATTAAAGCCTGATATTGCAGTTCGGCCTGGTGGAGGCTGGCCAGCAATTCGTGAATTCCGTCGCCGTGGCATAAAAAAATTGACGTTTGTTGGGGCACTTGGGCATCCGAACCTAGCGGATATTAGACCAGATTTATGGTCTATTGGGTTATTGTTTAGTATTTTAAGACATCAACGGGGGTATGATTCGATGGCAGTTGCATTCAATAAAGCATTAGAAAAGCGTGGGTTTGAAATTGTGGCGGCACAAGATGTTGCGCCTGAATTGACTTTTCAAAAGGCTGGTGTTCAGACGAAGGCAAAACCAACATCACGTGACAAGCATGATATTGAACGTGCTATAGAAGTATCTCATACAATTGGTGCCGCGGATATTGGTGCGTCTGTTGTTGTTGATAAGCAGGTAATTGCTGTAGAGGCAGCAGAAGGTACAGCAAAAATGTTAGAACGCGTTGTGTCAATGCGTAAAGACCGTAAACGTATAAGTGGTGTTTTTGCAAAGATGACAAAACCAGGTCAAGATTTAAGAATAGACATTCCGGCAATTGGCGTTGACACGGTGAACGCCGTTGCTGATGCAAAGTTGCGTGGAATTATTGTGAATACTAAGACGTGTTTTGTTGTGGATAAAGATGCAGTTATAAAACAGGCAAATAAAAGAAAAATATTTATTGTTGCTATGGACTAATAAAAAATCCCGCTTTTGCGGGATTTGTTTTTTTAGCAACCGCCGGTTGCATTACCAATAATCTTGGAAATAGAAATATCTTTGTGCAACAAGAAATCATATTCACAATTGCCTTGCTTATAAGAACCAGTGCAAGCAGCCAAAGTCAAAACGGCGAACAAAGCCAACATTACTTTTTTCATATATTTCTCCTTTTTACGTAAAAAGTGTATTTTGATTATAAATTACGGAGGTAATTTTTGCAAGGAACTATATAGCGGATTTTATCCACTGTATTTTATGTGGCATAACAACCACAATGTCAAATCGGGCATCACCTTTCCACCGTTTTTGCGCGATGTAAGTTTCTGCTGCTTGGCGTAATCTATTTGTTTGTACTGGGGTTACAGCTTCTAGACCAGTTACCAAATTTTTGCGTCTTTTAACTTCAACGAAAACGATTAAATTTTTACGTTTGGCGATGATATCTATTTCCGCGCGTCCAGTATTTTTTCCTGTGATGTAGCGCCTGTGTAATATTTTGAATCCGTGTAAACGCAAATAAATACCAGCAATGAATTCAGAAAATATGCCAATGTCGTACGAAGTTAGATTAGAATGCATATGGTTTTGCCTGAAAGTTTTCACGTGCTGCTTGAATACCACGGGTTATGTCTGAAGTGTATGTTCCCATATCTACTAAATCCAAAGAGCCATAATAAGCCGTCATCATAGGGTCATATGAATTATTTGTAGAAATCCATTTATCGGTACCAGAATTTGGTGCCCCATATTTATCAAGAACCCCTTGCCAGAAAGTTAAAATTTTCTTTTCGCGTTGGTCTGTAAATTTTTCGTTATCGCCCTCAATTTCATTTACGTCGTTGTTATAGACAACACGCCATACAATATTATCACTGGCATTACTGGTGAAATATACAACGATTGTTTCGCCTGTATTTTCTCTAACTAGATGTAATTCAGAAGCATACAAAAGACCACGGTTTTTAGCCAAAGAATTTATGCATTGTTCCAGTTCTGCTGGCACAAAGATTCCTTGTTGGCGACATTCATAATCTAAATTATACTTCCATTCTTTTTGAATAGAATAAATTATACTGTCTTTTTCACGTGGAGAATACAGACCTTTAGCTTTGAAAAACAACGTTTCTACGTCATCAAAGGGCATTCCTAACATAATACCGGCAATATCAAAATTATTTACTGTTACTGGTTCTGCCCCTGGATTTAATGATACAGAAGAAGTTGTCAAATCATCGCCGCCGCTTTCTGTAATTGTAAAATTACTGAAATCAAAATCATCCGTTGCCGCACAGCACAGGGTTGTGCAAGTCATAACTAATGCAACAGACATTAAAAAGATAAAAGATTTTTTCTGCATCTATTATTGCCCTTGAATGATTTGATTTACTCTAAAATTGAATACTGCTGCTGGATCGCCACCGTCTTCTAGATACTGGTGTAAAGCATCTATATCTACGCCGTTTCGCATTCCCATTTCATACGTTATATTCATATACATAGTACCACGAGTTACGGTTGGTGATATACTAAAATCATTTGGTTTTTCCCATGTTTTTAGTTCGTAATTTACAACCCAGTATTTACTGCCGTTTGGTTGAAAAATATCATCTATCACGCGAACGGTTCGCATAGATTTATTTTCCGCTAATTTTTGTATAACACTTGCTTCATTCGCAGCCCATTCGTCAAATACAGTTGACGATGACATGAGGGCCAAGACACTGTTTGCCCGAGTTCTACTTGCTATGTTTTCTGCATCTGGTGCCGCATAGAAGTACTCTGTTATATACTTTCGTACCAACAAATTTAAAAATTGTGATTCTCCCATATACTCTGCAGTCTGTGGGACCCCGGGACGTTGAGTCGATAAATTATTTGGTTGAAAAAAGTATGGTATAACAAGTTGTTTTTGACCTGCATCAAATATACCGCCGACAAAATATACCGTCACCCCGGTCAATGCCAGTAGTACTAAGCCTGTTAAAAACATAATCAACTTTTTCATCAATTTATCTTATACGCATTAAAGTCAGCAATATAGTACCCAAGTGTTTGGGGATATGATGACATGTTCCGTGCAACTTTTACAAACGCAATAACATTTATATCGCCGGACACATTTGATTGTATCTTTGCGGACAGTCGCCACGTACCGCCAGTTTCTTTAATTTGTCCGGCTGGCTCAATTTGTATTGTTGTTTTATCTACAATCCAACGTTCGCCAGCAGATACACGTTCTTGATATTCTGGTACAACGTTATAAATGAAGTCAGAAAAAACTTCTTCGCCAGATGTACAAAACAAAGAACATTTTTTATCACCATAAGGCAGGATTGTTTCTGTACCACAATCTGTTCTTCTTTCACAGGTTTGCCAAATTGCGTCATTTTCTTCCGATACACTAGAAATTGTGAACCAGTTTGCGGTAAAATTCGCAACAACAGATTGTTGTAAAGACCATAAATAAGGGTATTCAATTGGCCCATTACCATGAGAGTGCCCGACAACGCTCCATTGACCAGTAAGTTTATCAATTGATACTATAAACGGGTCAATTCTTTGAGAACGCACTGCCCAAAGTAAAAGGACGCATACAAAGATTATCATTACAAACAAAGTGCACGACGCCACCGCCATAAATCTAGATACGGCGATACGTGGCCCCGCTGGGAAAGCGGGTGTGTCAAAGTTGCTTGGATAATCCAACGAAATCCCTCCAACTTAAAATTTTAAGCTTGATAGACCATAATGCAGGCGCATGGACTTAGTTTCAGTTCATTATTATCATAACCAACGCCAACGGGTTCACGGTCATAAATTTGCCCACAACCAGCCAAAACCAGTGCGACAAAGAAACCTAATATAACTTTCTTCATATCTTTCCCCCTTAGATTTATTGAATTATAAGAAAATTTCGCTATATCGGTCAAGATATAAAACTAAAAAAGGTCGATGATTTAATCGACCTTTTTGTTTAGAACTGTGTTTCAAAAGACAACAGGAATCTTTGTTCTCTGTCATACTTTGTCATCTTTAACGGCCAACCCCAGCTGAAGTTCATCGGCCCCATCGGTGTATTCCAGTAAATACCAACACCCAAAGATGTACGTAAATCGCTGTCGATATAGTTTGGATAGCCCATGTAAGTATATTCTTCTTTCGGAGGTTTACCCAAAATACCATAATCAAAGAACACAAAACCCTTTATTTGGTATTCATCCGGTATGAAAATAGGGAAGTTCAACTGTGTAGAACCATTGATTTTCCATAACCCACCAAGAGAATATGTTGTATATGCCCAGTTTCTTGAACCGACGCCTGCGATATCAAAACCACGTAAAGATTCACCGCCTAAGAAATAGCGATAAACACGTGAGATATAGTCGCCGCCAATTGATTGCAATAAGCCAAAGTCCAGCGATGAACGCAGTTGCCATCTATCGTCAAAGAATTTTACCATACCAGTAATATCGGCGCTATATCGCATATATGTCTCAGAACCCCCGAAACCTGTATAAGCGATACCGATGTTGCTGACAATACCAGTATGGGTATTCTGTTCGAAATTTGTATCCAGATTGTAATAACGGAAATATGTACCCAACGTGTACAAATCTGCATCGCGCCAACCTGTTGCAGATTGTATATCATAGTTCTGGTCAAAAGAGGCTGACAAGCGAACGTTTTGAGACCAGTGGTCTGTCAACTTCCAACCCATGCGGCCTGCAATTGTTAAAGAGTCGCGATCATAACCAAATCCGCCCAAAGACGAGTAATCGTACATAGTATATGAAACGTCAAAGCCAGCGGATAATTGGCGCCCGAACAAGTAAGGTTCTGTGAAACTAAATAATGCTTGTTTTTGGTATTGTGCGATTGAACCACGTAATTGAACAACCTGACCGCGCCCCATAAAATTGGTTTCGGTAATACCCGCATCAACCATAAAACCGTTTATGTTGGACCAACCAAAACCGCCAGATAACTCACCTGTTGGTTGTTCTTCAACTTCTATATCCAGGTTTATCATATTGGCATCAGCGATACGATTTGGCACCATTTGAACATTTTTGAAGTATCTTGTACGCATCAAATTTTGACGACCTTCTTCAATTGTTTGCAACGAGAACGGGTCACCAGAGCGCATAGGTATCAACTGTTCAATAACTGAATCAAACGTACGAACATTACCCAAGATATTTATGTTATTCAGATAAATACGATTGGTCTTTTCAATCTGAAATTCCATATCAATTGTCTGATTGTCGTCATTTTTCTTAGGAATTGGATTTACGTTGATAAATGCATATCCATAATCAGCGACAGCACCACGCAGGGCAGATATAGTTTCATCAACTAAGTCAATATTATATACGTCGCCAGAATCCATTTTCAGAACTTCATACAACTCTTCAGTTGATACGTCAGAAAACGGATTGTTTATTGTCAGTTTGCCGAATTTATATTTTTTGCCCTCATCGACAGTAAACGTTACAGAATAATATTGACGGTCTGGTGTAAATACTCCATTTACGTCAGTTACTTGAATGTCAACGTAACCATTGCGCATATAAAATTGTTTCAGCATCTGCTGGTCATATAAAATTCTGTCTTCATCAAACACATCAAACTGTGTCATAAAGCGCCACCAAGCATGTTCGCGGGATAGAATTTGATCGCGCAAATCAGAATCACGGAAGACTTTATTACCTTCAAAATCAATTCTTGTGATATATGTTGGATGTCCTTCATCAATTTCGTAAACAACATTCACTCGATTGTCATCTAATTCAATTTTTTGTGGCTCGATTTTTGTTCCAAAGAAACCTTTGCGCTGGTATACAGTCAACATGCGTTGAACATCTGCACCAATTACAGACTCATCATATGAATCACGGGCTTTCAGGCGAAGTTCCTTTTTCAAATCATCCGTTGATATTTCATCGTTGCCTTCTATTGTAACCATATTTACAGTAGGCGCTTCTGCAATGTCTATCTTCAACGTATTACCAGACATGCTCACGCTAACACGTGAAAAATAACCACTTTCTTGCAGACGCTTTGCAATTCTATTTGTATCATCAGAATTTATGTTGTCACCCACCTTTACTTCAGACAGAATTCGAATAGATTCTGCATCCATACGTTGATTGCCTTTCACATCAATTCTAGACACAGTTGCTGCATTTGCAATCGGTGCTATCAGCATAGAGACTGCTGTGGTAAATAGTACAGTTTTTTTATTCATATTACATCAACCCAAATACACGTGCCAAATCGTTCCACATAGTCAAAGCGAACAGACCGATAATGAATATCCAACCGGCAACAATCGCTAATTCCATTCCACGCCCACCAAGTTTCTTACGTGTTATGCCTTCGATAATTAAAATCAAAAGATAACCGCCGTCAAGTACCGGCAACGGTAAAAGATTTATAACACCCAAATTTACTGATAGCAATGCAATAATTGATAACAATGCAATCATTCCCATTGCCATGGCTTGACCAGAAACTTCCGCAATGGTTATGAACGAGCCCAACTGTTTTGTAGAACGTTCGCCCGTTACAATTTGCTTTAATACGACCAACAAAGTTTTTGATTGGTAATAAGTTTCACGGGCACCAGAGTACAAGCCATCAAAAAATCCTTTTTTGCGTAATTCTGTTTTGCTGCCATCTGCGACCAAGCCCCACCGTTCAGCCGGCGATAATTGCACGCGAACCAGTTTATCACCACGCAGCAACACCACATCTGCATCATGTGCAGACGCCAACTCTTTTGCGATAATCAGTTCGCCCCAGTTAGTGATTTTCGCATCGTCAATACGTAGCACGACATCGCCTGGTTTGACGCCTGCATCAAATGCGACACTTTCTTGAATTACCTGTCCGACGACTGGTAACTGGACTTGTTTCGGTTGAAACATGAATATACCTGAATATATCAACCAAGCCAAAATGAAATTCATAGTTACGCCAGCGGCGACGATTATAAATTGCTTCCAAGCTGGGGCAGATAAGTAGTGTCCTTTTTTCTTTTCTGCTGGTAATTCTTTATATTTCTTACGGTCGAACATATCTTCTTGTCCGTAAATAGAAACATACCCACCCAAAGGTAAACAAGCCAGTTTCCATAAAGTTCCGTGCTTGTCATGCCATTTTACGATAGCTGGTCCAAAACCAATAGAGAAAGTATCCACACGAACTTTCGCCCAACGTGCTGCCAGAAAGTGCCCTAATTCGTGAATAAAAACAACGACACCCAAAACAATCAACAATGCAACAATTGCCAAAATGATTTGCATTTTCTACCTTTCCTTTACCGTATCACGACATAAAATATTACAGCATTACCAACCAGATCAAGGGCAGGGCATAAATCCAACCGTCAAAGCGGTCTAATAATCCACCGTGTCCAGGCAGAATGCGCCCAAAATCCTTCAGCCCCATTTTGCGTTTAATCCAACTGGCAGTTAAATCTCCATATTGCGATAACAAAGAAATGCTGATGCCAATCCACATCAACTGCGGCATAAATACATCTGCACCTAACAGACCGTACATAACAGATGCGAAAGTACCGCATAAAATGCCGGCGATTTGTCCTGCCCAGGTTTTATTAGCAGATAGGCGTTCCCACATTTTGTCGCCACCAATCATTTTACCAAAGAACCACGCGCCAATATCAGCGCTAGCAATAGTCAGCAATAGCAGCAACATAATCCAAGGACGAGTCCCGACAAAACTGGCTGCAGCAAACATTACAAATAACCAAACTAAAAATGCTCCAAAAGACAACCAATTTTGTCTGATAACATCACGAGATGTACGGCGTAGGCAAACAATCATTTCGATAATCATGCCAAACACTACCAGCATACTTAGGTATCTAACTGCTGGTATTCCAAAGTATTCACCAACAGCAGCTAAAACAACAATCAGCCCCATTATGATGCCGACAAGAACTCTTTGCATAGTATTTGACATATTTATCACCTTTATTTCTTACGTCCGGAATAATTGGCTTTTTTGCCACCGCCAAAACGTCTGTTGCGCTTTGCGTATTCATCCAAAGTATATTGCCATAATTTTTCGCTGCGGACTAAATCCGGCCAGTGCTCTGGAACAAACAACAATTCAGCATACGCTAATTTCCACAACAAGAAGTTAGATATTCTGAATTCATTACTTGTTCTGACCATCAAGTCGATTGGTAATAATTCACCGGTATCCAAGAATGTTTCAAATGTTGCTTTATCAACAGGCTGCCCTGCAGCAATAGCATCGTTTACGGCAGCAACAATTTCGTCTTGACCACCATAGTTCAGCGCGAACACAACTGTACCACCAGTGTTTTCTGCAGATGCCTTTTCCAAGTCATCACATTTTTTTGCTAATTTTTTTGGCAGTCTGTCGCGAGAACCAATTACACGATAACGTAAATTTTTCTCTAACGCATGCTTCATATTTTTGTCTAGTTCTGTGTAGAATAAATCCATCAAGAAATTTACTTCTTCATCTGAACGATTCCAGTTTTCCGTTGAAAACAAAAAGAACGTAATTGTAGAAACACCACGTGCAATAAACCAGTCTACCAAATTTTCAAAGTTAGTAATTCCTGCCTTATGTCCGGCCAATGGCGGCAAACCACGAGCCTCTGCCCATCGACGATTACCATCACAAATGAATGCGATGTGTTGTGGAATTTTTGGTTCTTCAACCGGTTGACTTTCTTTTTTCTTAAAAAGTTTAAACATTTTTTCTAATCCAATATGTTGATACTTGTTAGCAGATTACTCGTTTAGACAGACATAATGTCAGCTTCTTTCTGTTTTGCCAACACGTCAACTTCGCCGGAACGCTTGTCAAAAACTTTCTGTAAATCATCTTCAAATTTGCGCTGATCGTCTTCAGAGATTTCTTTATCTGTAACAGCGCGTTTAATTTTTCCCATAGCGTCTTGGCGAATATTGCGCATAGAAATTTTTGCTTCTTCCGCATATTTGCCAGCAACTTTAGTCAGTTCTTTGCGGCGTTCTTCTGTCAAAGGAGGCATATTCAAACGAATTACACCGCCAGCAGTCATTGGATTTAACCCCAGACCAGAATCACGAATTGCCTTTTCAACTGCACCTGCATTATTGATATCCCATACGGTAACCGTCAATGTTTGATTGTCAGGTGTTGCAACTGTTGCAACCTGGTTGATAGGCATGTCGGAACCATACACAGGAACGCGAACGCCGTCCAACAGATGAACCGATGCACGACCTGTACGCAGGCCAGCATATTCACCCTGCAAAACTTCTAGAGTTTGTTGAGTTTTTTGTTCAACTTCAGCTTTCAGTGATTGATAATCCATAATAAATCTCCTTGTACTGAAAAAGGGTAGCAAATTGATTTGACTTTTGGCAAGAAGAAATATAGAATAATGCAGCACATGGGGTTGTAGCTCAGTTGGTAGAGCACTTGCATGGCATGCAAGGGGTCGTCGGTTCGAGTCCGATCAGCTCCACCATTTTTTTGCGTTTTTTCTGTTTGTTATTTATGGTCTTAGTATGGTTTCCAGATGCCCGTGGGTAAATCTTAAAAATGAAAAGTATATTGCGTACCATGACAGAGAGTGGTGTGTACCCAAACACGATGACCACGAGTTATATGAATTGTTGATATTAGAAAGTTTTCAGGCTGGTCTATCATGGGAATGTGTATTAAATAAGCGCGAATTTTTCAGACGTGCATATGATAATTTTGATATAGATAAAATAGAAAATTATACGGATATAGACATTGCCCGATTGATGTCAAACTCTGGTATAATAAGGAATAAGTTAAAAATACAGGCAAGCATAACTAACAGCCGCATATTCAAGGAAATTCAGCAAGAATTTGGCAGTTTTGATAAATATATTTGGGGATTCAGTGACAATAAAATTATACGAGAAGATTGCACAAAATATACACACTCGGAATTATCTGATAAAGTATCCAAAGATTTACGTCGTCGTGGTATGAAATATGTAGGAACGACAATAATATATTCATATTTACAAGCGATAGGTATAATAAATGGGCATACTGAAGGTTGCTTTTGTTCATAATATCTTGACAAAAAGATAAAGATATATTAGAATGGACGGGCTTTAATGAGTATGGCGGATGTAGCTCAGTTGGTTAGAGCACTGGTTTGTGGTACCAGGTGTCGCCGGTTCGAATCCGGTTATCCGCCCCAGTTATAAAAAAGCCGGCTTCATGCCGGTTTTTTTTTATAACTTTGGTCGGGTCGGGTTCGAACCGGCGAAAAAAGCGACTTGTATATTTTTAGTTGACAATAATATTTTTTCGTCTAATATCTTTGGGCAATATAAAAAGGATTTTACATGTCAGAAGTACAAGAATTACATGGACAAATTGAATTTTTAAAAGAACACAGTGCTCGTTTGCACGGTGAAAAAAAGCAATTGGAGCATAAATTAGAAAAAGCTGCTGAAGAAAAACGTGCTTTGTTGCAGAAGTTGGCAGAGGCAGAAGGTAGAGTGCTGTTGGCTGAAAGAAAAGCGGCTGATATTGAAGCAGAAAACAGCAAACTGCACAAACAGATAGAAGTATTGAAAGAATTTAATACCAGATTAAACGAACAGGTAAAATACGCTGAACGCGCACAATACGTTCGTCAGAAATAAAAAAAACGCCCATTTGGGCGTTTTTTATTTAACCAATCAATTTGTGCCACAGACCGGATTTCTTTGCCGGTGTCTTTTTACGACGACGATGCGGCGCATTCATTGTTGTTTTCTTTGCCTCAACATGCTGCGCGTTTTTCTTTTTCGCATCAGTAGAGGGTTCGTAAGCGGCCAACAATTCTTCCGTTTTATTTTGTTCCGGCGCCACACGTTGGATTGAATATTGATCAATATTCATCAAACTGTCATCGCCAACAATTACGATTTCCGTTTCAAATTCGGCTTCCATTGCGGCCAGTTCTGCGCGTTTGTGATTTAACAGATAAATCGCTACGTCTGTTGGAACTGTCATAATGATTTTCTGTGCCGTCTTTGCCAACAGTTTTTCCTGTAGGTGACGGAACAATATAATTGCCGCAGTTTGAATACTTGGCACAACACCTGCACCCATACAGTGTGGACATTGAACATATGAAGATTCCATAAAACTGCTGCGCAAGCGCTGACGTGATAACATCAATACACCAAAGTTATTGATTTTTGCAACCTGTGTACGTGCGCGGTCGCGTTTCATAACTTCACGCATTTTAGCTTCTAATTTGCGATTGTTCTTTTCTTCTTCCATATCAATGAAGTCAATTGCAACAATGCCAGCCAAATCACGCAAGCGTAATTGTAGGGCAATTTCCTCAGCAGCTTCCAGATTTGTATTCAACGCTGTCTGTTCAATGTCTTTTTCTTTAATTGCACGCGAAGAGTTTACGTCAATTGTAACCATTGCTTCAGTCTGATTGATTACCAATGAACCGCCTGATGGCAATTGAACGTATGGCCCGTGTAAGCCTTCTAGTTGTTTTTCAACACCTGCTTTTACCATTAAAGGAACAGCTGGGTCTTTATACTGAACTAATTGCTTACGTGGTGCTTTGCCGTACATTTGCTGAAAATATTGCTTTGCAGCATCATAAGCTTCTTCACCTTGAATAACCAAGACGTCATCTTTGTCAGACAGAAAATCACGAACTACACGACGCAGTAAAGAATCTTCTGTATGAATTGTGATAGGTGCTACTGATTCCAGCGTTGTTTTACGAATTTCATTCCACAAGTTTACCAGATAGTCATAATCATTTGCTATGGATGAAGCATCTGCGCCAAAAGCAGCTGTACGCAGAACAACCGTCATACCCTTTGGAATTTTCAGATTATGCAGAATTTCACGAAGACGTGCACGTTCTGCCTTATCAGAAATCTTTTTAGAAATTCCATAACTATTGCGTTTGCGAGAGTTTGGCATTAGAACGGCAAAGCGGCCTGCCAACGACAGGTATGTCGTCATAGAAGCGCCTTTTTGCCCACGTTCTTCTTTAACACCTTGAACCAGCAAAATTTGCTTAGGTTTAATTACGTCCTGAATTTTAAATTCGTGTGAACGTTTTACAAGTTCTTTATTGTCTTCGCCTGCACTGTGGTCATCGTATTCTGCGACTTCATCATTTTCATCGTCTGGGTCGTCATCGTCATCAACGATGTTGGCATGTGCTAATTCCAGCAATTTTTTTTTCTGTTCTGGTGTCACCTGATAGTAGTCTGGGTGAATTTCAGAAAACGGTAAAAAGCCATTTTTTCCCGAGCCATAATCAACGAATGCCGCCTGCAAGGAAGGTTCAACGCGAATAACCTTTGCCAGATAAATGTTCCCTTTTATCTGGGGTTTTGTGGTTGTTTCAACGTCAAAATCAGAAACACGATTGGTAGCAGTATCTACCACCACCACTCGGGTTTCCTCTGGGTGGACTGCGTCCACATAAATCTTCTTTGACATTTAGTAATCCTTTTATGTTGTATGCGTATGGAATGGCAATAATCCGTCCCTGTGGGGCGTCCAAGCCCATGCCAAGGGAGTGCGCAACGATGATAAACAGCGCGTATCGAATTAAAAATAGCAGTGATAGTATAAACACTTATATCAACCCCATTTCATACGTTGACATCTAGCATAGCATGCCAATGCCACGCAAGCAAGGTATTTATTTTTTGTGTTTTTTTACATGCTTTATGTTCTTGATATTTTTGATTTTTTCGGGAATTTGTGGAATTTTCTCTTTGGCTTCCGCCAACCAACGTTTCATACGACTACGCAGCCAGTTTTCGTATATAAAGAACAACCCGCCAGCTCCAATCAATGGCAGTACATAATATATTATTCTGTACGCTAATAAGGCACCAAAGATGTCAGCCTTATCAACACTGTCTGGTAATGCCAATAAGAAAATGCTTTCAAATACCCCGATGCCACCAGGAACCTGACTGAACACACCAGTAGTTTGCGCGATAACGAACAAGCCGATATAGGTTCCAAATGGTATTTGCACGAAAGGCAGCAGACAACAATATAGTACTAAGCCCGCTAATACACTGTCAGTTGCACCCAACAGCATTTGCAAAAAAGCAGTTTGGGTCGTAGGGACTTGAAATTTTAAACTGCCGATTTTGATACTTTTCTTTTGGAAAAATATGGTCGCGGCAAAATACGCCAGCACTGCTGCCGAGCAAATAATGAATAGAGTATTTATGCCAAGGCTTGCCCCGACAGAGCGGTCTAATAGTGCAGAAGGCACCAAGAAATATCCTAATATTAGAATAGCAGAGCAGCCCAAAAAGAACGTAAAACCGGAAAATGTAAGCATTTTTACGATATCACCGCCACTGATGCGCCAACGGGTATAAAGGCGATATCTGATTGCACCGCCACTTACAACTGCATGCCCAGCGTTATTGCTGATTGCAAAACCCAACATTCCGGCCAGCATCCATTTCCACCAAGAAACATGACCGCCCACATATCGCAGTGCCAACAGGTCATATAAAGAAAGTGCCAGGTAACCTGCGAAACACGCTACGCAAGCCATTATTAAATTTATCCATGGAATTGCCAGCAAGGCATGAATTATATCCGACAGATTGTAATCGCGCAACTGCCACCAAAGCATAAAAGCGGCCAGAATAAAGAAAAATATACCCGAATAACTAACTAACTTTTTAAACAGGCGTTTCGTCTTAGCTGACATAAAAATCCTTTTGCAAGCAAGCAGGGTACACTTATATATGTAAAAAAGCAAATGTAAAAAGCATTGCAATCTGGAACTGGTATTATATAGTAGAGTTCTGATACAATAAAAAGGGTATATTTATGATGCGACCATCAATGCGTAAAAACGACCAAATGCGTCCTGTTTCTATAGAAACCGGTGTGAATAAGTGGGCAGAGGGTTCTTGTCTAATAAAAATGGGTGGAACGCAAGTACTATGTACTGCATCTATTGATTTAAATCAGCCATTATGGAAGCGTATGCAGAATAAGACGGGTGGTTGGGTAACAGCAGAATATTCTATGCTGCCACGTGCCAACGGTACCCGAAAAGGTCGAGAAGCAATGATTAAAGACCATCGTAGTGCAGAGATTTCCAGATTGATTGGCCGTGCTTTTCGCAGTATTGTTGATATGGAAAAATTGGGCCGTCATACAATAACAATTGACTGTGATGTTATTCAGGGCGATGGTGGTACAAGATGTGCGTCTATAACGGGTGGATACGTTGCGCTGGTTTTAGCTGTTCGCTGGTTGATGGAACGTGGGCGTATTCGTGAAAATCCAATACGGGATTATGTTGCCGCAATTTCGGCTGGGCTTTGGAACAATGAATTGATTTTGGATTTGGATTATGACGAAGATTGTGTGGCGGAATTAGACTCTAACTTTGTTGTTTCAGGTTCTGGTAAATTTATAGAAATTCAGGCAACGGGTGAACAACATCCATTTGATAAGGAGCAATTGAACACTTTAATGGACATGGCGTCTGCCGGGTGTAAAAAACTAATAGACCTGCAGAAGCAAGTTTTAGAGTAAGAAAATGCCGCTATTTGGCGGTATTTTTATTATTGATAAATTGGTCAGATTTGACTAATTTTATAGTATATGAAGAAAGAATTATTTGATTTTTTGAATATGGACTTACAGTTCATCAAAGGTGTTGGACCGGTTTTAGCGGGGCGTTTTGAAGACGTGCTTGGTGGGCGGCGTGTTTTGGATTTTATGTTGCATACACCGTCATATATTCGCGCACGTGGGGTAACTGAAAATGTTTTGACAGCAGAGCCTGGGGACGTAATAACAATTCCGTTATTGGTAAAATCGCACAAACCTGGTGGAACATTTCGTGGACATAGGCGGCCGACCCAAATTATTTGTAATGATAAGATGGGGAATTCGGTCGTAATTCAGTTTTTCAATGTGAACTTTTTAGATTACTGGTTGAAAAAATTGCCAATCGGTCAGTGGCGTATGGTCAGTGGTAAGCTGGAGCGTGGTGCGCGTCCGACCATAAATCATCCTGATTTTATTGAGGAAATGCAGAATGCGGATAAAATTCCGTCAATTCAGGCTATTTATCCTGCGGGAGAAGGCTTGACACAGAAAGTTTTTGCAAATGTCAGAGACCAAATTTTTAATATTTTACCGGATAAGATTTCTGGGGAAACAGAGCCCAATGTTTGCGAATTTTTCGATGCGTTACGGAATGTACATTACCCCACGTCTGCAGAAGAATTGTCTGCGAATTCAACATATATGGTAAAATTAGCGTATTGGGAATTGTTGGCTCATCAGTCTGCGATTGTAATCAGTCGCAGAAACCGTTCAGATGTTCGAAATCGCCGTACGGTGCGTCCAAAGAAATATGATTTGTTGGATAAATTTTATGCCGCTTTACCGTTTGCTATGACTGGTGCGCAGCAACGTACAGTTGATGAAATTTATACAGATATGTCAAAAGACGTACCGATGATGCGCCTTGTTCAAGGTGATGTAGGTAGTGGTAAAACAATCGTTGCATTGGCTGCGGCAGTAAAAATGGCTGAAACTGGGGCCCAGACAGCATTGCTTGCACCGACTGATACTTTGGCACAACAACATTATGCAAAATTGAAACCTTTGTGTGATAAGATAGGTTTAGTCTGTGATGTTTTAACGGGGCGAGACAAAGGTGCACCCAGAAGGGAAAAGTTGATATCTTTGCGTTCAGGACGAACGAAGATAGTTGTCGGGACTCACGCATTGTTTTCCGAGGATGTCGAGTATAAAGACTTGGGCTTAGTAATTGTGGATGAACAGCATCGATTTGGTGTTTCGCAACGCGAAGCATTGCGCTCTAAGGGAAATAATCCAGATTTATTGGCTTTGTCTGCGACACCGATACCAAGAACCTTGTCTATGACAATATATGGAGACATGGACGTTTCTATTATAAATGAAAAACCTGCAGGTAGATTACCGATAAAGACTACTAAATTACCGATTGGACGAATTGATGATTTGATTGCCCGTTTAAAATTACAGATAGACGCGGGGGCAAAAGTATTTTGGGTATGTCCATTGGTTGAAGAATCAGAAACGTCTGATTTGACTGCGGTTCAATCAAGGTACGAAGACTTGAAAAAAATATTTCCTCATGCAGGACTTGTGCATGGTCAGATGGATAAAAAGCAACGCGATAAAGTAATGGCGGAGTTTGCAGATGACGCATCTAATATGAAGATATTGGTTGCGACGACAGTTATAGAAGTTGGCATAGATGTTCCAAAAGCAACAATAATAGTAATTGAAAATGCGGAACGTTTTGGTTTGGCCGCGTTGCACCAGTTGCGTGGTCGTGTTGGCCGTGGAAGTTTACAGTCTTATTGTATATTGGTATATGGGAACAATATCAGTGAAGAAGGCTTGAAGCGCTTAGAAGTTTTGACACAAACTGATGATGGATTTGTTATAGCCGAACAAGACCTGATTATGCGTGGTACAGGTGAATTGTTGGGTACGCGTCAAAGTGGTTGGATAAATTATCATTTTGTCGACTATGCAAGACATCGGGATTTATTCAAATTGGCCGCATCAGCGGCGCGAGATATGGTGTCTGCAGATTCTTGGACAAAAGATTTAATGTTTATATTTGACCGTGGGGTTGGCATCAGTGCGTAAAATACTTGTATTTTTGTTTTGCATAATTTTTGCATTGCCTGTTCAGGCGGCGTCACTTATAAATGATACAGAAACTGAACGCGTTATAACAGAATTGATAACCCCGTTGGCAAAGGCTGCAGATATACCTGATGGACGTTTGCGAGTTCATATTGTAAATGATAATGACTTTAACGCATTTGTTATGGGGGGAGAAGATGTATATGTTTATACGGGGCTATTAAAACAGATAAAATCTCCTGATGCTTTGCAGGCAGTTGTGGCGCATGAACTGGGGCATACACTTGGCGGACATATGGCGCAGATGGCAGATCGTATGAACGCAGAAATGACCAGAACAATGTTGATACAAGCTCTGGGTATAGGCCTGATGGCGCTTGGTGGCGACCCATCTATGGGGGCAGGGGTATTGGCTGGTTCAAGTGGAATTGCTCAACAGTCTATGTTGGCGTTCACTCGCGATGAAGAACGCATTGCAGATGACATGGGATTAAAGTTGATGATAAAAGCAAAATTAAATCCCAATGGCTTTATAGAAGTTTTTGAACAAATGGAAAATATGACGGGTGCTTTTGAATCAAAAATCAACCCGAATAGAATAAATCACCCCCTGACGGCAGAACGTTTGAGTAATGTTCGTGCGCAAATTGGTAAAATGGATTCTGGGTATAGGGCGACAAATTCTCCAACAGATGCACAGCGTGCGGAGTATGAGCTTGTTCGTGCCAAACTGATAGGTTATTTGGATAATTCCGACAAAGTTTCAACACTATATCCAAATTCTGATACGTCTGATGCTGCTTTGTACGCACGTGCAATCACCAGAATGCAAAATGGGAATTTGGACGGTGCACGTGTTGGCACGATGAGTCTTATATCGCGTAATCCAGATAATCCGTATTTTTATGAATTGCTTGGGGATATAGAATATCAATTGGGGCATTATGACGACAGTGTAGATGCGTATGAAGAAAGTTTAAAATTGGTAAAAGATAAGTCGCCCCAGATAGAAACTGCGCTGGCCCTTGTTTTGACGGAACGTAATAAACCCAATGATAAGGAACGTGCAATAGAATTATGTAAGCGTTCTTTATTGACGCAACCCGCGCCATTGACATATTGGGTTTTGGCACGTGCGTATGACGATGGTCGCGCTGATTGGGCGCGAGCAGAATATTATCATATGATTGGTAAAGAAGATAAAGCGCGCGATTATGCCAAGCGTGCACAGAAATCTTTAAAGCAAGGTTCTCCGGAATACATCAAAGCAGGAGATTTATTAAAATAATATAATGTAGGATAATGAAAAACCGCCCGTTTGGGCGGTGTTTTTATTTTGCGAAAGAATAATCCATTTCCAAATGGTTTGGATTATATGTGCCGTTCATAATTGCCAATGTATCTTCAACGATAACCAGTTCTTCGTTTGTAGCAATCATAAAGATTTTTACACGGCTATCTGGTGTAGAAATTTCTGCTTCATCAACACCTTTACGAGCCAATGCTGCGGCATTCTTTTCTTTGTCCAGTTTAATGCCCAATTCTTCCAAACCGGTGCAGAATTTTTCACGCAGATAATCGTCGTTTTCACCAACGCCGGCCGTAAAGACCAAAGCATCAACATGGCCTAATTCAGCCATATATGCACCAATGTATTTTTTTACATTGTGCGCTTCCATATCAATTGCCAAACGACACTTATCGTTTGTGTCTTTATTAGATTCTACGTCGCGGCGGTCAACGAAACATTCTGTCAATCCCATTAAACCAGAATCTTTGTTTAAGTGCTTTTGCATTTGATCTGGTGTCAGATGCAGACGTTCCATAACGTATAAGATTACACCTGGGTCAACGTCACCTGGACGTGTTCCCATTGTTAAACCAGCAAGTGGTGTCATTCCCAAAGATGTATCAACAGAAACACCGTTTTTAATTGCTGTGGCAGATGCGCCGGAACCAATGTGTAAAGTAATTAAATTACATTCTGAGGCTGGTTTTCCCAACATTTTTGCAGCGCGCTTTGAAACATATAAATGCGATGTTCCGTGGAATCCGTATCTGCGTACGCCCAGTTCGGTATACCAAGCACTTGGAACCGCGTAACGATATGCATAGTCAGGCATGGTCTGGTGGAAAGCAGTATCAAATACAGCGACTTGACGGGCATTTGGTAATAACTGTTTTGCAGTTACAATACCCAACAAAGCAGACGGATTGTGTAATGGTGCAATAGGAGATAACTCTTCAATAGTCTTCATAACTTCATCTGTAATTTCCACAGACGATGCAAACTTATCCCCCCCCATAACAACACGATGACCAACACCCTTTATTTCATTCATGTCGATTGAAGCTTCGCGCAGCATGAACAAAACCACATTCAGCGCTTCGTTATGATTTTTCATTTCTGTGTCTTTGCGCTGTTTGGTTCCATCTGGGTATTTTTGTGTAATGAAGGAATCCGGTAGACCAATTTTTTCCACATTGCCGCCAACAATGGCTTTTTTAGAATCTGCATCAAAAACTTGGTATTTAAGTGATGAAGAACCACAATTCAAAGCAAGTATATACATGTTATCCCCTTTGTTTTCTGGGCTCAGCATAGCACAGTAAAAAAGCTGTTTCAACAGTAAAAGTCGTGGTAGTTTTTGGGCTATTTTTTTTCTGAAGAGATTTGATTTTTTGCGTCTATTTTTGCCGCACCAAGCAGTTGCTGAAAATGCATCGCAGCAAAGGCGTCAGAATCAAGCCATTCTATGATTTTTCCAATTATATTTTCTATATATTTTGCTGCAACGCGACGATTGTGCCGAAATTTGTATTCGTTTATCAACAAAGATAATTCCCGCATTAAACCGGTCAATAATTGTACTTGGCTATTTGTAAAGGCATCAGTTTGTGTGCTGTGATAAACTAAAGAATCTAACTCGTTATAATATATTCTTAAGTCTCTGATTTGTGATGGCGTAATTTTAAAATTCTTTATCATTTGCGAAATTGATATGTCGCCCATTTTATTAAGAGATATGAACGTAAGATTTTTTCTTATTCCTAATATTTGCCTAATTATTATAATCAGGTTTAATAGAATCACGTTTAATTTGTCGGTCATATGGTCGGCCATGGTTTTATTTAGACGTCGTGATACTAAATAATTGGAGTAATCGTATAGAATAAAAACCAGCGGTATAGCCAACAAAGACGCAGCAATGTTGGTTACCAAACCTGCTAAATCTTCGTCATGAATGTTGTTTTCAGTAAGTTTGAACAACACAACGCCGCCAATAATAGAAAGCAGGTATGGAACCATTTTTAAGAAAAAATTTCGTACGTTTATCGTCATACTCTCTATGATATAAAAACAAATATGACGAATATATAGGAAAGATTGTGCTTTTAGTCTACTGGCAATGTAGTTTTTACTTTGCCGGCACCAGGGGTTGGTGCAATTGCGCACTTGTCACGAATGAAAAGTAAAGCCCATGCACCTACACCAATCAATATCATGCCAAGCCCTAAAATACTATAGCGCCAACTGCCAAGCATTCCGCCAATTCCAATAATTAAACATGTGCCGATATAAATGATATTATCGCCGATGCTGTACAAAGATAGAATTACAGAACGGTAGGTAGTTGGTACGAAATCTTGGAATCTGGAATAAAGCAGAACATTTACACCGCTGAACAGTACATATGCCAACCCAAGTGCCCATAATCCTGCCAACGAATAGAAGAACGAAAATAGAACGAAAGCTACACCGCCGGCACAAATTACAGAATATAAAATCCAGTCTTTAACGCGTGTAAAGCGGTATGCAAATGTTTGACCCAAAACAGCACAGCCCAATATAAAGAATTGGATAAAACCAACAAATTGTACTGGCAGTCCCACTTCTATACCAATAGGGCTCAGGTAGTCGTCCAAATAAGCTATATTTGCTACAAGCAAACTAAGCATAAACATCAAAAGTATACAAGGAGTTTTTGCGCATATGCGTACGCCGGTTTTCATCAGTTTGATAAAGTTTGTTTTGCGAACTTTGCGTTTAACATTCTGACTTGAACGCATATTTATGCTTGCAATACACATTGCAGCAATGGCCAATGATACTAATGATGCAAAGGTAATCCAGCCATATCCGGCGAACATCAGCAAAGACCCAAATGCTGATAAAGCTGTACCGATTGCTTGTAAATTATACCGAATTCCCAGTACTTTTGCGTAAATCTTTTGGTGACGTCTTGCGCGTAGCTCGTCATATAGCATGCTTTCAAATGCAACGTTATAAAATGCCACCTCTGTTCCCCATAAAAACATACCAATTGCAAAACCCTAGAAGGTGGGATTTAGGAACCATAGCATAAAAGCACAAGCTTTCAGGAATAAACCAAGTAAAATTGCACGCTTGGTTCCAAGTTTATTTGTAATCCAAGTAACAGGTATCTGTGTTACAAACGTTCCGACGGACAGAATTATGAACATCAGAGATAATTGAATGTCTGTCAGTCCATTTTCCTGCATAAAAACAGCATAAACTGGTGTCAGTAATAATAACTTGTTAAAAAACGCATAGCCATAAACGCTTCTTAAAAAACGCCTTAAAGTAGATTGCTTATTCAGAAAACCTTCCTATTGGGTAGGATTATACCCCATTTTATTGTTGTTTTGTACTGAAAAGATTGAAATTTTGTCAAAAAATGCTATAATTTACGGGGTAAGCAAGGGGACGCTGAGATGGCAGTGAAAATGGATGAATTTTTATTACAGTATTATATGCAGTATCGGTTTAACCATATGCCGCCAGAGGTTCGTGCGCAATTTGATGCTTACGTAAAGTCTGATGATTTCCGCGGGAATATGAAAACGTGGAAAACGAAATTGATGCACCAGGATGCTAACGGTAAGTGGATTGAAAATGCTATGCCCGACCCAGCAAATTCTGCAGATGCGTTTTATATGGAAGACGGCGATTGGAAGAAGTTATTTATCGCGTTTCAAAATGCTTTTCGTAATATGTCAGCGGACCGAGAAAAGCTTGTAAAAGACGGAAAAACTGACGCCGTAAATTTCCTTGATACATATTTTGGGACTTTGCCAAGCCAACTATTTTCTAATAGTGTGGCGAACGCTGTCGCAGATAATCTTATCAGTAATGAATTTAAGAACTTTTTAAATACCTATAAGACAAGATTAGAGGTCCAATTTCAAAATTGGGGGATTTTAGATAAAGATTTTACCTACAGTCAGTTGTTGTCAGGCATAATCTCGAAAAAATATAATTCTTCGCCAAGCTTTCAGAAGAAAATAAAGAAGATTGCGCAATATATTGATGCGTACAGTACATCAGAAGAATTTCGTAATGTTTTAAGGTTAAATCCAGGCGATACAATACCAGACTTTAGCCCGATTATAAATGGTTTTGATGACGAGCATGTTGATCCAGCAAAAATGGATCTGTTTAAGGGTAATGCCAATACTCGCGGTGATTATGTAGATTTGCTGAATACTCTTGTGAAGAACAAAAAAGTATATGAAGTATTCAAGCAATATGATGACAATAAAATTTCTGGTAAGTTAGAAGCTGCAAATTCTAAGTTAGAATATGATAATACAGATAGTAAGGATTATGTCCCGCCAAAGCGCACCGAGGAATTGACTTTTTATCAAAAGTTAAAGGGGGATGTAAATGATACTATCGAGGACTATCTTGATAAGTATCTGAAAATATCGGGTGACAGACTTTATTTCTCAGAATCTGCAAAACTTATAATCAAGGCTATAGGGAAGAGTTATAAACCAACGGAAGGCTTGGATAAGATATTAGAGAAAAAGTCTGATATAAAGAAGAGCCTTATGTATAAATCTCCAAGGGCAACGGACCATTTTGATTGGTTTACGAAGACCATGGAGGAGCTAAAAGCATCAATGCCAAAGACTTTTGCTGGGGCATTAAAAAATGGGCGTCAGTTAAAAGCAGTTGTTGAAGAACTGATTATGAAAGCCGTTCGTGAAAACAAGATAGAAGAAGCCAAAACAGCGATGGAAGTTTTGTCTGTCGTGAAATATGGTTATACGAACAGCAAGATTATGGAGGCTTTTAATAAATCTGACCTGACGATATTTTCTGACAAAGGCTTGTCTTGGAATAAGAACGAGGGAGTCAAATTTGTTACAACTGCGTTTGATTATACAATCAAAAAGGGACTGCAAGCGGTTGGATATACTTTGACGGGTCTTGGTAATGTTATAAGGCTGTCTGGCAGTAAATTTAATGGTCAGGCGAACAGAATAAGGAATCTTCATAATCAATGGGTTGCAAGTAATGCAGCGGAACGTAATACCGCGGAACAACGTAGAAATACAGAAAATCCACTTGATCAATCAATAATAAACGCGCAGCAGGCTATATTGACCAATTTGAATAATGCGGGGATAAATGCGGCAAGTTTGGCTCAAAAGAAGAACGATTTACGAAGTGCTAAAGCTGCAGCGCAAACCGCACATGAAGCATACACGCAAGCTTCGGACACTTATGATGAAAAGAATTATATTGTCCAGATGGTAAACGAGGTCAATACTATTGCGCAAGAAATGCAGACGTTAAATTCTGATATATCGGCATTACAAAATAGGTTTAGAGATCCTAATACTTATGCGGGGCTAAATCCTGCAGCGGCATCTGCATTGGCTAATGATATAATGCGACAAGGACGTCAAAAGTCTGCTGAGGTGCAAGAAAAGTTTAATAGGTATCAAGAATTAAATAACGTGCTGCAGCAAATTCCTCAGGCAGATATAAATGATGCAGTTGCAAATATTGGCAATTATCAGCAAGCGATGAATAGGGCAGAACAAGACAGTCTTGTAAAGCAACAGACCGCAGATACGTTAGAAACGCAAATAAACGAATTTGAAAACGCAACGGAGCTGGTTCAAGAGGCGACAGCACGTATTACACGGCGTAACGAAGAAATGAGGACTTGGGACAATAAACACAAGGATAATTATAAAGAACTTGTTGCGTTCTGGGATATGTTGGAAACAGGGCGTAATTTGCATCTGGGTAAGTTTTATTCTTGGTCACTGGGAAGCGCGAAGGCAAAACAAAATGCGTTTAATGCCGTGAAAGTGGCTCAATTTAACCAGTATGCAACTAACTACAGTTTAACATAAGTTGAAATTATAAAAAAAACGCGGGTAACCGCGTTTTTTATTCTGGTGGGGACACAGGGACTCGAACCCTGGACCCAATGATTAAAAGTCATTTGCTCTACCAACTGAGCTATGTCCCCAAAACTGAACTGGAATAAAGAACTTTTCTGTTCTTTTTCCAAAGTTCGGGCTCAATTTTGACACATAAAAAACAAAAAATCAAGAAAAATATATGATTTTTTTACTTTTTTATTATAATTCGGTTATATTACTATTTCTAACATATACTACGCAGCCAAAGGCTTTTTTATGCAACTCTATATTGATGCTCATTGTCATTTAAAAAATATATGTAATTATAGTGATGACTTAGAAAAACTGATTTCCCAAGGCATATGTGGCTTTATTTGTAATGCTGAAAATCCCGACAACTGGGATAATATTTTAACTTTGACCCAACAATATAATAATGTTTATGGTTGTGTCGGAGTTCACCCATGGTGTATCGGGAGTCTACAAGATGATTGGGTACGGGACATGCAGAAATTATTAAACAAAAACTCACGTTTGATGATAGGCGAAGTTGGGCTTGATAAAAACTATCCAGATTTAGAACTTCAAGAAAGTATTTTTATGGCACAATTAGAGCTGGCGATAGAATTAAATCGACCAATACATATTCATTGTGTGGGTGCATGGGACAAGATGTTGCGTATATTAAAAACGTATAAGGGTTGTGTTGAGTTACACGCTTTTTCTGCGTCTGATGAGATTTTGAAACAGTTGCTAAAGAAAGATAACGTGTTCTTTTCTTATTCTGCCGCAGTTTTGGATTCTGGACGACAAAAGCTTTTAGAAGTTGTAAAGAATACCCCTGCAGATAGGATTCTTGTTGAAAGCGATACCAAAAGCCCGTTGATTATTATTGATATCGTAAAACGTATTGCGGATATAAAATCTGTTGCGGTTGATAAAATAGCAGATACAATCTATAAAAATTCTTTAAGGTTGATAGAAAATGGACAGATTTCATAGGACTCGTTTGCTATTGGGTGATGAAGCGACTAATAAATTGCAAAAATCGACAGTAATGATTGTTGGGTGTGGGGCGGTCGGGTCTTTTGCTATAGAGGCTTTGGCACGCATAGGTGTCGGCAATTTAATAATAATAGATTTTGATAAGGTTGAAGAATCCAATATAAATAGACAATTGTTTGCATTGGATTCTACGATTGGTAAAGCCAAAGTTGATGTTGCAAAAGCCAGAATTTTAGACATAAATCCATGTATAAAAGTACAGGCTTTGAATTTGTTTTTCGATGAAAATTCTGTTATTGAGTATACTCCGGATGTTGTGATAGATGCGATTGATTCTGTGGACTCAAAGATTGCTCTTTATAGTTGGTGCCAGAGCAGGCGCATCCCTTTTATTTCCAGTATGGGGGCGGCACGTAAAACAGACCCTATGCAGATAAAAATTGCAAAACTTTCTAAAACGACAGTTTGTCCGCTGGCTGCAAAAATTCGAAAGTTGGTTCGTACTAAATCAATTCCTGATTTCGATGTTGTTTATTCTACTGAAACACCAGATAAAAACGTTGGGCCATGCAAAACATTTGGGTCGCTTATAACTGTAACCGGTACATTCGGATTGCTTATGGCGAATTATGCCATAAAAAATATAGTAAAGCACTAATTGCAATTGCGGCATTTTGTACAAGTATTTTATTCTGAAAGGCTTTGTTTCTCTGTATAAGAACGTTTTCCTAAATGCAGTATTCAGATTGAAAGACAATATAAAAGCGGGTATAATGCCATTGTCTTACTAAAGACAAAGTCAAATCTTGAAAAGGAGAAAAAGAGATGAGAGGACTGACAACATTTGTGTTGATGCCATTGACAATTATTGGTGCCTTGAACTGGGGGCTGATTGGAATCTTTGGTTTTGACTTAGTTGCGTTTATATTTGGACCAGCTACGATTGCAAGCAGTATTGTGTACAGCATAATAGGTATTGCTGCATTGGTATGGTTGATTTGGATGATTATTGATCGTCCAGAACATAACTAAGGTTAAAAATAACGAAAATTTTTCATGTCACATGCCCCGATTGTGCCGGTAATAAGCAGAGGCGGGGCGTTTTGTTTTTTTTATAAAAATATTACTGGAATATGGGGATTTTTTATTGCATGCTAGTCTCGCACACAGAATAAAGGTGATAGAATCTGTAACTTCTGACATAAGGGTAAATGATGAAAATCGCGTTTTGCATACCAGATATGATAATAGGTGGTGTGGAAGCCGTTTTGCTGCGTACGTTAAATGAGTTGTTGGATACTGTTAAAGAAAATCCAAAATATGCTGGGGCAGAAATATGTGTTATAACTCATGCGCAGATAACAGAACCGTTATACAGTCAGTGGTTTAAACAGCACCCAGAGGTAAAACTTTATACTTTTTACCCTTTGCAAAATTATTTTGAAAGTATGATTGCTTATACAGACTTTGTGTTTGTTCGTCAGGTACGTAAATTGATTTTCAGTTTATACAAAAAGTGCAGACGATTATCATTTAGGAATAAGTTTTCAGACATTGATGTTTTTATTGATTATAAGAACTGCTCATTTTTTAAAGAGTTGCGCGATTATAAGACTCGTAAGATAACTTGGATACATGGCAGCATAGGATATTTGCAAGATAATAATATTGATAATCGTTTGCCAATGTACGACAACATTGTCGGGCTTACAGATGATTTCGTTTCAGATTTTAAAAAAATATTTCCAGATTTGGCGGACAGGGTTGTAAGAGTTTATAATCCAATTGATATAAATTTTATACGGAATTTATCTAAAGATGCACCCCATACAAGCGGCAAGTATTTTTGCCATGTTTCAAGATTGGAAAGCTTACAAAAGGATGTTCGTACACTAATTGCAGCATTCAATGAGTTTTATCTAGATAATGGTTTGCCTGATATAAAGTTGTTGATAGTTGGCGATGGGCCGCAGATAAAAGAACTAAAAAAAATGGTGTCGTTATTGCCAAGTAGCAATAACATTGTTTTTACTGGGTTGGCAAGAAACCCATTTGGTTATATGGAAAATGCACTTGCGAACATTTTGTCATCTAAGTCAGAAGGTTTGCCAACTGTTTTAGTAGAATCTATGGCGCTTGGGGTGTTATGTATTGCATCAAATTGTAAATATGGTCCACATGAAATTTTGCAAGATGGCAAGTCTGGTGTATTGTTTGAAGTAGGCAATGTTAAACAACTGGCACAGATTATGTCGGATGTTTATAATGGGAAGATAGATGTATCATCTATAACTCAAAGTGCTACTGAGTCTTTAGAAAGATTTTCGCCGAAGGTTATAAATAAACAAATAATGGATTTGTTATGGAAGTAAAAAGACTATTTTTATTTGCTGGCTATGATAATCAGGGAATCATAGATGATACCCTGTTGCATTATCTACGTTATTTATCTGGATATGGCGACATCATATTTGTAATGGACAATGTTGCTGCAAATGCAGAGTTGAATAAATTAAATGATATACAAAATATTTTATACCGTACTGCAGAACGTCATGGGGAATATGATTTTGGGTCTTATAAGCGTGGTTATCAGTGGGCGGACAAGCATGATTTATTGAATAAATATGACTGGATTTACCTTGTAAATGACAGCGTTTATGGCCCATTGTTTGATATTAGGAATACATTAGAAGATTTAGAATCTAGGGGTGTTGATTTAACCGGTATGATAGATTTTGTAAACAAATTTACACCGGTACAAGTACAGTCATGGTTTGTTGGTTTAAGCCGACGCGTTGTGAATGAACAATTTTTTAAGGATTTTATGAATGGTATTCAGGCACAGACGGACAAACAACTGATTGTATTAAAGTATGAAGTTGGTTTATCACAATTGATATTGCAACATGGGTATAAGATGTCTACTTTTATAAGTGGCGAAAAGGGTGATGCTGTTCATCGCATATATGAGCAACCGTTAAAGATGTTAAAAAAGGGGCTGCCATTTATAAAAAAGCAGGCATTGATGAATTTGCAGGGAATGCAGTATTTGTACCCTTATACAACAGAGGCTTTTGTGGATGAAATTTATCATAATGCCTCAAGAACAGGCGTAAAGATAAATGTAATAAGGACAGAAAAACCGCGTTACGAGAAGTATTATCGATTGACATTTTTATCAATACCAATATTGACTATTTACAGACAGTTGCACGACAACGGGATGTTGGTTTGTTATAAAGTCTATATATTTGATTTTGTGCCTGTGATTAAGATTTTACTAAACAGATAAAAGTTCATTGATTTTTTTACTGTTTTGTGGTATAATTATGGGAAAGATTTGGGGCGATTTATTCGCCCTAATTTCTTTTTTAGGCCCCGCATATTTATGCGGGATTTTTTTGTTAAAAAATGAAGGCTAAAAGATGTTTGAAATAAAATATTCTGGAGATGGGCAAACGAAAAAATTTGTTTTTTCTTTCCCATTTTTTACACCGTCTGATGTTTTTGTAATGTTGAATGGCGACGTAATACATTCTGGATACCAGTTATCAACGGTTAGTAATCAAGAATCTTCTGATATACCGTATTCTGGTGGTACAGTTACGTTTGATGTTGCACCGAAACTTGGTGATAATATAAAAATTTTTAGAAGAATTGGTGTATCGCGCGTGGTAGATTATCAGCCGACTAAACCCATAGATCCACAGGCTTTGAACCAAGATTTTTCTTTTATGTTGGAAAAGTTAAAGGATTTTGACGGGATGCTGACTGATTTTTATGACAAGTATTCTGAAATTATAAATTCAGATAGTTATAATGTTTTTACGCAAAAGTTAGATGATATAAATAATAAATTAAATGCATTGGGCGGGATAGATAATATTGGCAAGAAGAGCGATATAACGGCGCTACAAAATGCAACCAGTTTTACGGCGTCTGGCAAAGAATCTGTAGTATCTTGGCTGCAGATAAACGGAAAATTCATAAATGCCAACTTCTTGGGAACGGAAGCTGGGGGGTATTTATACACGCCTGAGGCGCATGGTATATTGTCAGTAGTTTTCACAGCAAATGTTAGTGGAGATGCTGCCGTAGAGGCTCCTGATGCTAAAACTATATACCATAAAAGTATAACTGTTAATGCAAGAGAAACTATTTTGTTACCAGTGCATAAGGGATTGCAAATAAAGTTCACTGTACCGGCGCTAAAAGAAGTGAATTATCAAAGATTGTTTTTATTCAAGGGAGAACAATAATGTTTTACACAAATGAAATAAAGGACCACAAAATTGGTTCTTACACGGATGACAAGAATTTGGCTAAAAAGCTGGGTTTTAATATAAAACTTGAGAATATAGAAATAGCAGATAATGGTATCGCATATGAAGCTGGCTTTGCGCCTGCGGCGCCACAAAAAAGTTATATAGAATTGCGACTTTTGGCGTACCCGCCTGTTGAAGAGCAATTGGATATGATTTATTGGGATATGGTCAATGGTACCAGAAAATGGCAAGATACAATACAAGCAATCAAAGAGAAATATCCTAAAAATTGAAAGAACCGGGTTTATCCCGGTTTTTATGGTAAAAATAACTTGATTTTACGTGATTATTGCTACTATACTCCCCTCTACAGTTATTTATGGAGAAAGGTATGTCTTTTTTAAAGCGTAGCACGGAATATAATCTAATAGCAAAATCAAAATATTTCAATAAAAGATGGTATTTAAGGAAGTACGCAGATGTTGCCAGCAAGAGGGTGGACCCTGTAACACATTATTTGGAACATGGCTGGAAAGAGGGCAGAAATCCTGGACCTAAGTTTAGTACAGAACTTTATCTGAAAAATAATCCTGATGTGGCGGCAGCAAGGATAAATCCTTTGTTGCATTACGAGAGAAACGGGAAGTATGAGGTTGGAAGAATAGCCGTAAGACACAAATGTAATCGTTTTTTATATAAGTACCTTTCTTTTGTTCACAAATGTTTTAAACGTGCAGATATAAAACGTATTTTATTGATTTCGCATGAGTTTACTTATACCGGTGCGCCTTTATCTCTGTTAAAGGCCGCACAATTGCTGAAAGAAAAGGGATATGAAATAATAACTGTTTCTTTAAAGGCTGGAGGATTAGAAACAGAATTTAAGAAACTTGGCAAAGTAATTATAACGAGTAATCTTAACAAAATACTACGTTGTGCCACTTTTGCGGATTTTGCCGTTGTGAATACAATCATTCCATATGAAGCGTACGACATGTTAAAGAATTTTATGCCTACTGCTTGGTGGATTAGGGAACCCGTTGGTGTTCTTAAAGGAAATTGCTTTATGCGGCAGATTTTTATGAATGCAGATAACGTATATACTATGTCGCCGTGGTCCAGAGATGAGTTTTTGCCATATAACAGAAATATCGAAGTGATGCCGCATGGCTTAGACGACATGTTTGCTGGTAGTAAAGCTTTCCCTAAAAAGCCTACTTTTGCTGTGATTGGTAGTATTCATCCAAGAAAAGGACAGGATGTTTTTATAGATGCTGTAAAGAAATTACCGGCAGAGATTAGGAAAAAAGCTGCTTTTTTAATTGTTGGTAAATTAAATGTGTCAGATAGTGATTGGGAGAGCCTTGGGGCGCCAAAATGTATACAAGTAAAGCCAGAAATATCTAATTTTGAGGATATGATAAAGTTTTATGGTGACATATCTTGTACAGTTGTTCCGTCTAGGGAAGAGCCTACATCCAGGGTCGCAATAGAATCCATGATGATGGGGCGCCCAGTTGTGATGTCAGATCAGGTCGGCGCACAATACTTGGTCAATAGCCGCAATGGTTATGTGTTCAAAAATGAAGATGCTAAACAATTGTCTGGTATATTAGCTAAACTTATAAAGTCTCCTGAAAAATTAAAAACGATGGGTAAGTATGCCAGAGAAGCTTATTTGAAGAACAATTCTATTCCTGTTTATACGAAAAATTTACTTAATATGCTGTCAGATTGTAAAAATTCTTTTGATAATAAACCGACTAAAATACTGGTACATATTCATTTATTTTACCACGAGCAGTTAGATTGGTTTATATCTAGATTGAAAAATATAACCTGTGATTATGATTTGTGGATTACGGTTACAGAAAAAAATAAAGAAACTGAGGATAAAATAAAGAATTTTAAACCAGATACACATATTTTAAAAGTGCCCAATCGTGGTTATGATCTTTATCCATTTTGGTTGGTTTTACAAAATGTTTCATTGTTTGATTATGACGCGGTATTGAAGTTGCACACCAAGAATAAAAGAACTAAAAAATGGTGCAAGAACGGTATTTGCTATAATGGTTTTGAATGGCGTAACGATTTGATAAATCCTTTGTTGGGCAGTAAGAAATTGTTTCAGAAAGCAGTGGATTTTGTGAAATGCGATAATATTGGCATGGTTGGGTCCGCCAATTTGATTGGTAATAAAGAAAATCCAGAGCAGGCCAAAAATACAAAAAAATTGTGTGAATTGATGGGAATAAAATATTCTCATGATGGCAAGTTTGTATGTGGCACGATGTTTTTGATAAAGGCAAATTTATTGCTGGTTTTTCAGCAGTATCCATTCAAAAAATCTGATTTCAGCTCGGAGTCAAAGACTGGAAGTACTGGTACTGTTGCGCATAGCTTAGAAACAGTTATGGGTTTGATTGTCGCAGACAGAAAATTAAAATTGGTTGGTGTTGATACGCTTGGAACATCGTTTAAGCATTTTTGCGCAAGGTACAAACAAAAATATATAAATTTATTAAAAACAATAAGAAAACGTAAAAAAGAAGTTGATTATATAAAACATTCTAAGTATTTCAGTAAAAGGTGGTACTTGCGTACATATCCAGATGTTGCAAAGGCAAAGGTGAACCCAGCACATCATTATTTGCTGCATGGTTGGAAAGAAGGTCGTAAACCAGGACCTAAATTTGATCCTAAATTTTATTTAGAAAATAATCTTGATGTGAAAAGAGCTGGGGTAAATCCATTGCTGCATTATGAGAAACATGGGAAATACGAAGGCAGAATTGTTTGCCTTAAAAGAAGTTTAAAGCCAGCTGGACTTAAAGAGTTTCATGATGTTTACGTTGACGCCTTTAAATGGCGTGGCAAGATTGCCAAACGGGTTGTTGTATCATTGACAACATATCCTGGACGAATCAAGTCAGTTTATGAAACTATAAACACGTTAAAAAATCAGTCTGTTAAACCAGATAAGGTCGTACTGTACTTATCTGAGCAAGAGTTTCCTAAAAAGGATAAGGGACTGCCAAGAAATTTAACAAAGTTATGTGACGATTGCTTTGAAATACATTGGATTAAGAAAACTCTGTATAGTTTTCAAAAACTTATACCGGCAATAAAAGAATATCCAAATGCTGTAATTGTTACTGCCGATGACGACATTTTGTATAAAAGCAATTGGCTGGAATTATTGGTGAAGGCATATTTAGAAAATCCTAATATAATTCATTGTCATCGTGCGCATAGAATAAAATTCCGTGGTGGCCATGTTATATCCTATAACTTATGGAAAATGGCGATACGTAATGAGTCTGCTCTATATAACAACTTTTTAACTGGGGTTGGCGGAGTGTTGTATCCACCACATTGTTTGGATAAAAATATTACTAATTCAAAGGAATTTTTGAAGTTATGCCCGAAAGCTGACGATATATGGATTTGGGCAATGGCGGTAAAAAATCATACAAAAATTCATGTCATAAAAGACAATATAACTGCATTAGAATTGGTGCCTGGCAGTCAAGATGGTGATTGCTTATGCAAAATCAATACCGGTGCTGAATGTTATAATGATGTGCAATTAAAAAATGTTTTTGCAAAATATCCAGAAATTTTAGAAATGCTAAAGGACGAAAGAAGGAAAAACGCCATATTATCTTATTTGCTATACCCGTATTATTTACTATACTTTCTTAGAAAGGGTAAGAGATAGAATGCTATGAAAAAAAGAAATAAACTTTTAATTTTATTTATCAGCTTGCTTTTGGTGTTTATAGCAGGATGGTTGATTCATTATCAAGTAAATGTATTCAAACTGAATCAGGATATCAAGAATACCGCTGTTGATACTGTTGTATATCGACCATATTTATTGGGTACAAAAATATCATTTGCTGAAGGTGGAAATAGTTCTGACTACATAAAAACAGAAGATGGTTGGGGTGGTCAAGAACCAGAACACAGATGTGCATTGGGCAAGCGTGCAGTTGTTCGGCTTTATATTCCAGATAGCATTGGTGAGAATTTACGTTTAACAGTTGATGGTTTTGGTGTGTTTTCGTTTAAAACAGCGACGTACCAGGAAGTAAAAGTTTACGGTAATGATGTGTTGATGACCACATGGCAGGCTGGATATGATGGCCCCTTTAGTGTAGATATTCCGAACAATATAATTACTGATAATTCTCTGATATTACGTTTTGAGTTTGCTAAGCCGCATAGTCCTGCGGGGGATAAACGAAAAATAGGTATGGCGGTTAGAAGTATGGAAATAAGCCGTATAGTTGGGTCTCAGACAAAGCGAAAAATTGGTAAATGGGTAAAAGATAATTTGATGGGTGGCGGCGTAAAGCAGGAATATGATACCGCCGTATCAAAAAACGAAAATTGGTTATAATATAGGGCGATTATGTCTAACGATAAACAGCAAAATAGTATAAATAAGTTGGCTAAAAATGCGATAATAAAAAATTACAAGCGCATGTGGCCGTATGTGAAGCCTTATTGGAAGCAGGGGCTGCTTTCCATATTGTTGGCTATGCCTATTGGTGCCTTAGAGGGCGTTATAGCGATGTCTTTGCGCCCATATATGGATTTGGTTATGGTGGATAAATCCATTGAGGCGGCTTGGTATATTCCATTGGTTATAGTGTTGTTTACTTCTGTACAGGGTGGTTTGACATATGCAGCAAATTATTTGAATACATGGGTTGGTGCAAAAATTACGAATTTGCTGAAGTTGGATTTGTACAAGAAGATGTTGATGTTTGATACTAATTTCTTCAACCGTCGCAATTCTGGTGATATTTTGCAAATGTTTAACAGAAATGCGGATGCAGCGTGTTCAGGTTTGCTTACGAACTTAAAGAATTTTGTGCAGAAACTGTTTACGGCTTTGTCTTTAATATTTGTTTTGTTTTATAATTCATGGCAACTAGCGTTGGTATGCGTAACAATTTTGGTTGTTGCTTTTTTGCCCATGACTACATTAAAGAAAAAAATTCAGTCTGTTTTTGATAGTTCTTTGGTGGCAGAATCTTCTTTAATGACTGCCTATAATGAAACGTATTCTGGTAATAAAACGATTATCTCGTATAATTTATCTGATTATCAAAAGAATAAATTCAAAAGCATTTTGGATGGCGTTTTTAAATTGCAGATGAAGATGGTTCAACGAACCAGATGGTTGACGCCTGTAATGCACATAATTTTATCAATTGGTATTGGTGCGGCAATATGGTTTGGTTCATTTTTGGTGTTGAATGGGTTTATAACTAGTGGCGCATTTGTATCATTTTTAACGGCTCTTATAATGTTGTATAACCCTATGAAAAGCATTGGCTCTAATTATAATTCTGTATTGATGTCTTTTATGGCCATAGAACGGGTTTTTGAGATTATGGATTCAAAACCAGCTATTGTCGATAAGCCAGAATCTAAAGAAATGCCGGCTTTACATCATACAATAGAGTTTAAGAATTTAAATTTTGAATATAATCGTGGCGTTCCTATCTTAAAGAACATAAACCTGACGGTACAGCAAGGACAAATTATCGCTTTGGTTGGGAATTCTGGTGGTGGTAAGACAACTTTGGTAAGTTTGTTGCCGCGTTTTTATGACCCTACAAGTGGTGCAATTTTAATTGATGGGACAGATATTCGCGATTTTACATTGAAATCATTGCGTCAAAACATAGGTGTGGTTTTCCAGGATAATTTCTTATTTGCAGGCACAATTCGTGAAAACATTATGTTGGGTAACGAGAACGCTACTCAAGAACAGTTAGACACAGCGATAAAAATGGCGTGTTTGGACGATTTTGTGCACAGTTTGAAAAATGGCTTAGACACTCAAATTGGCGAGCGTGGTATATTGTTATCAGGTGGTCAGAAACAGCGTGTTGCCATTGCGCGGGCATTTTTGAAGAATGCGCCTATATTGATATTGGATGAAGCGACATCTGCGCTTGATAATAAATCCGAAGCAGTCGTTCAGCAGGCAATAGAAAACTTGATGAAGGACAAAACAGTATTCGTTATAGCGCACAGATTATCCACAATAAGAAATGCTTCTAAGATAGTTGTGGTAAATCAGGGTGAAATTGTTGAAGCTGGTACCCACGAAGAATTACTGCAACATGAATGTGGGGCATATAAGACTTTGTATGATATGCAGTTTAAGTGTAATGCTCCATCGGAATAGAGATTTTATAGGTTTGTTTGGTTTAATGTCAGCGGGTTATAACCGCTGGTATTTTTTTTAATTTCTTGAAAATCTGCTAATTTATGCTAGTTATGTGTGCATAATGGACAGCATAAAAGAATCTTTAACACAAATTAAAATGCGCGAATTATTTGGCGCAAACCATCAATTCATAGAATGTTTTAACTATGACACCTGGAGCCGTGATGACGGAATCAAAGTTTTAAATCCAGAGATAGCAACTTATAAAAATTTCAGAAACATTTTAAAAAGCGATGCTCGTTTTAATAATAATTATGATTTGGTTGCAGTCGTTTCTTTAAGTATATGTCCATATCCATATTCAAATAGTCCATTTTGGGGACAGATTGTAAGAAACCCGAAATATGTCCAACCGAATATAAAATTTTTGGGAGAAACTGGTTTCGCAGGTACAATAGTATGTCGTGATAAGAAGACGGGGCAGATATTACCTGTACCAAATAAGTGGCTTTACACGTCTACCAGTCATTGTATAATTCCCGAACGGACGAAGACGAATGGCTTACCTGGTTTAGCGAATTTGATAGAAAGTGACGTATTTTGCCAAGATTATGAAACGTACGAAAAACTGATACGGATACATGTATCAGAGCGATATAGATAAAGACTAAAAACCGCCCGTGTAGCGGTTTGTGCTCTTTATATCATACATATGATCATCTTTATAAGAAAGACGCCCACTAGCAATGCTATTACAAACAAATACAGTAAAATTTTCTAATCTTAAGCGGTTCCGTCCTATTTATTATTTACAAATGTGACAATGAATTTCTGGGTCACCATTATAGGTACAATTCATCGGTATTTGAACTTCTGTTACACCACATTTACGAATTTTATCCCATTCGCTCGGCGAATAATCGGCGTGTGCAACGTTAGAAATTATAACAATTCCAAATAAACATATTAAAATTCTTGTCATCTATAATCCTTGTTTTCATATAGTTTTTTGTTAAACGTGGTTACATACATATTTTTGCGGCTTCTTCTGGTGCAACCGAACCTTCATAATTGTCTAGACAAGCGTTATATGTAATATCATCTACATAGCCCATATATAAGATAAGCCCGACTGGTATTGCAGCAACCGTTAGAAATGCCCCTAAAAAATATGCCAAAAACTTTTTCATTTCGTTTCGTCTTTGTTTAGCGATTATAAGTATTTTTATTCAAGATAATCTTAAAATTGTTTTTATAGATTTTCAAGTATGCTCAATTCTGATTTCAAGTATGAAATCTATGTGATTTCAGAGGTGATTTCAGCAGTAATGGTATATATTACTGTGTGTCAAATATGTGTTTTTGTTCTACAACTAGAGCAATTTAGAGCCATTTTCATCCAATTTTGCATAAAAACGGGGTAGAAGACAGACAATAAAAAATCCGCAGAAATCTGCGGAAATCTGTGGCTCGGGCAACTGGACTCGAACCAGGACATACGGATTAACAGTCCGTTTTTATTAAGATTGATAGAAATTGATAAAGTTTAATTTTTATTGATTTTCTGCGGGTTATAGGCTATGTTGCACTTGATGACGATTAATGAAAAGAAGCAATATCTGATGGAACTGATGATTAGTGTTGATGCTTTGCTTTCTATATTTTTTATAATAAAAGGTGCCAAGTGGCACCTTTTTTTAATTCTGTAAACCAGATATACTTTTGTCGCATAATTTTGCATAGATCGGTTTATCTAAACCGTATGCTTTTATCAAGTTACTTGGTTTTTGATTGCACCACAGATCACGATAGGAAACAATGCTGTTTTTAACCGTTTTTATCAGGCCGCTTGGCAGTTCGGCACGCCCAATGCACGAAGACAGGTAAACAAAACATTCGTCGTTGTCGGCCAGATTTTCGCACGCCAGGATACGAGCATACACATTAAGGGTCAAATCTGCCTTGCTAGCATCCTTTGTCCATGGGCTGCCACCACCAATCGGACATGCGGTTGAATAAAAGTCACATGCCAATTTTCGTCCTGTAATGCCACAGTCTGCTATGGAACCATGATATGTATAACGTCCAGTACCATTTATGATAATGTGCGCTGGCTTTTCGCCCAATGTTTCAATGATAAAGTCGGTCAGGTCTTCGTCCTTTAACATCGGGATTGCCACAATAGTGGTTTCAATCTTGTCGTCGTTCAATGTGATTTGTGTCTTGATATCTATGCCGAGATTATCAGATTGACGGGCTTTATCGTACAGGGCTTTGTTCAGCTTTCGGGCCAAATATAATTCCCGATTTATCTTACCTTCGCCTTGGCAGGCATAGCCAACAAACACACCTTGATCGCCCCAGCCATCGGCAACAACACCACGATTGATATCTGCGGATTGTACGCCAATTAAATTGGTAACCTTTATTTGCGCTGGGTTAATGGCCAAATCGCCCCATATTGATGCGTATCGGTCATTGTACCCGATTTCGGCAATGGCGGCCTTAACATAGTCGGTCAAATTACCAAGTGGGGCAGAGGTGGTAACTTCGCCACCAAGGACGACATTGTTGTCTTTTATTAAGACTTCAACGGCATATTTGACCTGTGGATCTTGCTCAATTAACCGATCCAAAATGTAACTGGAAATGTAATCGGCAACTTTATCTGGGTGTCCCAATGACACCGCTTCTGCTGTTCTTTGCATAATTCACTCCTTTGGTTTTTGCAGTAAGAACCAAAGGTGGATTCATGTAGCTACCAACACAGGTGCAAAAGCACTGTGCAAAATGCGGCATAAAGTATAGGAAAATTTGCATATAACAACTCCTTGTTTAGTCCATTTAGAGGTAGGACAAGTCAGGTTAAATCCACCTTTACTGATCCATATTGTAAATCATTTGAAAAAAAATGCAAGCCAGATCACTACAACAAGATAAGCCACCCAAAAGAGTGGCTTATTCATAATAGATCAAACCGTTTATTTTGCACCGTACGAGATCAATAATTTAGCAATATCTTTATCAGAGTTTTTCTTGGCATGTTTGAGGGGTGTATAGCCAGACGTGTCGGCCATATTGACATCTGCACCAGCATCCAATAGAACAGTTATCAATTCAAGTTTAGCCTTCTTATCAAACTTTGAATTAGGATAAAGCTTACGATTTATAGCGTAAATGAGAGCTGTAGACGTGTATGTGTCGGCATTAACATCCGCACCAAGTTCTATAAGTTTCTCTATTACTTTAGGATTTGAATTGTTTGCAACAGCATTCATTAAAACTGTGCGTCCTGTTTTTGTCGCATAATTAGGATCGGCACCGTATTTAACTAATACAGCAAAAATTTCTGGGTTTGTGTTGTACGTCGAAGCTTCCATCAGAGGAATAATTTTTTCTGTTTTTTCCAATTTAATTGGTCTTATTGCATGCTTTAATACTTCTTTAGGCAATTTGTGTACTACTTCAACAGAATTAGGATCTATTCCTTTTTTTAGCAATTCTTCAACTTGTTTAGCGTTACCAGAATTTTGTATTAAATGTACAAATGCTTTTACCTTGTCATCGCTAGCTGGTGTTAATACTTCTTCTAAACCTTTTTCCCAGGAAATCATCCGAGAAGAAATAACTGCCCCTTTATCAACAAAAAGGCGAAGAATTTCTAAATCTTGTTCTCGTTCTTCTTTGCGTGCGCTTGTGTTTCTAACAATACATTCTATAATTGGTTCTCCGTCTATTTTGGCATTCACATCGGCACCTAGGTCGACAAGTTTTTTTACTGAATTTGCAGTATATTCAAAGCTATCGATCAAATCGCACAAAACTAGAGTGATGTCTTGTTTGTCCACCAATCCCTTTTTGTTGAGCAGTTTATAAATCTTTTCAATCATGTCCGGGTTAGGATTGTGTGTAGCGGCATTCAGCAAGGTTTGATTTTCGGGACCAGCAAAAATCCCACCATCTTCGTTGATAGAAACCCCTAAATTAGCACCGGCTGAGATCAGATAATCAACAACCTCTAATGATGGGTTGTCTCTACATGCTACATATAAAGCTACGTCTAGCTCGTCTTTGGGCATCCCATTATCAAACAATGATTTTATAATCAACGGATTAGGGTTGCATTGTGCGGCGATAATCAATGCACTACGGTCTTCTTCATCGCAGGCGGACATATCAGCACCGTTATGTAAGAGATAATCAATAATTTCAACATTTTGGTTAAATTTTGCTGCGTAAAGCAAGGCACTGCCTGCAACAATGCTATCTTCGCCATAATCATCACGTTCATCAGATAAGAACAACTTCTGTGCCTCGTTTACTATCGAATTTAGTACGGATTTCGGTATGTTGTCAGGGTCCTTTATTTTTGCAGCATAATTCTTTTTTTTCATGACACATCTTACTAAGAAACCAAAGTAGTCTTTTGTTTCGGCATTTATGTCGGCCCCAGCCTCTACTAAAGTCTTAATAACATCTAGGCATGCTCCGGATTTAACAGCTATAATAAGGGGTGTGGAACCATTTTTTGTTTCGCAATTTACATCTGCACCTAGCGATATGAATTTTTGTATTTCTTTACTAGATACTTTGCTGTTTGAACAGGCAGTAAGCAATTCTATATCTACATCAATAATATCTTCAGAATGTGACATGAAATATTCTTTTTGTTATATTACTGATATTAGCACACGACGAGTACGGTTAACAAGATAAAACTATTAAATTAGAAAAACATACGTATATCCCGTATGTAAATATATGTTTTTATAACGCATCTAGGGGCAGTTTTAGGAACTTTAAAGCACTTTTGTTAAAAAACATGATTTTTAATAAACGTAAAAAAATCCGCAGAAATCTGCGGAAATCTGTGGCTCGGGCAACTGGACTCGAACCAGTGACATACGGATTAACAGTCCGTTGTTCTACCGACTGAACTATGCCCGAATAACGTGCGTATATCTTATACTACTTTTTATCCCATTTCAAGTCTTTTTTTATTCGTTGCCATTTTATTTTTACAGTGCTATATTTTCTACCGTCCAATACATAATTACATAGAGGAAGTAAAAATGTTATTAAAAGGAAAAAAGATTCTTATTACAGGCGTTGCTAACGACTGGTCTATGGCTTGGGCTATCGCTAAGCGCGCACATGAAGAAGGCGCAGAAATTGCTATGCCTTATGCAATGCCTAATCTGGAAAAACGTGTTCGCCCATTGGCAGAGTCTATCGATGCCAAATTTGTGCAGAAATGCAATGTTCAAAATGATGAACAAATGGATGCTTTGTTCGGCGCAATCGAAAAAGAATGGGGGCATCTAGACGGTATGTTGCATGCTATCGCTTTTTCAGATAAAAATGAACTGACAGGGCGTTATGCAGATACTACACGTGCTAATTTCAAGAATACTATGGATATTTCTGTATATTCTTTGGTTGATTTAACACGTCGCGCGTCTAAATTGATGACAGACGGCGGCAGCATCGTTGCATTGACTTATTATGGTGGTGAAAAGTCTGTTCCAAACTATAACGTCATGGGCGTTGCAAAATCCGCTTTGGATAGCAGTGTTCGTTACTTGGCTTCAGATTTGGGTAAAGATAAGATCCGTGTAAATGCTATCAGTGCAGGTCCTATTATGACATTGGCTTCTTCTGGTGTCGGAGGCTTTAAAGCAATGTTGCGCTTGAACGCAGAAACAACACCTTTGCGCCGCAATATGACATTAGAGGACGTTTCTGGCGCTGCTTTGTATCTGTTTAGTGATTTGTCTAGTGCTGTAACTGGTGAAGTTCATCACGTTGATTGTGGCTATTCTACAACAGGTATGATGCCGAACGAAATGAAGGATATTTTGTTGAAGGGTTTGGACGAACAAAACTAATCAGCAAGTTCTTTTAATAAAAATCCTGCCAAATTTGGCGGGATTTTTTATTACGAATTTTTTCTTATAAAAACCAATTGATTCTTTATAAGAATACAATCATAATTAGAATATAATCTTATAAAATAAGGGGGTAGCAAGGGAGAACAAAATGTTGACTAATTCTATGTTCTGGCGGGCTATAGATAATTTGGCGGCGGCGCACAATATATCTTGTTCCAGATTGGCGCAAATCAGCGGTATGGATATAACGGCATTGAATAAAAGCAAGAGGATTGGTGCGGACGGCAAACCTCATTGGATGTCTGTTGGTAGTTTGGCCAAAATTATGAATGCAACGAATACTAGTTGGGCTGATTTTGCAAGGTACTTTCCGCAAGAAATTGGCAGAGCATAAATACAACAAGAAGATATTTCCGTTGTATTAAATTTATGAATTTCTTATAATCGGGGTATGAGTAAAACACCTGATTTGATTATATTGGCAGAACACGCTGATTTGTTGAAAAAACTTACAGAGTGGGATATTGCCTACCACCAGAATGACGCGCCTGTTGTTGATGATGCAACATATGACGCTGCTAAAAAGCGTGCTTTAGAAATAGAGACAGAATATCCAGAATTGGCGAAAAATGGAGCTTCTACACATGTTGGTGCGGCTGTGTCAGAGAAGTTCAAGTCTTATCCACATAGTGTGCCGATGCTTTCTATTTCGGATGTATTTAATGAAAACGAAGTTGCAGATTGGTTCAATAAACTTGCAGATAAAGATATTTTTATAGAGTTAAAAGTAGATGGTGTTTCATATGCGGCTCGTTATGAAAAGGGGCGTCTAGTTCGTGGTTTGACTCGTGGAAGTGGCGTCGCTGGTGAGGATATAACGGCAAATTTACTTACAATTCCGGATATTCCGAAGCAATTAAATGGTGATTTCCCAGATATAATAGAGGTTCGTGGCGAAGTTTATATGCTGAGAACTGATTTTTTAACTTTAAATGCAGAAGCAGAAAAGACTGGTGATAAAGTTTTTGCAAATCCAAGAAATGCCGCAGCGGGGTCTTTGCGTCAACTAAATCCGGAAATAACAGCGACACGCCGTTTGTCAGCATTCGCATATACATATGGAGAGTTGTCAGCGCGTAATTGGGCAACGCAATCAGAATATTTCGAAAAGTTAGAATCTTGGGGATTTAAGACAACCAGCAGGTGGGCAAAACATGCGCGTAATATGGTTGAAATTCAAAGTGTGTATAACGATGTTATGAAACAACGACCTGATATCCCTTTTGATATAGATGGCTTGGTTTTGAAAGTAAATAACGTAGATTTGCAGGAAAAAATGGGTGCTCGTGCCAACAGTCCTCGTTGGGAGGTTGCATATAAATTTCCTGCAGCACGTGCAATAACAACGTTACGTGATATCACAGTTCAGGTAGGAAGAACCGGTGTTTTAACACCTGTTGCGGAGCTGGAACCTATAAATATTGGTGGTGTTTTAGTTTCGCGTGCGACTTTACATAATGCTGATGAAATTGCGCGCCTAGGTTTAAACATTGGTGATAAAATTATTGTTCAGCGTGCGGGTGATGTTATACCGCAGGTTGTAGAAGTCGCAGAAAGGATGTCTGATTCTGTACCATTTGTATTTCCGGATAAATGTCCTGTTTGTGGGGGTAATGTTGTTCAGGAAGCGGGACAGGTTGCACGTCGTTGTGTAAATACTTTGGGTTGTCCTGCACAGCGAATTGGTGAATTGGAACACTTTGTTTCGCGAAAAGGTTTTGATATAGACGGATTAGGAACAAAGCAATTGGAGTTATTTATTTCTCGTGGCTGGATAAATAATCCTGCAGATATATTTACTTTGATTTCGAAACATGGCGAAGAAATAAAAAGGCTAGAAGGCTTTGGTGAAAAGTCTGTTTCTAATTTGAATGCATCTATTGAAAAAGCTCGTGATATAGACCTGCATAGATTTTTATATGCAATTGGGATTCCAGAGGTAGGCGAGGTAACAGCAAAGATACTTGCTCGTTCTTTTGTAAAATTATCTGATTTGCGTTCTGCGCCGCTTTGGAAACTAAAGCAGATTGATGGTATAGGCGAAGTTATGGCGGATGAGATAGTTTCTTTCTTTGCGGACGCTCATAATAACGAAATATTAGATGAGTTATTAGATCAGGTGAATATAACGGAAAAAGAAACTGTACAAAGTATTGCTGACGGACCTTTGTCTGGTAAGAAAATCGTTTTAACTGGTACGCTATCTAAGTATACTCGTGACGAAGCAAAGGAAATATTGGAACGTCTAGGCGCCAGGGTTCAGGGTAGTGTTTCAGCAAAGACAGATATAGTGTTGGCTGGTGCAGAAGCTGGTTCTAAACTAACTAAAGCAGAGCAATTAGGTATTACAATTTGGTCAGAAGAAGACTTTGAAAATCATATAAAAACTGCATAGAATCTCGTTTTATATTTCTTGCAATTTAATTTTATAAGATGTATCATACTAGAAGTATCAGGTGTTCTGATATTGGGGTGTGATGACCTTAGAAATATAGCGTCAGAGATGACGGAAAACTTCTCCAACTCTTTGGGTTGGAGGGCTTGCGAATATATTGAATAAGCAGCACTATTTCTATATTTATAGTCATCAACCTCCAACCGTCCAAGTTTTTGGCGGTTTTTTCATTCGCAATGAAAAAGGGGGTTTTGGATGAAGAATGTTTTATTTTTTTCTTTATTATTCTTAGTGTTGTGGACTTGCGATGCTTTTGCTGTTCTAACCAATTGTATAGGAACTACCACGTGTCCTGACCAAAATGGTTGTCAGTATTTGAATGTGGTAGGATGTGCAACTGGAAAAGATATGTTTTATGGTAGTTATGCTGTTAGAAGTTGTTTGACTTGCGGCAATGGTTACGAATTGGTTTCTAAAAGTGTGTTTGTGCCGGGGTGCACCAGAGCCGTCTTTTATAATGATTGCCAAGCAACATGTGTAAAATGCCCAGATTGCGAAAGTGAAGATTGGACAAGTGTTAGTTTGCTTAGTTTTTATGAGAAAAAAGTCAATGCAGTATGTAATAAGACTACGTGTACGTGTAGTAAAACAACATCGTACAGATGTAAAAAAGGATATTATGGTACGGCCAATGCAACAGGAACTTCTGGTTGTTCTAGATGTCCTTCGCTTGGAGCAGGGCGCCCAATAGGTAGTGAAACTTGGCTTTCTTTGTATGCCTCTACACCAGGTGCTGGTAATGGTTACGATATAACAGACTGTTATGCTCCCTCTACAAACGAGTATAAAGACACGTATGGAATCTATAATTATACGTCGGACTGTTATTATACAGAATAAATTTGATAATAAATTTATTCTTGATTTTGTTACACATTGATATGTAATATGCAAATATAGAAAGGCATTATCTTGAAAAAAATATTGTTTAGTTTTTTTCTGGTTTGGGCATGTTTAAATACACATAGTGGTTTTGCTGCAGAGTTTGTTAGATGTATAGGCACAGCAGATTGTGCTGTTGGTATACAATGCCCAATTATAAATTTAGTTGGATGCGGATCTTTTACGACCCAATACTATAATAATATGGGGGTTTCAAGTTGTACTACATGTCCAAGTGGTTTTAATAGAGTTTCTAAATCTATAACTGTTCCAGGGTGTTCAAACGCAATAACTTATTATGATTGTGAGCAGCCATGTATAGAATGCCCAGACTGTGAAAGTGAAGATTGGAAGACGTATGTAACACCAAGTGGTGTAATTAGAATCGCGTATCAGAGAAAAGTTACTGCTACTTGTAATTATGCTACGTGTGTTTGTTCTAAAAAATACCAATATCGTTGCAATGATGGGTATTATGGTAGGTCGATAAACGGTTTGACAGGATGTTCTCGTTGCCCAGCAAATGGAAGTAATGGGTTGCTTACGTGGGGAAGTAGTGTCGCAGGAAATAACTTGTCTATAGCTGGTTGCTTTGTTGCAAGTGGCGGCGATGAGTCTGGAGATTATATGTATTCACAGGATTGCTATTATAAAAGATAATCAGGCGTCTATTCTAGTTTGTTTTAATACTAACAATTTTTAACTTGACTTAATAATAGTGTACTGTTTAACATATATAGAAAGGGACAAGAGGTTATTGCTGTGAAGAGAATATTTTTTTGTTTTTTGGTAATTTGTGTTTGTTATAATCCATGTAAATCCTTTGCGTCTTTTCAGGCTTGTGCGGGGGTGGCTTTCTGCTCTGCTGGTGTAAGGTGTCCAAATTTAAACGTTGTTGGATGCGCGAATTTTACAACTACGTATTACAATGACATGGGCGTGTCCAGTTGTACTACATGTCCAAGTGGTTTTAATAAAGTTGCTAAATCTATAACAGTTCCTGGGTGTTCAAACGCAATACTTTATTATGATTGTGAGGCACCGTGCCTAGAGTGCCCAGATTGTGAAAGCACTGATTGGACTTCTACGGAGGCTCGTGGTGGTTATGAGAAGAAAGTTACAGCGATTTGTAATACGGCTTTGTGTGTATGTAGAAAAACAACTTCCTATAGATGTAAGCAAGGATTTTATGGCACGTCTAATTCATTGGGAACGTCTGGATGCACACAATGCCCACAGGTCGGGGTTGCAGATAACGGAAACTATTTGATATATGTAACTGGTGAAACTCCTGCTGCCGGGAATGGGTATTCTATAACAGATTGTTATGCACCAAATACTTACGAATATATAGGAACCGGCGGAAACTGGGTCTTTACAGAAAATTGTTATTATACAGAATAACGTGTACTACGTTGTTTACGGTGTTTCTTTGTGAGGAATAACATGTTTAGTCTTGATTTTAAAATGTAATACAGGATATTATGACTATAAAGATTCCACTGGTATATATGATTATTCACAGGAATGTTGGTATTCAATGTAAAAGTTAAAATTTGTTATAAAAATAGCCCCCATTAGAGGGGGCTTCTTTTATAATCCAAATTTATATGCAGCGCTTATGTAAAACTCTGTGCCATCGATTTCAGTTGAAGCATCGCCGATGTCTAGGTCTCCATAATTCTGATACTTTAAACCAAGGTTTAAGTCAACGCGATTATTTAATGCGAAGTTTACACCGATCATTGCAGACCAAGACATATCAGCGGTCTCATTTGATATATTGTGCAATCCGTCTATGTTTCCCCATATGCCAGAAACACCGATGCCAAGGCCAATATATGGTTCAACTGCACCTTCTATTTGTTGATACACGTATACGTTCAGCATATTTGACCATATGTTAAATCCAAAATCTTTTCCATATTTTTCCTGGTTTCCACCGTTATACAAGGTCTCAAATTCAATTTTTACGTGATTTGTCAGACGATTGCCTATATATAAACCAACCCCAAAACCATCATCGCGAACGGTTGTTCCTGTATTTTCTTGTGTTTCTAATCTAAAGGCAATGTTGTCATTTTTATGTAACCGCATACCTACATAATTGTCGCGTTGGGTTGAATTGTAGTCATAGCCATTTGCAAATGCAGGCAGTGTCAATATAGACAATACTGCGGTTATTATTTTTTTCATCTCTCTTTCCTTTTTAAGCACATTGGACATTATAGGTTTAATTTATGGAATTTTGCAAGGCGTTTGTGATATAATTCTGGAGAGAATAAAAGGAAGGGCGCTTGTTTAGCAAAAATACGGATACACACGTAAAAGTTTCTGTAGAGCAAAAAACTGGACCGTCACGGGCGTTGCGCCTATTTGTGTGGTGTGTAGATTTATTCTTGTTGGCTTTGGTGGCGGTGGCGATATATGTTGTTATAATTTTCTTACAGATGCCTTCTTTGGATGCGATATTACATGAAACGCGCCCAGCTGCGATTGTGTTTTTAGATAAGGACGGGACAGAGATACGGTCTTCAAATCGAATAATGGGAACGCCTGTATCTGTAGAAACTTTACCGCCATATGTGTGGCAGGCAATAGTTGCGATTGAAGATAAAAGATTTTTTGAACATGGCCCTATTGATGTGCGTGGTATAACGCGAGCAATGTTGTCTAATTTGATACATGGGCGGTTGGCGGCTGGCGGTTCTTCAATTACGCAGCAAACGGCAAAGAACGTTTTTTTATCTAGGGAAAAGAAAATTTCTCGTAAAGTACAAGAGCTGATTTTGTCTTATTGGCTGGAGAACAGATTTGATAAGAATCAAATTCTTGATTTATATATGAACCGAGTATCTTTAGTTGGTGGAATGCGCGGTATAGATGCGGCGGCGCGTGTAATGTTCCAAACCAGTGCAAATAAGTTGTCTATTGCACAGGCGGCACAAATTGCAGCAATGTTAAAGGCTCCGACGACATATAGCCCACTAATAAACCCAGATAAGAATATTGCGCGAGCACGTATAATATTACAAGAGATGGTTCGACAAGGTTATATAACTTTAAATCAGGCTAGAATTGCGGCCAAAGAATTGGCACCTGCAACCCCTGCACCGAATACTAACATATACAGATATTGGACGGATTTTGTATTAGATGAAGTAGAATCGACAATTGGAACGTTCGAATCAGATATGTACGTGTATACCACGCTGGATATGGATTTACAAGAGCGAATTGCCGCGATTTTGCCGGAAAAGGTTGGGGGATATCAGGGTGCGTCAGTGGCTATGGAGACTGATGGCGCAGTACGTGCTATGGTCGGCGGAACAAATTATCAAGAAAGTCAATTTAATAGAGTGCTAGCTTTACGACAGCCAGGTAGTTCTTTTAAGCCAGTCGTGTATCTGGTTGCACTGGAAAACGGAATGACGCCAGATTCTTACGTGAATGATTCGCCGTTTTCAATTGGTGATTATTCTCCGCAGAATTATAACAAACGTTATTATGGTGATATTACGTTGGCAACCGCATTTGCAAAGTCTGTAAATTCAGTGCCGTTGAAGTTGACAGAAGCATTTGGAATAGACAGCGTTTTAAATATGGCTGGTCGTTTGGGAGTTGGCAATACGTTGCGTAGGGAGTATTCTACAGTTCTGGGTGCATCAGAAATGTCCTTGCTGGATTTGACGACGATTTATGCAGTTATATGGAATGACGGGTTCTCAGTGCGACCTTATTCAATAACTAAAATTACAGATCCAAAAGGCAATATAATATATCAGCGTAATCCGTCTGAACCTTTGCGTATTTTGATGCCACAAACGGTGGAATATATGACAGATTTGTTGGCAGATGTGGTTAAAGTCGGTGGAACGGGGCACCGTGCGATGGCACCTGGTGTACTGGGTGGAAAAACAGGTACCAGCAATGATAATCGTGATGCGTGGTTTGTGGGTGCTTGGCATGATTTAATAATTGGGGTTTGGATGGGAAATGATAATTTTACGTCCATGTCATCCAAGATAACTGGTGGTACAATACCAGCAGAGATTTTTCATGAAATTGTGAAATAGGAATAAAATACCTGATAAAATCTGTTTTTATTGAATGCCGTTTTGTGATATAATACGAAGCATGAGAAGTAGGAACTTATTTTTATTACCTTTTTTGTCGTGCCTGTTTTTTGGTGCTGCAAATGCTAACTGGGAATATCAGGGTTATTATGTTGGCGATGGCGCATATGAAGACGATGGAAGTCGTTTTATTGTGTCTGTGCGTGGTGGTGCTTCATTCGGAATGGGAAGCATCAAGAATGAAATTGGTGAACTAACACCTTTGTATTACATGAGCCCAGATGGCAGTACCATTATGTCTGAGTTGGGATATTACCAGTGTACAGATCGTGGGCAGTGTGAAGACTACATCGCAGCCGGTTATGTGAATTTGGGCAGCTTGCCAGCAACCCAAGATTATGAATCTTTCGGTTTTGCCGCTGGTGCAAGTTTAGGTTGGACGTTGCCTTATACGCCACAATGGCGTTTAGAATTGGGGTGGGATCATATTGCGGAAAGTGAATATAATGCCTCACCGTTTATCGAGGGAGAAACGCCTTTGTTTGGTGGCAGTGTTTCCAATGCTACAGCAGTTATATCAAGTGGTGCGGTTCAGTCTAAGGTCGAAACTGATATCATCAGTGTAATGGCGTTTTATGATTTTTATGACGGCCTACAAAAACCAATGCGTACAGCAATACCGTATGTTGGGTTTGGCGTTGGTTATGCCGATATAAAAACGACTTTGCAGTTATCTGACCCGTATGGTGATTTGTCTGGAATTTACGAATTGTTGCCTTACGGTGTCAAAGAGCAAGACGATTCCGTAATTCAGTTTTATCGTTCAGAACTTAGTTCTGGAAATATCGCAGGATTGTTGGCGTTAGGTGTTTCGTATGGTCTGACAGAAAATATGTTCTTTGATATTGGGGCTCGTGTTGCATATATACCTCGTATTCGTTGGGCGTTGAGTAATGAGGATGCAAGCCAACATCGTGATTGGTTTAGTGCAGAGAATGCAATATACGCTAATATTATGTTGAGTCTTAGATTCGAATTTTAAAAAAGTCCGCAATTTGCGGATTTTTTATTTAACGCCATATTTCCCACGATTTATGGGTCTATATGATAAGGCCTCTGCTAAATCTGTCGTTTCTATGTTTGGTGAGCCGCGTAAATCAGCGATTGTTCTAGCAATTCGTTTAATCCGGTTATAGCCTCGCGCAGATAGTCCCATTTTTTCAGCGGCAGTATTCAAAAATTTAGTTAGTTCCTCTGATAAATGTGTAACAGATTCTAATTCTGAGCCGTCTAGCTGAGCATTTGGCTTGCCTTGACGTTCTATTTGTGTTTTTCTGGCGGCGATAACGCGGGCTCGAATTTCTGCACTTGTTTCACGTGGTTCTTCGTCTTTACTGTTCATTTCCCAGGGGTTTACAGCATCCACATCAACATGTAAGTCAATTCTGTCTAACAATGGGCCAGATATCTTATTCTGGTATGCTTCAGCACATCTTGGGGCACGTGTACACGATAGGGCAGCGTTACCCAAATGTCCGCAGGGACACGGGTTCATTGCTGCTATTAGTTGGAATCTTGCCGGATAAATTGCAGTACGTTTGGCGCGCGCAATCATGATTTTCCCAGCTTCCATAGGCTGACGTAATATTTCCAATGTTGCGCGATTAAATTCTGGTAATTCATCTAAGAATAAAACGCCATTATGGGCCAAAGATATTTCGCCTGGACGGGCGTCTGTACCGCCACCTGCCAAAGATACTGCACTGGAAGTGTGGTGTACACTGCGGAATGGTCGTGTAGTGACAAGGTCTTTATCGCCAAGTTGACCCGCAATTGAATAAATTATGGATGTTTCAAGTATTTCTTCTGGGGTCATTTCTGGCAGGATTGTGGGTAACCGTGATGCCAGCATGGTTTTTCCAGAACCAGGAGGTCCAACCATCAACATAGCGTGTCCCCCAGCGGCTGCAATTTCTAAAGCGCGTTTCGCGGCAGATTGTCCGTGAACTTCAGCCATGTCTAAGTTGGATGACTCGCTGTTATTTGAACTGGCGACTTGTGGTACGGGTAAAATTTGTGTGCCTTTGAAATGATTTATCAATTCTAAAACATGAAATGGCGCCAAAATATTTGTGTGGCCGGCCCATCGAGCTTCATGCCCTTGGTCACCTGGGCATATTATGCCAAGGTTATTTTGATTAGCCCAGACGCTGGCGGGTAGAACACCGCTAGTTTTTACTATTGTGCCGTTTAAGCCGATTTCGCCTATAATTATATATTTTTTTAGTTCTTCTTCGGGCAATACACCAATTGCGCATAGTATTCCGCATAAGATAGGTAAATCAAAATGAGAGCCTGTTTTTTCTACGTCTGCTGGAGATAGATTTACTGTTAAACGTCTTGGAGGTAAAGATAAATTCAGTGCAGATAAAACATTTCGTATTCTTTCTGCGGATTCTTTAACTGCGCGGTCGGCTAATCCGATAATATTAAACTCTGGTTTTGCAAGACCGGAAGACAACTGAACTTGAACGTCAATCTGTGTTGCATCCATGCCGTTAAATATAATAGAATTCAAAGAGATCATATTGGCATATTAAAACTTGCGCTAAATCAATTCAAGTTATAAAATGGTGCGAACACAAAGGGTGAAAGGTTATGCCACTAAAGAAAAAGACTAATGCTGCGCGTGATTGGTTTAATACAATATTTTATGGTGCGTTGATAGCAATTGCTTTCCGCAGTTTTTTGTTAGAGCCATTTAACATACCGTCAGGCTCAATGATACCAACCCTACATGTGGGGGATCATATATTTGTTGAAAAGTGGCCATATGGTTATTCTCGTTATTCTTTTCCGTTCGGTTCTTGGCATTTGTGGGACGGGCGCTTTTGGGGCGGCGAGCCAGAAGTTGGAGATGTAATTGTTTTTCGTAACCCCATAAATGAGTCACAAGATTATGTAAAGCGTTTAATAGGCAAACCTGGTGATACGATCCAGATGATGGAAGGCCGCTTGTATATAAATGGTGAAATGGTGGAACGGGCTAATCCGCGCCCATATGTAATTGCAACATTGCCAAAGGCTTTGCGTAGTGCCGGCTATCATATTCCAGAAAAGAATATGATGATAAAAGGTAATAAAATTTGGGTAGATAATAAGCCTGCAGAATTTAATTATACTATCGAGTATAAGGACGATAAATTCTGTCGAGCAAATAGTTGGGCTTGTGGGGTATTTGAAGGCACAGAATATACAGAGACCTTGCCAAACGGTGTGCAGCATAGCATTGTTGAAATGACGGATGAGGGGCCATTGGATAATACTATGATGTTTACAGTTCCAGAAAATCATTATTTCTTTATGGGCGATAATCGTGATAATAGTGGTGATAGCCGCGCTGATATTGGTTATGTTCCACGAGATAATGTTTTGGGCCCAGTTTGGTTTATATGGTATTCGCATAATTACTATTCTTCAATGTTAGCTGTTTGGAATTGGGGAAATAAGATGCGCTGGGACAGATTTGGAATGGGGATAAATTAAATTGGCAAAGTTAAATTACACTTTTAAGAATCCAAAATTATTAGAGTTGGCGCTGACTCAAAGTGGTGCGGACGCTGAACATAATAATGAACGTTTAGAATTTATTGGTGACAGAGTCTTGGGATTGTCTGTCGCGGTTCTGTTGTACGAAATGTTTCCGAATGAACATGAAGGAGAATTAGCGCGTCGACATGCAGTATTGGTTTCAACGGAAACGTTGGCTCAGGTTGCACATAGTTTGGAAATTGACAAGCATGTTCGTCATGGCCATATGACAGCTGGGCGCAGTCAGCATATGTACGCTGATGCGATGGAAGCTGTATTGGGGGCGATATTCTTAGATGGTGGTTTTGAAGCTGCGCGTAAGTTGATAGTTGATAATTGGCATGAATTGGCTGCTGCAGATATCAAAGCACCAAAAGATGCCAAAACGGCGCTGCAAGAATTGGTTCAGAAGTCAGATTCTGGTGCTTTACCTTTGTATGAATATTTGGAACCAACGGGTGCGTCGCATAAGCCCGTATTTAATGTTCGTGTATCTGCAATGGGACATACTGCGAACGGCAGTGGTGCGTCAAAGAAGGCGGCAAGTATTGCAGCGGCTGAAGAGTTATTGAAAATTCTTGCAATTTAAGGAAAGCACATATAAAATTAGCGCAAAGTAAAGGATAAAATATGTTCACTATATTACTAGTTTTGTTGATAATAGTTGCCATTCTGATGATAGGTATCATTTTGTTGCAGAAATCTGAAGGCAGCGGTATGTCTGGTTCTTCTGCGGCATCTATGTTTGGTGGTGCTTTGACTGGTGCGGCGGCTGGTAATTTCTTGACTCGTGCAACCGCTTGGTTGGCTACGATATTCTTTGTATTGTGTGCGCTATTGGCATTGGTTTCTTCAAAGTCAGATATGGCGCGTCAACAAAGCGATTTGCGTCAAGAGTTGGTAGAGCAGGGTAATGCGCCAGTTCAGTCTGCGATACCTGGGGCAGTTGAAACAGAAAGCGTACCAAGCGTTCCAGAAACAAAATAATAAAAAAACCGCCGAAATGGCGGTTTTAATTTAACTATTTCTTTTTAGATGTTTTCTTTTTAGCGGCTTTTTTTACGGGTGCCTTTTTTTCTGCTGCGGCAACCGTCTTTTTACCACCGAATTCTTTTTTGAATTCTTTGTACAACATGACGATGCAAGTATATCCGACAACAGCGCTGAAAGCAGTTATTAAACCGTAAATCAAACCATCTGAGAAAAATGCAAAGAATATAATCGCAATGATTAAAACGATTGTATATCCCAGATTTTTACCGAAAACGCCCAAAATTTTATCAAAATTGTTCATGTCTCTCCCTTTTACTTGGACGTCTGATTATATCATATTTAGCATAAAAAATCCATAAAAAACGGTTGCATATTTGCAACCGTCACAGGGAGAATTAAAACTTCGACTTACAATATCACTTGACCACCGATACGTGCTGTGCCTGGTATTGGGCCAAAAGAAGATGTTGGTGTAACATAGATATTGCCAGTTACAGTAAATTCGCCAGCAAACTGCAACAAGCCCATGTCGCGTAAGAATAAGTCGCCTTCAATACGAATACCGCAAGGTAAAACATATTTGCGCATATTCTGCAAGTATAAGTTTCCTTTTATAACTGCGCCAGGTTTCAACATTGTTGCGGCGCCACGGCTGTCAACGATTACGTCTCCGTACATTACGTTGCGGACACGTGCTGTTTGTTTAATAGCTGTTGTGTCAGGTTTAACATGTGCAACTTCTATTGTTTTTTCTGTAAATTGACGTTGACTATCGCGTTGCAAAGGTAAAGAAGAAACTTTTTGTGCGTTGCGATTGCGTACGATGCGTGGTGCAGATTTGTCTGATACACGTACCTGTTGTGAAATATCATTTTGGGCGATTATGACAACTGGTTTCTTGTTGCAACCAACAATATCCATAATCAGCATAGAAAATAAAACGATTATTGCGGATAGCAATGTAATGTTTACTAAACCTATTAAATCAATGCTGCTAACCCATTTCCAAAACATGCTCAGCCAACGACCAATTGTACGAAATGGCTTGCATATGATATCCCAAGCACGCTTCCAGAAAGAAGCTTTGTGCGCATTATTGCGGTTGTTCTTTTTAGCTGGTTTGCGTATGTTTTTACGTTCCATACGACGCGCAGCTAATTTCATTTTCAATGCTTTAAACATTTTCTCACCTTTGCTTTAGTTATTGCTAATATATTCCAAAAAATATATTTGTCAAGTATTTTGTCAATTATTTTTTGTCAATTTAGTTTTTTTATTTGTTACGTTTGACTGTTTAAGGTGCAGGGTATAAAATTTACCTACGATGTCTTTTGGCAGATTATTTTTTTTACTGATATTGTGTGGTTGTGTTTCCGATTGGCAACCATCGCCTGATTTTAATTACAAAGTGATAGAAGCGGGTGGTTTTGATATTGTTACATGGGGTAAGTTGACAGACAATGTATCTCCTGTTCATATTTATATAGAGGGAGATGGTCATTCTTTTGATTCACATGGGTTTCCAACCGCTGATCCGACCCCCTGCAGTACATTTATGCGTGATTTGGCAATGTCTGATACTACACCAAATGTTGTTTACGTTGCTAGACCTTGTCAATTTATTATGTCGGAAACATGTAAAGAGTCTGATTGGACGGATGGGCGCTTTTCTAAGCGAGTCGTTGATTCTATGGCGTCTGTGGTACGTAAAGTTTCCGATAAAAGATCAATTATATTGGTTGGGTATTCTGGTGGAGCAATGATATCAGGATTGATAATAGATAATTATCCTGATTTAAATGTGCAAAAGTGGATTACGATTGCCGGCGTTTTAAATCATAAAATTTGGACAGATTATTTCGGTGATAGCCCTTTAAAATCTTCAATGTACCTTGACAAGTTGCCGAATATGTCGCAGCGGCATTATGTTGCAAAAAACGACAAAGTAGTACCGATTTCTTTAACGTTTGCGGTCGCAAATCCAGAAGATATAGTTGTGGTGGAAAATGCTACGCATGATAATTTCGGACAACTAAAATTAGACTTCAGCATATGAGAAAAACAAATATAAACGAAATAAGACAATAATTTTCCAGAAGTGTATTGACAAAAATATATTTTTGTATATATAATAGGATGGCTATGAGTGATATAAATATTTTGCCTATTTTTAATCAAGCGGATCCTAATATTTGGGATGATTTCCTGTATATTCGTAATGCGGCAACGCGGTATAGTTGTGGGTATTCCATGCCTGAAAGCGACATTCGTTTTGCGTTAAATGAGCTGATGTCTGGCTGGAAACGCCGTGGTTTTAATTTTGCGTTTGGTGCATATGACGGCTTTGATATGGTTGGCTTTATTCAAGGGGACTGTATTAAAGGAACGGCGACAGTTCGTGGTTTATATGTTTTGCCCGAATATATGGGGCAGAAAATAGGTGGAAAATTATTAAAAATGGCAGAAAGGGTCAGTACGTTTGGCGCAACTTACATGGATTTAATTTCATTGCCGCGTGCACAGAAATTCTACGAGCATTACGAATATCAGCCTGTGTTTAGTGGCAGTAATCATTATGAAAAGCCTATAACAAATAAAATGCGTGTGCGTAGCATGGTTGTGCCGGTATTTAAGTCTACGAATGCAATAACTAAGGCTTGTACAGAAATTTCAAAGGCCGAAAAATCTACATTTGATGCGCGTATTGTAAACGAAGAACATGTACCGATGTTTGTATATATAGATTCTTTTGCAGTAATTCAAGGCTTTGTGGTTAGGCATTCTTTGCATGACGAACAAGTACAAGAGGAAATACATATACACCCAAGTCAACCTGTGAACTTTGTAACCAGACAATTGAAAAAAGAGATGGAAATTTTGAAAAAAATTTCTGCTGCTAGAACAGGGCGTAAAAGATAATGTAGGAAATAAAAATGGCTAAAAAGAAAGAACTTAGTTATGGTTTAATGGATATCCCTTTGTCATGCAGCGTGTTTTTGGAACCCGCCTTGAAGAAGTATGTCAGCAATATATCTCCATTGACTTATGAAACAAAAAAATTTGTTCATGAATGGAATTTGGCCTTGATGGATATTTTAAAGAAGTCACGGTATAACATTCATCTTGGTGAAATGGGGCAAAAGATTCTGGCTGGAACTATGAAATCAGAGCATTTCCCAGCAAAATGCGTAGAAACGGCGCGCAGTGTCCCTTTGCATTCATTGCATTATGCAATACGTTTTTCTGAAAGCGTAGATTTTTTATCTACTAAAATAAAGGGTGGTGCTGATATAAAATTTGTTGATTTTGGTTGTGGTTTTTCTCCTTTGGCGCCGATAATTCAATCAGAGTACAATATTTCCGATACTTATTGCATAGATAATAAGCCAGAAATTATAGAAGTTTATAGTTTGGTTTCTGAAAAAGTATCTGGACGTTCACCTAAAAGTGTATCTTGGGAAACAGCAAAACAAATGGCAGCATCAAAAAATCTGAACACAATTGTCGCTATGGGGGTTTTGCCGTATATACCATTAGAAGAACAAGTATCTGATTTGAAGTTTATAAATGCAAACTTCCCAAATTTTTTGGTGGAAATAAAGTACAACAATAACTCTGAAAATGTTGGTGAAAACGTATTTGACTTAAAGAGATTACAGAAGTTGCGTTTATCTGTAGAGAATACAAAGACAATAGAGACAACTATGATACAGAACTCTTTACGCTATTTACATCGTTTTATGTGTGCGATGCCCGGCAAGAAGTATTTTCTTGAAAATGATAGAAGTTTATTTCTAAGTCGATAAAAAACGCTGACGTAATGGCCTGCAGCAAGTTATGATGTGTTATCTATGGTCCTTCTTTCTTGGTATAACACTATGTGGTAATATTTTTATCAGATTTTATAGATTTAATTAATTATGTGCTTTTAGCTCTTGTTTTTAACATAACAGTTAATTATAATAGCGCTTGAATCCAATGGCTGTTGGGTTCGGGACTTCGAAAATCCCTTATTAGGCCAACGTATTACTGCGTTGTTGCAGCCAATGATGTTTGACGTCATTTATCCCGGCATTAAGGTCGGGTTGTCGCAGTCATAAAACAGGTTATGCCGAAAACTGCGGGGTCATTGTCTAATATGATTTTTCGAACTTCCCGACCACCAAATTTGCTTGGTGGTTTTTGTTTAAAACCAAGGGAGTTAGAAAAATGAAAACACGCTTAACACTAATTTGTTTCGTTTGTGTTACATTGCTTACACCTGCATACTCTGCAGTAAAATGCATTCCGCACACATCATATCCATCTTGTTGGGACCCTTTATTTGAACCGTATCAGACTGACTGGTTATATACATGTCGGGGGTTTGGAAGTACTAACACTGATAACATTATAAAAGGTGTTGGATTTTGCAGTAATCAATATAAAGCGGAAGACACCATTAGCGATTCAATCACGTTTAGTTCAAACATATCAGAAAACGCTTATTGTTGGTGTAAAATGTTAAGTCCAGTTGTATCTAAGTGGATTTCTACTGGTGATTATGTAAGTACATACGAAGATTGTATTGAAACATGTACTTGGGTATGCACCGATTTTAGCTTATATAACCCGCCTTTTATCTTTAATAGTTCTTTTTCGGATTAAGGAGATTTGTTATGAAGAAATGCAAAATATTTTTATTAGTATTCTTAATTAACTATATTAGCGTACATCCTGCTATGTCGGTCACGAAATGCATAAATCTGTCAGCTTCAACAAGATGTACCTCAGGAAGTGTAAAAGGTTCTTCTAATTGGAGTGCAAATTGCAGCGGTGTGGCCGTGGAGGGAATTGCATACTGCAGCAGCACAAGTGGAGCGCGTGGTAAAACCGCAAACTCTATTACACTGGATAGCACTATCCCGGAAAACAACTTGGTATGTTGGTGTAGATTAACTAATCCGGCTGTATCAATGTGGACTCTTGCCCAAGTGACTGGTAGTGCGTCTAATTGTGTTACCAGTTGTGCACAAGGTTGCGTGAATCTATTAACAACCAATGATACAACCTTTAAACAAGGAATTGTATCAACGCTTTCTAATTAAAGGAGAAATGTTATGAGAAAAATTATAATGTTTTTTATAGTTCTTTTTCCATTTAGGGTGGATGCTTTGGAGTTATTAACCACATGTCCTGCCGGATATAAAACTATAGTTGAGCCAAATATGGTAGTTGCAGAAAGTTCTTGCCCGTCTGGTTATGTATCAGTCGGTACAGCAGATAGTTGTTTGGTGTCTAGTCCAAATGGCTCATGCTTGCTGTTTGCGAAAGCAAACACCGAGTACGAGGATGATTCCGGGACTTTTGTTTTTACATCAATATGTGAAATGACAGAATAAAAAAACGGGACAAAGTCCCGTTTTTTACATCATGCCTGGCATTCCGCCGCCCATTTGTGGGGCAGGTTTCTCTTCAGGAATTTCAGACATAACAGCACCAGTCGTTAGCAATACGCCAGCTGTACTTGCCGCAGCTTGAATCGCCGTCTTTACAACTTTTGCTGGGTCGATAATACCAGCTTTCATCATATCAACGTATTCGCCAGTCTGTGCGTTATAGCCGAAATTATAATCTTTGGCTTCCATTACTTTGCCAACAACAATTTCGCCAGATACACCAGCGTTTTCTGCAATCTGCGCACATGGTGCAACCAAGGCACGACGTACAATATCAATACCAACGTTTTGATCTTGGTTTGCACCAGTCAATTTTTCTAATGCGGCAGTCGCACGAACCAATGCGATACCGCCACCAGCAACGATGCCTTCTGCAACGGCTGCACGGGTTGCCGCAAGTGCGTCATCAACACGGTCTTTCTTTTCTTTAACTTCTACTTCTGTCATACCGCCAACTTTGATAACTGCAACACCGCCTACCAACTTAGCCAAGCGTTCTGCCAACTTTTCTTTGTCATAATCGCTGGTGCTGGTCGACATCAACTTACGAATTTCGTCCGCACGTGCTTCTATTGCTTTCTTATCACCGCCCCCCTGTGCCAACAAAGTAGAGTCTTTTGTTACAACTATTTTCTTAGCTGTACCCAAAACATCTGGCGTTATGTTTTCAAATGTCATACCCATATCATCGGATACAACAGTTGCACCTGTTACGGCAGCGATATCTTTTAACATTTCTTTACGTCTGTCGCCAAAGCCTGGTGCTTTTACCGCACAGACTTTCAAACCGCCGCGCAACTTGTTCAATACCAATGTTGCCAATGCTTCTGATTCAACGTCTTCTGCAATAATCAACAGTGGGCGACCAGATTGTGCAACAGGTTCCAAGATAGGCAACAGTGCTTGCAAACCTGTAATTTTCTTTTCAGAAACTAAGATTTGCGCGCCGTCTAATTCAGCAATCATTTTTTCGCTGTTCGTTACAAAGTATGGAGACATAAAGCCTTGGTCAAATTGCATGCCTTCCACAACGTCAATTTCCGTTTCCAAGCCTTTGGCTTCTTCAACGGTGATGACGCCTTCTTTGCCTACTTTTTCCATCGCGCCGGCAATCTTTTCACCGATTTCTGAATCAGAGTTTGCAGAAATAGTTGCAACCTGCGCAATTTCAGAACTGTCTTTTACTGGACGTGCGTGTTTTTCAATGTCTTCCACAACAGCGGCAGTTGCCATATCAATACCGCGTTTTACATCCATCGGGTTCATACCGGCTGCAATTACACGACGACCTTCACGAATAATCTTCTGCGCCAATACTGTCGCAGTTGTTGTCCCGTCACCTGCGTCATCGCCAGCTTTCTTTGCAACTTCTTGAACCATACGAGCACCAATGTTTTCTTGAGGGTCCTTTAAAGAAACGGCTTTTGCAACAGTAACACCGTCTTTGGTTGCAACAGGTGCGCCGTAAGACTTATCAATAACAACCGTGCGACCTTTTGGCCCCATAGTAATCTTCACAGCGTTAGCTAATTTATCAACACCCGACGCCAATTTATCTGTATCAAATACAATTTCTTTTGCCATCGTCTATATCCTTTCTTTTAGTTATTCTAAAATACCCAATATGTCTGTTTCTTTAATCAGAACGTAATCTTTCCCATCAATTTTGACTTCGTTGGCAGATGCCGCCCATTTCGCAAATAGAACAGTATCACCAACTTTTACAGACATAGGAATACGGTCGTCTCCATCAAACGCACCATCGCCGACCGCAATTACGCGACCACGAGAAGGTTTTTCTTTTGCATTATCAGGGATTATAATTCCACCAGCTGTTTTGTTTTCTTCTTCAATACGTTCCAACAGAACATAGTTATGTAAGGGCTTAAACATATTTAATTCTCCTTGTTATCTGTCTGCTTCTGGGCATAGATATAGTGCGGGTGGACACGATTTCAAGGGCTTGATTTTGCGTTATTTGCGTGCTAGTCTGTCGAGTGATAAAAAGGGGGAAATATGTACGATAAAAACAATGTTTTTGCGAAAATAGCAAGAAATGAAATACCTCGTGAGGCAATTGTAGAAAACGAGTATGCGCTGAGTTTTAATGATATAAACCCACTGTTTGAGAAACATGTTTTAGTTGTTCCAAAAGGCGAATACGAAAATATATTAGATTTTACTTCCAACGCGTCACCGGAAGAACAGGCTGGTTTTTGGCGTTGCTTCAAAGAAACCGCAGAAAAGTTAGGAATTTGTGAAAACTTTAATGTGCTGGCGAATGCTGGAGCAAATGCGCCTTTTGTAAAGCAATCAGTATTTCATTTCCATTTACATTTAGTATGCGGTGCAAAGAAACCTGAATTGAAAAAACTGCTGGAAGAAATATGATTGTAAATATTCGTGTAATACCGCGTGCGCGCAGGAATCAGATAACTGTAGATACAGATGGTACTGTTCGCGTTCATACGACGGCCGCTCCAGCTGATGGGGCGGCCAATGAAGCGGTAATAAAAATGCTGGCAGAACACTTTAAAGTTCCAAAGACCAGCATAAATATTATTCGTGGCTCTACTTCACGAAACAAAGTTATAGAATTTTAATATTCTAAGATTTTTTCAACTAACTCATCGACAGTGTTTGCACCGTGAATATTATAGTCATGGATGCTTTCTATAAAACCATTACGTTGCATATGAATGAATAATCGCACAAAAGGAATCCAGAAGCCGGCTGTATTCAAGAAGAACAAAGGCTTTTTAGATTCGCCAATTTGTTGCATTGTCATAATGTCGGTCAGTTCGTTTAAAGTTCCGATGCCACCAGGCAAAATGATGAATGCGTCAGATAATTCAATCATTTTTTGTTTTCTTTCGTTGACGCCGTCAACAATTTCTACTTCGACACCTTTATGCACAGGTTCTTGCTTTTCAATAACGTTGTTTGTTGATACGCCAATAACGTGCCCACCTGCATCTAAAGCAGCTGTTGCGACAGTGCCCATTAAACCGACGTTTCCGCCACCGAATACCATACGAATATTGTTTTTACCTAAAAATTCACCGATTTTTTTCGCGTCAGATGCAAAGTTTGGATTCGTACCGAATTCATGACCGCAATAGACCGCAACAGATTTTAACTTTTCTGACATTCTTTATTTTTCCTTTATTTTTGCGAATTATATCATAAAATACCGTTGTTATGAATCAAAACTTTTTGGATTTTATGCATAGTTATAAGGGCATGCGTATGGCAGTTGCAGTCAGCGGTGGGGTTGATTCTGTATGCCTTTTATGCTGGTTGGCTGAAATTGGGGCGGATGTAGTATGCTTGCACGTCAATCATGGGTTGCGCGCAAATGCTGATATCGAAACACAGTATGTACAGGACTTGTGTCAGAAGTTGAAATTGCCATGTAAAAATTTTTATTGGACGGGTAATAAGCCGTCGTCTGGTCTAGAGGCAGCGGCTCGTGACGCTAGATATAAGTTTATGACAGATTTTTGCCATGAAAATGGTATAGAAATTTTGCTGACTGCACATCAGGCAGATGACCAGATTGAAACCTTTTTGATGAATTTGGGACGTGGCAGTGGTTTATACGGTTTGGCAGCAATGCGTAGGGTGACGTACAGAGACGGAATTAAAATTGTACGCCCATTGTTGTATGTTCCAAGGGCGGAATTAAAGCAATATTGCGATGATAACTGTATAAAATACTTTGTTGACGAAATGAATAGTGATCCGCATTATACGCGTGTTCGTATTCGTCAGAACAGAAAATTATTGTCTGAAAAACTTGGGATTACTGATTCCAGAATTCTTTTGGCCATTCAAAATTTAGGGCGAGTCCGTGATGCGTTGGATGAAGAAATTGCCGAAAAGGTTGAAAAAGTTACGAACAATTGCCGCGCTGTATTTTCTGATTCTTTTCTGTTTGACCTTTCACCAGATATTAGACTAAAGTTTCTTGGAACATTGATTCAAAAAATTGGGGGGGACGAATATCAGCCACGCTTGAATTCGTTATCAAATGCACTAGATAAACTGGAGCACGATTGTAAATTTACGCTGGGGCATTGTACATTACGCAGATTGAACCAGAAGATTTTAATCGTACCAGAAGGGGCAAAAACAAGTTTTAGGACGAGACATGGAAAACCAAAATTTGAAAAATCAAAAAAAGAAGACTAATTTTTTCCGTGGTGGAGACAACGGAAATATATTTCTAATAGTATTTGCATTGCTGTTTGTATTTATCATAGGCCGTGCTTTTGTTGGCGGTGGTGTTGCGCCACAAATGTTCAACGGCGGTCAACAAGTGCAGCAGCCCGTAGAGCTGACATTTTCAGACGTTTTGCGTCGTGCGCCAGAAATAGATGATATGAAGATTCGTGGCAATGACGCAACTGGTACATTAAAAGATGGCACGCCATATACAGCAACGATTACATATGACCCAGAATTATTGAGTCAGATTGCAGAAAATGGTGCGACAATTTCAATTGATACGTCGAAGTCCTGGGTTGATTATTTAGGTACATGGGTTCCTATTCTTATGGGATTATTCTTTATTTGGTGGATATTCCGTGGTTTTAAGATGGGCGCGGGCGGTTTAAGTCGCAGTTTGGCGCAACAGAATCCAACAAAAATAACAACAGGTAAAACAAAGACCACGTTCAAAGACGTCGCCGGCATAGATTCTGAAAAGCAGGAACTTATGGAAATTGTTGATTTCTTGAAAGATGGTAAAAAGTTCCGCGATGTTGGTGCGCGCGTTCCACGTGGAATTTTGCTGTCAGGTGAGCCTGGAACTGGTAAGACTTTGCTTGCCCGTGCTATTGCCGGCGAGGCAAATGTTCCTTTCTTTGCGGCATCCGGCAGTGATTTTTCAGGGATTATTGTTGGATTGGGTGTTGCAAAAATAAAAGAAATCTTTGATATGGCAAAGCGTAATGCGCCGTGCATATTATTCATTGATGAAATAGATGCAATTGGGCAGCGTCGCAGTACACATTCTTATAATGACCAAGACCGCGAACAGACTTTGAACCAATTATTGATAGAAATGGACGGTTTTGCGAATGATACAGGAATTATAGTTATTGGTGCGACTAACCGTGCCGATATGTTAGATCCTGCGTTGTTGCGTCCAGGGCGCTTTGATAGACAGGTTTATATTGAATTACCTGATTTGTCTGGTCGTCGTGAGATATTGGATTTATACGCCAAAAAGGTAAAAGTTTCTGACGATGTAAATTTGCAAGATTTGGCGCGTGGTACAACGGGATTTTCTGGTGCAGATTTGGAAAACTTGTTGAATGAAGCGGCTTTGCATGCGGTTCGTAATGGTCGCAAAGAAATATCTCAGGTTGACGTAGAAGAAGCTAGGGATAAGATTTTGATGGGACCACGTAAAATACGTAAAATGCGTCCCGAAGATATAAAGTTGACGGCTTACCATGAAGCTGGACATGCATTTGTAAGTATAATGTACGCAGATATTACAGACCCAATTCACAAGGCGACAATTATTCCGCGTGGCCGTGCGCTGGGAATGGTTCAGCATCTGCCGATTGATGACAAAGTCTCAATGACAATTGCAGAAGTTCGCGCTAATTTAGCCATTTCTTTGGCGGGGCGTAGTGCAGAAGAAGTATTCTTTGGTGCTGATAAGATTACGACAGGTGCAGAAAGTGATATTGCGATGGCAACTCGTTTGGCTCGCTATTCAATTACTACCGCAGGTTTGTCGCCTAAATTGGGCTTGGCGGCGATAAACCAAGTGAACTCTTTCGGTACACGTAGCGCATTGGAAAATGCATCCGAGAAAACAGCACAGATGGTGGACGAAGAAGTTCGTGCATGGTTGGATGCAGCTCATGCAGACGCGACAAAACTGTTGTCAAAGAATAAGGAAACTGTTCGCAAATTGGCTGAAGAGTTGCTAGCACGTGAAACTCTGACCGGTGAAGAAATCAAACAAATTGTTTTGGGTAACAAATCGGTCAAAAAAGCAACCGCTAAAAAAGTGAAGAAAGATGCCGGAAAATAATATAGAGCCCAAATTTGAAGTTCTGCATATGCCACCAGAAAACACTAATTCTGTATTGGTTAGTGTTGGTGGAGATGCGGTTATATTTGACGCGTGGGGTAATGCAATAGATTGGGAAAAGTTGCTGGAAACGCGTGGACTTCGTTTAAGGGCTATATATTCTACGCACGGGCATGGTGATCATATCTCTGCGGCACCTACATTGGCGGAAAAGTATGATGTGCCGTGGTATATGAACAGCGAAGACAATGTGCTGATTGGTTGGTCTAACGGGTTGCTGAAATATTTTGGTTTGCCATTGATAGAGGGCAATTATCGTCAACCAACAGATATTGAAGCTGGAGTGATAGAAGTTTTACCGGGGATAGATGTAGAGATAATCGAGACTCCAGGGCATACTCCTGGTGGCGTAGCATATTATTTTCCGGATTTTGGGATTTTACTTACTGGGGATACATTGTTCCGCGACGGCATAGGCAGGTATGATTTGCCAGGTGGAGATGTGAATGCCTTACTGCAGTCTGTTGCAAAGTTATACGAAATGAACTTTCCAGAAGAAACATTTGTTGTTCATGGGCATGGTATAGATTCTGTAATAGCCGATTTAAAGCGAGATAATAAGTATTTTTCTTGCTAGAGTGAGATAGTTGATTTTTTTCCGGTTCTCATTTAAAATGCACTAAATGCATATAAAGGGGTTAAAATGCCAGAATCAAAATTTTCCGTTGTTTTGCCTGTATACAATAAAGAAAAATTTCTTGCCAAATGTTTGGAACATTTATTACATCAAACATATAAAAATATTGAAATTATTTTGGTTGATGATGGGTCAACGGATAATTCTGCAGCAGTTTATTCAAAATATGCAAAAAAAGATAAAAGAATATTTGTGATAAAGCAGAAAAATACAGGGGCAGCAACTGCTCGTAACAATGGTTTAAAAAAGGCTACAGGAAGTTATGTGCACTTTATGGATGCCGATGATTATGTAAACTTAGATTATTATGAAAGAATGATGGCAGCTGCCAGTCTTACAGATTCAGATGTTGCATGTAGTGAAGTAAATGAGAAGGGGTATGCGTTTCCAAATTTTAAATCGATGGAAATATTGGTTTCACAAGAGGAAAAATTTTGGAAAACGCGTTCTAATCGATTGCGTCCTGCTTGGCGCTTTTTATTCAGAAAATCATTTTTAGAAAAGTTTAATATAGTATTTCCAAAAGGTGTTTTTGTTGGTGAAGATGGATACTTTTTAGCACAAGCCATCGCCAAAGCAAATAAGGTCGTAACAGTCCCAGGTGCAATTTATAATGTCGTTGCGGATATGTGCGCAGAAACACTAAGAAATCAGAATATAAAATTGAAGGGCAATGGCAATATGGATTGGGACAATATGCTGAAAGAAAACGGCATATATGAAATTTACAACACGAACAGGGATGAAACACCAGAAGTTTATAAATATTATTTAGGACCACTGCCAATATTGGAAAAACGAAAATACATGTACAAGACCACGATATACTTATTCGGAAAAATCCGGATTGGAAAGCGCGCTGTTGCCTAAATGGAAAACAAGAACTCTTTCGATTCCAGATAGGTCTTTTTCTGTTCGTTCAAACGACCAGCCTTCGTTTGCAAAGATTTCTTTTACGGATTTAGTCTGACCCTCACCAATTTCTAAATAGATTTTTCCAAGTGGTTTTAACCAGTTTTTGGCATTTTGGGCTATTACCTTATACGCAAACAATCCATTGTCGTTTGCATAAAGCGCAATTTTTGGGTCGTGCGTTGCACCAATATTGACTCGTGTGTCTCCGTGCGCTATGTAAGGTGGGTTTGAAACAATAATATCAAATTGTTCAGAAAATGCTTTTGGTTTACTAAAATCTTTCCTGACAATTTGAACTTTATCAGATAAATCTAAATTTTTTATATTACGTCTGGCAACGCGTATTGCGCCACGTGAAATATCAGCGCCGACTCCGGTTGCACCATAAATATTTTTTACAAGGGATGATATAATGCACCCAGTACCAGTTCCTAAATCAAGGATTCTTGGTGATGAGTCTTTGTTGCAATCAGAAATTACCGCAGCAACCAGCGTTTCAGTGTCTGGACGAGGGTCCAAAGTGTACCGATTTGTATAGAATTTTAGTCCATAAAACCATTTTTGATGAATTATTTTTGCAACAGGAACGCCACGTTTCAAGGCATGTGCGATATAGCATACTTTTATAAAAGAAAAATTATTTGTATTTTCAATAATTACCCTAGCATCATGAGGGTTAGTTTCTTTTGCTAAGATTTCAAATGCTTGATTTTTTTTCATGGCTCCATTATAATCGGGCTTATGAAAAAAGCAAAAGATATTCTAAATATAAACAATATTGCACGTGCGGTTGTTGCGTTGGCAATAATTATGGTATTTGTCGCGATTATATTGGTTTTTACGCGTAATAATGGTGTTGGTTCTGATTCAAGTGATGATGGTTATCGTTCTATAGTTGTTGTCTCTTCTGGGGATACATTATCAAAACTGCTGACGGAGCAAGGCTTTTCGAATGCCCAGGTTTTAGAAATAGCAAAGGTATTAAAGTCAGATGCAGATATAACAAGTTTGCGTGCGGATAGTGATAAAATAGAATTTGTTCGTTCTGAAGAAGATGCGCCTGTTTCAAAGGTTGTAATTGTCCCATCTCCTTGGCGCCAGATAGAAGTGACATGTAATGCTGAAGGGCAGTGGCAATGTCAAACTATAGACATAAAACCGGATACGCGCGTTGTATACCGTCAGGGCGAGATTTTAGACGGGGATAGTTTTTATTTAGCAGGGGCTCGTGCTGGGATACCGGACGGCATTTTGGCAGAAGTTTATGATTTGCTTGCTTTTGAAATGGACTTTGAACGTGATGTACGTGCTGGCCAAAAATTTTCTGTTTTGTTCGAAGAAAATTATGCAAATGGCGAAAAAATAGATAATGGTCGTGTTTTGGCGATACAATTTGAAGCTTTACGCGGCAATGTAAAAATGTACCGTTTCAAAAAAGCAGACGGCAAGACGGGGTACTACGACGAAAATGGTAATGGTGCGATTAAATCATTGAAGCGTACACCCATAAATAATGCGCGTGTAACCAGCAGCTTTTCAACAAGACGAAAGCATCCTGTTTTGGGATATACGCGTGCTCACAAGGGTGTGGACTTCCGTGCGTCAACTGGAACACCGATTCCGTCGGCGGGCGCGGGGCGTGTAGTTGCGCGCGGGTACAACAGCGGTCATGGGAATTATATAAAGATACGTCACAATGCTTCTTATGAAACGTTGTATGCGCATATGTCTAGATTTGCGAAGGGTGTAGTTGTTGGAACAACAGTAAAACAAGGGCAGACAATAGGTTATGTTGGTTCAACGGGTTTATCAACGGGTCCGCATTTACATTATGAAATAATCAAAGATGGCAAACATGTAAATCCTATGACAGTAAAATTACCAGCAATAAGTAATTTGGATAAGAAAGACAAGGAGCGCTTTCAAGAATATAGAAAAGTTTTAGATGATGGAATAGGGCACTTGTCCAAAAATCCGGATTGGTTTATTCAGTTGTGATGTGAAGTCTTTTTGTTAAATTATGTCGTTGACATTGGGTGTTGTTTTTTTTAGAATCGTCATAGATATGACTTGCGATTTGTGCCGAGGTGAAATAAGTTTTTTATTATATCGCTAAATCGATAAAGCCTGCAGTTTAAGAACGAGGGATAAGAAAGTGGGAAGGAATAATAGTTCTGTATGCTTAAAACGTTTTTATTTGCTTATTGCGGCCTTTATAGTGACGAAAATTGGGCCGGCCGCTGCAGCTGCGCCGGATATTGATAGAATTCTAGACAATTGGTTTGATAGTCGGCGTATTTGCGGTAAAGGATTACATGCTTCTGATGACGAAAATTGTTTCGTATGTATTCCAAAGTTTATGAATGAGACTGCTTATCCAGATGAGCTGGACAGGATGTATGAATCTGGTGAGTTGGACGAGTGCGTTGATACTCCAACGTGTAATATTGACCCTTCAGGAATTCTTGCATATGGTGTGACATCAATAGGTGGAAGAACTAAGTCAGGAGAAGGTTGTCCTGCATATGAGTGTACAGCGGACGGTTGGAAGGAAATTGGCGGTAGTGTTACTTGTAAAGATATTCATGCATGGAACGGAACGTATATAAACTGTTGCAATCCGCGCCAAGACGAGTCTGATAGATGGTTGTGTGATAGTTATGATGAGGCTTATTGCGATAGTGGATATTATGGAACTTGGTCAGGTCATAATTCTGACTGCACAGCTTGTCCTTTGGGGCCTTTGGATGCAAATGGAAATCGTGTTGTAATTTCGAGTTCAAAGGTAAATGGCAACTCTGCAACAGATTGTTATATCGGTGGTTCTTATACGTTTGCTGACGCTATGGGAAAGTTTATTTATACAAAAGCTTGTTATTGGAAGAAATGATGTTATGACTCAAGAAGAATATAAAAAGTTATTTGCATATATTTCAGATTTTTATAGAGCAGTAGATACTAAACTCAATTATTTAACTTCCGCTGCAGGAATGTTGCGTGATCATATTACACGTTTGTACGCGTTAGAGCATGATGCGTATAGTATGTCGCCTGCGACCGGGCATTTGAAATTAAAACAAGACGCATGTTTAAAGCTGCTACGAATGATAGATTCGGTTTTAAGAAAAAATGGTATACAATATTTCCTTGGCTATGGGAATCTTCTTGGGGCGGCTCGTACGGGTAATTTTATACCATGGGATGATGACGTTGATATTTGTTTAATGCGTGAGGATTTTAAGAAAGCTGTAGAAATTCTTGAAAAGGAATTTAATCATGACGACTTTTTTACAACCTGGGGTGTTAGTGGCGGAATCTTTAAGGTGTTGATAACAAAGCGAGTTTGCGTTGATTTATTCCCGTGGGATTTTTATTCACATAGAATTGCTGATGACGAAGAAATGAATGTTTTTAAAAGCAATTATATGCTGGCGATGGAAGCGGCGCGTCAGATGGAGGCGGATAAGGCTTTATTAGCAGAGAATCCAAACGCTGTAATACAAAGCAAATATAATAATTACGAAGAAATCCGAGACGAACTTATTATGGGGGAAACAAAACCTGATACAAAGGGTGGGGATATATTTGAGGGAATAGATTGGCAAACATATCCAGAGCGTATGGCAGGATTCTTTCATGATAAACCTTTTCGTCATGAGTGGATATTTCCATTAGGTGAAATAGATTTTTGTGGTTATAAGTTTCCTGCACCTAATAATGTAGATGCGTTTTTAACGACGCGCTTTGGCGATTGGTCAGAATTTAAACCGGATTTTGTGAGACATAGTTCTATACCTTTTTCATATGAAGAATTAGAGATAATTCGTGGTTTTTTAAGAGAAGATAAATGAAAAGAATTTTAACATATGGCACATTTGATACGTTCCATTGGGCGCATATGAGCTTGCTGCAGCGTGCAAAATCGCTAGGAGATTGGTTGGCTGTCGGATTGTCGACAGATGAATTTAATAAACTGAAAGGGAAAAAATCGTATTTTTCTTACGAACAGCGTAAGGAAATTTTATCTGGTGTAAAGCATGTTGATTTTATATTTCCAGAAGATAATTGGCAGCAAAAGCGTGCAGACATTATAAAATATAAGATTGATGTATTCGTAATGGGTGACGATTGGGCCGGAAAATTTGATGATTTGTCAGATTTATGTAAAGTTGTATATTTGCCGCGTACCCCTAATATAAGTAGTACGGTTATTAAACAAATAATGAAAGATTTCGAAAGATAGTTTGCTATTTCAATTACCTTACTGTTGGTGTTTTTGTAAAAATACTTGACAAAATATTTTTGTGTGTTATTGTTTGCGGCAGTGTTTAAAAAAACAAAAGGATTTGATATGTCATATTGTTTAACATGTGCCAATAAAGATAGCAAAACAGGAGCTTGCACTTATTCTGGCACTTGTATTTTGAAAACTTTGAACATAGACCCAAACTATGTACCTGATTTTATTGCTTCTGCTAAAAAAATTATCGCAGAAGAAAAAAAGAATGTTAAAAAGGAAACGGAAGCAGAAGTTGTTTTCAATCCTTTCCAGCGTGGTAATGGCTGCACATTGGCAGGTTATACTTTGCAGGAAATATTAGCTCATACTCGCTAATACATTCGTTAAAGAATAATGGCGGTGTTTATACACCGCTTTTTTCTTTGTTTAATAAACACTGTTTTGTTGCAACGCCACCTTTGGCAGAATAACCGCCGATTCTGCCGTCGCTACGAATAACACGATGACAAGGTATAATAGGGGGCATTGGATTCTTTCCGATAGCGTTCGCAACTGCGCGTATTGCATTTGGATGCCCCGACATTTTAGCTACTTGTGCATAGGTACGTGTTTCCCCATATGGGATTTTAAGCAGAGCTTTCCATACATCGTGCTGAAACTTAGTGCCTTTTAAGTTATCTATATCTGCATCGGTTATCTTAGTTGGCATTTTTACGCTTTTTCTTTTTGGGTATTGGCAAAATTTGTGATAATAGTCGTACCATGTCTATGGATAGTTCAGTATTTTCTATATCAAGAATATAGTGAGTTCGTGCACCTTTGAAAGGAATGCCACTATCTGGTACTATGCCATACTGGTTAAATAGGTTTAATGTTTCTGGCAGCTGTTTTACATATACGGTGTCATCGCAAATAAGTAAGACGGGGCGCTGATTACAGAATAGCATATAATCACCGAACATTTTACGATAAGTAATATCGTCAGATGCACTTGCAACTTGGTCATACACAAAATCCATAAAATCTTTGCTAGACGCCATACCAAGAGTTTAGCAAAATACGCATATTATTCCAATGAAAAATAAAACCGGTCATAAAGACCGGCTTAAACTCTGGCGCGCCCAGAAGGATTCGAACCCTCAACCTTCTGATCCGTAGTCAGATGCTCTATCCAATTGAGCCATGGGCGCAACGTTCGTATATTTTATACTTTTTTATTGCAATTGCAAGCAAAAATGTATGCTTTTTTATCTGTTGCCTTTCCCTTTGTTGCCAATGCCGTGATAAAGCATATTGAAATGTTGACGACATACAGATTTATAATTGCTGTCGCCGACTGCTATTTGCGCGCCTTCGCGTACGACATTACCTGCAGAATCAAAGCGCAAATGATGTGTGGCCAAGTGCATGCAACCCGGTATTTGACAAGTAGATTCCATACGATGCAATTTCGCGCCAACTTCTATCAACCTACGTGATGCCGGAAAAATGTGCTCATTACTGTCAACCATTAGGCCATAACACATAATTATCACTGGCTGACTGTCGGCAATACGAACCAGATGATTTATGTCTTCTGGTGAAAAGAACTGTATTTCATCAATCAATACCATCTTTGTATCTGGGGCAGGTGACCAGCCTTGTAATGTTGGTAATACTGTTGCCGGTGCGGATATGCCAATACGAGAATTTACTTTATCTTCACTGAATCTGTTGTCAATTTTTGGCTTTATAATTTCAGTCTTATTTCCGTTCTTATTCTGGTTATAAGCATTTATTACCAATTGCGCCGATTTAGAGCACCCCATTGTCCCATAATGAAAATGTAAATTTGCCATCTTTTTCACCTTTCCTTAAATATATTTTTAAACCATAGATTCCAATCTTTTAATGCGTTCTTCAACAGGTGGGTGTGTTGCCATCAAAGAGCTAACAAACTCACGCGGACCGCTTGGATTTGCTATGCATACTGTTGCCATTGACTTTACTTTATCTAAGCATTCAACGCGTGAATCCGTTGTGATTTTACGCAGCGCATTTGCTAGTGCTTGTGGGTTATGTGTTATTTGTGCACCGGTTGCATCGGCCGCGTACTCACGATTTCTTGACACTGCCATACGTAATAAGGGGGTAATTATCCAGTTGAATACCATAAATGCCAACCACACCATCAGCAATATTGCACCACTGTTTTTATTATCATCACGATTATTGCCACCATAAATAGCGGCACGTAAAATCACGTCCGCAGCAAATACAGTTACCCCGACGCCTGTTATCAGCATCATGTCTAAACGAATGTCGCGATTGCCAATATGAGCCATTTCATGAGCAATTACGCCTTCAAGTTCAAGTTTATCCAACTTTTTTATTATTCCGCGAGTCAACGCAACCGTTGCGTCCTTAGGACTGCGACCTGTTGCGAATGCGTTCATAGAATCGTCATCAATGATATATACTTTTGGTGTTGGAAGACCAGCAGCCAGTGCCACGTTTTCAACGCTGCGAAATATTTCGCGGTTTTTAGGGTCAGTATCTGATATTTCGTGTGCATGTGCAGAATGCAGCATCATAGAATCTCCAAAGGCCCACGATATCAATAACCATACTGCACATGCGATAAATGTCGGAATTGCAACACTGATTGCGGTCTGCAAGGCTTGTTCAGCAGGTACGACAATCCAAGTAAATAAAAATATCAAAGCGATAAAAATAAGTGGAAAAGATATCACCAATAAAAGGGTTTTGATATTGTTGCTGCGAATATGATCATAGACAGTTTTGACTTTGTTCATAGTAAATACTTCCTGTTAAAAAACGTTTTTTCGCACCTTATTATAAACAAAAAACGGGGCACGTCATTATGAAAAATATAATCTCTCTTTTTGCGTTGTTATTTTGTTTTGATGCTGTGGCTGCGGTACCGCAGAAATTGTTTTCTGGTATGCCAGATTATTTGCTTGAGGCAGCAAATGCGTGGGCTGGTATTTATTCAGAGTTTGGCCCAAGTGCACAGATTGCATCTTATATAAATCAAGCTCAGACAAATAATGTCGGTCAGTATTTGAATGCGATATCAATTTTAGGTTTTAACAATACAGCAATGGCATTGTTTGAAACTAATTATCATATAGCACAAGCCTTTAATGTTTTGAATTCGCCACTTGTTGCGCGACGTAATGCCTGTACACAAAATTTAAAGGATTGTACTTATGGTGATCGAACATTGGTTATAGATGCTAATGTTTTTGGTTCTTTTTCAGACTATCATGGCGGTGAAAATGGGGATTTTAAAACGCAAAATACAGGTTTTGTGATAGATGCTAAAAGTTATATTTCAGATGGATGGCTGCTTGGTGTTGAATATACTAGGTCAATGACAGATACGCATGACACAAGAGTTTACTCTGATGCAACAGGTAATAGTATAACTTTATTCAGTCAGTATTTAGCACGTTCTGGCTTGTTCTTGAATTTAGGTATGAATGCGGGTCATATCAGTTGGAATATAGATAAAACAATTGCAGAAATTTCAGATAATGGTACGTATGATACAGAATTTTATGCGGGGCAGATGAATTTTGGAATTCGTATGATGCGTAGCCGTATATCAATGACGCCGAGTGTTTCGGTAAAATATTCTTTAATTACGGCAGATAAATATGTAGATGGGGCGTTGCAAGAGTTTGATAATTGGTGGTATAACACTTTAACAACATCGGGTAATGTGGATTTCAGTTATGATTTTATTGGCAGCGATTTTGTCGTGCGACCGACTTTGCGTCTTGGTGGCGGCTATGATGCTATTAGTCGCGGAACAGAAAAAATGAGAGTACAATTAGTTGATAATCAGTTGTATAACATACCAATTGAATCTCCAGACAGGGCGTTTTTGAGTTCTGGTATTGGCGTAGATTTCTTTAATCAATATTTTATGGCGGGACTGAATTATATGTTTGATGTGCGTAATGACTACACCAATCACACAATTAGTGGAAAGATAAAGATTGCATTTTAATTTGAGTCATAAATCTGATATAATGTCCATGCTATGAATAATATCAGATTGTGTATGTTTGTTTGGGGGGCATTGTTAGCTCAGGTGGCTAGTGCTGCCAGTTTGTTGCAACCACAATCGTTTCCAAAAACGTCAGCGGATATAGGTTTTATAGACAGGGTTGTTATACAGCAAGAAGGCTATGAGCCGTGGGAAAAAGAATACGATAGGAACGGTAATTGCATATCTGGTTGTACATATCCAGGTTTAACAATACAGGATGATTTAGAATTATCACGTCAGCGCACTGAAAATGCGTGGATGCAGACTCAGCAATATTTAAGACAACAACGATTGAGTTCTCAACAGACACCTTCGGGAATAACTGCAGAGCAGCCAAAACAATCTGGTAATTTGTCGCAAGCCATTTCTAATTGGGTTGAAAAGCAAAATGCGCGTCGCTGTACCCCAGTAAATTCAAGTGTGCCTGTTGGACAGATTATGCCTTTTGGTACGCCACTAGTTGGTACGCCAACAATAACATCAAAGTATGGTGCCAGAACACATCCTGTGACAGGCAATTTATCTAAACATGAAGGTGTTGATTTTTCTGCAGTGATTGGGACAGACGTTTTTACTCCTGCAAATGGTACTGTTGCTGCCGTTTGGTCAGATTCCACATGTGGCAATGGGTTACGTATATCGCATGCGAATGGTTATGAAACTGTTTACTGTCATTTGAATAAAGTTGTTGTGAATAAAGGTGATAAAGTTGAAGCGGGTTGCAAGGTGGCAGAAACTGGAAATACAGGGCGTACAACAGGGCCGCACTTGCATTATGGAATCAAAGCAGGTGGTGATTATATAGACCCGATGAATTGGATAAATACCAAGAACTAGTTTTTTTGCTTTTTAAATTTTACGCTAAAACTTCCATTGTTCAAGGACTCGGCGGATAGAATATGTGGAGCCAAAATACTTTCAGTTGCCCATTGGGGAAATTTTACTCGTAATACGCCGCTGGCACCTGTTATGATTGTTGCCTGTCTCACACCAGAATTAGCCAGATTCATAATCTCGTTCCATGCTTGTTCTTCTGTATGCTGATGCAAATCTAGAACGGCTTGTTTAGGTAATGGAGAACTTTCTGCAGGAATGCGTTTTGATAATTTTAATTCAGCCCTGACGCTTTTTCGTGCGGCGGCGTCATCAGGGATGAAGACGCCGTCTGACATTTGTTCAATATCTGTATCAGAAAGTTGTTTCATTATTTTTCTTTCCCAGATTCAAAATCACCGGCCTTTTTGTCTAATTTCTTGGTCCATTCGTTGTCTGGAAAGTTTAGACGCAACATTTCTGCATAGCCATAAGCTTGTTCTGGTAATCCGATGGCAGTATAACATTCAGTCAAGCGATATAAGGCTTCTGGTGTCATAACAGTTTCTTGTGCTGTTTGCACGACTGATTGCAGGCGAGAAATTGCACTTGGCCAGTTTTGTTTTGCCATATCAGAACGTGCCGAGTACATAGCTTTACCGGCTATATAGTTCTTCAGAACAGTTATTTTGTTTTTCGCGTTTTCTGCGTATTCTGATTTCGGGAACCGCTCGACTAATTGCTGGAATTGTTGTAATGCATATGCTGACATTCCAGGCTCACGACGAACGTCGCTTACCTGACGATAATAGCACATTCCGCGCAGATAAAGCATATATGGAACGTCTTTATGTCCTGGATGAAAACGCATGAAACGATCAACAACCAAAATAGCACCAGCAAAATCGTCATCCATATAGTGTGAATATGCAGCCATTACTAATGCGTCTGCCGCCCATGGACTGGATGGATATTGTGATTCGACCTTCAAGAATTCGGCCGCAGCCTGCTCATAGTCCTTGTCGTTTAGCTCCGCATAGGCTGTTTCGTAAATTTCTGGTAGACTACGCTCAATATCGATTTCATTGTCTGTACCGGCACAAGCGGTCAATATAGACACAGCGCCTAATAAAACTAATAATTTTTTTGTATGCATATTCCTGCCTTGATTTTTTATTTCAAAGGTGAGTATAATCGAAACTATGAGACTAGGCAAACATATTTTCGGTGTCGGCGTTATGACTGGAATCAGTCGTGTGTTCGGCTTTGTGCGTGATATGCTGATAGCGCACGTTTTTGGCGCTGGGCGTTTATCAGACGTGTTTTTAGCAGCGTTTAAATTACCAAATTTATTCCGCGATTTACTGGGTGAAGGTGCGCTGTCTGCTATTTTTATTCCTATGTATACGGATAAAAATAAGGATGAAAACTTCGCAAAGAATGTTTTTTCATGGTTGATGGTCGTTTTGTTGGGAATAACGTTGCTGTTTGAGGTATTTATGCCGCTGGTGGTATGGGTGCTTGCGCCTGGATTTTCAGATGATCCTGGAAAGATGCAGTTGACGGTTCAAATTGCCAGAATTATGTTCTGGTATGTAATTTTCATATGCGGTGCGGCGTTTTTGTCCGCGATATTGAACGCTTTTTCAAAGTTTTTACTTGTTGCCTTTATGCCAGTATTGTTAAACATAATGCTGATAGGTGCATTATTGTTGGGGGCGTTTTTTGCTCAGGGAACAGTGCTTTATATAATGGCATTTACGGTTGTTTTATCTGGAATTATCCAGTTCGGTGTTTTGTGGCAACGAATTCGTAGCCGGCATTTTGGATTGCGTTTAATATGGCCACGTTGGACTCCGTCAATCAAAAGTATGTTTAAGCGCCTTGGAATCGGTATTATAGGTAACGGTTTTTATCAAATAACAATAATTATTGGAACGTTAGTTGCCAGTTTTCAGAACGGAGCTGTATCGTGGTTATATTATTCGGATAGAATAGTTCAGTTGCCGTTTGCTTTGATAGGTTTGGCGGTTGGAACGGTTTTGATGTCGTCTATTTCAAATGCGCTGGCTGAAAAGAATATGCGCAGTGTATATATTCAGCAGAATTCATCTATGCGCCAGTCGATGATGCTGATTATGCCGTGTATGGTTGGATTGTTTGTGCTGGCAGAACCAGTTATTCGATGTCTGTTCCAGTATGGTGCTTGGACGGCGGCATCAACGCATGCGGTGGCTATGGCGATAATGATACAGGTGTTGGTATTGCCGGCAATGATGATAAGCCAAATTTATAGTAAGACCTTGTATGCTTCGCAAGATGTTCGTACACCTGTGAAGACAAGTATAATATCTTTGGCTGTGGCATCGGTAATATATTTGACTGCGTTCCATTTTATCGGGTACTTAGCAATACCTGTTGGTGTGGTTGTTAGTGGTTATCTGAAAAATTACTTATTACGTCGTGCATGTAAACGCCGTAATTTGATTCATACAGAACCTCGTACAATTCGTGCTGTATTTGCATTTGCGGTGTTGGCGGTTGTTATGGGGGTAGGTCTGTGGTTTATACCGATACCAAACGTATGGATGCTGTTTATAGCAATAGGTGTTTTTGCAATAATTTATTTGCCTTTGGCGTATTTAATCAATAAAAAAATATAGTCAAAATAAAGTTGAAAGTGGACTTTTTATATGATAAAATCCAAGCATAAGAATGTAAGGAGTCCCATAATGAAAAAAGTAATATCTTTGGCAGTTTTGACAGCCGTTTTGGTCGGTTGTACAGACTTGAATACCACAGATACCAGCAGCATGAACAGCTATGGTGCTGATGGTTTTGGTGAAGAAACGTTGGTTACAACTGATGATTCTTTGAATAATACATATTTACTGGCGCCAGCTCCTAAATATTATGTGGGCAGTGCTTATAAAGTCGAAGATGTACAGTATATTCCAGTAGAAGATTTGACATATAACCAGACAGGTATTGCTGGTATTATACCTGCCGAATTGAATGGAACGAAAACCAGCAATGGTGAAGTTTTTGATATGAATCAGATGGTTGCAACAAGTAAGACGTTGCCATTGCCAACGATTGCTCGTGTAACTAACTTGGATAATGGTCAATCTGTTGTTGTGCGTGTAAACAATCGTGGTCCATTTGTAAATACTCGTATTATGGACTTGTCCCCAGCAGCGGCCCAGAAAATTGGCATGAATGGCCAGACAAAAGTTCAGGTACAAGTAATGGCTAATGAATCAACGGCGGTAAAGAATGCTACATTGGGTTCCAGTGTACAGACAGCTCCGGTTCAGACAACTCAGCCGGCACAGACGGTTGAAACGACGGTAATTACAACAACGACTGCACCTGGTGCGACTGCGCCTGCAGCATCTGGTGATTATAGCGTTCAGGTGGCGGCTTTTTATGCTCAAGACAGTGCAGACGCTTTAGCTTCTCGTATGTCTAGATACGGTAACGCAGTTGTTGTTCAAGAAGGCGATATGTACAAGGTACGTATTGTGAATTTGGATGCTTCTCAGGCGCGTAGCGTAATTGATGCACTGCGTGCTAATGAAGGTATGGCGCCGGGTCTGTTGCAGAATGGTCGCTGGATAAATGCAGACAGCATTTAATCTAACAACTGTTTAAAAAAAAGCCCCGTATTGGGGCTTTTATTTTTGCTTTTGGTGTATTTTTTCAATAGGTATTACGGCTGCTGGCGTTGGTCCCATTTGGCCATTGTAGTGGCTTGTTTTGTTTTTATTGTATGGTCTGCGCTTTCCAACAAACTGTTCGTAGTATATTTGACCAATTCGCATATTAGGACGTACAACGGTCGGATATAAAACTTTTATTTCCAAGGTCCATTGGCCACAGAATCCGTCATCGCCACGACCTGCAGTATGGTGATTTAAGATAAAATTGCGTCCGACAGACGATTTGCCGTCAATGTAAGGAAATAAATTATACGTTTCTGTGTATTCTATTGTATGCCCTAAATATCCTATGTCAGGAGATAAAATCACGCCATTTTCCGGTATTGTTATATCAATAGTTTCATGCGATGCTTCATCACATGGGTCTATTAAGAAAGCAGGATTTCTATGATCAAAATAGTGTGGATTTTTCAGATATCTTAAAAAACAATCTTTATTTATAAACCAATCTTCCATGGAATATTTTTTCCCTGGTACATATTCAATTACAGGCAACATTCCATCAGGTAAAGTTTTCTTATATATTTTTAAGACTTCACCTAAATGCAAATCATAACTATTACTACCTAAACAGTTTTCACTAAAAGGCGTAATGATGATGTCTGGTTTATTATCCTGGTTGTTTGGATTAGGTGTATTTATACACCGCAATATTTCTGGCCCTGTTAGTTGCATAAGAAATCCTTTAAATTAAACTTTATTGACAATTTAATACGACAGTCCATTTTTTTCAAGATTTTTGTTCACTTTTACCGAAAGTGTGCTATGTTTGCGGTATGACTAAGACATATTCAGGATTTATAGCAATAATTGGACCGACAAATGCCGGTAAAAGTACTTTGTTAAATCAAATAATGGGGCGCAAGGTATCAATTGTATCTCATAAAGTGCAGACCACTCGTACGAATTTTCGTGCGATAAAGATGGTTGGTGACCGTCAATTGATATTTGTAGATACTCCGGGTATTTTTCGTCCGTCCAGACGCCTTGACCGTGCTATGGTTGGCGCGGCAATGGAGGCTACATCAGATGCGGATGCGATATTATTGGTAATTGATGCGCAAAAGGGTATAACGGATACTGTGCGTGGTCTGATAGATAAAGTAAAAGAGCATAAGAATTTGTTTGTCGCGCTGAATAAGGTGGACGCGATTGCAAAAACAGACCTATTACCGTTGACGGCGCAGGTTGTAGAATTAGCAAATCCATCCGAGATATTTATGATATCGGCCTTAAAGAACGACGGCATAAAGCAAATGTTGGAAAGTTTAGCAGCAGTTATGCCAGAAGGTCCGTATTTATTTGACACCAAAGATGCAGCGGATGTACCAGATAATTTGTATTTGGCGGAATTGACGCGTGAGAAGGTATATAAGTATATTCATCAAGAATTACCGTATCATATCAATGTTGTTACAGAAAAAGTAGATGTTGATGAAGAAGGTGTACTGGATATATACCAAAAGATAGCGGTTCAGAACGAAGCGCATAAAAAGATAGTAATTGGTCGTGGTGGGGCGCAGTTAAAACGAATTGGAACAGCCGCCAGACATGATATACAAGATCAGTGGGGGGTAAATGCGCGTCTTCACTTGTTTGTACGTGTAGAGCCAGATTGGGAAAACAAGGCAGAAAACTACGAAGAACAGGGGTTGGAGTTTAAAAAATGAGAGAAGAATTCGATAAAAAGTTAAACGCAGCGACACAGACACATGTAAAGACACCTGTGGCGGCGGTCATAGCTTTTTTATTGTCTATAGGTAAAATAAAAGGGAGAATATAATGCGAAAAAGTATTTATTATGGATGTTGTTTTATTGGTTGTGTTATTGGTGCCAATATTGGGGTACATCTTTCAAGTGGTAAAGATTATGTTGTTACAGATAAAGCTGAAAATTCTATAATTTTTAGTGGGGTTAATAAAGATACTTTGACGCGTGTAATGCAGTTTAAAGATGTCGATTACGGCATGGAATATTATAAGTATATAAATGTTGGAGATACATTAAAATTAGCCTTTGTCAAAAAGGGGTTAATATATAAAAATTATTTTTCATGCATTGGAATTAATTGTTCAAGAATAAAAAAAATAAATGGAAAGTCTCTTGGTGAGATGAAAAAATTAGCTAAACGTGACAGTCTTGTGTATAAAATTCGTCAATCAAATCAGAAGGTAAGATAATTTTATGCAAACTTTACATACATCAGATTTTGACTTTGAATTACCGCCGGAACTAATTGCGTCGCATCCATTGCATCAGCGTGACGCGTCAAGGATGTTGGTTGTTAAAGGGAAAGAGATTGCGGATAAACATATCCGTGATTTTTTGGATTATTTGCAAGACGGGGACGTGGTTGTCTTTAATAATTCAAAGGTTATACCGGCTCGATTTAACGCGTCAGGACATGAAATCACTTTGCATACGGCGGTTAGTGATAAGGTCTGGTGGGGATTGTGCAAAAAGTTTAATAAAATCAACATTGATGAAGTTTTAACGCTTGATGACGGTACGCAAGTTAAAGTTTTAGACAAAGAAGACGAAAGCGGCCTAAAATTGGAATTTTTGTGTGATAATGTTTTTGCTGTATTGGACAAGGTTGGAAAAATGCCGTTACCACCGTATATGAAGCGCGAAGCAGAAACAGAGGATAGAGAGCGTTATCAGACGGTATACGCTGAACCAGTTGGTTCTATGGCCGCGCCAACAGCTGGATTACATTTTACGCCTGAATTGATGGAAGAAATAGAAAAGCGCGGTGCAAAGATAGTCAAGGTGACTTTACACGTTGGTGCTGGTACATGGATGCCAGTAAAGACAGAAGATTTATCGCAACACAAAATGCACAGCGAATGGTGCTGCATTACGCCAGCGCAAGCAGACATAATAAATAGCGCAAAACGCGTAATTGCGGTTGGAACTACGTCTATGCGTACGCTTGAAAGTGCGGCAATGGACAACCGTACTTTGCCTGAAGGTCAAAGAAAACCTAGGCTTGCGCCAATATGTCGCAGTACAGATATATTTATTACGCCGGGATATAAGTTTGGTGCGGTGGATGTATTGCTGACGAACTTTCATTTGCCTAAATCAACGTTGTTTATGTTAGTTTCAGCGTTTGCTGGATTGGAAGAAATGAAGAATGCATACGCACATGCTGTGGCAGATAAATACAGATTTTTCTCTTACGGAGATTGTTGTTTGTTGTTTAAGAAGGAAAGTTAGGAATGTCGTTAAAATTTAATTTGATTACAACGGATGGTATGGCAAGACGTGGCGAGGTAGAGACAGCTCACGGTACGTTTCAAACTCCGGCTTTTATGGCGGTTGGAACAGCTGCTACGGTTAAAGCATTGACCATGGATCAAGTGCGTGAAACGGGTACACAGGTTATACTTGGTAATACGTATCATCTTATGATGCGCCCTGGTGGTGATTTAGTTGAAAAAATGGGTGGTCTTCACAAGTTCAGCGGTTGGACTGGGCCTATTTTGACGGACAGTGGCGGTTTTCAGGTTATGTCTTTATCTAATTTAGTAAAGATGAAAGAAGAAGGCGTAGAATTTACATCTCATATTGACGGTGGAATAAAGCACTTTTTGCGCCCAGAAGATTCTGTGCATATTCAGCATCAGCTGGATTCTAATATAACTATGGCCTTGGACGAATGTCTGCATTTACCGGCACCACGTGAACGTGTGGAAAAGAACGTAGAAATGGTGGCGCGTTGGGCAAAACGCAGTAAAGATGCTTTTATAGACCGTCCTGGTTATGGAATATTTGGTATTGTTCAAGGGGCGGATTTTAAAGATTTACGCATAAAGTCAGCAAAACAATTGACTGACATCGGATTTGATGGTTATGCAGTTGGTGGTTTGGCGGTTGGTGAGCCCCAAGATGTTATGTTTGATATGATTGCAACGACGACACCTCTTTTGCCAGATAATAAGCCGCGTTATTTAATGGGAGTAGGAACGCCTTTAGATATATTGGGTGCCGTAGAGCGTGGTATAGATATGTTTGATTGTGTTATGCCGACCAGAGCAGGACGTACGGCACAGGCGTTTACAAGACATGGTACTATGAATATGAAAAACGCAAAGTTCCGCGATGATCCAACGCCATTGGATGATAAATGTGGTTGTCCTGCTTGTAAGTTGTCACGTGCATATATACACCACCTGGTAAAGTGTAATGAGATATTAGGGGCGACACTGTTGACACAGCATAACCTATGGTTCTATCAGGATTTAATGCGTGATATACGTACTGCAATAGAAGAGGGTAGATTTGCACAGTTTAAAAAAGAGTTTATAGCAAAATATACAGGTGAAGAATAAATATGTTTGATGAATTAAAGACAAAGTTAGCAATTAAATGGTTGAGTAATAATAAAAAAACTCCAAAACTTATGCTAAACGCAAACGATAAGTTGTATTTAGCGGTATCAAAGAAGAATATAGGCAAGCTTGTTTATATATATACGCTAGTAAATCAAAAGGCGTCTGGTAATCGTTGGGATTTGTTTCCGACAACGGAAGTAGCAACATTTGATAAGAAGCACAAAGCAGATATATATTATCAAACAGTAAATGCGATTATGAATTTTCAACACGAATTGTTTGGTGTTCAGTTTATGGCAAAGGCTTTCCAAGACGAAATATTAAAATTTAAAGAACATACCAAGTAAAAACTATTGAAATAAAATTGTAAAATTTATTACACTGCGAATATCAGGAAAGGAGTGTTAAATGCCAAGAAAAAAGAAAGAAATAGAAGTAATTGACCAGGGCGGGGCAAAGACGGTAAAAAAGAAAACATCTTTTGTTACGTGGACTAAGCGTATATTTGCAATTGTTTCTATAATTTGGATTGCGCTGGTTATTTGGTCGCCTTTGTGGGTAAAGAACACGTATTCTCAGCCTATAAAGAAGTCAATCGTTGTATCAATGTTCTTTGATTTACAAAGAAACATAGTAGAGCAGTATGAAAAGTTATTAGACGGCATAAAAGATGCAATCAATTTAGAAAAACCGGTTGCTGCAGCAATTGATACTGTTCGTATGGCAGAAGGAGTTGTTGACAAAGTAACGGATACAACTGCGCAGGCCAAAGATGCAACAGCAAAGGCAGAGGAAACAACAGGTAAAGTTCAAGAAACAACGGATAAAGTTCAGAAACTAAGTGGCTTAGCCAGCAAGTTCGGTATTGACACCAGTGGTGTAGATAAGGCTTTGAATGAAGTAAATAAGGGTGTTGATACAGCGAATGAGGGCATTGATAAAGCAAATGAAGCTATTGCCAAAGTCGATGATACAGCTGCGCTGGTAAATGAAAAATTAGATGAAGTCGAAAGTCAACTGACCAGTGTTTTACAAGTTCAAATCGACGACATGATTGATGAAGCTGTAAAGAAACAGTTAGATAAGAATACTGGAGGTTTGGGTACAACGCTATTGACCAATTATGGCATAGAACATGTGTATCCATGGCGTCCATCTTCATGGGGTGTGGCGACAAAAATATACGATGACTTATCAAAGTCTAATGTGGATGTAATAACAATTATTACAGACACGGTCGACCAGTACTTTGGCTATGTTGCTTGGGGATTGGTAATCGCCGTATGGCTATTAGGTTTGTTAGTATGGATAGCAATGTTCAAAAAGACAAAAGCATTGATATCACCGTTTATAGTATGCCCACGTTGCGGTCATACTTTCTCGGATAAACGTACTGCATACAGCTTGTTAAAGGTTTTACAGCCTTGGAAATGGTTGTAAAATATCGTAAAGAAACCCACAATACGTGGGTTTCTTTTTTTATATAAAAAATGCTTGCAATTATAAAAAATATATGTCAGAATGTGCCTCACAGTGCGAGCGTAGCTCAGTTGGCTAGAGCGCAACCTTGCCAAGGTTGAGGTCGAGGGTTCGAGCCCCTTTGCTCGCACCAGAGTTTTATAGAGGTCAGTACACATGTTTTTGAATATCAAAAAAATTTTTAATTGATACGGTGCGACCTTCAAGAATTATGGCGGACGCACTTTTTAGGCGTCCGTTTTTTAATTTTTTAACACCCAAAAAGGAAAAGAAAATGTCAGAAAACACAAACAACGCAACAAAGATGTCAACGAATGAATTAGAAGCGCGTTTGCAGAAAGCGGAAAATATTCGTGCACGCGATGGTGTTGTTTGGAAAGACAAATACGACAGAACGAATACAATTGCGTCCGCTCGTGAATTATCTGATGGTGCACATGTAAGATTGGCGGGACGCGTAACGGCTTTACGTTGGTTAGGTAAGTTGATGTTTGGTCGTATATATGATATTGATGGAGAAATTCAATTCTCTATGTCTCGTGAAGAATTGGGTGAAGAACAATATAAATTTATGAAAGCCAATGTTGATTTAGGTGATTTTATTGGCATTGATGGTGAATTATATCATACTACAGCTGGTGAATTGACAGTACGTGTGGCGAAATATGATATTTTATCCAAGGCTTTGCGTCCGTTGCCAGAAAAGTTTCACGGACTTACAGATATGGAAACAAGATATCGTCAGCGTTATTTGGATATAATTTCAAATGAAGATACACGTAATACGATGAAAATGCGCTTCAAGATGTTACGCTTGATTCGCGAGTACTTGAATAATAGTGGCTTTGTAGAAGTAGAAACACCAATTATGCAAGTTGTTGCAAGTGGTGCAGCAGCCAGACCTTTCATTACACATCACAACGCATTGGATGCAGATTTTTATCTGCGTATTGCACCAGAATTGTTCTTAAAGCAGACAATTGCGGCTGGTTTTGATAGGGTGTATGAGTTGGGCAAGAATTTCCGTAATGAAGGCATGGATGCCATGCACTTGCAGGAATTCACTATGTTGGAATGGTATGCAGCATACTGGAATTACCAGGACAACATAAAGTTTTCTTGGGATATGGTTCAGAAACTGCTGATGGATTTACGTGGTTCTCTGCAGATAGAATACCAGGGCAACAAATTGGATTTCAGCAAGTATGAGGAAATTGATTACACAGCCCGTATGAATGATTTGCTGGGCGTAGATATTTTGGAATTCAAGGATACTGATGCATTAAAGAAGCAATTGGTTGAAAAGGGTATGTTCCCAGCGGACGAATTAGAACCATTAAAGTCAGTACCATCTATTGTTGATTATGTATTTAAGCGCAAGATTCGCGATCAAATTATTCAGCCTGCGATAGTTTATAATTATCCAGCGTATTTGATACCTTTGGCGCGTAGAAACGATGAAGATAACCGTCGTATAGATATATTCCAGTTGATTGTATGTGGTGCAGAGTTGATAAAGGCATATTCCGAGTTGGTCGATCCAATTGTTCAACGTGCTGCATTCGAAGAGCAAGCCAAGAACAAGGCAGCAGGTGATGAGGAAGCGTTTGATTTAGACGAAGACTTCTTGCGTGCGATGGAACACGGTATGCCGCCAATTTCCGGTTTAGGGTTGGGAATAGACAGATTCTTTTCAATAATTTCCAATCAGCCGACTTTGCGCGATGTTATATTATTCCCGATAATGAAGTAAGGAGAGAGATATGCCTTCTTCCTATTCAGAAGGTTATGTAGCTGATTTGGTTGCAGAACATGACAGAAAGAATCTTGTGGCGATTGAAAAAGCCAGAGAGACGGGTCGCATAAATGACGAGGCTGCAAAATATTTATCTGAGTTGTATTCAGATAGTTTGGTATGGTTTCAAGAAGTCTTTTATTTCCTAGGAAAATGTTTTGGTGCACCAAAGGCACCCGTTATGCGGTACGACTATGCGACAGATAGTGCGATAGAGGAGCCCATAAAGATTTCTGATATAAATCCTCTCTCTCCTTATATTGTACATCATCGTTTGGACGCAGACCCAATGCGAAATCAATTTTTTACAAGTGGTGTTGGACATAAAATTGACTTGGCAGTTTCTTCAATTGTTACAGTTATTGTTGGTGCACAAAAGAATATTGATAGGGCGTTAGATAAAATTACTGGTAAGTACTATGCGGCGTATGTTGAAGAGGTCGCTAATACAGTTTACCGTGTAATTTCTGCTGATGAACGTGAATCTTCTGCGCGTGCTGTTTCCGATAAAATTCGTGCCAAATTAAACGAGAAATACATTTCAACGCCATCTGAAACTGTATTGGCCATTATTGGTTCAGGGCATGAAAAGTTGGCTGTTGATTTGGTGCGTGCTTTGGACAAGGTTGAACGTCCACGTATGCGTTTGCAGGATGTTTGGCGTGTAAAGTGCTTGTTTGACTTGATACCTCAGGCCAGAACGTTTATAGAGCGTGTTTGCGATATGATGCCGGATAGAATTTTATCTGTACGTGATAATTTCTATGACATGAAAAACCCACGTAATTATCGTGATGCTAAATTGGTTATAGATATTGGTAAAAACGGTCGAGTTGTGCCGATGGAAATTATTTGCCAAGTGCGTACGTTTTTTGAATTTGAAAAGCAAACGCATGGGCATTACGAAATATCCCGTAAAAGCGAGAATAAAAAGAGCAAACAATTGGCCACAGCTAGTGCAAAAATCGAGCGCGAACTTGCAGACTTTATGGAGCGTGGTGTAAAAGAATATAATTTGATGATATGTCAGTGTTTGGAAGATTTGTTTGATAGAGTCGGGTGGAATATTTTATACAGTCAGGGCAATGGGGTGTCTATGTTCGATGGCTTCCCCAAACAGTGCAAGCTGTATTATCCACAAAAAATTCTGGATATTATTGGTGAAAAATTGGATAACGCGATTGAGAACGAAGTTTTTCGCTTTAAGAATGCTCCTGCTACATTGACAATGGCGCAAGAAAGCGAAATTTTCCACTTTATGGCTCGTTTTATTCTGGTGGCGGCCATGCCATATCCACAAAATGACTGGGCTGTTCCATTGGATACGATGGCTGGAAAATTGTTCAATTTTGTAATGACGGAAGTGCAGCGTTATTACAAAAAGACTACTAAATAATTGACAAAACACCCAAGTTTTTCTGTAGGAAATCAAACAGAAAAGCGCAGGGTGTTTTTTCTTGCTTTCTTAAATTTAATCGGCAACAATAATCATAGGTTCCTGTTGTATATATGGGGACATAACAAGCATAAGAAAGGAAGGCACATTATGCGTCAAGGTAAAGTAAAATGGTACAATGGTAAAAAGTGCTTCGGGTTTATTACGCCGGACACACCAAATGAAAACGGCAATACAGATGATGTATTTGTTCATTCTAGCGCTTTGAAAGCAGCGGGTATCAGATTCTTAAATGAGAATGATATTGTCGAATTTGATGAAGAAGTCCGCAATGATAAATTGTCTGTAACGACATTGAAATTGGTACAGCGTGATGAAGAGTCCGCACGTCGTTTCCAAGAGCGTCGTGCCGAACGTCGTCGTGCAGCGGAAGACCGCAAACAACGTGAAGAAAAATCAGAACGTCGTTCAGGTTTTGCGTTTTGGAAAAAATAATTTTTACTAATAAAAAAATTACCCGCGTAAAGCGGGTTTTTTTGTGGAATTGTTTGTATTATTGGTGATATAATAACCGTGGCTCGATGAGAAAAAGTGGGCCGGGGCGTCGAAACCCTTATCTAATGTGTTCCTGTTTAAGGAACAGACTAACACTCCAATCTAGGTTGGAGGGCGGTGAATATGTTGAATAAACCCGCTATTTCATTAGATGTAGTTTCGAACCTCCAACCACCTAATTTTGGTGGTTTTTTCATTCACGATGAAAAAAGGAGGCCAAGGAATGAAAAAACTATTTTACGTTGTTTTTGGAATAAACCTGTTTTTTATCGGTCAGTCATTTGCTGATTTTTGCTTTACCATTAATAATTACTGTTATTGGTGTAATACGCAGGGGCCATCACCTGGTGCTTATTGCGATCGTGGTTATGCTGGGTGCACAAACACAGATCAAATACTTAAAAGCAATGGCTCAATCATGGAAGACCGGTTTGGAAGAACTTGGAAGTGTACCTATAGTGGTTGGTGCTATTCCAGTTGTAGTTGGGTTACACCAACTTACAGGTATGTTGATATTGGTGGAGGATATGCACAAATAGAAGCTAATAATACAGGGTGTTTTTGTACCGAGTGGGGACGTGCATATATCAATGGTAATTCATATGTGTGCTCAGATGGATATTATGGAACGCCAAATACATCTGGAACATCTGGATGTACAATATGTCCAAAATATACAAATGCCGCAGGTCAGAGTTTTAATGGAGACAGCGAAGCGGGTAACAATAATAGTATAACTGATTGCTGGATGAACGGCAATAATGGTCCATTTAAAGACGCAACAGGTACGTTTGCAATAATAACAGATAAGTGTATGTACTCAAATTTTGTTGTAATCCCTGGTGGAAGTGTGATCCCTGGTGGAACAATTGTTACTCCTGCAAATTAATAAATCGCCCAAAAGGGCGATTTTTATTTTTGAATAAAGTGAACGCTGTATTGCGGTTTTTTATCCGCACCCAAAGATGCACGAACAACTCTATTTGATGCGGCTTGTACAGCGCGAATCAAATTGTTTTTGTCTTTGCGTTCTGTTTTAGTCAGACTCTCGATTGCCTTTGTGATTTCAATTTGAATCTGACGCTTCATAAAGCCTGTATCATCTGTTTCAAATATACCGGCACTGGATACTTCTGGTGCGCCTTTCAAAAAGCCGCGTTTATCAACAGGTAGTGTTACGAATATTGCGCCGTTTGTAGCAATCTTTTTACGTGTTTTATATACAGGATCGTCCGTACTACGTTCTGTTTCGCCTTCCATAACGACAAAGCCTGTTTCGATTGTTTCTGCAACGTATGGGGCTTCACCATCTGCCAACGCAATCATTTCACCGTTATGAACAACCATCATATATTTTGCGCCGCCTCGTTCCATAGCCATTTTACCATTCAACATTTCGTTGATGTAATCACCGTGCATTGGAACGGATACTTGTGGATGTACCATGTCGTAGAAACGTTCAAATTCTGGACGGCCCGCATGTCCACTGGCATGTACATGGTCTGTATCATAAATTGTATGTGTTTTAATACCCATACGTGCTAATTTATTATACAGGTAAGAAACGTCTTGTTCGCGGCCTGGAATGATAATTGAGCTGAATATTACAGTATCAGTTGGTTGCAATTTCATTTCTTTTACATGGCCACGGCACAAACGAGTCAACATAGCAAACTGTTCGCCTTGTGAACCAGTCAGGAATATGGCCTGTTTTTCTGCAGGCAAATCTTTGATTTCGCTATGCAGATAAACATCGTCTTTGTTTAAATAACCAAATTCAATGCCCATTTCACGGAATTCTGGTAATCCAACAAAAGGCACTGGATTCGGGTTACTACGTTCTTTAATTGCAGCAACACGACCTGCGGCACGTGCTGCTTCTGAAAACATTTTCATACGTGCAATAGAACGAGAATACCCAGTTACCAAAACACGACCTGGTGCGTTTTTCATCAGTTCCGTCAATGTTTCACGAACTTGAACTTCAGTTGTTTGCGGTTGCTGACGAGATGCTGAAGTAGAATCAGACATACAAGCCAATAATTTTGGGTCAGAACCGATTTCGCGCAAGCGTGCGTAATCTGTTGGTTCTTCAATTGGGTTGTCGTCGTTAAAAGTCCAGTCACCTGTGTGCAGAACTTTACCAGCAGGTGTTTTAATTATCAGCATTTGTGCTTCTGGAACAGAGTGAGACACATGGAAAGTTTCAACTTCAAATGGGTCAAGTTTTAATGTTGCACCATGATGATCAAATTCAACGATATCTTTTTCTGGGTTAAAATCCATTTCTACTCCACGGAAAGTTTGACGTAAGATTTCCGCAGGAAAACGTGTGCAGTAAATAGGCTTTCTGAATTTTGGCCAAACGAATTTTAAAGCACCTATATGATCTTCGTGTCCGTGAGTAATGACGAAACCCACAACGTCTTTTTTGCGCTTTTCCAGCCAGGTTGTGTCACAGTATTGTACATCACCGGCACCGATTTCTTCTTCCAAAAATCCCATACCGCAATCAACGACCAGATATTTACCTTTGTATTTATATACGTACATATTCTGACCGACGTGTTCCAAGCCGCCCAAAGCCATAAAATACAATTTTTCGTCGTTTTTATCGCTTTCGTGTTTATTCATACCTGTGATTTTCGCGGGCTTTTTAATATCAGCACCAACTTCTGTTTCTGGTGCTGTTTGTTTTTCTCTTACTTTAACCATAAATAAATCCTTTTTAATAGTTATACATTTACGCCAACCCAAAATCCATTGCCAATAAAGAAAGTCTTTATTTGTAGTGAATCTGGGGTGGCGTGGTTTTATTTCCCGTTTTATAATCAACAATCAATTAGAGCAACGGGAACGTTTTTCGGAAAATACCGAAATCTCTCATACCCCAATAATTCTACTCTGTTTTTAAATAAAAGCAAGTGAAATAAAAACACCCCATTTGGGGTGTTTCTTTTTATTCTGCCAATGTTCCTACAGACATTGTTATACGGCGAATACCGCTGCTGATAGATTTTTCTTTATTTACCTTGGCTTTTATTATCTCGCCTGTGTGATAAACGTGTGTGCCACCGCATAATTCACAAGATACATCGCCAGCAGTAATAACTTTTACTTTATCACCGTATTTTTCATCAAACAAAGCCATTGCTCCCCGCTTTTTTGCGTCGTCCAATGACATTTCTTCGTGAGATACTGGTAAATCTTCATTTATCCACTTGTTTACTAAGTCTTCAACCGCTTGTTTTTCTTCTGCCGTCATCGCGCGACCAAAACGGAAGTCAAAACGGACTGAGTCAGGTGATACCTTGGAACCACGCTGTTCAACATCCTCATTCAACACCTGACGTAACGCAGCCTGCAACAAATGTGTTGCTGTATGGGCGCGAGTCGTCTGTTGGCGTATTGCAGAACTAATTACTGTTTTTACTTCATCGCCAACAGATAATGGCGCAGTTAAAGTTCCTTTATGAATGACAACGTTATCAACGCGCGCGGCTTCGCTAACGTTCATTACCGTTACGCCGTCCTTGGTCAATTCGCCTGCGTCACCAACTTGGCCACCCTGTGTGCCATAGAAATTTGTCTTGTCTAAGGCAACTTCAACATTGTCGCCGACATCAGCAGATTCAACAAATTCACCTTCACGCAAAATTGCCAGGACCTTAGATGTCATATTGTCGTCTGGTTCGTACTTAAAGTGGTCGTCTGTTGCAGATAACTGAGTCTGAGATTCCCACAGTGTACGTGTTCCCTTTGTGTCGGCACGACTGCGTTCTTTTTGTTCTGTCATTGCACGTTCGAAACCTGCCACATCAACATCTATGTTTTTATCGCGTAAAATCATTTGCGTTAAATCCAGTGGAAAGCCATAAGTATCAAATAACTTAAAGGCAATTTCGCCCGGCAATACACCGTTCTGAACTTTTGGAATTTCATTATCCAGCAATTTCATACCGTTTTGCAACATATCAGCGAAAGCGTTTTCTTCGTTCTGAATTATTTCAACAACGTGTTTTTCTTCGCGTGCCAGTTCTGGATAGGCTTCACCCATTTCTGTAATCAGAGCAGGGTACAATTTTGATAATAATGCACCCTTGTGGCCCAACAGCTGACCATGACGCATTGCACGACGTAAAATACGGCGAATTACATAACCACGGTCCGTATTGTTTGGAATTACACCATCTGCAATTGCAAAACCTACTGCACGTAAGTGATCCGCGATAACTTTGAATGAAGGTGTGTTTTCTGCTGTCTTTTTTACACCAACAATATCTTCTGTCGCATGAATTAGATTTGCAAATAAGTCGGTATCAAAGTTATCTACTTTGTTTTGCAGTAGCGCAGCCCAGCGTTCCAGACCACCGCCAGTATCGACGTTTTGCTTTGGTAATGGAGTCAAATTGCCGTTTGCGTCACGGTCAAATTGCATAAAGACGTCATTCCAGATTTCAACCCAGCGGTCGTCTTCATTTTGAATGTCTGCGCCAAAGTCATAGAATATTTCTGTACACGGACCGCACGGACCGGTATCGCCAGCGGACCACCAGTTGTCTTTGTCGCCCAAACGAATTGCTTCTTTACCCGCAACTTTGCGCCAAATTTCTGTGGATTCTTCGTCGGTTTCATGTGTCGTCACGCGTAAACGGGCTGGGTCCAACTTTAACACTTTGGTCAATAATTCCCAGGACATCTCTATGGCACCTTCTTTAAAATAGTCGCCAAAAGACCAGTTTCCAAGCATTTCAAAGAAAGTGTGGTGGCGACCGTCAAAGCCTACTTCATCCAAGTCATTATGCTTACCACCCGCGCGAATACATTTTTGAACGTCGGCAACACGGGGCGCAAAAGCTGGTTCTGTTCCTTGTAAAATTCCCTTCCATGGAACCATGCCCGCAACAGTAAATAACAACGTCGGATCATTTGGTATCAAAGAAGCCGAAGGTACAATTTTGTGTCCCTTTGATTCAAAATAGTCTAAAAAAGTTTTACGAATTTCATTGTATTTCATTTTATAAGTCCCTGTTCTTGTCGGAGCAATTTTATATGCATTACTCCGTTATTTCAATCAGATAATTTGTTTTTTGTAAAAATGTAAAAAAGTATCGATTCTAGCCCCTTGGGGCTGCAGCTGCATCAAGTGCATTCTTCAATACAGTTTCATATTTGACCAGTGCGCGATGATATGCTTCTGCGATGTTTCTAGCAGGTTTTGCCAGATAACCATATTTCATACAAGAAGTATCTATGTCGTTCTTTATATAATTCACACTGTCCATGTAAATTGGTACTAAATCAGGATTTATATGATGTGCATATATATTTACAAACGACCACATAATATCGTCGACTGGGGCGCAAAAATCAAGCTTAGTTGTAATTTTTTGCAATTCTTCTATTATATCGGGAATGATTTTAGCAAGGCCAAATAAAACATTGGCGCGAACGACTGTACCAGCCAACCCCATATGAGGTCTTATCAAGCAAACATTTTCGCCATCTATATCAAGTTCTTTTGGATTTTCCATGACTTTTACCAAGTCTAAAACGCGATGTTTTAATACGGCAGCATTTTGAATTATTGCAAAATTGTCTTTTGATACGTTTGGTATTTCTATGTCTGTTAGTAAATCATCGTCATCACAGAAAATAATCCAGTCTGGTTTGTGCTCTTGGGCGGCTTTTATTATTTCAAAACGGGCTTTAAATTCACCAAGATTTTCATTTGTGTTTATAACTTGTAAATCACCACAGTACCCAAGACGTCTGATGTCTCTGCGAGAAATATTTACCATAGGGTTATCGTTGTATAGTATCAACAAAAATTTTTGACGTATTTTACCCAATGCAGGTATGGATATTCGCAGCATTTCTGTGTTAAAAGTCGTCATACCTACTACAATATTATTCTTTCTGCGCATCATGACTCTGATTGTAAATAAAAGTTTATCAAATTGCAATTCATTACTTATTTATGTTATAATATAAAACAAAGATTTTAAGGAATCAAATAAATGAAACCATTGATGTTGTTTGCAATCATAATGCTGGTATCAATAGTCGTAGTTGTGTCGTTTGGATTACAACTGTCTCCTAACGCGCCAATCGCGTTATCTCCTGAGTCAGCCGCAAATGCATTATATATATGTCCAACTACCAGTCCTTTTTGGGACGGGTTCGCTCAGGCACTAATTCCGTTTCATAGATACCTTGTTATAGGATTGTTCTTTGTTGTAATGTTATTGATGTTCAGTTGGGGTTGGGCGCTATATCAGAATTTGCTTAGTGATTCTTTCAAGCGTGATAGTTTTAAAAAGCCGTGGCAAATGACGAAGTTTACTTTTTGGGTAAGCGTAATAGTTTTATTGTTTGTCATGACACCGAACTATTATCGTACTGTAAAAGTTGATGGTTTGTCTGGTGAATATGTTTTGTGTGAAAGCGATAGTCCTGGGGCACGTGCAGTGCGTGCGGATGCAGTTCATGGCTAAAAATTTATTATTTTGTCAACATTTATAAAAAAGCATAAAAATTAAATATACTCTTGACTTAAAGCCGCGAATTCTCTACGATTCGTACAAGCAGCACAGGCAATGTCCGTGGAATACAAAGGTTGGCGACGGTAAGGTAATAAAAAACGGCGCATATCTGCAAAAGTTTTCACAGACATTGCTTGGGACTGCCGGACACCTTATATAAATTTATATGAAAGGAGAAAACAAATGAACAAACAGCAATTGATTGAAGCAATCGCAAATGAAGTTGAAGTAACAAAAGCAACAGCAGCTGCATGCTTGGATGCGTTCATCAACACAGTTACAAAAGTTCTGAAAAAGAAGGGTGAAGTTCGCTTGGTAGGTTTTGGTACATTCACAACAGCAAAACGTAAAGCGACAACAGGCCGCAATCCTCAGACAGGTGCTGCTATTAAAATCCCAGCTTCTACTCAGCCTAAATTTAAGCCAGGTAAAGCTTTGAAGGATGCTTTGAACTAAATCGTTTGAATTTTGTTCTATAAAAAATCCCGCCGATTGGTGGGATTTTTTGTTGTTTGTTCACTCGGTTACGAATAACCGATAATCAGCAGCAGGTAACTATTCCAGCGGACACGCAGACGTAAATTCATATGAACCGCTGTCGTCGGTATAAGTTACCCCGGTTGATGCATACATTATACACGACCCGGCGGGTGATGAAATCAGACAACTGTCCGCCGTACCGGCGGATGTATATCCACTGGTACACGTGCTATTCGCGATTTCCATATATTCTTCCACCACGGTAACATAACCCGCCGGACACGAAGTGGACGGCGCGGCGGCAAATGCGCCAATCGGCGCAATCGCCATAATTAAAATAAATATGCGTTTCATATTCGCCCCCGTTTAGTCAGATAGTCCACTAAACAGCCCCGACCGGAAAGCGGCGTAGGACCGAGCGTTGGCCCCACAGCTGCGCGCGCAACGGCTGCAATCGCCGGCGGACGAGAACGAGTGGCTGAACACCCACGACGAAACCGCGGGCGAAACCATTTTGCACCAGCAATGTTTGTTATTGTCACTGGTTGAACTGATCGTGACAGTTTCGGATGTTGTACCCATTGAACCACCCTCTTGAGAGCCACAAAATGCAACACCCTGAATTTCTATATCTTCACCGCTACAGAGTGCTGACCAATTTGACTGACCGGTCGAGCCATAAGGCCTTACGCACGTTGTTGATGATGACAGTCTTACGCATTTTGTGACCGCATACGCTGGTGGGATTGATGCCGCACAAATTATGCCGGCGATGATTAAATGTTTTTTCATTCTAAACCCCCTTTTCATTGCGAATGAAAAAACCACCAAAATATTTCAGGTGGTTGGAGGTTCATAGCTATATCAGGTATAGTGTGCTTATTCTATATATTCGCAACCCTCCAACCCAAAACAGTTGGAGCTTTTTTACATCTTGATTGATGCCTGAATTCGGGCTATGACACCCCGTCAATGGAACACCCACTGACGGTAATTATTATAATCACAACAAAATTTCATTTGCAATATAAAAATAAAATCTTTGCTTTTAGCGGGTGTGGTATATAGAATATAAAACATAAAACAAAAAAGGAGTTTTCTATGTGGGT
>CALXOX010000004.1 GCA_944390125.1 uncultured Alphaproteobacteria bacterium
TGCTGGCTGGGGCAGTATTTGTGAAAATTCAAAAACTTGTCCAAGTATTCTAGAAACAAAAGGTTCTGAAAAACCAACCTCTTGTTGTTTGATCATATGTTCCAAATCCTAGCAAAAGAAAGGCCGGTTTTGCAACAGGTTTCGTTGGGAAATATCTTACAAAAATCTCTTGGTATCTATGTTCCAGGGGAAAGGCAAAAATGCGGGCAAGGCATTAAACGAACACACAAAAGAAGAGTTGATTCAGATGGTGTGCCATCTGAAAGAGTGCAAAAAATTTGGACTTGTTTGGGAGGATAAGCCAGAGCAGGTCGCCAAAGATTGTCAAGAGAAATTGCCCATTTTAAGAGAAGATAAGACCAAGGCATTGACCTTGGACAATGAACAACCAACAAATATCATTATAGAGGGCGATAATTATCATGCTTTGTCTGTGCTAAATTACACTCACGCAGGAAAAATAGACATAATTTATATTGATCCTCCGTATAACATGGGTGGAGAATGGAAATACAATGATAAAATCGTTGATAGCGAAGATTCCTACCGACATTCAAAATGGTTGTCTTTTATGGAAAAACGGTTAAGACTAGCAAAAAATTTATTATCTGAAAATGGGGTTGTGTTTATATCGATAGACGATCATGAACATGCACACCTTAAGGTGTTGTGTGATGAAATTTTTGATGAATCTAACTTCATTAGCGATAATTTTGTCCTAGACAATTTAAAAGGTAAAGCAAACGACAATTTTATAACATCTGTCGGGCATTGGATCTTAACATATGCAAAAAATAAACCTTTTTTAGCACAATTAGGATTCCAAAAAATAGAAAATCTTTTTGCAGAACGAGTTGATGATAAGTACGACCAAGAAGATGATATTGGTAAATATAATTTAGTAACGTTTAAAAAAACCGGACAGGCAAAAAACAGAGAAGACCGACCATATATGTTTTATCCGATTTTGGTTAAACATGGTCAATTATTCCCTATCGGAGATGACGAATTTACAAAGATATACAATTCGATAACAAAAACCTTTGATGATGATTTTTTAGATATATTAAAACAAAAATATGAAAGCAACGGTTACACCTTTATATTACCGTTAGATTCAAACCATCACTTTTTACGTTGGACAAGTGGTTTTAATACATTTAAAAACAAAATACAATCGCAAGATTTGATCTGCAATAATTCTATGGTTTATCAAAAATGTAGGCCAGAGGCTAGTGAAGAATTGCAAACGTATGCTAGCGGAGCCCCCAAAAACCTATTTTATAAACCAGAGTTTTCAACAGGAACAGCGGATTTAAAAAACATCATGGGCAAAGACAACACGTTTCCCTTTCCCAAACCTGTTTCTTTAATAAAACACATACTTAAACTATACCCGCCTGTTACTGATATTCATGTGCTAGACTTCTTCGCGGGTTCAGGAACGACGGGGCAGGCGGTGTTGGAATTAAATAAGGCGGATGGTGGAAAACGTCAATTTATATTATGTACAAATAATGAAAATAAAATTGCCGAAGACGTTACGTATCCGCGTATAAAAACAGTAATTACCGGTAATCGGCCAGATGGCACAAAGTATAGTGATGGCATACCATCGAATGTGCGTTATTTTAAGACTGATTTTGTGTCTAAGAATAAAACAAGCGATCGTTTGCGTCGTGAAATTGCCCCACTATGTACAGATATGATAAAAATTCGTGAAAATTGCTTTGAATCCGTCATTGATACAGAACAATTAAAGGTTTTGCGAAATAACCGTGGCTTGGTTGCACTGGTATTCGATGACGGGGACTTGGGGGATTATATTCGCCAAATAGATGCCATTCCAACAGATGCGCCGGTATATTTATACGTGTTTAGCTATAATAGTGATAATCGGCATTATGAAATTCCTGATGATGCGTCACATGAATATATCAGTCAGCCAATTCCAGAAGGCGTTTTGTCTGTGTATCGTCGTATCTTTCAACCAAAGGACAAGTAAAATGAAAATTAGTATGCGTGGTGATTACCAATATGATGCAGTTGAAAAACTGGTCAAGTCGTTCAAAGAATTAAATGCCTTTGGTCACAAAGGCGCGACTATTATTTTCAAATCCCCAACAGGCAGTGGAAAAACAGTAATGATGTCTGCGGTGTTGGATGAATTATCAAAAAGTGCAGACCTGATGGATGAGTTTGTATATATCTGGGCTTCATTAAATGAGTTACATATACAAAGTTATGAAAAACTGAGTACACAATATTTACCTGATTCAGCATTAAATATGATGTTGTTGGAAAACATGGGTAGTGATGATTTGCCTGCAAATACAGTTCTGTTTTGCAATTGGCAAAGTATGTTCCGTATCAAGAAAGTTATAGATGATAGCGGGAATGAGGTAGAGGTTTACGATAACAAATACGTTCGTATCGGTGAAACAGGTCGTAATTTACAGGAAGTGCTTGCAAAAACACGTGATGCAGGTCGAAAGATTGTATTGATAGTTGATGAGGCACAAACGACTTATATGGGGAAAAACTCTCAAAAATTGGTAGCCGATGTCATTCAGCCGGACATGGTAATTGAAGTATCTGCAACTCCCATAATGTCCCTGGGGGCAGAAGATATCATAGAACATCGTGGCGCAATGGTTTCTGTGAAGCTGGATGATGTTATAGCGGCCGGTATGATAAAAAATAGAACGGTTATTAACAATAACATATCGGGCGAGATAACATCGGCCAGTGCAGACGAATTGGTGCTGGATTATTCATTAAAACAACGAGAATTGCTGGAACAAAAATATAAGGCAGTTGGTTCTAATATAAAACCATTAGTACTGATTCAACTGCCTGATTCCAAAAAAGATGACGATATTGCCGATAGCATGCAAGCACGCGTAGAAGCGTTTATGACAGCCCATGGCATAACATATCAGAATCAAAAATTAGCAATTTGGCTTTCGGATGATAAACGTAATAAGGATTTAGTGAATGATGTTAACTCCCCGGTAGAGGTTCTGATATTTAAACAAGCGATTGCAACCGGCTGGGATTGTCCACGTGCCCAGATATTGGTAATGTTGCGGGATATAAAAAGCGTTACATTCGAAATTCAAACGGTTGGACGTATTTTACGTATGCCAGAATTGAAACATTATGAAGATGATGATTTAAATGCTGCATATGTTTTCACAAATATTGCACGTCCCGAATATTCAGATGATAATGATACCCAGGCATTCTTTAAAACTTATATAGCCCGATTAAAACCAGATTTTGCAAATATAGCATTGCCAGACAATTCGCACCTGCTGCGTCAAAATCGTCAGCGTTTAGGCGGTGAGTTCAGACATATTCTAGTAGAAGAGTTGGATAAAGAATTTGGAATTGAACCATTGGACACACCAAAACAACGGTTAGAGAAATTGGACGTTAAATTACAACTGGACCCATCTGAATTGGTTGTTCCGATACTATCACAGGTTGTTATTCAGGGCTTGGATGACAAAGATGTGGTTCTTGCCCAAATAGAACAGAACAAGAATGCGGCCATCAAGGCAGATGCGGTATATATTCAACGACATTTTGATTTGTTGTTGCGTGGGTTAGTTGCACCATATGCTCCACATGACTCTATGAATGTACTAAAATCTGCATTATATTATTGGTTCAGATTAAATGGTTTTAATGATGAATTAGAAGTACAGCGAATTTTAACCTGTTCTAATAACGAGCAGTTTGATGGCAGCCAAGTAGTTTTCGCTCGTGTTATGGATCATGCTAAACAACGATACGGTAAAACAGAGGGGGAAACGCGTCTGGAACAAAAAAACACGTTCCGTATTCCTTCGGAACAAGAATTTGGCCAGGCATACGAACCAATAGCAATGGATAAACATGCTTTGCAAGCATATTATCGCCAGAAAAAAGGTTTCAACACAGAAAATGCCTTTGAACCAATTATGAATTCTAGTCCCAATGTAGAATGGTGGTACAGAAATGGGGTTGGTGAACCAAAATACTTTGGTGTTACATATGAATTCCCAAATCCTGCAAAGAACAATATGATAGAAAAACGTGGCTTTTATCCAGACTATATTGTGAAATTCACAGATGGTCGAATTGGTATATTTGATACAAAATCAGGTTTTACCATAAATCAACCTGAAACCAAAGAAAAGTTGCGCGCATTACATCGTTATATAAATGAACATAATGGTGGTACCGGATTACATGGTACAACATTAAAGTTGTTTGGTGGCATAATAGATGTTCGTGGACCTGATGGTGGCCCAAAAGCATTTTATATCAAATCAGAACCGGACGGAGAATTCAGTCAGTTTAATGAATTCTGATACTATGCCCCAAAAAATTGTGACAGTTTTGGGGCTTTATTTTATATGCATAAGTTTCTGCTTGTGTAATTCTGCGCGTATGGCTGGGTTGTTTGACCATGCAATCAGAGCATCCCAATCTGCTGAATCAAAGGATTGCTTGATGGTGCGTAATTGGTCGTGAATTTTGGCGCACTCGGCCTCGGTTATGTTGGTGTTTGCTAATCGAACCGCCACTGATAAGTATTCTTGTGCTTTTGGTATCATTTTGTACTCCCTTTTATTCGTCATAGAAATATGTCCAGCATGGGCGCAACATCATGCGTGCCGTCCCGTAATCATCGCCCCAGATGTCTTTATCTAAATAATCACGCGCATCCAGATCTTTGTTGTCCAGTGCGGCACTATTTATTCCTGCGATAAACAGCTCGTTCAGCAAATCTAAACTAACATAATTTTGCACGCAGTGATGCAGGGCTGTCTGCCCATTTTCATCACACCCATTTATGTTGTCGCATTTTGATATCAGGTATTTCAGGATATTTATATCCACCCCCGCATCAATTGCTGCAATCGGGTCCATGTATGCGACCGCACCACCGTCCGCAACACATTGTCCAATGCGTTGCAAAATGGCTTGGTTGGCAATACGCCATTGTTGTTCATGTTTATCTTGCACCGGTTTTATGTGGTTGTGCATGTCTTTAATCAGGATTTCGCGTACTAATGCATCTGCATGATTACGTATCAGGTATTCCCAGTCAGCCTTGCTCAGTTTTTCTGGGTACGCCATATACAAATCTCACAGCACATCAACCGCACTTGACACTTGTGTCATGCTTGCCTCATTTGGCTGTTGTTCGATAAAGTTTGGAAATTTTAAATTCAGTCCCCAACGGACACTATAGATATAGGTCAATATCTATAAAATTCAAGTCAATTTCATTGAAATATATGCAGAATTTGTTTAATCTTATGCTGTTATGAAAGTAACTGCTGCGATTTTTAGAAATGGAGATAAAGTTCTGTTGATGCGACGGGCGGCCGACCAGCCATTGGCGGGCGAATGGGAATACCCTGGTGGTAAATTTGAAGATGGTGAAGACGGCCCAACATGCCTGCATCGTGAACTGGCCGAAGAACTGGGGATAGATGCACAAATCGGCGACCTGATTACCATTGCAAAACATACAACAGATTCCGGCAAAGTTATCGAATTGCACGCGTATGAAATCAAATCCTACACTGGTGAAATCCAACTGCGCGTCCACGACGATATGTGTCGGGTGTCGGTCGCAGACCTGCCGGCGCACCCACAATTACCAGCAGATTTAATCGTGTCGCAAATCTTATCCCCAAAACCATATTGATTTATGAGGATTTATTCATTAGACTCTATATAAATACGGAATGGAGTCGCACATGAAAAAAATTATATTTTTACCAGTTGTTTTAGGATTGGCCGCTTGTCAAACGCCGGTGGCACAACAGTATGTTGCCAATATGTATGCCAAGGGCACATTAAAAGGCTATGAAAATACGGGCGTTGCCAATGAGGCAAATACCAATTGTCCTGGTTGTCATGTAAAGAATTATGACCGTGTTAAACTGACTGTTAATGAAATTCTGTCAAAGGTAGGAATAGAATATTTTGTAGAGGGATGTCGTGTATCGGTTGTTGATTCCCTGGGGCTGATAAATGTGTCGGCAGAAAGATATATCCCAGCGACAGATAATTCAACCTGCATCACTGTTTTTGAAAAAGAAAAATCCTATCTGAAATCTATGGGCTTTGCGGAATAACCATAAGAAAAAAAGGAATATTCATGAAAAAGTTTGGCATTTTACCCATTTTATTTGCTTTGTCGGCATGTGGCACATTGGGTATCGGCAGCAATCATGAAACCCGTCTGTATAACAATTCCAAAGATACGATAACCGTATCTGCCGATAGCGGTGTGTACAAGATAAAGCCAGACCAAGATATGGTTATATTTTCAAATAATGATTTGACTATCAAGTCATCTAATTCGGCATGTTCCGAAAAGACAGTTATGCGCCAGTTAAATACACCTGCGGTTATTTTGGACGTATTTCCAATTGGATGGATGGTTGGTATTTTGCCCGTATTCATAGATGCGATATCTAATAATATGTACAGAATGCCAGAAGCGTATTCGTATTCATGTGTAGAATAATAACCGATGAAATTCGCAATAGTTGGGAATAATAAACATCAAAAACCAACCAAAGGCGCAAAGGGTGTTTGCCCTGTTTGTGGGGAAGAGGTGCTCGCTAAGTGCGGTAACATAAAAGCACATTATTGGTCGCATTTGGCAGATTCAAAGTGTGTTTATAAAGGCAATAAAGGCGAGTGGCATATAGCGTGGCAAAATGAATTCCCAGATGATTGGCAGGAAGTTCTTCTGATAAACACGGAAAATAACGAAAGGAATTTAGCAGACGTTAGGACGCCAAATGGTTTAATTCTTGAATTTCAACATTCGCATATTAAGGATGAAGAAAAAACAGCCAGGGAACTGTTTTACAAAAACATGTGCTGGGTTGTTGATGGGACAAATTGGTCTAAAATAAGGACTTATTTTGAAAATAAATATAAGGATGCATCAGAAGAAGAAATTGAAAAAAGAGTCGGAATAGATAAATATGACTATGAAATGATTTTTTCAGCTGTTTGGGCTTCGTCATCTGTGCCAATCTTTTATGATTTTTATGGTCAAAATACTTCAGAAGAACGAACAAGATGGCAAGAATATCTTTATTGCTGTTTCCCGTACAGGGATTGGGTTGGTTTTTATGCTGTGCCAATAAAAAGGCAAAATTTTATTAAAATAGCGAGAGAAGACAGATTGCAAAAAATGATGCATGACATACAACGCAGCATCGATAAAAAAAGTCGACAAAAACAAGAATCCATAGATAGAAAAGAGCAGAAAAGACAGAAAAGATTGCAAAAACAGAGAGAAGAAAAGCAAAAACAAAAGGAGATTACGCGACAAAACGCAAGACTAAAAGAGGCTCTACTAAAAGGCTTCTTTGATGCAGTAAAGCAACAAAACCAGTTTGTACATCCGTTCTATGATAGGTCGGACACACTGATAGCAAAATTAAACTTTACAAATGGTTTAAAGCGTCATTTTTTAGAAGATGTATACAATCCACAATACAAACAATATAATAGTAATGACTGGATTGAATGTACTGATAATGCGTACCTGTGTGTGGATAATGAAGACATAAAAAACTGTAATATCAGAAATTTTACGTGCTGCCCAAAAGGGGGACAAAAACTAAATGATTATTATAAAAATATTTCCAAAAATACTGTATTTTTTGCAGGAGAAATAGGGAAAGAGGGTGCAAAAAGAGCTTTTGCGGGCTTTCCTAGGGTCATCTTTGTTGATAAGGGAAGTAAAACGATGTCGGTATTGTGCAAAAACTTCCTTAATGGCAGAGAGCAAAATAGTTTTTCTATTGTACATGTGGTATTTGTCGACGGTATTTATTATCATTATCAGTATTATTCAACTAAACATATAGAGATATTCCTAAAGATGGTTTGCAATAATAATTCTATAACCGTTCAGGATATAAAGTTTCTATAATTCTTTATCCATACAATCCTTTTTGACATCCTGTGAATTCGGTTTATACTGATTCCCGGAATGGTGGAAAGGTTTTATCTTTGCATTGATTTAAAGAGTTTCTTTGCCTCGGTCGAAGCGGTTGACCGTGGGCTGGACCCATTTACAACAAACCTGGTCGTGGCGGACCCGTCACGGGGGCGGGGGTCGGTCTGTCTGGCGATAACGCCGGCGATGAAGGCGCTGGGGATTCGCAATCGTTGCCGGGTCTTTGAAATCCCGCGTGGGGTCGAATACATCACCGTCATGCCCCGCATGAAAAAGTATATGGAAGTATCCGCCCAGATTTACGGAATTTATCTGCGCTATATCTCGCCCGAAGACATACATATCTATTCCATTGACGAATGCTTTATCGACATCACGCCATACCTGAAAATATATAAGCGGTCGCCCAAAGAAATGGCGATAATGCTGATGGATGCGGTGCGGGCTGAGACGGGCATATGCGCCACCGCCGGCATCGGCACAAACCTGTTCCTGGCTAAGGTTGCGCTGGACATCACGGCCAAGAAAGTTCCCGACCATATCGGATACTTGGATGCGGAATCTTTTCGCCAGCACCTGTGGCACCATCGGCCAATAACAGACATATGGAACATCGGGGCGGGTATTGCACGGCGACTGGAAAAATACGGTGTGTATGACCTGTATGGGGTGACGCAAATGCCGGCCGAAACCCTGTATAAAGAGTTCGGGACAAATGCGGAATACCTGATTGACCATGCGAACGGCATAGAGCCATGCACAATTGCCGACATTCATAACTATCAGGCGAAATCCCATTCACTGTCCAACGGCCAGATTCTGTTCGAAGATTATAACTTTGACGATGCACAGATTGTGATGCAGGAAATGGTGGATAACCTGGTCTTGGAATTGGTGGAAAAGAACCTGGTGGCGGATGAAATATCTCTGTCGGTGGGGTATTCACGGGATGTGCGACGCCCAACCGGGGGCAGTCGTAAATTGCCAGCGCACACATCGTCTTACAAGACATTGGTGGCGGACTTTGTGCGATTGTATCGTGAAACAACCGACAAACGCACACCGATACATAAATTGACGGTTGGGCTAGGGAACCTGGTCGATGCGGATACGGTGCATCTGCAACTGGATTTGTTTGTGGACACAACGGCGGATGAACGCGAAAGCAAACTGCAACACGCATTGCTGGATATCAAGGGCAAGTTTGGTAAGAACGCCGTTCTGCGTGGCATAAATTATCACGAGAAATCCACCGGTCGTAAACGTAATACTTTGGTTGGGGGACACAATGGCTGATAATACCGCACGTGCAAAACAGTTTATGCCTTTTGCGGCCCTGCGTGGGTACTATGCGATGGTGCTGGCAAAAAATCGGGTGGTTGAGCCACGTCGGGAATTGATTGGCGATGCCGTAGAACGACTGTCCCGGAAACTTGCGCTGGTTAAAAAGGGCATGATGATAACGGTGCGATTTTACCGGACCGATGCCTATGACACCATAACGGGCATGGTCACCCGCATAGACCCAGAATACCGATACATCACCATAGTCAAAACCAAAATCCCCTTTGATGATATTACCGAAGTGTCCAGCCCCGAAATCCCAGATGGGGAATGATAAAAGTGATATTTATCCGGATATCAATTTTGATAAGGCTTGAATAAGTTTCGCTTTTTCTTGGCTGCCATCGGTTCTAAAGCGAATAAGCGGGATGTTATAGGTGGCAAAAATACTGTCTTTCATTCTATCGCGTTCATGTTGTTTGGTGTTTTCGTGGTGGTATTTGGTGCCGTCAACCTCTATCCCTAATACAGGCTTTTTAGTAACGCGATCAAATATCAGAAAATCGCAATGTGTCATAATATTGCTTGCATAACTGTATTCTTCGTTGGTTAGTTTTGATAAATCGTTGAAAATTGATTTTAATGGCAAGTGCAACGCAACATCAAAGATATTAAATTGTTCTGTTTTTAATACTTCTGTGATTAAATCGTACATAGCATTTTCGCTGTCAAATTCTGAAACACTGGACTTTATCATTTGTCTGCGTTTTTCCGCATAGCACTTGTATAAACAATCAAACACCGAACTTATATCACTGTGTACGACGGTCATGTTATTATAGTTAATATAGTCAATCAGGGCGCCAATATTTGTGTCTTTTTCTTCTTCGTTGCCATTGGTTACAACGATTAGCTGGTCTATGGTACGTGATATGGCCACGTTTAGTCGATTGGGCTGATCCGCAAATTCTGAAATTTGATTATCAACCATAGATAGAATAATTATGTTTTTCTCGCGTCCTTGGAATTTATCAACCGTATCGGCCTGAACCTTTGTGTCCTTGAATATGTTTTGCAGGGCGGTAACCTGATTCCTGTATGGTGTCACAATGCCCAGACTGTCATCGTTTACATTTAGTTTTTGTTGCGGGATAATCTCATCAACAATAACGTCAATTTGTCTGTGGTTGATATGGTTTCGGGCGTGATTGCCGATTTTAGTTTTATATACAACCAAGGGCGAACGGTCGGTATTTGGCCTGGAAAGGGAAATAAGCTGACCACCATAGAAGCGTTGGTTGCAAAATTCAATAATCTTTGGGTGACATCTATAGTGTTCCCGTAACATAACAGATGGTATGTCCTTGAACAGTTTTGTAACGGTCGACAGCAAGCTGTGATTTTTATACCTGTAAACCTCTGGGATTTCAAATTTATCAAAAATCGCATCGGTTGTTTTTGCGTTTTCTGTGTCCACAACGTTGGGCAGTTGTTTTAAGTCGCCGACAATTACTGCATTCTGTGCGCACCCCAATGCCAGCGCACCAGTAACTAAATCAACCTGGGATGCCTCGTCAATTATCACATAGTCAAAAACCCCATCAAATAGGCAATTTGAAAGGGAATATGTCGTACTAAGAATTACGGGGTATGATTTCAGAAAATCTTTATCGGACGGATTTGTGGCCCGTTCCAGCTTTTTATATTTTTTTGCCAGATTATCTTTGACTAACTGCATAGACCAGTCGGTATATTGTTTGATTTTTTCTGAAAAATTAAATTTTGCAAGTTCCTTTTCTGATTGCTCGATGTCCTGGGACAGGGTTGCTATGCGCTTTGTATACCAAACCTGTTGACAGGTTTTTATCACCGTTTCAACATCGCTGTGAAAGAATTGTTTATCTTTTATCTTGTATTTATAACAAAATATTATACGTTCAATCAGGTTTGGCCGGCGATTGCGCTGGGCAAAAATCTCGTATGCCAGCCAAAGCCGCATCGCCTTGTCATCACTCAGGTGACTGATATTGGATTCGTTTATATCTGGATTTTGTGCATGAAAGTGCTGGTATTCGGTGTTCAGCGCATCAAACTCTTGTTTGTTTTTCGCCGTTCTGTTTTGTTCGGCCAGCATGGTCAGCAGTTTTTCATGCAGTGTTTTGATTTTCTTTATGGTGGATTTTGCCCATTTGTTGCTTCTGTGCCAATCAGACATATCTGGTAATTTGTGATCTGTTTGGTTAAATGCGGCAATGTTTGAACTGCTGCCCAGAAAAGCCGCCATAAAACCCAAATCGTATTTTTGCAGTTTTTCCAGCACATTGGCGGTCGCAGAATTGTTTGCAGAAACCACGGCAACCGTTTTCCCCGCCATTACAATATTTGCTATGATATTCAGTATAGTTTGCGTTTTTCCGGTCCCCGGTGGCCCTTCAATAATAGACAGCTGGTTGGTCAGTGCATTATCAACGGCCTGCTGTTGACTAATATTAAATCCAAAGGGGTACAACGGCGTATCTGATATCTTGCTGTTATTGTCCCTGTATTCGCCAGATAAAAAGTCATATAATACGGTTTCTTTGGATTTTTCGTTAATACGATTAAGGTTTTTAAGCAAAATATTCTGACCATAATCGTTGTTCAAACCTACGGAATCCGCAATCGAACGCAAGTATGAAAATACTTTTTTTGCTCTTTGCTCATCCTGTTTTATTGGTTCTAATCTAATACTACTTCTGCTGTAAGAATATGACCGACCGTTTTTAAACATGACATTTATTTTATTGCCATCGGGTTCTATCAGCAGAATATCCCTGGTCAGATCTTCGCCTTTAATAAAAATCTTATGTGTTTCTGTATCCATGTTATATAGGAAAATATATCAAAACATACATGGGGTTATCAATATATTTTAAGGATGTTGATTCTCCAACCCCATAACAATCTCCAACAAATCGTCTGGGATATAGGTTTTGGCATGGTCGATTAGTTCGGGAGGAATGCCATAGTATGCCTCGGCAACAGAGCCTGTGATTGCGGCAATTGTATCACTGTCGCCACCGATTGATATCGCATTGCGGATTGCGTCTTCAAAGTCGGTTGATTCAAAGAAACATTGCAGGGCGGGTGGTACCGTTCCCTGGCACGATGAATCCCAATCATAGTATTCCTGTAAATCCGCCAAGCAGTCGCATGTCGGGTAATAGTTGTTGCGTATATATTCCGCTATGTCGTCTTTGCTGTGGCCAGTGCGTGCCATAAAGATTGCAACGGCAACCGCTTCGGCACCCTTGATGCCCTCGATATGGTCGTGGGTTGGGGATGTGACCAGGTATGACAGGCGTTTGACTTCTGCGATATTTTCGCCAAACCATCCGGCCGCAGATACTCGCATTGCCTCCCCGTTGCCCCAGCTGTTATACGGGCCCATAGTCGGGTCGTTCAGCCATTCCCAAAACATACCGCCATAGCCTTTGTTCGGATATGCCTTGCCAACAACTCGCATAGTGTCAGCTGTGATTTGGCTCAGGTCGTCACCTTGCTCACGCCATTGTTTGATTGCGCTGGCCACCGCTATGGTCATACAAGAATCATCCGTGATATAGCAACGGTCGGTCATAAAAGAGAAGTTCTTGGACCGGATATTTGCAAATTTATAGACAGACCCGGCAATGTCATCAATAATCGCACCAAACAGCATAGTTTTCTCCTTTTATGTCACTTTAGGACATGTGGCCCAAATATCAATTTATATTATCAAAAATATCCACGGCGGGCGCTGAGGTATAGGCCATCAATATGGCCGATGCCTTGGGAAAATGCATCGCATTGGTCCTTGAATGTTGAAGCAGGGAATGTCAGCAATTCGTCCAGAAAATCTGGCCACCATGGTCCAGCGGTATTCGGAAACACAATCGTCCCGTTTTGAATATAGGCCGTTGTTGCGTTTAAACGGGATTCTTTGTCTGATATTGGCTTGATTGGTTCAACGCTCATCCTGTGTTGGGCGCGTAACTGTTGTATCAGTGCGGTGCCAGATGACGTATCTTCAATCAGTGTTGTTGTCGGGCAGTTGCCATGCGCGTGTTGTGTTTGGGTGTGTAATTCCGCCACACGCTTTAACAGGGCAGGGTATTCCAGCCGTCCACGCTCCACGGCCAGCAGGTACACACGATTATCAATTCCGACCCCAAATACTGCGCATGCCGAATATGCGTTTGTAATACCGGTCTTAGACGCTGTATCCCATGACAGAAAGATGTGTTTGAAACGTTGGGGCAGTTCATTATAAAAGTGCAACCAAGAACGTTTAACCAAACCACCATCTTTTGGAACGGGGCGTTGTTGATATTGTCCTGCAAAGGCATATTCGCCCAGTGTCTGACGCAAATGTGCGACAGAGTTCATATCTTCACGTTCTGGATGCAGCAGTTCACCCACGCGTCGTGCTATGTCGTGCCTGTATCCAAACTTGTCGGTGTATGACCAATCTTCATCCATCTCCGCAATCATTGGTATCGTGATATGACGAAAGCCAGATTGTTTTTCCAGTAAATACCCTGTCAAATCACTTTGATGCAGACGTTGCATAATAACCAGTATATTGCCCGTATTTTTGTTGTTCAGACGCGAATAGAGTGTCGTCGCATACCAATCGTTCACTTTGTTGCGCAAAACATCTGACAGACCGTCCGATGCCTTTAATGGATCGTCAATGATAATCCAGTCGCCACCACGCCCAGTCAATGTTCCATTTATGGTTGTTGAAAATCGCCCACCGCCACGTGTGGTTTGAAAGTCCATGGTTGCACTGCGCCTGTGATCAATTTTAGTACATGGGAACAGGTCGTTATACCAAGCGGTTTCCATCACAGTGCGACAGTCATTGGCAAATTTCTTGGTCAGTTCGTCCGCATAGCTGACGCATATAATTTGTGTTTGTGGATTCAATCCCAGTAAATATGCCGGCAATGCCACCGAACAGATAATAGATTTCATATTTCGTGGCGGTATATTCACAATCAGGCGATTGTTATCGCCACTTATCATCTGTTCGATTTCGTTACAAACAACATCTATATGCCAGTTATCCAGATATTGTGCGCCTGCGGACACTTCGTTAAACACCTTAATCGCAAAGGATTTGAAGTCTGACCGCAACAACGCGTGCAAGAATTCTAAATCATTTATTCTTTCGTCCATTTATAAATCCCCGAATAATAGCCTGATCATCACTGGAAATGGCATTGTGCTGCTTGTCCAGTGATTCATTACGCGAATCCAGCTGTTGCATCAATGGTAATATTTGGGCGGTTGCTTTCAGGTCGCCTTTGGCCGATTGATTAACCAGTTGCAACATAATTGCCTGTTTTTTAGTAATTTGTCGTGTGCCTGCAACTGAATCCAGATTTACTTGTTCGTTCAACGCCATTTCTAACAATGTCAATGTATTTATGCTGCCTTTCTTGCGCCCGTGCGGATTACCAGATTGGCCAGGGCGAAACCTAGAATGTTTCGGTGGATTCATATATCCAACTTTGTCTTTCTTATCTGTCATTTAGTGCCCCTTTTGTCTGCCAATTTTTGATTGTATGTCTGGCCGGATTGCACGTGTATTGCATCAATTCCAAATAACTCTTGGAAGCGCCGGATGGTCGTGTCTATGTATATCGGTTCTAATTCAATGCCACGGCAAACGCGTCCTGCTTGTTGTGCAGCAATCAGTGTGCTGCCCGAACCCAAGAACGAATCCAGAACAATTCCGCCACGCGGCGTGCAATCCAGTATTGCATCACGCAACATCTCAACAGGTTTGACGGTTGGATGTAGTTTCAGGTCGCCTTTGTGTTTTCCAAATGAATTTGCGCCCGCATATTGCCATACATTGGTGCGATATCGGCCATGTTTGCCCAATTGCACGTTATTCATATGGCTTTTCTTGCCGTTGCGGAATATAAAGCATAATTCGTGCTGACTGCGATACAGCGAACCCATGCCACCAGTCTTTTTTACCCATACGCACATATTGATAAATTCATCAAATACGGCATTTCCTGCGGTCATGATTTCCGATATGTGGCGCCAGTCCATAAAGTTATAGTGCAGGGCGCCGATCTTAGAGTGTGCCTTGCACAGAAAAAAGTTTTGTTTCAGGAAACTGATAAATTCTTCCGCTGACATCTCGCCCGATGCCATTGCGAACTCTTTGTGGTGTATTGCGCCCGAACCGCAGACATGCCCATTGATTTTTACATTGTATGGCGGATCTTGCAAAACAGTATTTGCCACCGCTCCGTCCATTAGTTGATTAAAAGTAGATTCTTCTAAACTGTTGCCACAAATAATTCTGTGCGGGCCAATTTGCCAAATGTCGCCAAGTACAGACACTATTTCATCTTCGGGAATAAACGGTATGTGGTTGGCTTTTGGGTCTGCAGGAACGGTGTCGCCCAGATTGATTATTTGATCTAATTCTGCATCGTTAAAGCCGGTAATTCTTATGTCCAAATCACCCGCGCATATCTGTTCTAAATCTTTGATTTCCAATTGCAACAGTTCCAGATTCCATCCGCCATTTTCAGCGATTTTATTATCGGCTAATCTGTATGCTCGTTTTTGCTTTTCGTTCAGGTGTGATAGTGTGATAGTGGGAACGGTGCTAAGTCCCATTTGTTTTGCAGCGATATATCTGCCGTGGCCCGCGATAATCTCGCCGTGTTCATCAATCAGGATCGGATTATTAAAACCAAATTCGGTAATAGATTTTCTTATTTGTGTAATTTGTGATTCAGGATGATTCCGTGCATTGCGTTCATATCCATGTATTTGACCAATATTTGTATTTTTTATTTCTAAATTGTTCATATATTTCTCCCATTACTAAAAAGTTGCGGTTTTTCTTCATGTTGGACTCCTTATAATTAATTAATAACGGGAAAGGAATTTTTTTTCAAATGTGATCTTTGTAAAAATCGCCAAAATTGAAAATATTTTACTTGAAAACAAATTTTAAACCGCTGTTTTTGCAGCGGGCTATGGGTTATTAGTGCAAAGTGTAAAACACGCCACGGGTTGTGCCTTGTTTTGATATGTGTCCACGTTTAACCAACGCTTGTACCGCTTTGCGAATGGTTTCTGGATTTCTATCCATCGCAGATACAATCTGTGTCATGGTCAATTCTGGTGTTTTATAAAACAGTTCCAAAATCTGATTCTGTGTTGCAGACAGTTTTGCAGCACTTGCGCCACGTGCTTTTGCGATTTTGTCTTCCAGTTGGCGTTTTTGTGCAACCAATGCCCGAACAAAGAAAGTCAGCCATGGTTCATAGTCGATCTTGTCGCCCCAGATGGTTTTTTGCGTGCCACGTAATGCACGATAGTATGCGTCCTTGGTTGCTTCTATAATAGACTCCATAGATGCATATGGCATATATGTATATCCACTTTTCAGCATCAGCATAACAGTCAATGCGCGCGACAAACGCCCATTACCATCGGTAAATGGATGGATGGACAGAAAATGTATCACAAATACACCAATGGCAATAATAGGGTGAAAAAATTTGTCGGCCAACGCACCATTGGTCCATTTGACTGTTTCACTCATCAGGCGTGGCGTATCAAATGGTGTAGCGGTTTCGAATATAGAACCGATTTCATTACCGTTTGCATCAAATGCAGCGACACGGTTGCTGTCTTTTTTATATTCGCCACGATGGCGGGTGTCCTTGTTAGAGTAATTCAATAATATTTTATGCAACTGCTTAATGTAATTCTCGCTAAGCGGTATAGACGCATAGTTTTCAAATATGGTATTGATTACATCTGAATATCCTGCAACTTCCTGCTCGTCTCTGGTGGCAAATGACTGACGATTGATATTGGCAAATAATGCTTCAATTTCAGTATCTGTCATACGGTTGCCTTCTATACGATTAGATGACCCAACAGATTCAATTGTTGCAACACGACGCATAATACGCAGATCATCCGCGGACAGTTTTACCGCCCCGCCAGTCCACGCACCATTAAACGCATCAATCTCGGCAATGCCGTTCAGCATTTCAGGGGTTATAATAATATCTCGATTATTAGGCATACCAAATCCTTTTATGTTTTACCAAGTTTTACCAGATAATTACCAGAAAGTCAATATTTTTTCCCAGATAGCACATCGGCTTTATTGCGATATAATCATTCTTCTATGTTGGAATATGATATGGCTTCATCTATTTTGTCCATCAACAAGCTAGCAAAAATCAATCGCTTTATAGCCATGTCCTTCGATATGATCTGATTTTCGTGTGCCTTGGGGTTTCTTATGCCTGTCATTGCGCCAGCAAATATGTTCATATATCCAATTTGGACATCTTTGCCAGTCTGTGTTTCTATGTTCTCAAAAGTTAACACCGGGTTATTAGGCGAAAATACATGATTCATTAGGGTGCTGCCGTCTAGTTCCTCATTTCGAAATTTGCGATATAACTTCTTTAATCTAGAGTTAATTTCCTTGAATGCAGACTCTACACAATCGGCATATTGTTGTGCTAGGAATTTGGGTTGTGTAATTGGCAACAATAAGGGGTGAATATACTTCCAGAAAGGTTCGTTCCGAGCCTCTAAAATATAACGTCGTAAAAGCTCTAGATTTTTTGATATAATGCCAGCTTCTGGTAGTGTCATATATTCCGTTGCTGTATACAATAAATTGTCGGATATTTTCTTCCAATACATAGTTTCTTCCAGGTGGTTTTCATAGATAAAATCCGTAAGACTCCTATGGAAACTGATGTATTCTGGGGTATTAAACCTGAATTTTCCCTTATAATCATGCAGTTTATAAAATGCGTTTATAATGTCATCAATATTCATGTCTATTTATCCTTTATTCTTGTATATAGGATTTTATATAAAAAATACAAGAGTTTTATAGTGGGAAAATCCCTGTAAATTCCCTGTAAAATTGGAATTTGTATGTGTGAAATCGTACTGTGTTCATACCCCGCCAGGAATATCAGACATCCCGTGGTAATCCTGTGGGATGTTTCTTTTACCCCAGAATCCGGGGATTTTTATCAGCAACGGTACCAGTGTATGCTCAATATTCGCGCCACTATTGCCAAAATGCCACAGGAAGCATACCTTGCTCAAAATCCCGATGCCAGTTTTGGTCAAGTAGCACTTGAAAAATGCCAATAAAATCCTACATAAGACATGATAAGATAAAAGGATTAATAATGGCCCCTGTACCGAATTCGAAATTAGCATTAAAAAGGCAACTGCTTATTGAAGACAATAAACAGTTAGAAAATCAAAATGAAACTTTGAAAAACGAAATAGCACAAGCTCAAGAGACTCTAACTTCCTTGCAGGCAGGCCTTTCTGAAATTGCACAAGATTTGGACGAACATAAGTCAGAGAAGAATACTCTGGTTAATGATATTGAACAGCTAAAAACGGAAAAAGCTGACTTAGAGACAGAAATAGGTATTCAAAATGATGACGGTGAATACCCCGAAGAATCGCTAAACGATAAAAAATCAAAATTGGAAAATGATATTGCCAAGTTGGAGGCCGATGGCCAAAAACGCAAAGAGGAAATAACCACCGAAATAAAACAGCTAGATGATAACTATCAGAAACACAAAGCTAAAATCGAAAAAAACATCAAAATTATAGATAGTGTTAAGGCTTTTAAAGAAGAATCTGTTACAAATATGCGTTTTTATGGACGGTGTATGTTCGGCGCAATTATTATGGCTGTAATATTGTGTTGGTTTTCGTTGCATAATATCTCCGAAACTTTAAGTCTCTTTTCAGAACAGCTGAACATTATTAATACAGCTCTGGTGCCAAATGGTTGGAACTGGATTTATGCGGCACTTTCAATTGTTGCTATAAAAATACCAAACGCATTACTGTTTGTAGGGATATTATTTGTGCTGTACAAAATATTTAGTGTATTGTTTGGGGTGTACGAAAAAATTAACGCAGACAAACGAAAGATATCTGCAATAGAAGCGCTTATTACTCATATGAATGAACAGAGTGTTGCTATTATACTAGAACGTGAAATTGATTTCAAAAATAAAGAAGATATTGAAAACGCCAAAGCAGATTTGAAGTGGCAAATATTGTCGGAATATTTTTCCAATTCATCAATAGATTCTTCTGACTCTGATTCTGCGGTAAAACGTGAAAACAAAATATTAAGAGAGGTTTTCTTGAATAAAAAGAAAGTATATGGCGTCAACACCCCAGTGGCTAGCGCACAAATACAGCAAGAAAACGATATAAAATAATTATAGTTGATTTCCATGCGCAATTTTGAATAAATCATTCACGTTGATTCTTAACTTCCCAGATAAGATTTGATTTATCTTTTCTGGATTTATATATGCTAGGTCGAGGTGACGATAAAACTGGCGTGGGGATGTATGTTCGGATGCGATGATTTTGTCTGCATCGCCGCATTCTTCATACATATCCCGATATTTCCATGCAGTGGCGAAGGCTTTCAGGATTAGGTGGTTGTTATCGGTGATTGTCAGGACGCCGTTCTTGGATTTATCAAACACTGTGTTTACGTATTTACGCAGGATAATCGGGACGGTAATTACGATACGACCATCGCTGATTGCGAACTCCATTGGGTCGGATTTCTGATTGATAAAGTTATCCTTTGCGAACGGCTGTAGTTTCGCGATGTCTGGCGTCAGATAACATATCAATTTTTCTTGCGAATATATAACTCTATCAACCAGTGATTGAATGAGTGCTTTCTTTTCTGTGTATTGTATATTGTGTATGTTGATACGTTTTAGTATGTCAACGGTCGCGGGCGGTAGCGCTGATAAATCTGCATCTAAGAACCGCGTTATGGTTTTTATTGCGATTTCGTCCACCTGGGGTGCGGGCAGATAAAAGCCACGGGTTGCATAATAATGGGTGTTGGTTTTGCCTTTGCCGCATGTTCGTTGATTGGTAAAGCGCACGCCGTTGTGATTAAACAGTTTGCCGGTCAACAGGTTCGGCGAACCGTGTGTTTCAGACTTGTTATTCGCATTATTCCGCAATGTCGCCTGTACACGATCAAAGAGTTCGTTTGACAATATTGCCGAATGCTCACCCGGCGCAACGGTGTTGTCTGTCTTGTTCACAATTTGGCCGATATAAGTCCGATCACGCAGGATGCGATGCATGCTCATCTTTGCAATCGGTCGACCACCCTTTGTGACACCTTTGGCGGTTGTCCATTGTTTTGCGCTGATGTTGTGCGCCGTGGCATATTCAGTCAATGCATTTACAGATTGCAGTTCCAGATATTTTTCAAACAAGTGTCGAACGTTCGCGGCTTCGGCCTCGTTCGGAATTAACTTTTTATTTACCACATCATAACCAAGTGGTGGATTGCCGCCCATCCATAGACCTTTGGCCTTACTCGCGCGAATTTTGTCGCGAACCCGTTCCGATGATACTTCGCGTTCAAACTGTGCAAATGATAGCAGCATATTTAATGTCAATTTACCCATAGATGTACTGGTGTCAAACGATTGGGTAATAGATACGAAGTTCACACCGTACTTTTCAAAGTACTCCATCATATTATGAAAGTCCAATATGGACCGCGAGAGTCTGTCAACCTTGTACACAACAACAGTGTTGACCAGGCCGTGTGCCATATCGTCCAACATTTGTTTAAGCGCAGGCCGTTCCATCGTGCCACCAGATATCGCTGCGTCGGTATAAGTCTTGTAATATTGCCATCCGTTAAACGATTGGGACGCAATATAGGCTTTGCACGACTCCTCTTGGTTTTGCAGGGAATTAAATTCCATATCCAATCCATGCTCTGTGGACTTACGCACATAAATCGCACATTTATTTGGCATTTTTTTGCTCCTTTGGTTAACAACTTTGAGCAATTACTGCTTACAAATGCGTTGAAGTCAAGTTATAATAAAAGGAAAAAGGATACGATAATGCAGGTTCTGAAATCTCATTTTATTGCTTATTTTGATATTTTAGGATATAAGGCAGAAGTGTGCAAAAACGAACAAGTTTTCTTTAGAAAAAACATTTATGGTATGCTTAGTTTCCATAAAGGTATGGAGACGTTATATAAAACAATGATGAACCTGCCAAAGGACATTATGGAACACCAAAAAAGTCTTATAAAGTATAAATTGTTTTCGGATAATTTTGTTTTATATGTACCAGAAACTGGAGACAAAAAGACGGATAATTTGAATTTAGCATTGTTAATGGACGCATGTTTAAATTTTCAGTGTCATTTTTGTAGGACAGGGTTAAAAGTGCGAGGTATTATCACTAGGGGTAATTTCTATGCCGATGAATATTTTGTCTTCGGCTCTGGGTTAGTGAATGCCGTTGTAAAAGAAGAGCAAATAAATTTTCCAATAATTGGTATTGATGACATTATGGAAAAATACGATGAAGTGTCGCAATTAATCCAGATAAGAGAAACAGGAAAAAGATTAAAACATTTGGATTTTTTAGAATATTACTATAAACGGTACGAAACCGATAAAAAACACGAAAAAATAATATCAATGCTACACTGTCATAGTAAATTAATAGATTCTACCCCGTTTAAGCGGAAAACTATGGCTAAGAGGATGTTTTTGATAATATATCACAATGAATTTTGTGATAGGCACGGATTCGAAAGTCAAAAGCACAAATATTCTTTGGTTGAAAAATTGTATAAAGTATATTTTCGATTGATCTGGCGTATTTAATTGTTTTTACATCATTTATCCAATCCAAAGAACTTTGGTCCGGAAATCTTGATTCCGGCGATTTCGCGTGCGATTCCGGACAGTGTTCTGTATGTTTTGCCGTTATAGTAAAACGTTCCATCATCATTTGCCGTGACGCGATGTTCAATACCGCGGAATGTGCGCGTTATAACCGCGCCAGGACGGATGAAGTATCGGTTCTGATACGCGCGGGTGGTGCATTCGGCCGGGTTGTCTTTGTATCTCTTAATCTTGGCCAGGAACTTTGGTTCAATCCGTAGTTTCTGGCGGTCACATTGAACATAGTACCACAGCGCCCGCATTTGCCGTTTGAACGGATGTGGGCTGTATTTTGCCCAGAGTGCCACCCGATCCGCAAACGATATCGCACGCAGCGCATCCAGTGTCGTTGGTAGTTCGATTTTTGCCATAAACGCCTCCATCTAAGGTTGTGCAATGAATGCTTACAAAGGCGCCTAAGTCAAGTATAAAAATCAAGTATTTATAACTAGTTATGCAATTGTGCAAAATTTTTTATGGCCATCACTGTATATTATATAGCAATGCGGGCAAAAAATGACCTCCGTATTGCAGCTCAGCAACAACCAAAAAGGAGGTTAATTATGGGACTTTTAAGTATAGAAAACCTGGCGCTAAATCAGATACGCGCCTATGCGAAAAATGCAAAAAATCATCCGGAGGGTCAAGTGCAGCAAATTGCGGCATCTATTCGGCAGTTTGGATTCAATAATCCGATACTGGTCGACGAGAATCTGGAAATCATCGCGGGACACGGTCGTGTGGCTGCGGCTCAAGTTTTGGGCCTGGATACTGTACCGGTTATACGGTTATCGCATTTGAGTGATGCGCAAAAACGTGCATATCGCCTGGCCGATAATAAAATCGCTGAAAACGGTGGTTGGAATGCGGATTTGCTGCGTCTGGAAATATCCGAATTGGAACAAATATGTGATGATTTGGATATATCCGTAACGGGCTTTTCAGATGTCGAACTGGATGTCTTGTCTGTGGACGATAAACCGGCCGCAGACCCCAAGGCGAATAGCGTTCCGTATATCTCGGAAAACGAAATCGTAACGCGTCCCGGGGACGTATGGTGCCTTGGCGATCATCAGATTATCTGTGGCAACAGTCTGGATGCGGCGACTTTTGAAACACTGCTTGGCACGCGTCATGCGGATATGGTTCTGCAAGACCCGCCATACAATGTCAAAATATCGGGACACGTGTGTGGGTCGGGCAATGTTCGCCATAAAGAGTTCCAAATGGCATCTGGCGAGATGAGTACGGATGAGTTCACGCAGTTTTTACGCAAGAACTTTGAACTGTGTGCGAAACATTCCCGTCCTGGGGCATTGCAGTATAACTTTATGGATTGGCGTCACATGGGCGAAATATCGGCGGCAGGAAACGATGTGTTTTCTGAACTGATAAACATGTGCGTCTGGTGCAAGTCATCGGGTGGCATGGGCAGTCTGTATCGCAGTCAGCATGAACTCTGCTTTATCTTCAAAAATGGCAAGGAGTCGCACGTCAATAATGTCCATCTGGGCAAGAACGGTCGCTATCGCACAAATGTTTGGCAGTATGCGGGCGTAAATGCGTTTGGCCGACACAAGGATGACATCAAAATGCACCCAACGGTAAAGCCTGTTGAAATGCTGAAAGATGCGATATTGGACGTCACACGGCGTGGCGATGTCGTTTTGGATACATTTCTGGGGTCGGGCAGTACATTGATTGCCGCGCATCAGTCTAAACGCGTTTGTTGTGGCATTGAACTGGAACCGCTATATGTGGATACCGCCATTCGCCGATTTTTCGACTTGTTTGGCATAGATGCCATACACGAAGCATCTGGTAAAACATATTCTGAATTATTGGCCATCCGGCGGGAGGTCGCGTAATGAAAGACTACGAAATGGGATATATGAAACCACCAAAATCAGGACAGTTTCGTCCTGGTCAATCGGGTAACCCCAAGGGGCGACCAAAGGGCAGTAAAAATACATACAAGTTATTGGATGAAATTTTAAACGAAAAAGTTCAAATCGTTAAAAACGGCAATCCAATCAAAATACCTAAAAAGTTGGCGATGTTATTACAGGCGGCAAACAAAGCGGCCAAGGGTGACCTAAAAGCTCTTCAGATTTTAATCCCCTTGATGATAGAGGCGGATAATAAAAATGAAGAACTGGCCAAGGTCGCGGCGACCATCCGCCAGGATGACATGACCATAGTTAAACAATTTTTAAAGGATAATAAAAATGGATAAAAATATATTTAACGCAATATTGCGTACGGATTTTAAGTCTTTTGTCATAAAGGTGTTCAATGAGGTATCGCCCGGCTCAACATATATGGATAACTGGCATATAGACGTTATCTGTGATGCCGTTATGAATATGTATGATGGCGAAAATCGACGTTTAATAATAAATATGCCACCGCGATATATGAAAAGTATAATTTGTTCGGTTGCGTTGCCTGCATGGCTGTTGGGACACAATCCCAAACTAAACATAGGATGCGTCAGTTATAACGATGAATTGGCGGCTAAATTTGCCAATAATTGCCGCGATGTTATGCAATCCGATTGGTATCGCGATTTGTTTCCGATGACGCGCCTGCACCCGTCAAGACAGGCTATAAATGACTTTGAAACCACCCATGGTGGTGGCCGAATGTCCACTTCAATTGGCGGTACATTTACGGGACGTGGGGTCGATTGGCTGATAATCGATGATCCGCAAAAGGCCTCGGATGCGAATTCAGAGGTTGCACGAACGAAACTAAACGATTGGTTCGGTACAACCGCATATTCGCGCCTTAATGACAAGGCAACAGGAAAGATTTTGCTGGTTATGCAACGTTTGCACCAAGATGACCTGACCGGGCATTTATTGGATACCAATTCAGGGTTTAATGTTATAAAACTCCCTGTTATTGCGACCGAGGATGAGACTTGGATAATTAAAAATCGAATTTTCGGTATAACACAGACAATCATTCGCGAACAAGGTGAACTGTTGCATCCTGTGCGTGAGAATACGCAAATTGTGGCGGAAATAAAGGAATCTATGGGAGAGTATGCATTTGTTGCACAATATCAGCAAGATCCATGCCCGCCAGAAGGCGGAATTGTCAAAGAGTCGTGGCTGAAATATTATGAGGATGCTGCCATAAATTCGCGACTTCAACCGAAGCACGTGTTTATCAGTTGGGATACAGCTAATAAGACGGGTGATAATAACGCGTATTCTGTTGGGTGTGTAATTCTTATGACAAACAACTATAAATTTTACCTAATAGATATAATTAGAGGGAAATGGGATACGCCGCAATTATTTGATAAAATAATAGAGGTATATAATGAATATAAATATAACCAACAGGCCGGCAATTATGTGAAATTGTTGATAGAGGACAAGGCTAGTGGCGAGTTCCTTATCCCGATGTTAGGTAAGGCACGTGATCGTGTCGGTCGGCGGATAGAGGTTGTACCCATTAAACCCACGATAGATAAAATATCTCGCGCAAAGGCATTAGGTGTTATGATTGAAAAAGGGAATTTGCTATTTCCACAAAAAGATGAAGCCTGGTGGCAAAATTGTAAAAAGGAACTACTGGGGTTCCCAAATACAAAATATAAAGATCAGGTTGATGCCATGTCACAGTGTATAAACTATGCTATGCAACAATAAACTCAACGCCCCATTTGGGGCGTTGTAAATATCAATCTTCTTTCTGTTCAACGATACAATCCCTTTCCCATGAAAAACATTCTTGTTTTTGAATATCTTTTTTGGCGCAATCCCCATAATACACAGGAACGGTTCTTTGGGCACTTGTCGCCGTTGTAAATGAGAATGATTTACGTGTATTCTCCAAAATTCCAGACCATACATAGTATTGGCCATCAACCCATTCATTCTCGTATTTACAATTCTCCAGAATCAATTTAACACTGTATACAACACCCCATTTTTCTCCTTGTGGTCCCAGATAGCCAACATTCGCCAATGCAACTTTTTTTGTGCCTGACTGGTCAAGCACCTGATGAACATAAGCCCAATGTTTGACCTCTACATCTCTGGTTCCTGTGGTACAAGAGGTTAAGCTCAATAATCCTAATATAAAAAATGATACTTTTTTCATTTTGCTACTCCTTTGGTGGTATTTTGACTAATAAAAATTTGAACAGGCCGTTTTGTGCAGGCATCTCATAGAAATCCTGCCAAGTAAATTCATAGTTGTTCCTGATATCCAAATTTGGACGCGTTTTTAGCAATTTTTCTGGATTTGTGCAGTTGGCTAAATTCCAGTTATATTCCCCTTTGTATTTGGCTCCGGGGCTTATGCGAAATACATATGCCTGAGTTTTTATATTGCATTTGCCGTTCCAATAATATTTGTCATTGGCGATGCATATAAAGATACCACTGTGGGCAAAGCCACTATTTACCAATTTCTCTATACGCGATATGTCTTTCCAACAGTCATAACAGCCTTCGTCTTCGGCGCCTTGCGGTTTTAATATATCTCTTACTGGAATGCCGGTATCCTCATATTCTGCTTCAGAGTCTATTCTGTCGGTCTTGTACTTCAACTCAATGGGGAATCTTTGACCATCGGCAACAATCAGAATATCAATATAAATCATCCGCCACTGCGTATCGTAAATACGTACTGGAAATTCGCGGTATATTTTAACGTCTGGGCGATCTTGAAATACCTGCATCAGTTCCCAGGTAAAAGATGCCTGAAAATCCGCCTCTGATACAAAAAAGCGATGTTTTTGCTTCAGGTTTATAAATGCCGAAACAATAGATTTTGTAATATCCACACCAATTCCCTGTTTTTATAAATTAATGACCGTCAACGGAATTGACGGCCGGGGAGTTGGTGTCAGCAAACGAATGCTCCGTGCTTTCGGGCAAGCCCTGTTGTATAGCGAACGGCTCCCCGACCACAGTCGGGGGATTTTAACGACAAATTTGTGCCGCGTCTGCGGGCCACCACAGCCCCGAACCCAATTCCCATTGGATTCAGAGAAAAGTGTACCGCTAGAAACAAAGTAAATCAAGTTGATTTATTGTAATATGTTATGGATTTGATGTTATCATATGTTTATACTTAATAAGTATAGCATAAGGAACAAAATGTCATTTGATAACTGTGATTGTCAAAATAATGTTGCGTCTATGACGGATTTTTTTAGTGGACTAGACCCAGTAAAAAAGAAAATCTGTGAAATACTAAAAACTTTTAGTAATGACGCAGAAGATGCATACAAAGCTGCGATTTACATCTGGCAAATCCCTGATTTTCCGGCAAAGCAATCTATTGTTGCTCATTGTCTAGTAAATGTGATGGATGCAATAAATGAATATTCTGAAGATATTTTAAAAGGGCAATTATTTGACGCATTAAAAACTGTAGATTTTGTGAAAGAATCGGAAAAAACGGACTCAGACATTAACAAAATAATAACGTCTTTATGGAACCAAGGACTAAAAAAACTATATGATGAAAAAGTTAAAATGCGCGCGCTTTATATGGATAGAAATCCAACATTTGAACGTATGATGAAAGATGAAACTGTGGTGCAAGAAAAGAAACAGCAGATAAAACGGGAATTTGAAAAGAAAGCAGAAAAAATAAATTTTGCCAAGAGGGGGGATAATAGTTTAAATTCTTGTAGGCATTTGAATATAAAATTTCATAAAATATCAGATTCTGAATTTGGCAATCATATAAGCAATATAGAAAACTATATTTTAGAATTAGATAATCCGCTATATCTTGAAAAAAAGGAAGTCTTGGATGGGATACTGGAAAGCGCCAACACAAAATCAGATTGATTTAGTTCTTAAGCATATTCAAGGAAATCTTAAGGCACAATTTTTTGCAAAATTGGAAAATCCTTTATGGTTTGAAGAACTAAAAAAATACGAAGGATTGCTCTGGTATGAAACTATCCCAGGAAATGGTGACACTGACGATAGCTATTCGTGGCCAGCACTACCATATCTGATAAGAACTGCTTCAGAGAAACCAGTAGACATATACAATTTCTTACAGCCTTTAATAGATAAAATAAATGCGTGTACTATTGAATCTTTTTGGTTCGCTCAAATGCTTGTTTTTTCAATTGCACCAAAGATGCCCGATGAACAATTTGTGACAATTATATCTGCTTTTGTATCATATATGGAACAAATAAAATATATAGGGTGGTTCGATTATAGAGAATTGCCTATAGTGTTTGAAAGACTAAAAGGGATTGAACCGAAATTAGCGGATAAACTTGCTCATAATTTGCTGTGCGTTCATCTGGAAAAGTGGGGTGAACATGGCCTCTTAAATATTGTATCAAAATACGGAACAAATAATAGTTATAGATACAATGAAATATTGAATTTAATGGAAAAGCTGTATGATAATGACTCAATTAAATTGTTTGATATTTTAATTCAAGTAATCAGTCATGACTTATATAAGGGCGTTTTGGACGAAGACAGGAATAGGCATGAATATTGTGGGTATATTTATCGTCCTGCCATTGAAGATCACGCACAAAACCACTTCAATTATGAATTGGAAGACAATATCATTAATATGATTAGAAATCTGGCGATGGAAATTCTGCATAAAGAACCAGAACAGATTGATTATGTTTTTAATAAGTTAGAGAGTTCTAATAGGCTGCTGCTAATTCGTGTCGCATTATATCTATTATCTAATTTAAATGATTTTGATGAAGCATTATTGTCAAAATATCTAACAAATTACGAATTTTTTGACGAATTAAACTATCATCATGAATATTTTCATTTAATAAAAAATAAATTTAGTAAACTTTTGCCGGAACACCAAGAGCGTATACTCACTTATATAAAAAATGGGCCGATGGATGAATACTATAATATGGATGAGAAAAATTTTACTGCAGCAGACAAGCAAAAACGGTGGAAGTTTAATAAGTTGGTTCCAATTTTAGACCAATTGACTGACGAACAGAAAGAGCCTTTTGTCAGTGTGCTTTTTGATGCGGACGGAAAGCCTTTGGAACCGGAAATCCACCCAGATTTTTTAAGTTGGATGGGAGATTTTAAGCCTGTTGTTCATAAATCTCCAGTTAACACAGAAGATATTAAAGATATGTCCATTGAGGAAATTGTTACTATTATGCAGAGCTGGCAACCGGTTAAAGATAACTGGATAAATGGAACTAGTCGACCAGGCTTAGCCAATACTATACAAGAAGATATTAAACAAAACCCTAAAAAATATATTCTGGAGCTAGAGGCTTTCCAATCTATATCTGAACCGACATATGTGCGTGCGATTATTCGCGGAATTTTGGAGTCTGGTATCAAAGAAGATGAAGATTGGATTAAACTTATAAAGTTTTGTGAGACAATTTTAATTCATGATGAAAATTTTGAAGGTCGCGATCCATTCCATGATGGTGATGATAGTTGGTATTGGGCAAAACAGGAAGTCGTGTCGGTTTTTAGTGCGGCTTTTCGTGAAAAAAATAATTTGTCTGGGGTTGATAGCGCCTTTCTTGAAGGTGTATATAAGGCTCTTAAAATGCTTGTTGAAGCTCAGGATGAAAATTTAGAGAAAAAAAGAACGGAAAATATCCCAGATCGTTTGCACACAGCAATAAATTCTCTGCATGGCCAAGCTGTGGAAGCCTTATTGATATATGTCTTATGGTTAAAAAATAATGATAAACCAAGAGAGCAAATTTTCCCTCTTTTGACCAAATTAGCATCAGAATCTCGCTATTTGGAAACGTTTGCAATAATAGCGCGAATGATTTCATATATGGACTATGCTATTCCAGAGTGGGTTGTAGCTAATATTAATAACATATTTCCTACGGAGATAGGAAAAGAAGAGATATTTAAAGCAACATGGCATGCATTTATTTTATATGGTCGGCAGTGTAAGTCTCTGTTTAAATTGTTAGAAACTAAATTTGCTTATGCTTTGAGTGCCGATTGGTGGGATGCGGATGAAGGCAAACGGATTAGAGAGCGTACAGCCCAAGGGCTGGCATATTATTATGGGTGGGGAGCATTTGCGTTAGATTCTATTTTAGTGGAGTTGATCTTTAATTCGACAGATAAACAGATAGAACAAGTAGCCTTTATCAATTATATCGGTTTTTCGCTATGGGATAGAGATGGCCGAGGGGATGAGATTTCTAAGGATGTCTTGGCTCGTTTTATGAATTTGTGGGAATGGTTCATTGAAAAAATAAAAGATCATAGAGCTGATTATAAAAAAGTATTAGTCGAATTTGAACGTTGGTATCAATGTGGAAGGTTCAAGGACGGTGGATGGGGAATAAATCAATTACATAGCTTGGTTATGGATGATGAACTTAAATTGACCATGTCATGTTTTATGTTAGAGGATAATTTATTGGAAGATTTGCCGCAATCTCCAAGGAAGGTATTTGATATTATTTCGCGTCTCGTATTGCGTGGGGATAGATCTGATACCTTTAGCAGAAATGACATTGTAGAAAAAACATTGGAATTTATAAAAAATAATGATTTTCCAGATGATATGTTGTTAAAAAGTGACAAAGATTCTTTTATAAATAAAATGCTGGAACAATCTGAGGCTTGGGAGCTAGAGCAAAAAGAAGAGAGTTTTAATAGATACCTAGAAAATAGATATTGATATAACAAAATATATTTATTTTATGTCTTACTCTGAATCTTGTTGTGTAATTTGTTGTAGCATGCGAATCAGCGTTCTAGATGTTATAAAACGTACGCATTTTTCATCGTCTGAAGCTCGTATTATCATACCAAGAACATCATTGTTATCGTCTAATACTGCCCCGCCACTGTATCCATTGAATGTAGCATGGCAATCATTTTGCTCAAAACTTAGTAAGCCTTGTTCTAATTCAAGTTCTTCTACATTTTCTGATTTGATTTTTATTAAGCACAAATAACGAGAAGATAATCGGATTATCTTATTTTCTTTGTCCATCTCTGCATCGGGGTATCCATATATTTTGTATTTGCTCCCTATTCTTAGAGGTTGAGTTGATAAGTTTAATGCCTCTATTCCCGATAATGAAGTGCCTTTATTATTCTTTAGTCTTTCTTCGTCTATACAAAGGAATAAGATATCAAATATTTTACCAACATTTTTTTCAATTGCTCGATGAACAAAATTTATAGGAATTCGCCAGCAGTTAGGCGCTCCAGTAAAACCAAAAGAACAATTTTCTTCTATAACAGATTTTATCATGTCGTGCGATATATTGTTGTCATCAATTATTCCGATTTTTGCGTAGCGATGTTTTATAATATTGCGAATGCAATGCCAGGCAGTTACAATAAATCTGGTTCCATTATAATGTAATAAATATGCTGTTCCACGAGTTTCATGAACCCAGCCATCACCATTTTCTAATGCTATAGGAAAAATAGATTTTAGAAGTATATTATCATTCATTTTATTGCTCTATCAAATAATTATAGATGTACAATCTCAATATCCGGGAATTGCTCTGCGATGTATTCAGCGGCGAGGCGGCGGTGGCATTGCATGGCGGACTTTTCCATGCATAACAGGCAGACGCGGTCAATGTTGTCGGGTGTCAATCCGGCGGTTGGGTGGCGCGTGGCCAGTAATTCACGATACATACGCTCATAATCGGGCCAGGTGATTTTGCCGTTTTTATATCCAGCCAGTATTTCCGCCGTTGGTGCAAATTCGGGGTGATGTTCATAACGCGTGCCCAGTGCTGCGACCAGTTTTTCGCCACTGTAAAATGGCACATAGGTACTGGTGCGCCACAGGCGCACATCCCATACGGTACGGATGCGCACCGCATTCAGAACATCCATAAATGCATCTGGGCTCTTGCCGCTAAAACCGATTGTAAATATCTTTGCCATATCAATATAAAAATAGTCCGTTTAGCATCAAATAGCAATGATTTTCCTGCATCAGGAACTTTCGTGCCAATCCTATACGACAATGGGCATATTGACTAGCCGCAATAGCATTGTTTAGGGTCGCGACATCTTTATCTTTTTCAAATATATCGCGCAAGTATTTGCAACTGACCTTTAATTCATAGGTTTGGTTTGAAAAATCCGTGATACGGGCACGTAATTTGCCGTCTTCTGTAAAGAATTCAATATTGTGTGCCGGAATCAATATGGCACCCAACGAAGGGCATTTGGTTTTCTGTGGTACATAGGCGTTTTCCTTGACGTGATGATGAAATATGCCCTGTATATCTTTTGAAACGCTATTGTGCAAAGCATTGGCCAGCTCTTTTCCTGGCTCAAATTCTTGCAAAACCTCGATGGAGTCAAAGTCTATATTTACGTCCTCGGTTCGGTGGGGATAGTCACGCGGTTCTTTGAAATCCTCGTTATCGACGAGTATTTCGCAATATGTGGTCGGAATCTGACTGGCATCCCAGTATCCGCCGTCCAACATCAGGCGTTTCATACGTTTTTCATAGGTGTCAAATCCGGCAATACAAAATTTTTCTTTCATACATGTTATGTCAGAGATAATGATATTCGATTTTTTCATGTAATTCCTTTTGGGTAATAAAAATCCCCACCGAGAACGGCGGGGTAAATAAAAAAAACGGCGATAACATCACCTGCTCAAATCGCTAAGTATTATATCAAAAATGGGCTAAAAAATCAATAAAAAAGATAATTTGCGAAATAAATTCCCTGTTATTTGTTTAGGGAATGTTTGGCGAGAACTGGGGAATGCACATCCTGCGCGTGGAGCAAAAGTGGTTTTTGTTCAAAAATGGCGAGAATTTCCCTGTAAATTCCCTGTTGTATGTAATAAACCGTAGAATCTTGCCACACCGCCAGGAATAATCAAAACCCCACAAAATCCTTGTGGGGTTTGTTTTTGCCCCACTTTCCGGGACTTTTTTAATCTTGTATTACCACTGTATGTCTTATCATACCTTAAATATCCCATTTTCCGCATCCTAACATACTTTGGCATTTTTCGGACCTGCACAAGTATAGTATTATGGGTTAATAACTATATGTGTATCTAATATTGATATTATGTCGTCTAAGGTTTTTTGAGCGGCTGTTCTTAGTTGTTCCGAGCGGACCTGAATTATGTTTTCTATATCTGATTTAGTTTTTGCTATATTTATATACTTACGCATAATGCCCGTTATAATCACAAATTCTTTATTGGTGATATTCAGGCTTTCGCATTTAGTTTGAAGTATAATGCTAGCGTTACCGCTGTCTGTAACTCTAATACATTTTTTATAGTCCATGACAATACAATTGCCGGCTTGTGTTTTTTCGCCACATTCAATAATTACCTCTTTTTCAAATGTTATATTGGTAAACTCCGTACATAATTTCTTAAATATAGAAATATATTTTGTTAGTTTTGCATTTTGGGGAAATGCAAACTGTATATCGTTGATATTTTTACCGATTTGTAATAATTTTACATTGACGTCATCTGCTATGTTTAATCCAGAAATGCTCAAAGCAGATGTAAAATTTGCTAGCAACTCATTTCTCAGATTTAGTCGTAGTGTAAAAATATCAAAGGCGTACTGTTTTGCTGCAATGTTTTTTTGTGCTTCTAAAATTTTTTCCTGGTTATCAAAAGAACGCTTGGAATTGATTTCTTGATTCTTCATAGAAAGCCATTGTAAGTAGTATATAAAGGTTGTTAATAAGAGTGTTATTAGTGTAAGCTTACCTTCTAGTGTTTGTATTGGGGCATATATTGCTATATATAAAATCAGTATTATAAATATACACGGTATAATGGTTGTGAATCTGTTTTTCATGACAAAATCTCCTGATGTGTTGTACTTGTAATTATATGAGGATATTTCTTTTTTTCTATAACTGATTTGCAAAGGCTGTATTAAAAATTTCTGTGATGTTTAATTTACCTTTTCCAGATAAAATAGTGTTTATTTTATTCGGATTCATATAGGCTAAACTCAGATAGTTAAATAATGTTCTTGGCGATATGCGTTCTTGCTTGCGTATATTGTCAGGCCCAATACCTTGTTCGTACAGTTCTTTATATCTCCACGCGGTTGCAAAGGCCTTGACGATAAGGTTGTTGTTTTCCGTAATTGTAAGCAGGCTTGTTTTTTCCTTGCTAAATTTAGTGTTTGCATACCTGCGGAAAACTATTGGCGTGGTTATTGTGACACTGTATTCATTTGTAATAAATTCCATTGGTAAACTTGATTGATTTACATAGACATCCGTAATAAATGGGCGCACGGAATTTGGCGATATATCTAAATAGATAATCAGTTGCTTGTTTGAGAAAATAGCCTTATCAACTATTGCTTGTATAAAGTCTCGTTTTTGTACGCCCGATAGAGCCGCCCAATTTACGTACATACATCGCACATTTAATTACTGGGATTTTACACATTTTTGTTGTGGTAATTACAGCTTACAAAGTGCAGAAACTCAAGTTATTACTGGTTGATATAGGTCAAATTTTTTGTACAATATGTGTTATATAAAACAGGAGTTTCTATGAAGAAAAATATAATAATTTTATTCTTACTTGCGGTTAATTTGATTGGTTGTGGAGTGTTTGATTCTAGGAAAAGAGAATATATGAATAGACATTCTTATAATTTTGATGTTGGGCATACCATATCAAGAAGTAATAATCCAAATCTTCCGGGCGATGCGGAAGTTTATGACGCAGAAGATTATCGTGCGGGGGCTATGGAGGTTTGCAACTTAATGAAAGAAACGTATGATAAAGATTTATGCGCGGAAGTAAATTACTGGGGACTTTGGGGACCCAGAATTAAGCCAATAACAGAGTAATGATATTATTTACCCGATATTTATGTCGGGTATTTTTATTCTTTTTCTGCAAGCCTTTGCATCAGTGGAAAACTTGATATTATTGAATCAACTTTTTTTATATAAACTTTGTCTGATATTGCTTTCTTTTTATTTAACATAGATACGACTTCCAGTGCTTCGTACGGGGCCAAGTGTAAAGTCAGTGTAATTTTTTCATGTTTTGTCCTTTTAGTTTTCGGGTAAAGTCAAATCAGCACTCCCAATGCCGGTGTAGGCGAAGCAATAATATTCTATCGCGACAGGGCAGGTAGCCGTTATTACGACGGCTGATACGATGTTCTATTTTATTCAAAATGCGACAAGCACAATAATAAAGCATATTGCAGGTAGAAACATTGTTTGGTTTGATATCTTCGTAAGATTTACACTTCATGCGACACCCTTTTGTTCAGTTGTCGCATTTACGCTTACCTTTCCAAGAAAGTCAAGATTATAGTAAAATAAAAGGCGTGAAAAAATAGATTGTGTTTTAGTGGTGTCTTGATTTTTAGGGTGTTGCCTGTTAGAATTATTCCTATCAAAGTAAAAGGCTGTGACAATGACATTTGATAAGCTGCGTGATGACAATGAAGCGTACGCACGATTGAAGATAAATCAGAAATTGCATGATGCGGGTTGGTTTTTGACAGATACCCCAGATCATAAGCGAAACGTGAACGTTGAACAAAAGGTTGATGCGGGGTTTGCTGATTACGAACTGTTGGATTCAAATGGTTTTCCTTTGTGTATTATAGAGGCGAAAAAGCCGTCCATAAATCCATTGAGTGCAAAAGAACAGGCGCGTCGTTATGCGGTTGAACATAATATAAGATTTGTTGTTTTATCAAATGGTGAAATTTATTATTTGTGGGATATTAAGTCTGGAAACCCTCAAATTATAACACAGATACCAACACAAGAATCTTTGGAAATGCGCAGTGGTTTTGATCCAAGCACCAAAGATATAATGAAAGAAAATATAATTCCAGAATATGTAGCATTACAGAAGAATCCGCGTTTGTTGGACATTCCAGAATATCAGAATCCAGAAACTCGTGGTGCATATTGTTGGAATAATGGGTTGCGCATATTGCGAGATTATCAACTTGGTGCAATACAGGCAGTGCAAAAAGCTATTGCTAATGGTCAAGACAGGTTCTTGATTGAAATGGCAACAGGACTTGGTAAAACATTGACCGCTGGTGCGATAATTCAAATGCTATTACGCACAGGCCATGCACACAGGGTTTTGTTCTTGGTCGATCGTATTGAATTGGAACGCCAAGCGTATAAAAATTTTAATGATTATTTGTGCGATTTTATCACAGTTATTTATAAAGAAAAGTCTGAAGAATGGCACAAGGCGGATATTGTTGTTTCAACTATTCAGACATTGATGGCAGGTGATAAATATAAAAAGTTTTCACCAACTGATTTTGATTTTATTATATCCGATGAAGCACATCGTTCAATTGGCGGCAATAGCCGTGCTGTATTTGAATATTTTATTGGGTATAAATTAGGCTTGACTGCGACACCGCGTGATTACATCAAAAATGTGGATGTTGATAAAATAAAGCTCAATGACCCAAAAGCTCTTGAGCGTAGATTGTTACTGGATACATATGAAACATTTGGTTGTAAAAGCGGAACGCCAACATATAAATATTCAATGGTTGACGGTATAAAAAATGGTTATTTGGTTGCTCCTATGGCCATTGATGCGCGTACAGATATAACCACACAAATGTTATCTGAAAAGGGCTATCATGCTATTGGCGTTGATGAAAATGGCGAAGATGCCGAAGCCGATGTTGTTGTAAAGGATTTTGAAAAACGCTTTTTTAATGAAAATATAAATGCTGTATTTTGCAAAGCATTCTTAGAAAATGCAGAACGTGATCCAATAAGTGGCGAAATTGGAAAAACGTTGGTGTTTTGTGTCAGTCAATCGCACGCTGCCAAGATAACACAAATTTTAAATGAGTTTGCTATGCAGGCGTTCCCTGGAAAATATAACAGTGATTTTGCGGTTCAGGTTACCAGCAATGTTCAAAACGCCCAAGATATGACGAACCAGTTTATGACAGATAGTAATAATCTGGGTGGAAAATCTACATTTTTAGAGGGCTATGATACGTCAAAAACTCGTGTATGTGTAACTGTTGGAATGATGACAACTGGTTATGACTGCAGTGATTTATTAAATATAGTATTTATGCGCCCGGTATTTTCACCAACTGATTTTGTACAAATGAAAGGACGTGGAACTAGAAAATATACATTCAAGTATATTGATGCTGATAAAAACGAAATAAAAAAGGAAAAAGAACACTTTAAACTTTTTGATTTCTTTGGAAACTGTGAATATTTTGAAGAAAAATTTGATTATGGTCAGCAGTTAAAGCTACCACAATTATCCAAGGGTGTTACTGCTGGAACTTCTGGGCAGGTGCGTACCTTTACAACATTGACATCAGAAGAAATTACAAAGCTTGTTCAAATGGAAACACTTGCTATACCTGATAATGGCATGCGTATTGATCGTGAATTCTGGGGCAATTTCCAAAAAACAATTAGCGCCGATGCAGACATAAAAAATGCGGTCGACAATTCCGATTGGGATTATGCGGTAGCCCTGGTTAAAGAAAAATACGAAAACAAGCCAGAATTATATCCTAACCTGGAACGGATTAAAAAGGCGACAAAATTGGACCGCCGTTTATCTTGGCGCGAAATATTGGAACACATATTCGGTTTACTGCCCCGGTTTAAGACACGCGATGAAATGTTAGAAGACGAATGCGATAAATACATATCCATCGTTAAACCTGCACCTGAAATAGTTCCCTCTATTAAAAATTTTATAAAATTGTATGTTACAGATAACACATTTCGTGATATAATAGAAAAACAGGAATACCCAAGGCTTAACGCTGAAATTCCGGGTTTTAGTATGCAGGATTTAAAATTAATGGGCAAAGATATTCGCGAAAATTTACCTGAATACATCAAAGAAAATATCGTTTTAAATAAATATATGGGGTAATAAGATGCTGGACGCCAGAACCAAACAAACCATTGATAACGCTTGTGATACGTTGGTTGGAAGAGTACCAAGCCCGCAGACACAGGTTGATATTATTACAACCGCATTGATTTATAAGTTTATGGACGATATGGACTTGGATGGTTTGGAATTATCGGGCAAACGCACGTTCTTTGTTGGCGATTTGGAACCATACGCATTTTCAACCGTCGTTAACACCAAGGGAAATCAAGAACGTATGAACTTGTATTTGACGGGACTTGAAAAAGTTCAGATAGCCAAGTCAGTACCAGAATTATTTCGTCGTATTTTCAAAGAAGCGAATATTCCGTTCCGTGACCCAACAACATTTGCATTGTTTTTAAAGGAAATTAATGAGTTAAAATATGATGATTCAGAAAAAATTGGCGATGCATTTGAATATTTATTAAACAAAATGTCTACTGCGAAGAATGCGGGACAATTTCGTACACCACGCAATATAATTGACTTTATTGTTGATGTGGTAAAGCCGACAAAAAACGATACGATATTGGATCCTGCATGTGGAACGGCGGGCTTTTTGATTTCTGCATATAAACACATTACATCAGACGGTAAATTAACACCGGACGAATTAAAACGGGTTACAAACAGCATTGTTGGATTGGATATTGACCCAACAATGGTAAAATTAAGTTTGGTTAACCTGTATCTGCATAAATTTGAACAACCCAATATTTATGAATATGATACATTGTCCATTGATGCGCGTTGGGGTGACAGATATGATGTTATTTTGGCAAACCCACCGTTTATGACGCCAAAGGGTGGAATCACACCACATAAACGCTTTGCAATCAATGCAAACCGCAGTGAAGTATTGTTTGTTGATTATTTTATGGAACATTTAACAATCAATGGTCGCGCCGGTTTTGTTGTTCCCGAAGGGATTATATTCCAAACCGCAAACGCATATAAAGATTTGCGTAAAATGATGTTGGATGGTTATCTGTATGCGGTTGTGTCGTTACCTGCGGGTGTATTTAATCCATATGCCGGTGTAAAAACATCAATATTATTCTTTGACCGCGCATTTGCAAAACAAAATAAAGATATATTATTTGTGCGTGTTGATAATGATGGATTTTCCCTGGGCGCACAACGCACACCAATTAAACAAAACGATTTACCCGAAGCGTTAAAGATTATCAATGAATACCGCGATGGTAAAGATGTATCGGGTTATGAACGCGCAATGGTTGTATCCAAAGAACGCATTGCCGAAAACAATTATGATTTAACCGCTGCAAAATATATTGAAAAAGAAACGCGCGAATGCAAATATGAAATGGTTAAATTGGGTGATGTTTGCGAATTGTTAAATGGGTATGCGTTTAAAAGTGAATTATATACAGATACAGGTATTCGTGTAATGCGTATAACCAATGTGCAAAAAGGCGAAATTGTTGATGATAACCCAAAATTTTATCCTCTGGACAAACAAACAGAAATACAAAATTATATGTTACGCGAAAATGACTTACTTGTATCTTTAACGGGTAATGTCGGGCGTGTTGGTTTGTTGCCAAAGGAATTATTACCTGCAGGATTGAATCAACGCGTTGCATGTTTAAGACCTGATGAAACCAAAATTTTGAAAGGGTATCTTTTCAGTGTGTTAAACCAAGACAAATTTGAACACGATTGTATTGAATCATCTGGTGGTATAGCGCAAAAGAATCTAAGCACAGTTTGGTTGCAAAATTACGATATCCCACTCCCACCGTTGGATGTGCAGCAGCAGATTGTGGATGAAATTGAAAACAAGCAATCTGCAATCAACCATGCGCGTGAAATCATTAAAAATCTAGAAAGAGAGAGATTCTATTTTGCCGGCTTACTTGATGGGATAAATTACAACAAAGTAAAATTAGGCGATTTGTTAGATTACGAACAGCCAACAAAATATATTGTCAGTAGCACAGAATACGACAATAAATATAAAGTTCCCGTTCTTACGGCAGGACAATCGTTTATTCTTGGGTATACAGATGAAACAGATGATGTTTTTGAAAATGTACCAGTAATTATTTTTGATGATTTTACAACTGCGTCAAAATATGTGAATTTCCCTTTCAAAGTAAAGTCATCCGCAATGAAAATTTTACATAATCACGATTCAAATGTAAGCGATTTGAAATTCATTTACACAATGATGCAAAATATTACATTTGATAGTTCGACGCACAAAAGATATTGGATTTCTGAATTTTCTGACATTGAAATTCCATTGCCATCTATTGAAGACCAGAAGCGGATTGTTGCGAAATTGGAAGCGGAACAGGAAATTATTGACGCAAATAAACGCTTGATTGATTTAATGCAAGATAAAATCAACCAGGTTATAAACCGTATTTACAAGTGTGACATGTAACGATGATAGTTGAGTATTCTAATGATAATCCTGTCTATTTATTGATGGATTTATTGCCCCCTCTTGACGATACTATTGACTATTTATATAAATACCAAGAAGATCTTGCTTATCATTACGAGCGTGGTTTTTATAATCTTGCGTTATTTTCATATCATCAATTATACATGGCAATATTTCATATGTATGTATTAAAGTATCATAGAATGGATGTTGATGTTGCTAATTCTTGCAGAAGCGGGCGTCCCCCTATAACAGATTTAACACCCGCTATTTATTCCGATGTAGGGGATGAAAAATCTCGTGTTAGGCTATTTGGTCGTAGAATTTCAGAAACAGTGAAAAATGATCATATGGATTTGGTAAAACAAAGGGATAGAATTGCCCATTTTACTGGTGACGTTGTAACAAAAGAACAAATTGATAAATATATAAAAAAATCTATAAATGTATTAAAGGGAATCCAACCTGTTGCATTTTATGAATTGCTTTTACATCCATCAGATAGATTTACAAAACATGCAGACGAAATACGTGCAGAAATGGATCAAACAGAAAAGTTTTATAAAATTTCGGGGTTAATCCGAGATTTTTATTTATCAAAAACAGATATTGATTTTTTAAAAGCTAAACCAGATTTCGTATTTTTTGATGAATATATTTCAGAAAATGGCTATGAGCCAATTGAAGGGTAAACTACCATAAATTTTGGTTTTTGTTACTCATGGTTAAGAAAAAACTAATCTTGAAGCTTATGCTAGTATGGTTATAATACTGTGTATAATGTGTTATAAAAAATTAATTAGAGGAAGATTAGATTATGCATATTTCTACGATAAAAATTAAAAACTTTCGATTGTTAAAGGATTTTTCCATAAATCTTGAAAAAAATCTTTCTATAATTATTGGGAAAAATAATACAGGTAAAACGTCTTTTGTTCTGGCACTAGAAAAGTTTTTAAAAAATGGGAAAATAGATTTCTATGATATAAATACAGATTTTAAAAATTATTTAGCTACATTATTAAAAGATATGCTTTTGTTGAAGGAAGAGAATTTTAATGCCATTGGGGAACTTGGTATAATCCTGGAAATGGTGATAGAATATGATGATAAAGTAGATAGTTTAGAAAATTTATCAAAATTTATTACTGATTTGGAGCCCGACAATAAAAAAGTATTTTTTAAATTTAAGTTTTTGTTAAATTATGACAATTATAAAAATATGCACAAAAAATTACAATCGGTTACAGAAAATGAAAAAAAAGAAAGTTATATAAAAAAACACCTTGCTGAAAATCTGATATGGAAGGCGTATTCATATTATGAAGAAGAACGTTTTGAAAATATACATGAAATTAAGCCACATGATGCAGATTTAAATAAACTTTTAAATATTGAAATAATAAGGGCTCCAAGAGATTTTGTAAAGAATAACTCTAAAACCCTTTCTGTTCAATCAAGTGATTACTTTAGAGCTCGGTCAAAAAATGATTCAAAAGTCTTGGACCGGTTTTCAGAAGCCTTAGAAAAAATAGATAAAGATTTAAAAACAGAATACGACGTCATTTATAAAGATGTTTTTGATAGCATAAAAAAATATATTGATGATGATTCTATAAATCCGGAGGTAATACCTGAACTAAATGCCGAAAAAATCATTGGGGATAACACAATAGTAAAATATCAAAACGATTTACCGGAGTATAATAATGGGCTAGGATATTTAAACCTGATTTCTATATTGCTTGAAATACACTTATATGTAGAAAAATTAAGCGGTAAGGCTTCAAAACCGGACATATTTTTGTTGTTTATTGAAGAGCCTGAGGCTCATACGCACCCTCAGATGCAATATATTTTTATTAAAAACATCAAAGAATTGTTAAAAAAACAATCTTTTCAAAGTATTATATCTTCACATTCTTCGCATATCGTTTCTAATTCAGATTTTGAAGATATTAAATATTTTTATTTTAACCATAAATTAAAAACGGTAGACTCAAAAAATATTTCTGAGCTTATGTCAAAAATTGGGAAAGATCATTTTGCTTTTTTAAAGAAATATCTTACTTTGAATTCAGCAGAATTGTTTTTTGCAAACAAAGCAATTTTTATCGAAGGTGATAGCGAAAGGATACTTTTACCAAGTTTTATTAAAAAAATTAGCGCTGAACCAGATTTTTCTAATGCAATATATCAAAATATAAGCATTATTCATGTTGGTGGTGCTTATGCGCATATATTCAAACCATTAATGAATTTTTTTGATATAAAATGTCTTATAATTACAGATATAGATTATAAATTGACAGCAATTAAAAGCAAAGATGCTACCGGGAAAACAAAAATTACTGGTTATAAATCTAATTTGTCAAAAGGCATTACAAATCAAACTATCAAAAAGCTAATCCGTAAAAATTCATCAACTGCTGAAGATCTTATAGAAAAGGCAGGAGAAGAGATTCAAAAAAACAAAATATATATAGCTTTCCAAAAAGATGGGACAAGGTCTTTCGAAGATTCTTTTTTTGAAAAAAATAGAGAGTTTATATTAGACAATAAAAACGGTTTTAAATCTTTAAAAAAACGGTCTAAAATTGATACATATAAGGATAAATTTGGTTTCTCAGATAATTTTATTTCGAAAAAAACCGATTTTGCTACAGATATTTTATATCATTCAAATTCAGATTTAACTAATTGGGATATTCCTGATTATATTTCGAACGGATTAAAGTGGTTGTTAAAGGACGATAAATAATATGCCAACAATTGTACAACAAATAGAGTCTGCCCTAGAAAATAACAAAAGTTTTGTGCTATCTGGCGGTGCTGGTAGTGGAAAAACGCATTCTCTAAAAGAAGTTATAAATTCAATATACGGCAGTAACCCCAATGCTAAAATTGCTTGTATCACTTTTACAGAGGTGGCTTCTAATGAAATCGCTGAACGATGCAAAAATACTGATAGGAATCTTTGGGTTTCGACTATTCATAAATTCTTATGGGAAAACATTAAAAATTACAAACCCCAGTTAAAAAAAGAACTTATAGAACTTATAAAAGCAGATAAAATATCGTACCACGATGACAACGACATAGAAGAAGTATTAAAAGATAAAGTCGTTGATTACGGAATAAGCAGAAAAATATCAGAAGGTTTAATTTGGCATGATGATTTATTGCTTATAGCAAAAGAAATGTTTGCTAAATATAAACTATTAAACAAAATTTTTTCTGATAAGTATGACTACGTTTTTATTGACGAGTATCAAGATACAAGCAAAGATGTTATCGAAATATTTATCAACATGATAAAATCTAATATAAGGACAAAATTTGGCTTTTTTGGTGATTCTATGCAGGCTATTTATGAAACAGGTATAGGTAGCCTGACAGAATACGTACAAGATAACACGATTACAGAGATAAAGAAAGCGGATAATTATAGATGTTCTGTAGCAGTAATAGAACTTTGCAATAAAATAAGGAACGATGGGATTATACAAAAGCCGTCAAACATAGAAAACGGCGAGATAAAAAACAAGCCAGGTTGTGCAGTTTTTATTTATAGTGATAATGACTTAAATGCGTTTGAGCAATCTGATTTATACAACGAAATTTTTGAAAATGTATCGCCAGATAAGGAGTTGTACTTAACATATAAATTAATTTCACAGAAACATAATTTTATTGATTTGTTAAATGCTTATATAGAAGCATATGGTAGTCATGGTAGAGAAAAACTGATGGGAGAAAATAAGGACGATATAGCAAAGTTCCTAAATCGTACGGCAGAATTAATATATTTATATAAATCTGGTAGATATAATGAATTTATACAGAAAACTTCATTTGACTTAAAATCGCATTCTTTCAAATTAGAGTTACGAAACGCCATTGAAACCGCCCTTTCCGAAAAAGATATCGAATGGACTGTTAATTTTATGGCAGAAAAGAAACTTTTGATTCCTAATGATAATCTTAAAGAAAATATCGCACTTTGGAACAAAGTAAAAACAATCAACTTTGAACAAGCTATGAACGTATATAATTTAGAAACTGATCATACCCCATATTCTACACAACATGGGGTAAAAGGTGCTGAATTTAATAATGTACTTGTAGTTTTAGATAACGGGAAGTGGTTTAAATATAATTTTAATAAACTTTTTTCTCCTGAACCGGCTTTATTAACATTAAAGCTTTTCTATGTGTGTATATCAAGAGCAAAGAATAACTTAGCTGTATTTATGCAAAAACCCGACAAACAGGTTTTATTAAAGGCTATAGAATGGTTCGGAGAAGAAAATGTTAAAAAAGTTTAATGATTTTTTAAACGAGTTCGGGTGAAAATGATGTTTTTTAAGATTAAATGTAATTTTTTAGGTTAATGTGGAAATCAGGTATAAAACTATTACTCATAATTATTGCAGAGCAACGATTGCTGGACTAAGATATAAACCAATACACAAGTGGGGTGGTTATGTTCAAAATATCAAAATCTGATTATGTATTGGGGGTTAAGTGCCCAAATGCAATATGGTTTAAAAAACTGCGCAAGGATTTGCAGCCAGAATTCAACACTGCGTTATTAGAGCAGGGTAATGCCGTTGGTGCATTGGCTCGTTCCAAGTACCCAGATGGCGTTCATATAACCGATTTGCCTTGGGAACGTTCCGCGGTTCTTAATACCCAGCGCGCCATAGATAACAATGCCCCATACATATACGAAGCAACAATGGCAACAAGCACAGGTGAATATTGCGCCGTAGATATATTAAAGAACAATAATGACGGTACCTGGGATATCATAGAGGTAAAATCAACCACCAAACCCCACGATTATCACTATATAGACATATCGTTTCAAAAGTACGTATTCAGCAAGTGTGGTCTGCAAATTCGTGATTGTTGGATTTTGACTTTGAATCCTGAATATGTGCGTCATGGCGAATTAGATGCACAAGAACTGTTTATCGCCCACGACGCATCAGCAGAAATGCAATCTATGGAAACGGTCGCATCAGAAGTTGAACGTATAAGAAACATCTTAAACGGGCCAGAATTAGGTATTGCTATATCCAAGGCCAAGTGCAATAAGTTTTACGAGTGCAGTTATAAAAATCATTGTTGGCGTAATGTTCCGCCTTATTCTGTGTTTGATGCCTTCAAAGTGGCTTTGGCAGATGAAATATATGCAGAATACGGGCCAGATTTGGCAAATGTTCCGGCTGACCAGTATGTTCGACAAATGCGCAGCGGGGATATAGAGGCTTTTTTAAGCAATCAAGAAATCTGCAACCCAGATATCTTGCGTCAATAATAACAAAATGGTCAATTTATAAATGCACAATCTCAGTGTCGGGGATTTGCTCTGCAATGTATTCAGCAGCGAGGCGGCGATGGCATTGTAGGGCGGATTTTTCTGTGCATAACAAGCAGATGCGGTAAATGTCGGCAGGGGCGAGTCCCTCGATCGGGTGGCGCGCAGCCAGCAATTCGCGATACAGCTTTTCATAATCGGCCCAAGTGATGCGGCCTTCTTTGTATCCAGCCAATATTTCGGTCGTTGGGGCAAATTCGGGGTGATATTCGTACCGCGCGCCCAATACCGTGGCCAGATTTTTGCCACTGTAAAATGGAACGTACGCGCTGGCGCGCCAAAGCCGAATATCCCAAACACAGTTTATCTTGGCTGCATTCAGGATATCCAAAAAATCATCGGGCTTTTTGCCACTAAAACCAATTGTAAAAATCTTTGTCATATCAGTATAAAAATAACCCGTTTAACATTAAATAGCAATGATTTTCCTGTATCAGGAATTTGCGTGCCAACCCTATACGACAATGAGCATACTGACTGGCGGCAATGGCATTATTCAAATTTTCGACATCTTTACCTTTTTCAAATATATCGCGCAAGTATTTGCAACTGACTTTTAATTCATAGGTTTGTTTGGAATAGTCCGTGATACGTGCGCGCAGTTTGCCGTCTTCCGTAAAGAATTCAATATTGTGTGCCGGAATCAATACGGCACCCAACGAAGGACATTTGGTTTTCTGTGGCACATAAGCATTTTCTTTGACATGATGATGGAATATACTTTGTATGTCTTTTAATATGCTACTTTTTAGTGCGTTTGCCAACTCTTTTCCTGGTTCAAATTCTTGCAAAATCTCTATAGATTTAATATCTATGTTGACATCTTCGGTTCGGTGTGGGTAATCTCGTGGTTCTTTAAATTCTTCATTGTCGACCAATATTTCACAATATCTGGTCGGAATCTGATTAGCGTTCCAATAACCAGCGTTTATCATCAGACGTTTCATGCGTTTTTCATATGTATCAAAACCTGCAATACAGAATTTTTCTTTCATACATGTTATGTCAGAAATAATTATATTTGATTTTTTCATGTGCTTCCTTTGGGGTAACAAAAATACCCACCAAGAACGGCGGGGCAAATAAAAAACGGCGATATAAATCGCCCGCTTAACTCAATGAGATATTATACCAAAATTGGGTTAAAAAATCAATAAAAAAAGATTGTGTTCTAAATAAATACCCTGTATTTATCGTATCTGATACCGTCAAATGTTACAACCCCGCCAGGAATAAATAAAACCCCACAAAATCCTTGTGGAGTTTATTTTTTGCCCAGTCAAAACCATGTTCATACATATCTTTATATTTCCACGCAGTTGCAAAGTTTTTTCATCTTTATACGGGGATACATCAATAAAACGTGTTGCAGCCGATTTCGTTTGCATATTAGATTTGGTTATATATAATTTAAACTCTAAAGGAGAGATTATGTTCAATATTTCTAAATTTTCTTTGTGTCTTTTGCCATTCACTCTGGGGGCTTGCTGCCAAAGTAATGTTGAAATAGTGCGCGGAAAATTGACAATGGGGCACGAGGTTAGGGCTTTTGTTCCTGATGGCCAAAATAAAGAATTTTGGATAATAGATAAGTCTGGTAAACTTTACCCAGAATACCAGAAAATAGCGCCCGTTGAGAAAGGTGCATATACTCCTGTTCGTGCAGAATTAAAAGTAAAAGAATTACCAAAAATGCAAGACGGTTTTGGCGCAGAATATGATGGAACATATGATGTCGTTGAAATCATTTCTATAACCCCAATAAAATGAGGTATATACCATGAAAAAAATATCTATACTGGCATTGTCTTTAATCCCGACTGTTGCATTCGCGAACGATGATATAAACAATTTGGATGTTTATTTAAGAGTAGATGCAGGTTTAACTTATTCGGACTTAAATGTTGGTGATTATGATTTAGGTGGCTTCCAGGGTATGTTTAATTTTGCTTTTGGGGGTCAATATAACCGTTGGCGCGCAGAGTTGGCGTATCAGGAACGTGCAACAGTAAGTGAATTATTTAGTTCTTTGTTGACTCAAACAATGGCCACAATGGAGCAACATGCTTTTATAGTCAATGGTTATTATGATATATGGTCGTCAAAATATTTTGCGTGGTATTTTGGCGGTGGTGCAGGTTTGAATTCTTATGAGCAAGTAATTACATATCAGGATACAGGTTTAGAAGTTACGAAAGATGGTTATTCATCAATTTTTGGGCTTTATACAGGCTTGAGCATAAACTTTGAGCATATTGGTATAGATTTGGGTGTAGATTATTATTATACGTATAAACCGAGCCAAAATAACATAGTTCCTAAAGTTGGTCTACGCGTAATCTTTTAGGTAATACGGACAAATGGTAGTGAAGTAAATTTATTTACGGAACAGCAAGCTAATGAGTCGTTTTACAGGAGATGGTTGCTTTTTGTGTTCAACTTTACAAATATTTTTTTGCATGTATTCATTAAAAAAGTTTGTGTAAGTTAGATATCGAAACCATATATTTGATTTAGGAGGATTTATAGGATCGTACCAAGGCTTGCCCCAAGTAGTCCAAGTAACATAATGTATTTGTATTGGCTCTTTCAGGGCTTCTTGGTGCTCTTGTTCTGTTGAACAATAGACATATTTATCAAAAGTCCATTCCTGTACTGCATACCAAGTCACTAACGTCATGTTTCTTGGGTGCAGAAGTTTTATGTTTGGATAACTAACAATATTTAATATCTCTTGGTCGGGCAATTTCAGATAACTATGATATTGTTTAAGAAAACTCAGATATTTATAAGGCATGTCGTCTTTACGCATTTTATCTAGGTTGTATATCATATAACCCGCACCACAAATAAAGTGCATGTTTTTGTCTGTAATATCGGTTGAAAATGGTTTGTCTGTAGGTAGGGCCGCTTGTTTTACACCAGCAAAATACTCATCAGACGTAAATGCAATGAACTCCTTTGATATGTCGCCAGAAAAGACAACATCTACATCAGTTACAATCATTCGTTTAAAATTCTGGAATATATCTGCAACAAGACACTTGTAAACAATTTCTTTTGGCCAACCGGCGACATTATCAGGTATATCAAATTGCTTATCAATGTCGTCCATCGGTATAAATTTTATAGACGCATTTTTAAATTCAAATACCAACTTGGTCAGTTTGTTTTTGTGTTCTTCCGATAAATTTGTCTGCAAAACAAATAGTTGATATTGATGTTCTTTTGATGCATTAGCCAATAAAGAATAAATAGCAACAGATGCCGGAATTGAGTAATTATCATTAAACATCATCGCAATCGGAATGATCATTTCAAAAACTCCTCAATAATATCAACTATTCTGTTGGCAGCTTTACCGTCTCCATATGGATTATTGTGTCCGTCTAAGCGTGTCTCTGAAATATCCCGAGATAATATAAAGCGTGCTTCAGAAAGAATTTTATCATAATCTGCGCCGACCAATCTAGCAAAACCAGCCTTTATGCCCTCTGTACGTTCTGTTTCGTATCGCATTACTAAAACTGGAGCGCCAAACGTAGGGGCTTCTTCTTGAATTCCGCCTGAATCTGTCAATACCAATTTTGCATGTTTCATTATAGTTACTAATTCTGGGTAGTCTAGAGGCTCTGTAAGTATAACATTAGACACTAATGCCAATTCAGACTTTACTTTATCTCTTACGTTAGGGTTAGGATGAACTGGCAATATAAACTGGTGGTCTGAGAAATCGTTTGCTAGTTGTTTTATTGCTTTAAGGATAGAGTCAAGTCTTTCACCATGATTTTCACGTCTGTGCACTGTAATCAGAGTAAGTTTGTCGTTTAGAACTATATTGCGATCAGAAATAGACTTTTCTGCTTTTAGTATAACGTCATCGGATAAGCAACTTAAAGCGTCTATTACGGTATTCCCGGTCATATGTATTTTTTCTGCATTTATGTTCTCTTTTATTAAAGATGTATATGCCAACTCTGTTGGTGCGAAATGTAAACTTGCAATTCTAGCAGTCATTTGACGCATAGCTTCTTCTGGGAACGGTTCAAATAAATCGTAAGAACGTAATCCTGCCTCTACATGGAAAAGCGGTACTTTGTTATAAAAAGATACTAGTGCACCACAAAATACTGTCATAGTGTCTCCTTGAACTATTGTGGCATCAAATTTATTCTGTTCGAATATAGAGCTAAGTGCAGTTAAAATGCGCGATTGAACGCCAGCCAAAGTCTGATTCGGCTGCATAACGTCCAATTTAAAATCCGGAATTATTCCAAAAAAAGACAATGTTTGATTTGACAGTTCTTTTTGCTGCTCCGTATTGCACACGTACACGTTGCAATCATTTCTTTTTTTCAATTCCAAAATTACGGGTGCCAATTTTATAGCTTCTGGCCTTGTCCCTAAAATTACAATTATATTTTTCATTTTTTTCTCACAATTGCATATATACATTTTTGGGTTGTATGAATTTTTATAAGAATCCGTTCGTTCGCATTCAAGGGAATAGAATTTGAATCCCTAATTTTTCTGAAACGTACAAGATACAAGTTACCTATCTTAAATTTATTTTTCCTTTTATAACCATCCAACCACGAACCATTAAAATGATGTATCGTATAGTTTTCTTTTCCTGTTTCTGGAGTACAGAAAAACCAAGATGGTTCAATTACACCGTCGTTACCTAACAATAAGCGTTCGGAACCATTATAGGGTTGTTTTACGCCGTATTGTGCGAAAAACTCGGACACTCGTACTGTATTGGTTTTTAAATTTAATGAACCATCGGAATTTATAAAGTGTTCACCATCATAATCTGCTAACAAAGCAGATATAATTTTTCCATCAGGTTCTGAACCGACAAACGCAGTGAAGGGGAAACATTGACCTATAATGTTCTTTTCATAGCCAGATATAAATTTATTTTTACGAAATTTGTCTATGTTTGCAGTAACTTCTAAATCGGAATCGAAATAAAAACCACCAAATTTTTTCAGTGCGTATAAACGAATAAAATCAGAAACGAATGCCCATTTTTTCTGTTCGAAAGCTTCCTTTAAATAAGGATTTTTGGTAGATTTTATCACTTGCTCTGTTGCAGCGTTATCCCATTCTACTATTTCATAATCGGAGCAAAATTTTTTCCAACTATCAATACAACGAAGTATCAATTCTGATTTTGGACTTGTACCAACCCAAACGAAGTGAATTCTTTTAGGTATCATGATGACGCTATCTCCTTTTATTATACTAGTCTATCAATTTTAAAATTTGGCTAGCTATGACATTTGCATCAAATCTTTTAAGTTCTTTTCTTGCGTTAGAAATGATTTCCTCTTTGTCTATTTTATTATTCCATACGTCTGACATAATTTCCGCCAATTGTTCAACGTTTCCTGGTTTAAATAGCAGGCCGGCCTTGCCGTTTAGAGCAATTTCTTTTGGCCCATTAGGACAGTCAGAAGCTATATTTAAAGTGCCGCAAGCGGAAGCCTCTATCATAACAGTCGGGAGCCCCTCACTATAGCTAGATAAAATTTGTGCTAGAGAATCGTGCATATAACCAAACGGTTCAGGAATTTTCCCCAAAAAGATGATATCATTTTTAGATAGTTGGGATGCAGCTAGGCTTTGAAAGAAGTTAGCATTTATGCCATCTCCAATTATTACAAGCTTGCATTCAGGTTGTTTTTCTTTACGCCAAAACACATCAAAAGCCTTTATTACCGTCCCTACATCTTTATCTTTGTCTAAACGAGATACACAAACAAAAAACGTATAGGGCAAACTACATCCAGCTGAGGCTTTTTTGGCTATATTCTCATAATCGGAAGGATTATATATTCTTATAAGTTTGTCTTTGATGTCTGGATAATTATTAGCAATTTCTTCCAGACAGGCATCTGTTATGCATACAATTTTATCGTATTTGCAGAATCTAGAATATAGCTTACTCTCTGCAAAATAATTATACGAAGAGTGTAGCCACGTAACGGTTTTCTTTTTTTTACAGTAAGAAAATTCCTTATAGAAAGATCCATTTTTATAATCAACTAATACGTCATGGTTGCGAAATTTGTACTTAAAAATTACGCGGCGGTATTTTTTATATAAACTGAAAAAGATTCTCCTAATATTCTCTACGACTGGGATATGAGTTTTAAACCTTTCGAATATTGGACCTGCCGGGAAACAGACATGTGTAATTATATTATTATGATTGTTAAACCACTCTATCCAAAAGGGCTCTGCTAAAGGCATGTGAAAACACACTGTAAGCTCAATGTTTGAATGTTTAGATAAAGAAATCAATGTTTGTCCTAATACGGTTTCGACACCGCCGACAATCATATCTGGAACACAGAAAACAATTTTTTTCATGATTAAACACCCAAGCTATTTACAAGAACTGGCTTTCACAAATTTTGCAGATATTAGCATAAAAGTCAATTTAAATAAAAGCAAGCTCGTATAATTCTTTCTTTTCATATATTTGACGTTGATTTATAATGGGGGCATGGAAGTAAAAACTAATGTTATGCGTATATTGGATGCGCATAAAGTATCTTATAAAGCTTATTCTTATGTCGGAACGGGGGCTCTAAATGGGCAAGAGGTGGCAACTGCTTTGAATCAAAACCCTGCACAAGTGTTTAAAACCTTGGTAACGGTTGCTAAATCGGGGCAGCATTATGTTTTCATGGTTCCTGTGTGCGCAGAATTAGATTTAAAGCGTGCCGCTGCAGCCGTCGGAGAAAAAGCAATTGATATGCTTAAAATGCGCGATTTATTGGGACTAACTGGTTATGTGCATGGTGGTTGTAGCCCAATTGGAATGAAAAAACAGTTCAAAACAGTTGCTGATGCATCAGCGAAAAAATTTAATACGATAATCTTTAGTGCAGGGCGTATTGGATATCAAGTAGAAGTCGCATTGACAGACTTGGAAATGATTATTCCTGTTTCTTTTTCTGATATTTGCGTACAACAGAGTTAAAGAACTTTAAGATGTCTTGTTGTACTTGCTCATAGTTTGTTTCCATCAACAGTTCATGTCGAGCTTCAGGGTATATTATTAGCGTTAAATTTTGTATATTATTTGATTGGTACATTTTATAAAGTTTCAATGCAAAGCGACTATTAAAACTGACCATATCCCGACTGCCGCTGATTATCAAAAGTGGTCTGTTTGGTATTGTTGTGTCTGATAATTTAACCAGATTTTTAAATAAAGAATAATAAAAGCCATATGAAAAATACTTTGCACGCATCGGGTCCTGATCGTGTTTCTTTACTTGTTCTATGTCGCGTGTAAGCTTGCTGATTCCGTCCATTTTTCCTTTTATTGGTGAAAAGAACTCGATAAAACGTGCTGGTGCATTCGGACCAAAAAGTTTTAGACCTATGAAAGCAGTTATTACTGCTGGAATAAGAAAACATGTGGGGTATTTGGCAGAACCAGAAAGGCAAACTCCCGCAGCGGCTAAGTCTGGTTCTTCAATCAGTTTTTGGGTAATAAAACTTCCATAACTATGCCCGAATATAAAGATTGGCAGTTTATATTTGTTCTTTAGGTATTTAGTTATTGCTTTTTCGTCTGAAACTATTGAATTAAATAAATCGGGATCTCCATCCGGTTGACCTATTTTAGAAATGCTTGCTGCGGTTCTACCATGGGCACGGTGGTCATCTCCAAACACTATATAGCCGTTAGAATTTAAGAATTTTGCAAATCTGTCATAGCGCTTGACATGTTCATCCATACCATGAATTATCTGAACAACTGCGATGGGATTTTTTACATTGTCCCATAAAGAACAGAAAACTTGCTTTTTGTCTCGTGCTGTGAAAGTAACTTCTTTCATATCATGTGCTCTCATTTTTTACAATAGTATATTGCACAAATATATGAATAATATAGGTTTGTTTTCTTTGTTGTAAATTATGCATTTTCACCGGCTATACGACCGCTAGCCCAAGCCCAGTGAAGATTAAAACCGCCCAAATCACCAGCTATGTCCAAGACTTCACCTGCAAAATATAGACCTTTGCACAGTTTAGATTCCATTGTTTTTGATGATATTTGAGATGTATCAACACCGCCTCTAACAACTTCTGCGCTTTGTAAAGAATGAAGTTTGATGTCTTCTTTTGGTATCACAAGCCGATTGATTTTATCGGCAATAGATTTTAAATCAGAATCTTTGTAATCTGCGATGTTTTTTGTGTCGCTGCACAACCATCTGGCCAGACGTAGTGGTAATTTATCTGCAAGGATATTCGAAACAGTTTTTCGGCCTGAAGTTTGCTTTGCTTTTTGAAATAAATCGTATACATTTATATCGGGAAGAAGATTTATTATAATATCATTAAAATTACGAACTGTTGCGCGATATACTGCTGGACCGCCGATGCCAAAGTGCGTGAACAGCATAGAGTCTTGAATAATTTCTTTCCCAATTTGAATTTCTACATCTGTAGATATACCAGATAAATCCGGAGAAAATATTTTTGTTCCAATGGCGCATAAAGCTGGTCGAATAGGTATAATTTTATGACCAAATTGTTTTGCAACTTTATAACCAAAGTCTGAAACACCAAGAGCAGGGAAAGAAGTGCCGCCGGTAGCAATTATGATTGATTTTGCGACAAAATTCTTTTTGTCTGTTGTAACGTAAAAGCAATCATCTTGTTTAACAATCGTGTTTACACATGTTTCTGTGAATATTGTGGCATGGCTTGCATCTTGAAGCAACGCTTTTACTACTGTTTCGGCACCTGTCGCACAAAAATATTGTCCGGCGGTCTTTTCTACGTATTGTATGTTATGGTTCTTTGCCCAGTCTAGTATTTCTGGCGGTGTAACTCTTGATATCGCACTTCGCACAAAGTCTGGGTTATTTCCGAAATATCTTTGTGCTGAAACGGCCATATTTGTGAAGTTGCATCGACCTCCGCCAGAGGCGGATACTTTTCGCGCAACTTGCGGTCCCATGTCAAGTATAAGGATGTTTTTGCCTAGTTTGGAAGCCGCTGCTGCTGCTGAAAGTCCGGCAGCGCCCCCGCCAATTATGATAACGTCATATATTTTCATAATGTGATTATAGCACAAAAAATCCCCATTGAAGGGGATTTTTATTTTTACCACATAGTGTATCCTTCTTTGCAGGTGCGTACACACTTCTTTCTGCTTTCGTCCCAAACCATAGTACCTGTTTCGTCTTCGTACTCTTCGGTTGGACAGATAGGAACACACTCGTTGTATTCAAGGTTGTACAATTCGCCTTGGTACATACAAGATGCTATTTCACATCCTTGTACGTAACTGCTAGCGGCCAGTTTGCCAAGAACACTGTATTTATTCTTGCATTCGCCACACTGTTTTGTGTGTTCATTGGTTTCTGACGGATCATTTGTATAACCAGGGTTACATAACGTTGCAACACATTCTCCCCACTTATTCAAGTCATGATTCCATTCTTTGAAACCAGAACCATTTTCAATGTTGCATGGCTGAACATCGGACACGCATGCATTTGAAGCGACATGGTACCCATATTCGCATTCTTTTATCATGCAAGAACCAAACGCATTCTTTTCGTTATCCCATGTTCTTTCAGCAGATACTGCATTAGGCGCTGTACATTCTTGTATATTACCTACGCAACGATCGCCTTCTGGGTGATAGCCCAATACGCATTCCGCAATCTGGCATACACCACCATCCTTATAGGATAGAGCATATTCTCTGTCACATGGTACGCATACACCGTCTTTCATTTCATATCCAGCGTTGCAAGATTTTTCTACGCAAACTCCGTCAATGATGTCGCAAGGGTTACCTGTGTCTGATTGACCTTCAAATTCGCAGTCGTCCGGATAGAAAGCCTTATCGCTTACAGGAACAGCAGTTCCGTTTATTACATCGTAAGCTTCGCACTTCTTATAGCAACCACTTTCATCTTTGGCGCCAGGCAAAGACATAGACCATTCACCGTTACCCAAATCAGCACAGGACTTGATATCATCACCTGGATCTGTTGGGTCAACTGTGCCATCACAGAAGCTTCCTTCTGGGCATTCTACGCACTGACCGTTATCCAATGTGTAGCCTGCTTGGCAACGCTTGATTTCACAGGTATCAACACCCTGATAGTAATCACGACCTTCCATTGCAGCAGCATTTGCAGCCAACTTACATTCTGCATAGCACATTGCAACGTCTGTTGTGCCAGCGTCAGATTCTGGATACAAGCCATCTGTCAAGGACGCACAGGTCTCTTGTGTCCCGCCGTCACATACGCTGCCAGCAGGGCAATTGATACATGTATTGCCAACCTGAGAGTAGCCCTCGTCGCAGCTTGTTACATTACATGTCTGGCAATTAGACGTATAATTCTTACCGGATTCGTCATAATTACATGTCTGTTCACCAGTACCATTTTCAATGTCGCAGGCCATGTCTTCACGATAGCACTCAGAGGCAGCTGCACTAGTTTCTGTTCTGGTTGTACCATCCATCGGACATTGATGACGTGCTGTATCCAACGCAGGACTGTAGTACCCTATGCCAGCGACCATACAGTCTGTCGGCAACAACAAGTGATCGTAGTAGTACCCAGCATCACAACTTGTCATTGTAGGCAAATCGCAACTTGAAGAGTATACTGCGCTATCGCCATCGCCGCTTGTGTAGTAGCACAAGTATTCACCAGTTCCATGTTCTGCTTCTGTATATGGCAGACCATCCTTGTAGCACAGTAATATGCTGTCTGATGTTGTGCCATTTGTTTTTCCTGAAGCAGGGCACGCATGACGTTCTGTATCACCAGAATCACTATAGTAATTCAGATCAACTTCTACGCAATCTGTGTCATCCGGACTTTCCAGCCAATATCCACCACGACAGCTGTTGATTGTTTTTGTGTCACAGTCACGTTGATATACTGCCAGAGTTCCTTCGCCACTTGAATAGAAGCAACGTTGTGTACCAGAACCGTATGTAGCTTCGTATGCTAACCCCGTTTTGAAACATTGCTGAACAATAGTTGCTGTTTCTGTTTCAGTATTTCCACCATTTGGGCACTGTGTACGTTCTGTGCTGGCACCACCACTATAGTATCCATTACCAACTGGATCACAATCAGGGCTTTCTGCCTCTGCATTAGCCAAGTAATAACCAGCTTCGCAGGAGTTGATAACTTTATCTGTACAGCTAGCACTATATGACTTCTGGTCATCATCATAGTTACATGTTTGTGTACCAGAACCGTGAGATGCTGTATAAGTCAACTTCGTCTTGTAGCAGCTTGTTACAGCACTTGAGCCAGTTGTTGAAACCCCTTGTTCTGGACATGCATTCAAGCCTTCTGGAGAACCGCCGTCCGTCGCAAAGTTACCACCAGGGCAGTAGTAGTTAGCAGTACACGTGTCACATTGTGTACCTGTGCCTGTATAGTATGTGCCAGGTGCACAGTATGTTGTACCAGCTGACCAGCGAGCATAAATTGTTGCTGGACTTGTTGTAAAGGTCAATGCATTTTCAGAAGTTTGGAATATTCCATCTGAAGATACGACTTGTGTTCCTCCACTCGTTGCACTGTAGTATCCAGCAAACTCGTAACCAGACTTTGTTGGAACTGTTGTCAACTCAGAGATTGAAGAATTAGCTTCTTCCGTTGTGAACCAACCTGTTGCATATTTTACATATACAGTTGCAGGTTCTCCATCAGTGTCTGCAGACCGGTGGTCTAACGTTACTTCATATACGTTTGGTGTCCAAACCGCATATAATGTCGTGTCTGTACCATTCGCAGATATATTCGCAGCAGTTGACTGACCTGCGTAGTAGCATGGACCACTACCGTTCTTATCTGCACACCATTTTGCTTGCACTGTGTAACCTGGGCGAGTCAGTCCATCAACTGCAGGCAGTTCGCATGCACCGCTGTCAAATGTGCACTTTATGCTTGCTGCGACAGAACCTGTACCACCATTTTTATCTAATGTAATGGTATATTCATTCGCCGCACAAGAAGGACTCTCTGAGTTATTACCGTTTACCGTATAACCCGTTTCGCATGTTACAGCGAAAGAACATGCTGCATATGAATCTGCACTGATACCATATACTGTATTCTGTTCTGCCGCTACAGATGTAGAGTGTGGTACTTCTATAGCACATGTTTTATAGCAATCCTCATAGCTGTCAGCGTATTCAGAAGACTCTACTTTACCGCCCACAGGATCTTTTGGACATGCCGTTTGTACAATTGCACCTTCAGGACTATAAAATCCAGTAGATGTACCACTGCACAAGAACGCATTCTGTTGTGCATACCAGTAACCGGCAATACAACTTTTTACTTCTACAATACTGCATGCATCATACTTGCTTGTTGATGACTGGTAGAAGCACTTTGCAGATGCAACACCGTTTTGGAATCCATCATAGTCATCAAAGACTTTATAGCACTGTGTTATAGATACGGATCCCTTTTCTGATGTTCCGCCGTCTGGACATACGATAGGACTTGGCGATTCTGGTGGGCAGTAATACCCAGCAGGGCACTCGTCTGCGTCACCCCATATACACGATGGGTTGGCGCTTGGACTATCTTTAGGAGTGTAGTTCTCATCACATTGAGCGCTATATTGACAGGCAGGGTAAGATGAGCCACTATAGAAAGCATTTCCTGTTGATATACCCTGACCATTATCAATTTCTAGTGTTGGCGGGCATACCTTATAACATTCTTCAATTGAACCAGCACCTGCAGCGGAAGTTCCGTCTTCTGGACAGGCTTTTTCAACACCGTTTTCACAGTATGATCCTGCAGGACATTGTTCAGGTTCGCCTTCATCTGTGCCGCCCGGACATGTTACACCGTCTTCGCACTGTGTACACATTGCGCCAGCTGTACCATTGCCAGAGGCAACATAACCTTCGTCACAGTTGGCATTATATGTACACGCAGGATACGCTGAACCCGTCCAGTTGACCTTGTTGGCTACGGCATTCGCTGTTCCGCCAGTAATAGGCTTATTAGAACAAGTCTTATAGCACTGTGTTACAGCTGTCGCGCCGGCATCAGATGTACCACCACCTGGACATGTAATAGGACCACTGCCGTCTTCTGGACAGTAAGAGCCCGCAGGACATGCCTCTGGATCTGCCCATACACAAGATGGCGCTGCACTTGGACTATCCTTAGGTGTATAGTTTTCATCACATTCCGCACGATATTGACATGCAGGATATGAAGAGCCCTTATAGTAAGCATTCCCCTCAGATATGCCTTGACCATTTTCAATTTCTAACGTTGGGGCACAAGTTTTATAACATTCTTCAATTGAGCCGGCACCAGCAGCAGATGTACCACCAGCAGGGCACTCTTTTGCGATACCTTCTTCGCAATAAGAACCGACTGGACATTCTTCTGGTTCCTTGTCATCTGTACCGCCAGGGCAGTTCACACCGTCTTGGCACTTTGTACAAGTCGCACCAGCAGTTCCATTGTTCGATGCAGCATATCCAGCATTACAATTTGCAGTATAAGTACACGCAGGATACGAAGAACCATTATAATTTGACTTGCTAGAATCTGCTGTCAGCTTACCACCTGTTATAGTCTTACCAGAGCAGGTAATATAGCATTGATTCTGTGAGGTTGCACCTTGATCTGAGGTTCCAGAACCTGGACATGTTGTGCCGCAGCCTGCAGAACCAATGTTTGCAAAGCCTTCACCCGGGCAGAACATTCCAGCAGGGCAAGTTACATGATTTTCACCGTCATAATATTTACCTGCCTGACACTGAGTCGTCTGTTGTGACCAACAAGCATACATAGTTGTTGCGCCCGTAAAAGTCTTTTGGAAAACACCACTGGTGCATCCTGCAGAGTCGCCCCATCCAGTAAATGCATATCCCGTACGTTCCAGACCCGCTGATGGCAGGTTGCACATAACACCGTGTTTGCATTTTTGCACAGCGTCATTTGTGCCAGTTGAACCATTAATCGTTCCTGTACCACCATTCTTTTTCAAAGTGATAGAGTATTCATCAGGTTCACAGCTGCTTTCGTCATCAGACAAGTGATAACCCGGATTACATTTGAAAGGTTCGTCATCTCCAGGACACGTTGCATTAGGTATGCACGCCGCACAACCGCTGCCGGATAAGTAATAATTTTCAGCACATGCAGTTGCAGCACATGTCTTAGTTCCACCTTTCGTTACAGTTCCGCTTACGTCTGTAGAGTGAGAAACGTCAGACGTTGTGCAGTTGCGGTAACATACAGAATTAGTTTGGCTTTGGCAGACATTGTATGTTCCCAAAGTAAACCCAGAAACACTACTACATGATACACTACACGCCGAACAGCCAGAACCATTAGGGTATTGGTTAGACGGGCAGCTGCAAGTGCCGGCACCCGTAGGATTATTAGGACAGGCTGTCCATTGTGCTGTCAGGACCGTGTCGCCTGCAGTTGTGTAGGTATAGTCTGTGTCGGCGTTTGGATAAGAACCACCCCAACTTGAGAAGTTATAACCTGGACGTGTAAATAATGTCGCAGCTTTTGTCGTAAATTTGGCGTTATATGTAACACTTTGTGTCGCATCTGCTCCAACACCGCCACCATTCTTATAGGTAACTGTATATTCAGCAGGTTCACATGCTGTGCCAGAAGAATTCTTTACGTATCCAGCGTTACATGTAAATGAAAGAGTACATGTGGATTCTGCCGCGCTACAGGTACCATTGTAGTACTGTGTGCCAGACGTTGTCTGAGAACCATGAGTACACGTAGCGTGAGCAGGGCAAGATTGTTGTGTACATGCACGAGTGCAGTTCTTATAGCACTTTGTATTGCCACCTTCGTTCCCTGCACTGGATAGTTTAAACGAGCCGTCGCCAACAGTACTACATGCAGGACATGTTGTCCCGTTGTCGTAGTAGCCAGAATTTGCGGTTACAGAAACTACAGGCTTTTTACAATCTTTCGGTGTGCAATCTTCTGTTATTGTACCAGAATATTTTTTCTTGTAACTACAAGTTGTTGGAGTGCAAGTACCCCATGCTGTTACGCTTGCACAGTTTGCAGGTACGTCACCATTGACCTGTTTGCCAGACTTTTCAAAAATCCCAACGCAGTCAGCTTCGGCGCCAACAGCGGCACCATCACGGTATTCAGCCGGGCATTGATTGCGCGTGCTTGTGCTTCCCTGAGATACTGTATGAGACTCTTTCCAATAACCTGTGCCAACGCTTGTACACTTAGCATTTGCTTCGGCAACGTATGTACCTGCCGAACATGTCGCTTTACATGATGTAATACCAGCATGGTTAGTGGCGGATGTTCCAGAATTTACATAGCCATTTGCTGAATTACACGAAGAGCAAGATGCGGCACCTTTATCTGAATACTGATTGTTACCACAAACACCACAAGACGATGTGCTGCCGTAATTTACAATATGTCCTGCCTTGAATGTACCGGCGGCACACTCGGCTGTAGTTGTTGTGTTCTTTGTCGTTAAATATTTACCGGCATCAACCATTATATAACATCCTGTATCTTTAGTCGCTTCACCAAGATTGGATGTGTAACCACTTGGACATGGGTTTTTACCTTGATCTACACTAGAGCTAAAACTAAACGTTCCGCCCCCACAATAAGAACCAGCTGGACACTTTGAACAAGTCTTGGAGTTCTGAGGAAGATATTCACCAGCTGCACAGGTTACACTTATCAAAGTACATGAGCCACCTGCTGTAGTTGTTGCACCGTTCGCTGTTCCGTCAACACTATAACCATTGTCGCATGTACATGTACTTACTGTTCCGCCTTCAGAACTTGAGTTCGCCCCACAGGGGTTACAAGAATTACCAACGTCTTGTCCTCCAGACATGTAATAATCCTCGTTACAGGATGTGTACTTCTTGTATGAAGGACACGAATAGCCTTCAGCAAGCGCATTGCCCACAAATAAAGCTATAAATAAAGATGCAAAAATGCCTAGAAAACAGCGATTTTTTCCCATGACTTCCTCTCTTTTGTATTTCATTCTAGAAAAAAAGCTATATATCACGCAAGAGAAAAAGTAAAAAAAATCACATTGGTATAAAAATAAAAAAACACGCCATCGGCGTGTAGTTATTTGTGGTGGGTTAGGTAGGACTTGAACCCACGACCAAAGCGTTATGAGCGCTCCGCTCTAACCAACTGAGCTACTAACCCACGGACGCAATTATATACTATTTCATTTTCGTTGCAAGTGATTTTTATTTATATGCTTTATTTTTATTTTGCTGTGTGCAAAAATATTGCGTATGTCAGAGCTGGTAAAAATTTTAAGTGATATTCAGATGGAGGCGTTTAATACAATTGAACGCACACATTCTAATTTGCTTATTTTGGGTCAGGCAGGGACAGGGAAGTCCACTTTTGTAAATTATCTTAAAAGTGCATCGAAAAAACGTATTATATGTGCATGTCCAACAGCTGTGTCTGCTTTGAATGTTGGCGGGCAAACGATACATTCGCTGTTTCAAATTCAGCCACGCGACTTTATTATGCCAGAATTGTTGAAATTAAAGGCAAAGCCTAGAAATATACTGAATGCTGCTGATGTTTTAATAATAGATGAGATATCTATGGTGGCACCAGACTTATTAGATGCAATTGATATATTGGCACGTATGGCGCGTCACAATAATGAGCCGTTTGGAGGACTTCAGGTTGTTGCCATAGGGGATTTGTTTCAATTACCACCTGTAATCACTCGTGATGCGATGGAGTATTACAAGACTGCGTATGAACATGAAAATGCATACTTTTTTGATAGTAATGTTTATAAAAGGTCTAATTTTTTAAGATATGATTTTGATTTAGTATATAGACAAAACGATAAGGAACTGTTGGAAAATTTACGTAGATTACGTCAAAACGATTTAACAGCGCTGAGTTTTTTTAACACGTGTAAAATATCTGATATAGAACGATTAAAAAACGCGGTAATTATTACTCCGTTTAGAGCTGTGGCAGAAAGAATAAATGCGTCGCGTTTAGCAGAAGTGGATGCTCCAGAGATAAGTTATACTGGTGAATTGACAGGAAACTTTCAAGAGCGCGATGTTCCTGCACCAATGGAGTTGACATTAAAAGTAGGTGCTTTGGTCGTTTTTGTAAAGAACGGAGATAAGTGGCACAATGGTTCTATGGGAATAGTAAAAAATTTATTATCGCGAGAGATAATTGTTGAATTGTTGAATAAAGACAGAGATATTGTTTCTGTGCGCCCAGAAAAATGGCAAAAAATAGAATATATTCGTGATGAAAATGACAGATTGCAGGAAAATGAAGTTGGCAGTTTTAAGCAATTTCCATTAAATCTTGGTTATGCAATGACAATACATAAAGCACAAGGAAAAACGTTAGATAGTGTAATTATTGATATTTCACGTGGTGCATTTGCTCACGGTCAGACGTATGTCGCGCTTTCACGCACACGTAATGCTTCTGATATGCACATAAGTTCGCCATTACGCCCAAGAGATATTATTTTTGATGCGAGGGTTTTAGATTTTGTTGGCGCAAATCATACAGCATAACATTATAAAGCGTATCACCATTTTGTTTTAATTGCTTAAAATCAACGCCATTACCATCTGTCAATTCGGCAATAGATTTTATCTTTTCACCAGATATTACCTTACGTGCGGCGCGAACAATGGCGTTTCTTTCAGCGGAAAAGATTATTTGTCCATCTTCTGTTAAAGGAGATGCCAGTTCTTCTGCCCTAGTTAAACCAATGTTTGCATGCTCTTTAAAAGAAATTTCCTGTAAATGCCCAGCTACAAATATATTGCCATTCTTTTTATCAAAAAAACTTGGTATCACGTCAGCAGAGTTTTCATAAATCCAATCAGCAAACATATTATTGTGATATTGCATCATAGTATCTTCTGCAGATGCGAAAGATAGTGTATTAAATTTTTGCTTAGTCAATGGTGCAACTGGACTGTGCTGCACAACAAATAATTCATGCTGAATTTCTTTTATGTTATCTGGACTATACCCAAGTTCCAGCATTTTATCGTACATGTAATTAGCCATTTGCCAAATAGTTGAAGCACCTTGGCAATGTCCATAGTAAAAGTTTTTACGCATTCTAAAGATTGCTTCATCTTTATTTAATGGTTGATTATCAGAATTTGAAATCCGTGGTAAAAGTAGTATATCAAATAATTGTTTTACGTAATTTGGAATTGGTTCGTTTTTGCGCATTTTGTTCAGCGTCATATCTTGTTCGTACTTTACAATTGGATTTACATCCTCTTTTAACAAGCGACGACCAGCAATTCGGAATTGCTCTGCGCGTTCTAGTTTGGCGGCTCGAGAACCAAAATTGTACACAACAGAGTAAACATCAATATCGTGGATGTCATACTCATATAGCAAAGTTTGAATTTGTTTAGCATATGAATTTGCGGCTCTTTCTGATAACGCCAGTTCTCCGCCAAATGCGATTACTGATGGTTTGTCTACTGGAATTTTATCGACAATAATACATCCAAAAGGGTTGTCTTCTGTTTTTGGTACACGCTTTATAATTTTTACACTACTTAAAGTATATGTCATAAAGTTTTCTCCATCAATATTGCATCGATTCCGTCGTAATATTTTGGGCGCTTGCCTATTTGTTTATAGCCACTATTTTCGTACAAAGCACGTGCTGCAGTATTGTTTTCTGCAACCTCTAAGAAAATTTTTGTGCCTTCGTGTTTTTTTACGTCGTCTTCAATTAGTGTTAGCATTGCACTGGCGATTCCATTCTTTCTTGCATCGGGATGAACACCAATTGTTATTATTTCTGCCTCGCCTGCGACAACACGCCAAACGGCAAATCCATTTTGACTGGCAATAATTTCGCAACCAGACTTCTTCAAATCTGCAAAATCTTGCGCTGTCCAAGGTTTGTGTGGGAAACAAGCCTTATGAAGATTTTCTAATTCGTTTAGCATTTTTTATTCTGTTCGGCATAACTTGGACGTAGATACATAGGAACAACAGGTTCTTCAGTTTTCTTTGACAGTTTATCTTGAATGATTGGTAAGGCGTTATGCAAATCAAATGGTTTATGTCCAACTGTACGCGCCCATTGCATTTGTTTAACTTCTACATCGTCAATAGACATAGTGCAGGGGGCCAAGCCGTTTGCTGCGACAAAGAAGTCGCCTCGACCAGAATCAATTGCGACAAAAGCATCTGGTGTTGCATGTAAATATAATTCAAATGCATTTACAGGAACTACAGGAATGTTTAAGCCCATTCCCAAGCCTTTTGCATAAGCAATGCCAAGGCGGATTCCTGTAAAACTGCCTGGCCCAACAACTACACCGGCTGCTGTTAAATCAGACCAGTTAGCATTATTTTCTTTTAGAAATTTTTCTGTTTCGACAGGTAAAGCAATTGACTGCTTTTCTACATCAATATGCTTAAATTTGTCGTTCAATAAAAATTCCAGCCCATCAGTAGCTGTATTTATAACTAATATCATCTGTTTTTACCATTTTTTGACTGATATTTATTTTGCAACAGCTTATACACCAGACGTGCAAAAAGGCCGTTAGTTGAAGTAAAAGATTTGTCTTTTTTTGACATTGCTAGTGTGTAAATATAAACGCCTTCGCCGCAATAATCAGGGTCACGCTTTTCAGAAAAAATTTGCACATTACCATTTATAGACGTTTCGTAATTGGAATGTAGGGGCGTGTCGCTAAATTGAACGGGTGCGTTAGTTGTCTGTATTTCCCGATAAAGTTTATATTTCTCTATAAGATTCATTTCTTCCTCGTGTTATTTAAGCTCTGATTCCAAAACCAATTTTCTTAGACACTGCAACAGATTTACGCAAAGACAGTAATTCGTCTATTTTTTGTGTAGTAAATTCTGTTTTTACATCTTCGCAATTACACTCTAATAGGGTTCTGCGCAGTAAGGCCGTAATTTCACGTTGTAATTCACGAACACCGTCTTCAGACGTGTAGTTTCTGATTATATGACGCAAAGCATCGTCAGATATTACAATGTTCTCGACATTCCATCCTGTATCTTTTGCAGCACGTGAAATCAAGTGTTCGCGTGCAATTTGAACCTTTTCATCTTCGCTGTATCCAGGAATTTCGATAATTTCCATACGGTCTTTCAGTGCATTAGACATGTTCAGACTGTTCGCTGTTGCAATAAACAGGACGTTTGATAAATCAAAATCTACTTCCAAATAGTGGTCGCGGAAAGATTTGTTTTGTTCTGGATCCAATATTTCCAGCAACGCTGATTCTGGATCACCCCGCCAATCACGTCCCATCTTGTCAATTTCATCCAATACAATGACAGGATTGTTTGCTTTGCAACGTTTTAGCGCATCCATTATTCGGCCTGTTTGAGCACCGATGTATGTTTTACGATGACCGCGGAAATGGGCTTCGTCAGAAATACCACCCAAAGAAATCCGCTGGTACTTACGCCCCAACGCAGCTGCAATAGATTTACACAAGGATGTCTTTCCAACCCCAGGCGAACCGACAAAGCATAAAATGCTGCCTTGATTACCGCCAGTCTTTTTCATAACTGCAATGTGTTCCAGTATTCTTTCTTTTACAGCCTGCATGCCGGAGTGTTCCGAATCTAAAACAGTACGAGCCGTTTTTAAATCAATTGGCATCTTGTCAGACTTGCCCCAAGGCATAGCCAATAACTCTTCTAGATATGTTTTTAATAATCCACCTTCGTTAGACATAGGCGACATACTGCGCATACGTTTCCATTCAGACATGGCTTTTTCTTTTGCGTCTTGTGGCATAGCCGATCGCTCTATACGCTTACGCAGGTTTTCCGTATCCATTTCTTCGCTGTCATCGCCCATTTCTTTCTGTATAGCGCGCATTTTTTCTTGTAAGATTGCTTCGCGGCGACCGTTTTCCATTTGTTGATGAATACGACGATTGATAGATTCCTCAATTTTTGCTGTTTCAGCCATCAGATTTATTTGTTCCAGCAATAACATCAATTTATCGCGCCAAGATTGAGCACGTAAAACCCGAACTGCATCATCAGTATCTATATCTGCAGATTGAATTACAGAATCAACAAAAGCGGCAATTGGGTAGTTCTGAATAATTGCACGCATTTTATCCAGTTTGAATTTACGTACAGCGGATAAGGCTTGCATATTTTCCGCAACTTTATCGCGCAGGGCAATTGTTTGTTCAAAATTACTGTCGTCCACAATTTCAACAGGCTCTGTTTCTGCGGTAAACAGACCATTCTCAACGTTTATATCTGATAGATTTACAACATCTGTTGTGCGTATAATTGCGTGTAAAGTACCATCTGGCAAACGCAAGACTTGCGCTATGTCACCAATAGTACCAACGTCATAAACATCATCTGCAGTGGCTGGATATGCCCAACTGTGCTGAGGAGTTATAACTAACTTCTGGTTAGACTTTGTTGCGGCCTCTATACAAGCGACAGATAAAGGATTATCGATATATACTGGTACTGTCAAACCAGGATGTACGACTAAATCGCGAAATGGTAAAATATAGTTTCTCATAGTGAATGTAATATAAGAGTTTTTTTATCGTTTTTCAAGGTCTATAAAAAAATCCCCAAAAGGGGACTTTTAAAAATATTGTCGCACATTTGAATTAGCGGCGACGACCATTAAAACCGCTATATTGAGCGCTGTTGCTGGAGCGTTTTGACAGATAGCGTGCTGCAATCAACGCCAACCATTCAAAAGCCAATAAACCCATCCAACCTAATTTTACATCCCAGCCTGGCATCCAACCCAATACATAAACAATTTGTGCAATGAAAGAGATATATAAAATACCAAACATTCCTGTAAAGAATACTTTTTTAATTTTTCCAAACATATCTTGCCTTTTTAGTTATTTAAAATAGAACCGGGTTTCTGTTGCCGGGCACCCGGAAAGCCCCGCAATAAGCTAAACGGACATAACTAACAATTGCCAATTATGCCCAACGCCATATTAGGCAGCCATTGCAAGGCGAACGTTGTCGTTCGCAGCGATTCTATCGCCATTCAGTTTTTATTCGGCTTTTAACGACGCCATGTCGGATTCAACCGATTTGCCTTTACTGCGCCTGTCGAAACTATGTCAGCCCCATGATTTTTTGTTGGTGGAGCTGTGGGGTACCGCCCCCCAGTCCAAAACGACTATTCCGCAACGGCTTCAGAATCATCATCGCTTTCACGACAGAAATAATTATAATATTTATGGTGGCAATTGCAAGTTTTTAAGTTATAATGGCTAAAAACAAAGACAAACAAATGAAATTCTTAGATAAAGCAAAAATTCATATTAAAGCGGGTGATGGCGGTAATGGTAGCGCCAGTTTTCGTCGTGAAAAATATATAGAATTCGGCGGTCCGAACGGTGGTGACGGTGGTCGTGGTGGCGACATAGTTTTTCGTGCGGTACCAAATGTGAACACTTTGATTGACTATCGTTATAAGACGAATTTTGTTGCCCAGCGTGGGGAAAACGGTATGGGCAAGATGCGCACAGGGGCATCTGGTGAAACGCTGGTATTACCGGTTCCAACAGGTACAGTAATTCTGTCCGAAAACGAAGAAATCGAGTATGCTGACTTAAATCAAGACGGTATGGAATATTTGGCAGCTCGTGGTGGCAATGGCGGCTGGGGCAATTTACATTTTAAAAGTCCTACGAACCGTGCACCACGTCAGGCAAATGATGGTCTGCCGGGCGAGGAACGTACAGTTATTCTTCGTTTAAAATTGATTGCAGATATTGGTTTGGTAGGTTTCCCGAATGCTGGAAAATCTACGCTGTTATCTGCTGTAACTTCTGCGCGTCCAAAGATTGCAAATTATCCGTTCACCACATTGAACCCTCAACTTGGGGTTATGTATGCACATAATCGTGAATTTGTTTTGGTTGATTTGCCTGGATTGATTGAAGGGGCACATACAGGCGTCGGTCTTGGTGACAGATTCTTGGGTCATGCGGAACGAACAAAAATGATTTTGCATGTTATTGATGGAACAGAGTCTGATTGGGCGTCGCGTTATGCTGCAATTCGTCATGAAATGGATTCTTATGGTGGTGATTTGACAGATAAACCAGAAATGGTTGTCATAAACAAAATGGATGCAATCGCACCTGAAGATTTAAAACAACGTTTAAGCGACTTTAAAAAGTCGTTTGGGCGTAAAAAGAAACCTGAAATAATGGTTATAAGTGCCGCAGGAATGCTGGGAATAGGGGAGCTGATTTCTGCAATTGAGAAAAAATTTGTGGAAATAGAAAAACATGAAAATTAGAAATCCTCATGCACAGCAAACGCTGGAAGAAAAAACTGCACAGTATAAGCAAGATTGTATGAAAGGCGCATTGGCGTATAAATCAAATAATACAATGTTGCCGCTAAGTAGTGTAAACATTGATAATGTTGAGTTTATTGGTGGTTTGTGGCGCGTACAAGATGATTTTAATTACACCATCAGCCAGATTCGCGATAAACAAATGATTTTGGGGCCTCGTATTGAACATAAAGAAAAAACGTTCTTCGAGTATTATAAAGCTGCAATACTGGTGTACAATTGTTATGGGCCATTGACACCACGTTTTGACATGGTTGCCGCCAGATATATTACAGACAAGGGAGAATACTGGTCTTACGGCAACAGCATTGCTCAAGCTCGTGCGTTTTTAGGCATCAGATTGTATGATGAGCACATGGATTTAATACATGCCGAAGTGTGCAAAAATCGTATACAAAACACTAAAAAATAAGTAAAAACATAAAGTTATAAAAATTTGCTTTTTGGGCGTTTATCTGATAAACTCTTGGCAGAAATCTTAACACATAAAGGAGAACAAAGATGGCAGTATCATTAAAAGGTACACAGACCGAAAAGAACTTGCTGATCGCTTTTGCTGGCGAATCACAGGCACGTAATCGCTACAGCTTTTTTGCATCAAAGGCAAAAGATGAAGGATATCAAGCAATTTCCAAAATCTTTTTAGAAACAGCAGAACAGGAACGCGAACATGCATCTCGTTTGTTCAAGTTTTTAGAAGGTGGTGATTTGGAAATCACAGCGTCTTATCCAGCAGGTAAGATTGGAACAACCTTGGAAAATTTGCAGGCTGCAGCATATGGTGAACATGAAGAAAACACAGTGATGTATCCTAAATTTGCACAGATTGCTGCACAAGAGGGTTTTGATGCAATTGCTTCTGTTTTGAAAAACATTGGTTATGCGGAACGTTATCACGAATCTCGCTATCGTGCTTTGATTGAAGCAATTGAAACGGGCACTTTGTTTAAGCAAGACAAAATTGTTATGTGGCGCTGCACAAATTGTGGTATGTGGCACATTGGTACAGAAGCACCAAAAGTATGCCCAGCTTGCTTGCATCCACAGGGCTATTTCATCAGCGAAGGTACAATCTCTCGTTGTGATACAAACGAAGGTTTCTGCGAATACGCAAAAATCGATGACTAACAATAAAAGACCGCCTGAAAAGGCGGTTTTTTTTGTAAGGTTTATAATCAAATCAAGCCGGATTTCATTTCGTTCCCGATGTAAAACTTATACATTTTGGGTATAAATTTTAGCAGGGCAAAATTCGGGTCATCAAAACCAGTAAAACCAAAATCTGCATATTTATCTTGCCAATATTTTTCTTTTTCATTGATGTCGGTTACGTTTTCCATTTGACCGAACAAACGCACGGCGTGACGTGTTTCTGGGTTAAAATAGTATAAACAGCAATTATTGTTTTTTTGCAATTGCAGATATTTTGGAGAATCTTTAATTGTCAAAAATCGCAAATCAATTGCTTCAATATTTTGGTTCATACCGTTCATAACATGGCGTGTTTCAGGATAACCATCCAAACGATTGGTACAAAGTTGCACAGAATCACAAGCTTTAATTATGTCAATTATAGATTTAGTTGTTTCGTTCATTTTGTTTTATCTCCATCTCATCTAGAATATCTTCGAACTTTCTTAAAGAAGAATTTTGACAGCCACGTCCACGCCAAGTCATCAATTCTTCGCCTGTAATTTGGTCGGCAATAGATATATTGAAGTTCCACCACCAAAAGCCATTAAAAGCACACCAAATTGGCGCAATGCGTTCACGACGTTCTTTGACTTTGACGACATATCTTGCTTTCGTAGGTACATGATATGTATCTATTTCAGAATCCCCGTCTGCATCTGTCCATTCTTTGGATTCTTTAGCAGAACCTACTACAACGTCATAGCCACGCTCTTCCATTTTTTGTTTTATACTTTTACGCATGGAATAGCCGCCACGGTCAGCATAAAATGTTTGTGTTGGGTCAATTGTGTTAGGTTTTACATAAATACTATTACATCCAACCAACAGAAAGGCAGAAGTAAAAAGCAACCTATAAAAATTCATGTACATTCCTTTTATAGAGCTCATTGTACAAAGATGAAGGGTATAAAGACAAGGTAAATTGTTAAAATCTTGCAATTTTTAGAGTTCTATTTATAATGATTTGGGACCAGCACCCGTGGCTCAACTGGATAGAGCATCGCCCTCCGAAGGCGGGGATTGCGCGTTCGAATCGCGCCGGGTGCGCCAAAAATACACCAAAAAGTAAAAACTGTGCTTTTATCTAATTTTCTTTTTGTTGGCGTTATGCCATAAAATAGATTTCCCAATATTGGTCAAATTTATTACTTTCTGAATCTTTTTATGATTTAGTTTGTTCCCAGAAATGTTTTCATAGTAATCAACTAAATCCATCGGATTCTGACCAACCTGTTGGTATTTTGCAGCCATCATTCCAAAGGCGTAATTCTTGTCTGCAATAGCTATTTCATCTAAATCAACAAAACCGGCTAATTTTTCGTTTTCGTCAACGATGATGTTTTTAGGAGTCAGACAACAGTGATATACGCCGATATCGGCGATAGGGCATTTATTCATTTGTTTGACGGTTTCTGAAAACACTAATCCAAAAAGCTTATTGTTTACATCAGAAATATTTCTGCGTGCAACCTGGTGTATGTACCTTGTTTTTGTATTTTCTAACAGATTTATGCAAATAGAGTCCATTTTAGAAAAGTTATAAACAATATCATGATAAATATATTGTATTTTTTCGCCAGACAAGCCATTGCCAATATGTTCGTACAGCGTTTTGCCGTCTATTATCGGATAAACTTCCAGCCAATACTCCTCATTCTTTCCCAGTTTGATATCAGGAACTCTGATGCCTGCATTTATAAAGGCTTGACTGACAACAGCATTCTTTTTTGCTAATTCTTGACAGTTGAACTTGCATATAAACGTTCCATCCAAAGAATTTACAACAAACACATTCTTTTGACTGCCTTGGATGCGCGGAACTTGAATGTTGCGTACATATGGCACAATGCTTCTTATAGCAGGGAAATAATTCAAAATTTTTGACATAAAATACCCTTATTATTGTTGTCAAAAAATATTTTATGTCAATTTTTTATAAAGTCAAGTCCAAGTGTTATTTCGCGGAGGCTTGGTTTCGCTGTAGATTTGCAAGCATAAAATCATCTAAATCGCCGTCCAATACAGCATTAGAATCTGTTTTTTCAACTCCAGTGCGAACGTCTTTGACCAGTTGATACGGATACAGGACATAATTTCGTATTTGGCTGCCCCATTCAATCTTCTTTTGTTGTGCAAGCGCAGCATTTTCTTCTTCGGCGCGCTTTTGTAGTTCTAATTCATACAAACGACTACGCAACATTTTCATAGCCATTTCTTTGTTCTGAATTTGACTGCGTTCGTTTTGGCACGTTACTACAACGCCTGTCGGCAAGTGCGTAATTCTGACTGCGCTATCAGTTTTGTTTACATGCTGACCGCCAGCCCCAGAAGAACGGTATGTATCTATACGCAAATCTTTATCGTTTATCTCTATCTCAATAGAGTCATCAACATCCGGCCAGACGTCAACTGAAGCAAAACTGGTTTGCCGCTTACCATTTGCATTAAATGGCGAAATGCGAACCAAGCGATGAACGCCAATTTCGTTTTTTAGCCATCCATAAGCACGCTCGCCTGTTATGCGATAAGTTATATTTTTGATGCCAGCTGTATCACCTTCGTGTTCTTCAATAACTTCACATTGAAAGCCATGACGTTCGGCCCAGCGTGTGTACATTCTGGACAACATTTGCGCCCAGTCTTGGGCTTCTGTTCCACCGGCACCTGCCTGAATAAACAAGAACGCTCCGTTGTTGTCAGCGGGATCGCTAAAAAGTGTTATAAACTTTGCCTTATGAGATTCTTTTGCTAGTTTTTCTATGGCGTCTAAAATTTCTTTGTCTTCTGGCGCCATTTCATATAGGTCAGATAAATTGGAATATTCTGATTCTAATTCACGTAATTGATTTAAAGACTTTTCTAAACTGGATTTTTTTTGCAACAACGCCCTGGCATTGTCGGGATTATTCCATAAATCTGGATTGTTTGTTTGCTCGGTCAGTTCGGCGATTTGTTGCTCTAATTTTTCTGGGTCAAAGAAACCCCCTGACGGCAGATATGTCGTCTGAAATTTGGGTCAAAGTTTCATTTGGTATAATCATAACGTCTGCATATTAGCAAGTTAAACCAGTAAATCAATCTTTTTGTACTTCGTAAGTGAAATGAACGTTTGCCTTTTTTTTCTCAATGTGCTAAAATTTCTCTAACGAGAGGGATTCCAATATGAAAAAAACGTTTTTTGCTTTTGGGTTGATGGCGTGTTTCTGCGCTTCTGCTGCATTTGCTGTTTCTGCAGGTACAGTTGCCACAGATTCTGTTTCACGCGGTTCTGCATCATATGCAGCGAATGGCACGACCACAAATACTGTAAATCGTGGCTATCAAGGATTGGCAAATGCCTATGTTCAAAACCAAAGAAACACGTACTATATGGTTACTCAACCTGATGTTGATTCCGCTTGTCGAGAAAAGATCTATAATTGTTTGGCGGAATATTGCGGTGATGTAACCGTCGTTCCCGGGCAAAGAACTAATCGCTGTCAGTATGCAACTGAAAGCGAGTTGTATAATTATGCTTTGTTGTGCTTGCAAAAAGATACTTCTGTATTGCTGCCACAGTACAATACTAATACAAAAACTGGTACAACAGGTATGAATACTGCCGCACGTTTGTGTCCGCCATATGTGCAACAAGAAGTCATGTCTTATTTATCAATGGCCAATATGGCAGACGAACTATCTAAATCTCACAGTGACTTATGCTTGCAGCGTCGTCAAGAATTAGAAGCTGCTATGGCTTGTCATTCAGTTGCATTAGCGTATGGCAATGAAACAACAAGTATGTTGACGACTCAGTTGACCGACGCTTGTGGTGCTGGTGTACCAGGTGGTTCTGCTGAAATGGTTACTCGTTTCGCGAATGCAGGAAACGTAGGTGCTAATGTTTGGGGCTGGGCGGAAAAGATTTTAAATCTGGACATGAATCAAAAGGGCGAAGACTGGCAGATGGCAGTTGACTCTGTTTTGGCAAGTTATACAAATCGTATGAATTTGGCGTGTGGTGATAATTTGCAAATAAACACAGCGTCAGCATCTACATCTGATTCATCACAACCATCTACTTTGCAGACCGTTGCTGCATTGGCAACGGGCGTAGCGTTTCCAAACACAGCGCCTAATGTTGAAAATCCATATGAAAACCAAAGTTTATATATGGATGTAACGACTATGTCTGAAGTATACGATTACAACGCTGCGTATCAATTAGTGCAGGCTGCAATGAGTAATTCTGCAACAACACAGAACGCATTTTTAACAACCGCACAATTGAGCAGTATGCAGAATGCTTATATACGTGGCACGAAAGTATTTATTATCCGTGATAGCGCGCGTTGCTATATAATTCCTGTGCAAACGATGACAACACAAGAAACTAACTTGATTGCTCAAATGTTTGCAAGTTGTATAAGCAAATAGAAAAAGACTTTCAGAATACCGCCCATTTTTGGGCGGTTTTGTTTCCTGCATAACGCTTGAACGAATTTGTTTTTTTTGATATAATATTTCCAAATGCAAATCACTAGACGAACTGTTTTAAAAGTTACGGGACTTACTGCAACAATAGTTGCTTTGTTGCCTCGTGTGGCGTTTGCTGCACGAAATTCATTACGTACTGTACGAACAGGAATACAGCCAGGAAACAAAACAAGGCTTGTGATAGAGACTTCTGAACGTCCTTCATATTCATTGTCATATCCGGCTAATCAATTAGTTGTCACACTATCTAATACATCTGCGAATACGGCATTGGCGCCTTCAATGGCTGCGGGCACATTGGTCAGGGCTATTACGCAGGCACAAACCGGTGACAAATTACAAATCATCGCTGATTTGTCGTCGCCTATAAACGAAATTCCTAGAGATGGAATTATGTTATTAAATCCTAATGGGGATAATGGGTATAGGTTGGTGTTGGATTTTGTCGCTGGCAGCGGCAAATCAACAGCTAAATCTGCGACGGTTGCATCAACTGCAACAACGCAAACACCAAAGAAAACAACGCCGTCACGAAAGTATACAATTGTTATTGATGCCGGTCATGGTGGTAAAGATCCTGGATGTATAGGTAAGGGCGGAACGCAAGAGAAAACAGTCGTTTTATCGGTTGCCAAAAAGTTAAAGACAAAGTTAGATGCAGTTGGCTTTCAAACCTATCTGACGCGCAGCAACGATACGTATTTAAAGTTGGCACAACGCGCGTCTATTGGGGAAAAGAAACATGCAGATTTATTCTTGTCTTTACATGCAAACGCCAACCCTAGTCGCGCGATGCAAGGTTTTTCAATTTATACGTTGTCTGAGAAAGCGTCTGACGAAGAAGCACAAAAGTTGGCCGATGCGGAAAATGCTGCAGATAAAATTGATGTTAGCGGATTTGAACAGTTCGACAAAGATATAAGAATAGCACTTTCTGCTTTACAACAACACGCAGTGGCGGCTATGTCTGTAGAATATGCGAACGGTTGCGCCTCACAATTTAAACGTGCAAAGATAACTCAACAGCCTGGACCAGATGTACGTCATGCTCCTTTTGCGGTACTACGTTCCACTGTTCCCGGGGCTTTGATAGAACTAGGACATTTGTCAAATGCTGCCGAGGAAAAACTATTAAAATCATCTGCGCATCAAGACAAATTGGTCGCTGCTATTGTAAAATCTGTTCAGTCATATAATTTTGATGTTTAGAAATTTATTCTTGGGATTAGCTAAGATAACATTCGGTATAAAGAGGCTTGAAAAAAGCTATAATTCTTTGTACCATACAGACGCCAGAAGTTATTGAACATCTGGGCATAGATATTATTTACAGGGTAGGCACATGGGCAAAAATATAGAATTAGCAATAGTTACGATTATGAAAAATGAAGCGCCATACGTTAAGGAATGGCTGGACTTTCATATTCTTGTTGGAGTACAAAAATTCTATATCTATGACAATGAAAGCGAAGATAATTTAAAAGAAATTCTTGAGCCATATATTGCGAAAGGTGTTGTAGAATATACATTCTTTCCGGGACAAGAGAGGCAGATGCCGGCCTATAACGACTGCGTACGTAAACACCGCGATGAAGTTGAATGGTTGGCTGTCATTGATGCGGACGAATTCATAGTTCCCGTTCAGACGCATACTATACAAGAAACGCTAAAGGATTATAAAGACTATCCTGGTGTCGGTATAAACTGGGTTATGTATGATTGTAACGGCCACATAAAGAAACCAGCAGGCGGAGTGTTGGAAAATTACGCAAGGTGCCGCAGACAATACAGAAATCAATTATCTACCCATATAAAAAGTATAGTTCAACCGTCAAAAGTAGTAGAATTTATAAATCCACATTATGCAATTTATGAAAACGAAGCTCTGGCAGTGGACGAGAATAAAAAGCCTATTGATGGATCTGGGCGCGGATTTGCTTTTACTGACATAGCATCCATAAAGAAATTGCGCATAAATCATTATTGGTCAAAATCATATGAGGAGACGCTTCAAAAGATAGAACGTGGTAATGCAGATTCTGTAAAGAAGCGTAAATTAGAAGAATGTAAAAACTTGTATAATATTAAAGATTACACGTATGACTATAATATGTACAAGTACGTAGCTAGACTACAGGGACATTTCGTAAAAGAATTCATGAAATATTTGTATTACAAATACTTGGCTTTGTTTTATGACAATAAGAAAACAAAAGCATACAAGACTATTCAACGTTCTGGCTATTTTGATAAAAAATGGTATACAGAGCAATACCCAGAAGTTAAAGATTTTGGCATTGATCCGATAGAGCATTATTTACAAGAAGGCTGGAAAAAGGGTTATGCGCCCAGTGAGCGCTTTGATTCTAATCTGTATTTAGAAAACAATCCCGACGTTAAAGCCGCGAAAGTAAATCCTCTTATCCACTACGTAGAGCATGGTAAAAAAGAAGGAAGAAAAGCATTTAAAATTATCCAGCAAACTAATGAATAACTGGATGTAAAAAACTGGCGGAGACGAAGGGATTCGAACCCTTGATACGGTTGCCCGTATACACGATTTCGAGTCGCGCGCATTCGACCACTCTGCCACGTCTCCGACGTGGTGTTCATTATACTGGTTCACTACACTTTTGCAAGGGGTTTGTGTTTGACTTTGTTTCTCAAAAGAATAAAATAACGACACTATGAAAAGTTTTAATGAACAAGTTTATGATATTGTTGCCCGCATACCGGCAGGACGGGTTGCTACGTTCGGTCAAATTGCGCGAATGATTGGTCGCCCTAGAATGGCGCGTTTTGTCGGGTACGCTTCAAACAACAAAAATAGTTGGCACCTGCCATGGCATAGAGTGGTTTTTAAAGATGGAACTTTATGTTCTGGGATGTTTGAAGAACAATATAGGTTGCTAAAGTCTGAAGGTGTAAAATTCGACAGAGAGAAAAAAGTAAAAATGGATGAATATCAGTGGGATCCAGAACGTGATGCTGTGCCAATGGATATCAGGGATTTCCCATTAGTTTTTTAGAAAGAAAAACGGGGCATTGCCCCGAGTTTTTTTATTTTTATTTTTTTGAGTTCGGTCTCTTATGGAGTTTTTCTGTAATTTCTTTTTCAGATAATTTCTTTAGTGTTAAAAACCAAGATTTAACATCTATATTTTTATCAGTACCAGACAGCCGTTTCTTCATTTCTTGTGTTGTTGATGGTGCAGAAACAACGACTTCTTCGCCAGGCAGCCAATCTGCGGGTGTTGCAACGCCAAAAGCGTCTGTTGTTTGTAATGCTATCAAAGTACGTTTTATTTCATCAAAATTTCTGCCTGTCGTTAGAGGATAGTATAAAATGGCTCTTATGATTCCATGAGGGTCTATAAAAAACACTGCGCGGACAGTTTTATTGTTAGACGAATGGCTGTGAATCATGCCGTATTTTTTTGAAACTTCCATATTCATGTCATCAATGATAGGAAAGGTAATATCCATATCAGACCAATCTCGGTATTTCAGTTTTTTTATTGCCTCTATCCATGCCAAGTGTCCGGTCAGGGTCCCTACAGACAAACCGATTATTTCTGTATTTAAGTCATTGAATTCCTTTATCATAGATTGAAACGTCATAAATTCCGTCGTGCATACCGGAGTAAAATCGGCAGGATGTGAAAAAAGAATGACCCATTTGCCAGTATAATCAGACGGAAATTTTATTGTGCCATTCGTCGTGTTTGCTACAAATTCTGGAGCAACATCTCCTATCAAAGGCATTTGAAAAGCATTTTCTTCTTGCATATTTTTCTCCTTTTATTCGTGCAAAGGAATTATACCAACAGAAGAAAAGCAAGATAATAGGCAGATAATCTTTGAGATTGTATGTATAAAAACTTTGTTCTTGATAAAATCTTATAAGAAATCAATAATAAGTTCCAAACGAAAAGGGAAAAGAAAAATGAAACGTTCGGATATCGTACGCTCTATACAGGTTCAATTCAAACATATGCGTGCAGCGGATGCGGCAGCTATACTTGATACGGTTGCAGATCAGATGATTGAGTCGGTTGCAAATGGTGACAGAATAGAAGTTCGTGGTTTTGGCACATTTCAACCTCGTGCACGTGCAACAAAAATTGGATATAATCCATGCACTGGGCAACCTATGCACTTAGATGCTAGTACAACTATATTATTTAAACCCAGTCGTGAACTAACAAAAAAAATGAACGAGCAATAAAATGTTATTTGGTAAAAGAACAGGTATTAAAAATCATAATCGTGAACGTTATGATCGTATTCGCCGCCTGATGTGGATAAAGTGCGAATCTTGTGGTCGTTTGGTTTATTATAAAGATTATAAAACCAATCATTACATTTGCCCACGTTGTGGCAGAGCATTTATCATGACACCTAAACAGCGTTTTGATTTATTGTTTGATAATAATGAATGGAACAGAATTGCACTGCCTGTTGTGTCAGATGACCCATTAAAATTTGTTGACAGAAAGGCATATAAAGACAGATTAGTAGAAGCACGAGCTGATACAGGTTATAATGATGCTATAACAACAGCAGACGGAGTTATTGGCGGCATTCCGACAACGATATGTGTATTGAATGGTGACTTTATGCTGGGCTCTATGGGGCGCGCAGCAGGCGATGGTATTGTTGCCAGTATGGAACATGCAATTGAGACAAAACAACCATTCATAATGGTTACTTGCAGTGGTGGTGCTCGCATGCAGGAAAATATATTATCTTTAATGCAAATGGCGCGTACAACAGTTGCTGTAAATAAACTGCACGAAAATGGTATTCCATATATTGTGTTGCTGACCGATCCTACATTCGGTGGTGTAACAGCATCTTTCGCAATGCTTGGCGATATTCATATTGCTGAAAAAGGTGCGCGTATAGGATTTGCAGGGAAACGAGTAATAGAACAGAATATACGTGAAAAATTGCCTTCTGATTTCCAAACGGCAGAATATTTGTATGAACACGGAATGGTAGACATGGTTGTACCACGTGCCGAGTTAAAGGGTAAATTGGAAAACATATTAAAGGTACTAACAAAGCAACCTCATACACCGCATGCTATTACGGTTACAACGCCTGCATCTGATAACAAAAAAGTTCGTGGCATGGGTGAAAACGAAGCGTATGATAAAGTTTTATTAGCAAGAAACGAAAATCGCCCCCATTTTTTGGATTATATCAACGGTATTGTGGAAGATTGGACATATCTTGCTGGTGACAGATTGTTTGGTGAAGATCCAGCAATGTGTGGTGGTATAGGGTATTGGCGCGATATTCCTGCCGTTATTATCGGCCAGGAAAAAGGGCGGACAATTGAAACTCGTCAGCTTCATCGATTTGGTATGCCAAATCCAGAAGGCTATCGCAAAGCTCAGCGTTTAATGCGTTTAGCAGAAAAATTTAAATTACCGCTGATATCTTTGTTTGACACAGCTGGGGCATTTGCGGGCAGCGCCGCCGAAGAACGCGGTCAGTCTCAAGCAATTGCATCTTCTATTGCGACAGGATTGAGCATAAAGACTCCGTATGTTGCAGTAAACGTTGGTGAAGGTGGCAGTGGCGGTGCAATAGCAATAGGAACTGGCGACAAAGTTCTGATGTTGGAAAATACGATTTATTCAGTTATTGCCCCAGAATCTTGCGCAAGTATTTTGTGGAAAGATAATAAATACAAAGCGGTTGCAGCGGAAGCAATGAAATTGACTGCACGCGATATGGCAAACCTGAATGTTATTGACCAAATTGTGGACGAACCAGCAGGGGGGGCACACACAGATTGGCAGACTACTATGGAATTACTAGCAAATGCAGTTTCTGAACAGATTGAAGATTTGCAAAAGGTTCCGGTGGAAAGCTTGCCGGCACGTCGTGCGGAAAAATTTCTGGCTATGACAAGAGACGTTGAAATATGCCAGCCAGAACATGATTCTGAAGACAAATAATTTAAAGCGCCCGTAAATTCGGGCGTTTTAAAATTATATATTTTCCGGCTTGCAATTAAAAAACGAATTCTGTATAATGTGCGACGCAACCACGACGGAGCGTTGGCAGAGTGGTAATGCAGCGGATTGCTAATCCGTGACCGTGTTATAGCGGTCCATAGGTTCGAGTCCTATACGCTCCGCCAGTTTGTGTTTTTCAAAAAAATGACAATAAGATTTATAAATTTTTACTGTTGTCGCTAATTCGCTTTTTTCTAAGCAGACGTTTTTGTTTGCAATACTTTCCGTATTTAACTATCATTCAAACATCATACAAAGGAAGTGCATATGACGATTAGATTATTTAATACAATGTCCAGAAAAATCGAAGAATTTAAACCTTTAGTTCCAGGTAAAATGGGCTTTTATTCTTGTGGTCCAACAGTTTATCATTATGCACACATTGGTAATTTACGTACGATGATTCACAACGATATATTAAAGCGTATGTTTATTGAAAATGGTTATGACGTACATCATGTTATGAATATTACAGACGTGGGGCACTTGACAAGTGATGATGCTGATAGCGGTGACGACAAGATGGAAAAGGGCGCTGCTCGAGATCACAAATCTGTTTGGGATATTGCGAAGTTTTATACAGACGAATTTTTACGTGATTATGATGATTTAAACATAATACGTCCGACAGATATGCCGCGCGCAACAGATTATATTTCCGAACAAATAGATTTGGTAAAAAAGCTAGAAGAGCTAGGGTTTACATACGAAATACCGGGCGATGGGATTTACTATGACACCAGTAAGTTTGCTGCATACGGGCAGCTGACTGGTGGCACTCTGACAGGCAATCGTGCGGGTGCGCGCGTAGAATATAACTCGGGAAAAAGAAATCCGACAGATTTTGCATTGTGGAAGTTTTCTCCGAAAGATGAAAAACGTCAGATGGAATGGGACAGCCCTTGGGGAATTGGTTTCCCTGGTTGGCACGCAGAATGCAGCGCAATGAGTATGAAATTGCTTGGTAATCACTTTGATATTCATACTGGTGGCGAAGATTTGTCCAGAATTCATCACACAAATGAAATAGCACAATCTGAACCGATAACGGGTGCACCGTGGGTCAGTTATTGGGTTCATTTTAGTTTCTTAGTTGATAAATCTGGCGAAAAAATGAGCAAATCCAAGGGAGAATTTCTTGGATTAGAAGCTGTACGTAAACGTGGTTATGACACAATGGTATATAGATATTTGATATTATTGGGTCATTACCAGACGCAGCTGGCATTTTCTTGGGAAGCAATGGATGCGGCATCTGCGGGCTATAAAAATATTGTGCGCCGCGTTGCTGAAATATTGAGCAATCCAGCGCCAGGTGAATTTTCACAATCAGAATTCAACATTTGGCATGACAAAATTCTGGCACCTGTTTCCGATAATATGAAGACTGCGGAAGCCATTGTTCAGGTTCAAGAAATGCTAAGAGATTCCAATATAAACGCATCTACTAAAATCGCTTTATTTGAATTTATTGACCGCTTATTGGGCTTACAGTTTATAGACAGAGCAAAAAAATTAAATGATTTGGAATCTGAAACGGCGCCTGCAGAAATTTTGGCACTGGCAGCGGCACGTACGACAGCCAAGAATGAAAAAAATTGGGCTCGTGCGGATGAGCTTCGCGCTCAAATAGATGCAGCTGGTTGGACAGTAGTTGATACAAAAGATGGTGCAAAACTAGTAAAAAAAGCCTAGTTTGGTAGCCAAAACAAAAAAAACGCCCCCAAGATTTTCATCTTGGGGTGCAAATTTGTATAAAAAGGGCTTGAAATTAGGGGCATTTTAGTGTATATTGCACCCCAGCAACAAGAGGAACGTTCTATGAATTACCCATATATGCCAAAGTCCACAGCTTTGTGGCTGATAGAGAACACGTCTTTGACGTTTGAACAGATTGCAGATTTTTGCGGTTTACACGAATTGGAAGTAAAAAACATTGCTGACGCAGAAACTTCAAAAATTCAGGGTTTGAATCCTATCTTGAACGGTCAATTGACACGTGAAGATATCGAACGTTGTGAAGCCGACCCTGATGCACGTTTGGAATTGCGTGAAGAAATTGTAAACGCACAAAAAGCCCAGAATAAGAAGGGTGTTGGTTATACCCCTAAGTTACATCGTCAGAACCGTCTGGGCGGTATATTGTGGATTATAAAGAACTATCCTGAATTGTCAGATGGTCAGGTTGCCCGCCTTATGCGCAGCACAAATCCGACCGTTGCATCAGTCAGAAATAAGACACACAAATCATATTCGCTGATTCAAATTCAAAGTCCAATTGTTCTGGGGCTGGTATCTGAATCTGCATTACATGATGCAGTTGCCAAAGCAAGAAAACAGAAATAACTTAAACTAAACGGGAAGGTTTGTTTATGGCTAAGAAATTGGACGAAGCAACCAAGTTATTGATTGATTCATTACCGGAAAATTTACAAAAACTTGCGACCAATGCAGTAGAAGTTGGGTATTTGTCCCAGATGGATTTTAATGCTGCAACTGAAGCTGACGAAGTACCTGAAGAAGAACAAGATGAGGTTTTAGACTTCTTTCAGCAAGATTTGGGTTTAGAAATTCTGGAAACAGACAGCTATTCCAAAAATATGGAAAAGTATTATGACGATGATGATTCAGAAGAACAACTGGATAAAACTCGTAATCTTTTAAATGCTGATGCGGAACAGGTTGACGTCAACGACGACGATTATGAACATTATGCAAAGCAGTTAGAGCGCAGCCAGACAGGTAATTTAGTACTTGGCGTTCAGGATTCTGTCCAATCTTATTTAAAACAAATTGGAACGGTTCAATTATTGACTGCCGCAGGTGAAGTTGCAATTGCGCAACGTATTGAGGCCGCATCACGTTTAATGGTTTACGGTTTGTGTGAAAGTCCAATGACTATTAAAGCTATGTTGGACTGGTATCAGCAATTATTAAACGAAGACATTCGTTTGCGTTATATTGTGAACTTGGAAGTTATGTATTCCAGTGATGCGGAACAGAAGTCTTTGGCGGCGATTTCGGAAACATTAAAGTCCAAGGGTGTTGAACACGTCGATGAATTGGATGATGACGATTTAGATGACTTAGAAGAGTCCACAATATCTGAAGACGACGAAGATGATGACGAAGACGATGAAGACGAAGACGGCATCAAAAAAGAAGATACTCCTCGTGGAACGTCAGGCGTGCCAATTCCAGTAATGGAAGAAGCACTGATGCCAATGGTAATGGATTTGTTCGCGAAGATTAAACGCGTGTTTAACAACATGCAAAAATTGCAGGCCAAACGTCTTGAGAACTTGGAAACGTCCTCTAAGCCAGATGAAACTCTGGAAAAGAAATATACCAAAATGCGTTTGGAATTGTTTGAGCACGTCAGCAAGATACGTTTGAATGATGACAGAATTGCAGAAATTTTGGAACAATTGACTAAACGCGACCAGCTGTTGATGGGGTTAGAGGGTAAGTTGTTGCGTTTGGCAATGGCCAATAAAATCAAGCGCGAAGATTTCTTGGAAGAATATACTGGCAACGAAATAAATCGCAACTGGGTCAAGAAGCTGATGCGCAGCAAGAACCCAACGTGGGCTAATTTTGCCAAAAAGCACGAAAAAGACATTTTAAAGATTCAAGAAGACATAACCGCTATTGCAACTGAAACGGGACAGCCAACAGCTGAATACAAGAAAGTTGTTGAATTAGTCCGTCGTGGTCAAGCCGAAGCCGCTCGTGCAAAACGTGAAATGATAGAAGCGAACTTGCGTCTGGTTATCAAATTCGCAAAGAAGTCCAGCAATCGTGGACTAGGTTTGGATTTTTCAGATTTGGTTCAAGACGGCAATATTGGTTTGATGAAAGCTGTTGATAAATTTGATTATCGTTTAGGTAATAAATTCTCGACGTATGCTACAAACTGGATACAGCAGGGTATTTCACGTAGTATCGCGGACCAGGCTCGTACAATTCGTATACCAGTGCATATGATTGATAATATACACAAGATTCAGCGTGCCACACGCCAGTTTATGCACAAATACGGCCGCCAGCCGACACCAGAAGAGCTGTCAAAGATTATTTATCTGCCTGTTGACAAGATTCATAAGGCGTTAAAGGTCAATTTGAAACCAATTTCATTAGAGGCCCCGGTCGGCACAGAAGACGACAGCAGTCGTATTGAAATTATCGCGGACGAAACTGCAAAGAATCCGTTTGTATCAGCCGCACAAAAGAATTTGCGTAAAATTGTTACACAGATTCTATCTGAATTGGACCCAAAAGAAGAAACTGTTTTGCGCCAGCGCTTTGGTATGAGTACTAACAAAACAAGCACCTTGGAAGAGGTTGGTGAATATATTGGTGTTACACGTGAACGTATTCGTCAGATTGAACAAAAGGCTTTGAACAAGCTAAAACATCCGACGCGTGCACGTAAATTGCGCAGTTTCTTGGAAGATTAAACACGTCCCGCACATGTGCGGGATTTTATTTACATAAAGGAAAATGAATGAAGAAAGGTTATATGATTGCCCTAGAGGGTACAGATAAAGCTGGTAAGCACACCCAAGTTATGAATATTATAGAATATTTAAGAAAGCGTGGCATTGCGGCCGAAACATTAGACTTTCCCCAATACGACTCTTTTTTTGGACGTTTAATAACTGATTATTTGAATGGAAAATTCGGCAGCACACGAAATATGCCCGCAGAATATACGATGTTGCCATATGCTTTGGACAGGGTACAACAACAACCAAAAATTTCCAATTGGCTATCAGAAGGCAAATGGGTGGTTTTAGATAGATATACTTACAGCAATTCGTTCTCTGTTGCGAAATGCCCGCAAGAACAATGGCAACAGAAGATAAACTTTATGGAAGATTTAGAATTTAATCAACTTGGCATTGCCAAGCCAGATTACAATATTTATCTGTATCTTGATCCCAAAGAATCATACAAAATGCGTACATCTGGTTTGAAACGATACCAAAATGGCAAACCCGATATTCATGAAAGTGACTTCAAGTTACTGTACGATGTATCAAATGTGTATAAACAAATCGCGGCATCAAATCCAACACAATGGACAATTGTGGATGAAATGCGTTCTGATGGCCGCAGAATGGGTATAGAAGAAGTATTTTCACACCTGCAACCCGTAATTGATATTTTAATAAAGAAACATACAAGATAGTAAAAAAGCCCCACGAAGGGGCTGTTTTATTATAAATTACCTTTTAAAGCCATATAAATATGCCCTAAATCTGTTTTTGACACAGTTTCTGCCAGTTTGTCAGTTCCGTCTGCCTGACGTGCCGCCAACAGTATCTTATCAAAACTGCGTACGAATTGGGTCGCTTGAGAACGGAACGCAGCGTTAGTTTTCAACATTTCCCGAACCTGCTTTTTATCTGCTGCAGCCATTATTTTGGCAAACCATTTAGAAAAGACTGTTGTGTCGCCGCCATGATATTTTTTCCACACAACATCCGGAATTTCTACACCAGCTGTGCGCGTTAAATCCATAGTTTGTTCGTGTAATTTTTCAAACAAGCGTTCACTTTGCTTCAAGAAATCTTGCGGACTTACTCGGCCATATGACGCAGCATTCGGAGTCGTATTTATTGCATCCATAGGCGCAGTTGCGCGTGCAACCATCATTTGCTTATTCAAAGTCTGCATCGTATTTACAGCCTTTGTATAATCAGACATTAAATCTATCATCTGTTGACGCGATTGTCCTGCCAAGTCTTCCAACTTTACAGCAGACTCAGCAATAGTAGTTGTTGAATCACTTACAGTCTGTTTCATCAGAGCAATTTTTTCATTCAAAGACTCGACAATTTTTTGCAGATTATCACCAGTGCTTACAGAGCTACTTGCCAAATCGGGCAGGGCTGAATAATACTTTTCTATCAATTCTGACAAAGGTTGTAATTGCGCAGTTGTTTCTGCCGACATCTTTATCAAGTTTTCAGATTGCCCAGACAGTTGAGTATGTGCTGTATTCATTTCTATCAACGTTTCACGAACGCCAGTCGCCATTGCCTTTACGGATTCAGAGAAGGCACCTGCGGCTGTCTTTGTATTCTCTAACGTAGAATTAGCAACCCCAGACACTGTCTTTAACTCGCCCACAATGTCATTCGTAAATCCTGTAATGTCCTTATTAAAGTGATTGCATAATTCAGTAAGTTCCTTGGAAATATTGCGTACTGCAGATTCTGTAGAAGTCGCTGAAGACATCAACGCCTCAACGGCATCGGTCAACTTACGAACTTGCGATTCTATAGATGTTTCAGACAACCGAACCTGCCCAGCAACTACATTGGCAGTATTGGTCAACGTATTTACCTGACTTGTCAGTTGTTTCTTTGCCTGCTTGCCAAACGTATCCAGCTTCACCAAATGTCCATCTAATAACTTGTTATTATTTTCCATAACTTCGGCATAATCAGTGGCAGACGATTTTACATTCTCAAAACCGGTTGCCGTACTTTGCGCCAATTCAGTCAAATTCTGACGCATCGCCTCACATTCTGAATTCAAGCCGTTCATTTGCTCTGTATTATTAGTAAACTCTGCTTTCAGTTTTTGCGACAGTTCATCGCCAGAGGCAATCCAGTTTGTAATATTGCTCTGAATTCTTGCTACCTGTTCATCAGTACTTTGCGAAGTAGTCTCAATTTTCGCCAACAAATCATTTACTGTGGCGCTGAACCTGTCTGTAGATAATTCGACATCCTGCCATCCGTTAGAACTAACTATATTATGTAAGTCAGAAACAGTATTGTCCAAACGTTGTGACATAACCGCTATCTTCTTTGTGGAATCATCAGCAGTTGCTGTCAGACGCGCATTTTGCTCTTCTAAAGAATTTTTCAAATCTGTTGCGACTTTAATTTGAGCATTTAATTCATCACGAATGTTTTGAAAATTAGCCTCCATTTTAATCATTTCATCGGCTAAAATAGTATTTAAAACCCTAACGGCATCTTGGACCTTTGCACGTTCTGGCTTTGTCATCAAAGCCAGTAAAGATTGCATGACTTTTTGTGATTTTCTGGACACAAAGAATAAAACCATCAAGGCTATAAACAACAGCCCCGCCAAAGTCCCACCAATAATTAAATAAATCTGACCGACTTCCATAAAATCCCCCCGTTGTTTAATCAAGGCAAGTATACCGTGCGCATCAAAGAATACAATACAAATAGCGCAAAGTATAACCAGATATATCCTTGCAGTTCTAAGAAATTTATACTAAAATCGAAAAGATAAAGCAAGGGTTATAATGGCCAAAAAAATCATACTTTCACCAGAACAAGACAAGGCTGCAAATCCAGCAGAAAGCGTATGGGTTCAGGCCAATGCAGGTACTGGTAAAACCAGTGTTTTGGTACAAAGATTACTACGAATTTTGTTCCGCAGTCAAAATATAGACACATGCGGTATTTTGTGCCTTACTTATACAAAAGCCGCTGCCGGTGAAATGCGAAACAGAATCTTGCAAAAACTACAAGATTGGGCAACTGCGACAGATGAAGAACTAACCGATTTATTAGACGGTGTTGCTGCACACAAACCAGCTTCAAAAGAAGACTTGGCGCATGCGCGTACAGTGTTTTTTAAGTATATAGACGACCCCGATTTACTAAAAATAAAAACAATACACAGCTTTTGTGAAGAAATTTTAAGACAGTTTCCACTAGAGGCAGGTATATCTCCATCTTGGTCTTTAGTGTCTGACGATACACAACGTGTTTTATTACAAGACTCTTTTTCTACACTGATAAATTCGTCAAATGACGCAAGGGTAAAAGATGCTTTTGCATATTTGGTCGGCAGGATTGATGAAAATAAAGTCAGCGATTTAATGACGATACTAAGCGAAAGATACAAAGACTTCTTTCAAGTTAAAAATTTTTCTAATTATAGAAAATACTTTATTGATACGACTAAAGATTTTTTAGAATTAAACAAGCCTGTTCAGATAGATTTTTCAGTAAAAAAATTAGAAAAAATTATACTTTTGGCATCTGACGAGATAAAATCAGCAAAAAAGCCGGCACAATATTTAATAAACATTATCAATAAGACAAAACAGTTTATTGATAAAACTATAGATTTTGAAGAATACAAAAGTATTTATTTGACTCAAAAAGGTACGCCAGATAAGACTGTTTCAAAAAAAGACTACTTGGTCGAAGAACAGTCCAGAGTATATGATGTAAATCAGTATAATTTGGCGACGACTGTATTCGATGACACATTGGCAGTATTTGATTTGTCGGCGGCATTCGCAGAAATTTATGGCAAAATAAAAAAACAACGCAACTTATTGGATTTTGACGACCTTATTTTGTATACAAAAAAACTATTTTCTTCACCGGATGTTATGGGTTGGGTATTATCTCAATTAAATGTTCATTTAACACATATACTAGTTGACGAAGCACAAGATACCAGCCCACTACAATGGGATATTCTACGCTTGCTTGCTGGCGACTTTTTTACAGACGGAAATACCGCTAAAGATCCACACTCTCTGTTTGTTGTTGGCGACACAAAGCAGTCTATATATGGCTTTCAGGGTGCTGACCCTCGGGCTTTTGACATCAGTCGAACCGAAATAGCAAATCAAATCGAACAGAATATGCGCACAATACAGGAAGTACCACTGATTCAAAGTTTTCGCTCTATGCCACAAATTTTATACGCCGTTGACACATTGTTTAATGATGAAGAAGTGAAACTAAAAACTGGTTTTATAAACAACACACATAAAAGTTTCTTTTCTGACAACAAGGCTTTTGTTGAAGTTCACAACATTGCAGAAAAAGGAACAGAAGACGCAGAGCTAAAAATGTACATAAAAAGCATTGCGACTAAAATACAATCTGTTTTAGAAGAGGACATTTTTACTGCAGACGACATAATGGTGCTGGTTCAAAATCGTGAGCCTATGGCGCCGCTTTTGGTAAAAGAATTAAAACGCTGCGGCATTCCTGTTGCCGGAAGCGATAGAATAAAGTTACCGGATTTTCCCGCCATAAAAGACTTACTAAACTTAGTACGTTTTTGCATCAATATTGCCGACGACTATAGTTTATGCTGCGTGTTAAAAAGTCCTATTTTTAGACTGAATGAACGTGATATTTTTAATATTTGTGAAATAAAAAATAAAGAAAATTTATCAAAAAAACAGTTGCAAAAAGACTATGTTCCAACAACCGTTTACGAGGTATTGCAAAGGACTCATCCGGACATATACAGTCTACTAGATCAAATAATAAAAGACGCAGAAGTTTTGGGGCCGTATTCGTTCTTCACTAACGTTCTAAATAAAAGCAATGTACGCGAAAGTATGATTGCTGCTTTAGGGGGGCAGATTATTGACCCACTAGAAGAATTTTTAACAATTTGTCTGTCTTATGAACGCACGCAGTGCGGAACATTGTATCACTTTTTAAAATGGTTTATTACCGGCGGCAGCACCATAAAACGCGACATGGATAATTCGTCTGGCGTAAAAATTGTTACAGTACACAGCAGCAAAGGGCTTGAAGCAAAGGTTATTTTTCTGATTGATACGGTAAGAATGCCAAAAGCAGAAAAAATCTTTCCTATAACGCCAGAGATGCAAACGGAGCAATTGCGTAAACAAGGCGAAAATCTGCCGACGCCTTGGTTATGGGCCCCAAAACGCGACAACTGTGTTTTGAGAGATAAGGCAGAAAATGCATTAAACAAAGTTAGAATCTCAGAATACTATAGATTGCTGTACGTAGCGATGACACGCGCAATAAACCGTCTTTACGTTTATGGACACGTGCAAAAAAACAGATTGCCAGACGAATTGTCATGGCATACTCAATTATGGCGTGTCCTTTCGAATGACATACATGCGGTTAAAGTCGATGAAAGCACTATTAGGATTGAAAATGTCAAGTAAGATACATTTTATTTTATCTGATATAGAAAAGCAAAAGTTTGCTACTTCAACCGGCAAACAAACCCATGCTATATTGCAATATTACAGTGGTTCGAACACAAAAAATTTAGACAACGAATTATATAAAAAGTTTTCAACTAACAAAGAGTTAGATAAATTCTTTTGTGCAGATTCTAAAGCAGAAGCTCCTGTTGCCGGTTATATAAATGGCCGATTTGTAAGTCGCCGAATAGACCGTCTAGCCACCAACCATGACGACAAGACTGTTTATATTTTAGACTACAAAACGGATTCTGACAAAAACGTATTTCACGACAAATATGTCGCGCAAATTAAAGAATACAAAACTCTTTTACATGATATATACCCAGAATATAAAATTCATGGATTTATACTGTGGATAAATGACTTTACTTTGGAAGAAATAGCATAAAATTCTTGAATTTTTAACAAGCCTGCGACTATAATCAAAACATGCTAACACGTTTGTATATTTCTAATATTGTACTTATAGAAAAACTGAACCTTGAATTCGGCTCAGGACTGAATGTTTTAACTGGCGAAACCGGGGCAGGTAAAAGTATTTTATTAGACGCGCTTGCGTTGGCATTAGGCGCACGATCTGACATAGGACTTGTCAGACATGGTTGTGAAAACGCATCTGTAATTGCAGAATTCGATAACATAAGCCCTGACTTAAAGGCTTTGTTAAATGAGAACGGCATAGAGTTTGAAGATTCTTTAATACTGCGCAGAACTTTGGCCGCTGACGGGAAAAGCCGTGCATGGGCAAATGATGTTCCTGTATCAATCAAAATATTAAAACAAATTGGCGACAACCTTGTTGAAATACATGGACAATTTGCAAATCATACACTGTTAAACCCTGCGACACACATGAATGCATTGGATACGTTTGGTGCAATAAACGTGGCTGAATACAGTACGTTATTATCGGACGTTCATGTGAAATATAATCAGTATCACGATGCGGAAAAACGTTTGCACGAATTACAAATTATGTTGGAACGTTCAGCAAATGAACGTGATTTTCTAGAGCACAATGTAAATGAACTTGCGGCGTTGAACGTTCAACCTGGTGAAGAAGAAGAACTTTCAAACAAACGCACTGCGATGATGAATGCAGAAAAGGATGCAGCAATTTTATCTGATGCTAATTCTGCAATGAATCCGCGCGGAGAGTCTATTGATTCTCAAATCTTTTCTGTTGCACATATTCTTGAACGAATAAAGACAGAACCAAATCCATACAGTGAACAAATTGATGCGCTATATAACGCGGCACAAATAGTTTCTGAAGTGGCAGAAAAGCTTACGCCAAGTGACATAGACACAGATAACTTAGATAGCATTGAAGAAAGACTTTTTGCGATACGTGCAGCCGCGCGTAAACATAGAGTTTCTGCTGACGAACTGCCTGAAAAACTTAAACAAATGTCAGAGCAGTTGAATGCTATTGAAAATTCTGATGCTGAATTAAAGAAACTTACATCTGATTTAAAATTAAAAAAACAAGATTTTGATACTGCGGCGGGCGCTTTAACAGACGCGCGCAAAAACGCGGCTAAACAATTGCGCGACAAAATATTGTCAGAACTTCCTGATTTAAAACTGGGGTCTGCAGATTTTATGGTAGAAGTAAACGCAACATCCCCATCCACAACTGGATATGATGAAGTTACATTCATGATAAAGACAAATCCTGGCATGCCTTTTGCACCCTTGCACAAGGCAGCATCTGGCGGAGAACTAGCGCGTTTAATGCTGGCGTTACGCGTTGTATTATCTGATAATAACGCGGCACACACGTTCATATTTGATGAAATAGATACTGGTATTAGCGGCGCAACGGCTAGCGCTGTTGGTCAGCGTCTAAACCGCTTAGCACAATCTTCACAAGCTCTTGTGATAACACATTCTGCACAAGTTGCGGGATACGCAGATAAACACTTTAAGATTTCAAAACAAGTTGCCAACGAAACGACAACCACAAGCGTATCAGAAATAACCGGTGATAATCGTCTAAATGAAATTGCGCGCATAATTAGCGGTGCTGAAATAACACCAGAATCGCTTGCAACCGCAAGAACACTGATAAAATCTTAAGTTACTTTTATTGTATGTATGAGCAAGGACCACTCAGAACAAATATGCCACTTAAATCTTGATACGTTCTGTAAGTTTCTGGTATAGCACTTGAAATTGGTCCAACATTACAATCTGTTATTGTATAGCTGGGAGCTTTAGAATTATCTGTCAAAGTTATGTAGTTATTTGCTGTCCAACCACATAATTGGGCGCCACCGTATGTCGCATACGTATTGTCAACGCATGGGCATTTTTTACACGCACCATCAGTAGAAGCCGTCATAAGTTGCCTACTGCCATAATAACTAAGATTACAAAAACAATATAAATTCTCACAAGTATATGAATAAGTACCATCTCCATTATCAGTTTTTTTGTACGATTTGCCGCTATTCTTATCATAAACTGTAATTTGATTAGGATCATCGCATTTACATTTGTTTACGATATCTATTGTCGCATTTGTTATACAACAGTATCTATAGTTACTATCCACACCAAATTTACTACACAAATCTGCTACAACCATTGAACCATTATACGTTGAACCGTATTGGCTCTTACACCACGAAGAACATTGAGGCGCAACAACAGAATTGTTACCTGTTTTTGGACACTCCGCCGCGAAACCGACTGTTGATGTGTATACTCCTGCAAATGATTCAAATTCAACTAAAAACAAAAACATTAAAAATAATAAGATACTTCTCATCTTTTCCCCCAAAAAATCTTAAATTAAAAACCGCCAAAAGTTGTGGCGGTCGGGGAGTTCAAAAAATCATAATCAAAGAAATGACCCCGTTGGTCTTCGAACTAAAATTCTATTTTATAACCAACAGCTCCCCGACCAATGGTCGGGGCGTACAACAAAAAAGGCGTTTCAACACGCCACAGTTGTACTGCGGATACGGTGTTTCTTAACATCGCTTTGATTATGGGCTTTTTGACGACCCCGAACCCAATATCCCTTTGGATTCGTATAGTAGTATAATATATATTTAATTCGAAAACAAGTAGTTATATTTGTTTTAGTCCGTCGGCAAACTCAATAGATGCAGGTTTTTGCTTTGAATCTGCACGACTGATGATTTGATTGTCTATATCGCGAACAATAGCATAACCGCGCTGCAAAACGCTTTTATAACTTAAAGAATTCAACATTTGATCAAGATGCGATACAGCTTGTGTCAAAGCCGCCATTCTATTCTGCAGTATGTTAGGAAATGTGCTTACATATTCCATCCTCTGGCATGCAGCGACGATTTTATTATTTATAATAATATTCATAGTGCGTGTTAAATCGTCCAAACGCTGTTCTTGTTCCATCACAAGTTGCTTTGGATTCTTTATGTTTATCGATTCAATACGAGATTTTGCATTAGTCAAACGTGTGGTAAAGTTATTTGATAACCTATGCCATAAGTTATCTAATTCTTGTATCAATGACAACTTTGTCGGCACAAGAATTTCGGCTGCACCAGTCGGTGTTGGCGCACGCACATCGGCCGCAAAATCAATCAACATCCAATCCGGTTCGTGTCCGACACCGGAAATCAAAGGAATTTCGCTGGCAGCAGCAGCACGTACAACAATTTCTTCGGAAAAGGGCAATAAATCTTCTAATGCCCCACCACCACGCGCAACGATAATAACATCTACATTTTTTACACGATTAAAGTACTCTATACCAGCCGCAACCTCGGCCGCCGCAGTTGTGCCCTGAACAGTGGCAGGATATAAAACTATTTCAACAGGGAAACGTTCGCGCAGTCTGTTTTGTATATCTTGGAATGCGGCACCTGTCGGACTGGTGACTATACCGACACGCTGTGGGAAACGGGGCAAAGGCTTCTTTTTGGCTTGATCAAACAATCCTTCTGCTGCCAATTTGCGCTTGCGTTCTTCCAACATTTTTAAGATAGCGCCAACGCCAGCCATTTCTATTTCACTTACCACAATTTGATAATTACTGCGGGCAGGGTACGTTGTAAAACGTCCAGTTATAATTACTTCCAAGCCATCTTCTAGCTTAAACGGTACCGGAGTTCCACGCCATATAATAACAGAAATAGCCGCACCAGCGTCTTTTATGGTCATATACATATGGCCAGACGTGGCACGCGTAATCTGCGATAACTCGCCCCGAATACGAATTCTTGGAAATGCCGTTTCTACGACATTTTTCAACAACGCGGACGCATCAGAAACACTGAATATCATGTCCGGTTGAACAAAAGACTCTGGTTTTTGCATGTTTTTTCTGATATAATTTTGAACAATAACTTATGGAGTTTATATTATGCTGAATACAGGAAATTTGCAACTAATAAATACAAACCCGCCACGGGAAACGCTTGCTTATACAGACGGCAAGTTCGTATACAAACTTCCTGTATCAAATAAAGATACTTTTCATTTGCGTACATGGCTTGAAAAGCAAAAACTTGCAAAAAAAGTATCTGATGATTTGCTAAAATTTAAAAATAATAACTACAAAATTCCACGAGTAGTAGAAGTATCAGATAAAGACTTTTTTGTAAAAGAAGAATTAGCAGTAGGGACACCTTTAAGAACTTCTTTTGTCGAAAGTTTATCCCAAAAAGAACTTGATATAATTTACAAGGGCTTAGCTAATTTTATAAACGACATAAATCAATCCAGACCAGTATTATCTCAAAAAGATACTTTTGAAATGTCCACCAATCTTGAAGATGAAAAAATGCCAACGATGAAAGAGTTGTTGTCTAAGTTGGAAAAATATATTCCAAAATCAGATTTACAAATTGTTTCTGATGCAAAGGATTGGTTTGATGTGGCTTCTGCAACAGACGCCAGTGTGGTTTTTTCACATGGTGATATAAATGAACATAACGTGTTCTTTAATAAAAAAACTAAAGAACTGACAATCATAGATTTTGCCGAGGCAAAATATCAAAATGCCGATTACATGTTTAACTTTGATTACGCTCGTCTGGGGTGGTTAGACATTGAAAGGCTGATGTCAGAATACGAAAAGTTACCAAAGAAACAAAAAGTAAATATACGCTCGAATCCGAATATAAAAAACATGCGTTTAGCATTGTATAATTTCAAAGGTTCCGTATCTGAATTTCTGCGCCAACCAAAAGTTGCAACAAAGATTCGATTGGAAATAATAAAGAAAGATATAGAAAAAATCAGAAAACTTTACAAATTAGCCCGTTCTACAGAAGAATTGACCAAGACCGATGAACTGATGCAGAACAATACAAATTCAAAAATAATGGCTGCCAAAAAGAAGGCGGGAAACAGTAAATAAAACCTACTGCTTCTGTTTATTCATCAAAATATTTACAAATACGATGTCTTCTAGGTTGATTCCAAGGTAATCTGCGAACGTGATAGCACGATTAAAGAAAAAGTTCTCGTCAATTGGCTTCCCCAAGAAATATGGTATTTCCACATACGTTCCAGCACCATTTAAAGACTGATCAAATGTCAGGTCTAAGATACTGTTATCAAATCGATTTTCCAACCAAACATGGTTCTTTAAACCATACACGCTGTTATTATCGGAATACTGCTTTAACTGCCATATAGGTGATTCATCTGGCATTCGAAACAAATGAGTCCATGTATAACTTGCAATACCGCAAAAACCGGAAGAAAAATTAGCATTCGCCAAACGGCTTTCTTCGTACTTAGGGTTCAGAACAAGACTTCTTAATTCTTCGTTTTTAAATGTTTCACGAAATCGACGAACCATTTCTGCCAAATCATACCGCGCGTCAAACTTTGCAGGCATACGCATAGACTTCACCTGTTGGACAAGCTTTTCCGTTGCGGCATCGTAAAAATTCTTCTTATTTGGCATATGTTTTATCTTTATAGTTCTGTCAACGGCCAACGTGGACGCGGCGCAACCGGTTCTTTAACAACTTTGCCCAAGCGATAATTTTCTAATCCTGCCCACGCAATCATGGCACCGTTATCCGTACATAAATTCATAGGAGGCGCTGCAAAAACAACATCTTGTTTAGTTGCTAATTTATCCATTGCCGCACGTATCGCGCTGTTTTTAGCAACTCCACCCGCAACAACCAAAGTCTTTGGCGCGGCATCAATTACACGTTCATCTTTGAAAGCATTTTGTAATCTATCTATAATACAATCAACAACCGCCGCCTGAAAAGATGCGCAAAAGTCATTTATAAATTCGTCAGAATAGGGCTCTTCTACACGAGACAAAAACGTTCTTGCTGCTGTTTTTATTCCACTAAAAGAAAAATCACATCCTGGTTTATCACACAAAGGCCTTGGGAAGTTAAATGCCTTTGGGTTGCCTTGTGCAGCGCGCTTATCAACAACTGGACCACCAGGGTACCCAAGTCCTAACATTTTTGCGACTTTGTCGAATGCTTCGCCTGCGCTGTCGTCAAGGGTTTGACCAATCATTTCATACTGTCCGACACCACGAACCAACAAAATTTGGCAATGCCCACCAGATGCCAACATCAACAAATAAGGAAATTCAACAGACGTTGCACCATCTGAACCATTTGCCGCCGCCGCATGTAAACGAGGAACAAGCGCATGTCCTTCCAAATGATTTACTGCAACCAATGGTTTACCAGTCGATTGCGCAATTCCTGTTGCCGCCATCCAACCAATCAATACGCCGCCAATCAACCCAGGTCCTGCAGTGGCAGCAATAACATCTATATCTTCAATTTTCTTACCTGCAGCATCCAGTGTTTTACGTATAACGTCATCTATTGCCAATATATGGGCACGCGCCGCTAATTCAGGCACAACACCACCATATTTTTGATGTTCAGGTATTTGAGAGTATATTATGTGAGATAAAATATTACGATCAGAATCAACAATCGCTGCGCTGGTTTCATCACAAGAAGACTCTATCCCCAAACACAAAATAGAATGTTCTTTTCCGTGATGCTCATCACCATGTAAAGTCCCCATATCCATACGAATTATTTTTTCTTCACTCATTTTATACTCACTAACATTATTCCAATATTTTGTTTATTCTTGGCACGGTTCATGGCATATTCATAAAAATCAGTATCCATTACCTTTCCATATTGCGAAGATGCATGTCGCAATTTACCATCAGGTAATAAGAAACCCATATGCACCACCGCCAAGTCTGTACCTATTTTACCACTTTTTTCTGATTTTCCAGTAATAAATAATACTATCAATGACTCTGTCGGTCGTATCGCTTTTAATTCATTATAAGGGATGTAGTTCAAAGATACTGTTTTTTTAGAAAAGTCCGTATCAATTCCATGTACAATTTTAAACCAATTTTTCTTATCAATCATGACGTTACGAACTGCTGTTTTTCCGTAATCAGCCGTAACATCTTGAACAATATCTGAATTGTTCGGTAGCCAATCTATTTCTATGAAGTGATTTCTGCTTAAAAAGTCAACATTGCCATCTTTATAACGAATTTTGTTCAGCTTTTCAACGTCACCATCCGCCAAAACAGTTTCTACAAAAGTAGTACAATCAAAAGCGTCCGTTCTAATTAAAGGGTCAGCATCTGGTAATTTTTCTTCGCCTAATGGGTCAGATTTATAAGGCGTATCTAAATACTCATAACCAATATCGGAATTTGTACACCCACATAGAGCAAACAAAGCGATAATAAGTCTTTTCATAACAAAGTTAGTTATTTTGATTTACTTGAATTCCTGTATAGCACAAGGCGACAGCATCACGAACCGCCATTTCACCAGATTCTGGCAAAGTCGCAATTTTATCCACACATTGTACCAACAAGTCTAAATTTTCATCAGACGCGGACAGGATTTGCGCAGCAGCTGTACGTCTAGACAAATCTGCGCTGCGCCACTTTTTCAAGTTTCCGTTTTCCAAGTCGCTTGACTGCATTGCAAAAAAGAAGATTACAATAGCAAGGATTAAAACCGCAACACCAATAAAAAATCTTAAATATTTTTTCAAGAATTTCATTTCTCCGCCCCCATAAATAAATTACTGCTCACATTTAACCAACCAAACATCATAGTCAGCATTCTGCAATGGATTATCCCCAGGCTCGTTGGCACTCATCCAGCCACTGAAGATCTTTCCGGAATCAGACTTAGAAATCTCTATGAACATAAAATAATTTTCAGCATCAAAAGGGTCTGTCTGTTTACAAGACCGAACCAACATATTTAATTTCTCGTATTTTGCCTCTTGGCCGACGGGCAGGGTAACAACCTGAACCTTTCCAGCAGCCTTATTCATAATGCGAATTACCGCATTTTGGCGATCTATATATGCATTGGCAGCAGGGAATACGCCAACCGTCAGTATAAAAGCACACAAAACAGACAAAAGAACTTTTTTCATGCTTTATATATTACATTTGGCCATCTCTAAAGTCAAATTATTAAATATCATTCACTATAAAAATATTGACAAAATAATAAAATGTGCTACATTTTTGTACATGGTAAAGATAAACAACAATACGTACAACATACTTCGCAGAGCCCAAAATCCAACGATGGCAGAAAAGGACTATCTGGAATGTGTTGTATTAGAAAAACTTTTTGATAATGGATATTTCTGCGACAAATTTCTTTTCGCCGGTGGCGCAACATTGTCAAAAGCCTATCAATTGAGCATGCGAATAGGCCAAGACATTGATTTGGTATACACTGGTTTTACAGAATTGCCGGACGACCACTCTCGAAAGCAATTAGAAAAATTCAAGAAACGCTTTAAAGCCAACGTCTTTGGCGAATTAAAAGCAAAAATAAATGAAACAATCAATCAAGACCATGATTTCTTGATTCTTACAGATGCTGACTGGATAGGGCTAAAGAATCCAGAAAACTTTTTAACTTCGCCGACATTACATTTGATGTACAAGTCCGAATTCTGCGCAAACCTTGGCCATATGTGCTTAGAAATAATACCGCGTAAATACTCTGACGATGCAATTGAATGCTGTGCGGTTGTTCCATACTCAATTGGACAATCTATGGGACAAATTCCAACGGTACGTTATGAAAATACGTTTTGGGATAAAGTGTATGCACTGCATTCAAACACCTTGGCAACACGTCCACACAGTAATCAATTTTTCTCCAGACATTATTACGATGTTGCGGTCTTATCTGATTCTCAACAAATTGATTTTACAAAAACAAAAGACAAGTTGTTTGAAATAGAACGTCATCAGGCAAAATATACTTTAAAGAATTTGCCGCCGCTTGGAACTCCGGCTTCTGTTCAATTATTACCAGACCAAGACACGTTAGACAAACTAGGTACTGATTATACACAAATGTCCGACAGATTTCTTGCGTTACGTGACGACTGGTCAAACATCGTACAGAAACTACAAATTCTAAACAACAAACTAAAAACTATATAATTGTTCAAAGGTGTTAAAATGGCAGTATATGTGTTTTCAGATCCTCATTTTGATTCAGAACGAATTATAGTAAATGGGAAAAGACCTTTTTCCAGCGTGGCAGAAATGAATAAAACGCTTATTACCAATTACAATATGGTTGTAAAGAAACAAGATGTTTGTTATTGGTTAGGCGACATCATGTACGATGCATCAAAAGACAAAGTTTTTAATATTTTGCGCCACATGCATGGAAGGAAATATTTAATTATGGGCAACCATGACCGCAATCATTCTGAAACATGGTGGCTGACAAGCGGTTTTGATAAAGTCTTTTCACATCCAATTTATGATGCAGAAAACTATATTTTATTATCACACGAACCATTGCCAGAATTTGGCAACGTTCCGCCAATTGTAAATTATCATGGTCATATACATATACAAGATTATGACTTTGAAGATCACCAGCAGTGCATAAATGTTTGTGTAGAAAAAACTGGGTATAAACCTGTGTTGCTGACAAACCCATACATACTGAATAAGCGTGTTTTTTCAAGATAATAAAAAATCCCGCAATTGCGGGATTTTTTCTATAACAAACATTTTTATTATTTGTCTGCTTTCTTCTCTGCAGATGCGGCTGACAAATCTTCCACAATACGTGCTTTTTTGCCAGACAAACCGCGCAAGAAGAACAACTTTGCACGACGAACCTTACCTGTACGAACCTTTTCAATTTTTTCAATTGCTGGGCTATACAATGGGAATTTACGTTCTACGCCAACTCCATAAGATTCACGACGTACTGTAAAGGATGCATTATTTCCTTCGCCACCGTCACGAGCAATCACGACGCCTTCAAAAACCTGAATACGGAATTTGTCGCCATCTTTAATTTTAACGTGTACTTTGACTGTATCACCAGCTTTAAACGCTGGAATTTTTTTATCAGCCTTTAATTTTTCAACTTGGGCTGCTTCTATTTTTTTAATAATGCTCATTTTACTTTTCCTTTATTAAATCCGGACGACGTTCTTTAGTTATCTCGTCCGATTGTTGTTTCCGCCACCTTTCTATATTGCCGTGGTGACCGGACAGCAGGACTTCTGGGACATTACGTCCACGCCATGCCGACGGGCGGGTGTACAACGGCCATTCAAGCCCCCCGATTTCGAAACTTTCATTAGCAGTAGCCTCAGCGCCACCGCCCAGTACATTATCCATCACGCGAACCACACTGTCAACAAAAACCTGCGCGGCAATTTCACCGCCAGACAGTATATAATCACCGATAGATAACTCCATTATATCATATTCATCAATAACGCGCTGGTCTATACCTTCATAACGACCACAAAGCAGGGTATATGTTGCGTTTTTATCGCAAGCAAATTCGCGTACCATTTTTTGATTTAGTTGTGGTCCACGAGGAGAAAAATATATAATCCTTCCACGTTCTTTGACAGAATCTAATGCGTCACCAAGAACATCTGCACGCATAACTTGACCAACGCCGCCACCGAATTGTTCATCATCTACGCTGCCATAGTTATCATGCGCAAAGTCGCGAATATTCACAGCATTATACGACCAAACGCCTTTGTTCAAAGCACGACCAACCACCCCAGCGCCAAGCGTCCCCGGAAACATTTCTGGAAAAATGGTCAGTATATTAAAATGCATGATTTAACGCCCCCTGGCATCAATGTAGACTTTGTTCAACTGCATATTTTTTGTATCTGTTGTAATTTTCCCATCTACACTTAAAAAAGCCGCAGAACAAGCCACCTTTTGTCTGGTAAGCTTACCTGTTACATACGGACATATCGCATCTGCAGGAATTATTCTGCGTCCCCAATTATCAACCGAATATTCTAAGAACTGTTTGCATACGTGAACACAGCAACAATAACGTACCCCATGTCTTTTTACCACGGGTTTTGGAACATATATATTCGTGCTGTTCTCAAACGTATACGTTTTATACATCATTTTTAGTTTTGTAGACATTTTATAAACTTATAATCTTATTTTCTAAATCAACGGTCGCGCCAACGAAAGAAACCATTTCGCCTGTATCTAACTCTAAAATATCCCCACCACCGTAATTTTGTATATTATCAACCAATCCAATAGTTATACCGTCACGAATAACATGCATACCAATTAAATCTGTCTGATAATATTCGCCATCTTTTAAATCAGGCAAATCTTCACGTTTTACAAACAATTCAATGCCACGCAGTAATTCCGCAGCATTTCTATCATTCACACCATCAATTTTTGCTATTACAACCGAGGAATTTGGATTTAAAAGACGCACAAAATGAAAGCTGCCATCTGCCAGTTTGTTGCTGTGCAATTTTAAAGTCTTTAAATCAGCGGGTGCCTGAGTATATGTCTGAACACGCACCTCACCGCGAACTCCCTGGGGTGCAACAATCTTAGCAACTAAAATTTCTTTCTGTTCCGACATTATAAGCCACTTAAATGCCCGGTTTTACCCGGGCATCTGCAAAATTATTCAGCAACAGCTTCTGTTGACGCTTCTTCAGCTGGAGCTTCTGCTGCAGCCTTTGCTGCTGCTTCAGCGGCCACTTTTTCTTCAGCTATTTTAGCCAACTTTTCCTGTTTATCTTTAATCTTCTGCAAAGTCTTTTCAGACTGCTGGTTTTTCTTGGTCTGATTTGGAACCTTACGTGCTTCTACCAAACCGGCATTAGCCAAGAATCTATAAACACGATCAGAAGGTTTTGCACCTTTTGCCAACCATGCTTTAACTTCATCGATTTTCAACACAACACGGTTTGCATTGTCACGTGGCAGCATTGGATCATATTTACCAACGACTTCCAAAACATTACCGGAATTACGCGCATTGCGAGAATCCGTTACAACGACATGATAATATGGGCGTTTTTTTGCACCGAAACGCGCCAATCTGATAACAGTTGCCATAATTTTGCTCCTTATTTTATAAACTGTTTTCCCATAAAACTACATAACAAAAAACTCATCAAGAGCGAACACTCGCCGGTTGATGTGCCATACGTATACCACGTACTGGTTTATTTCTGATAGCAATCTTTGGGATTTGCAAGGAAAATTATGTACTAAAAAATAAAAAAAGTCAAACATTTTGTAAAATATGTGTTATACTCTCGTAGTAAACAAACAACCAAGGAGAAAAAGCATGAAAAAACTGTCTATTTTAGCACTAGTAGCAATTGCCTTATCCGCATGCGGCGAAAGCAAACCGACACCAGAAGACTTCAAAGCAGTTGAAGCAGAATTACAAAGCATCGCAGAAAACGGTGGCGTTCTAGCCATTTCTGCGATTGGACCTGCTGGCGACTACATTATTCCGATACCGGAAACCGAAACAATTGCAGCAATTGCCGCAAAGAAAAAAACAGTTACCTTTTTATCTGTTGAAAACCCTGCAGAACACGTGGCCGAAGGTCAGTGTATGTTGAACATCATTCCAACAAACACCATGCAAGCCATGAATATGCCAGAAAATAAATGTAATTTCCGTTTGTTCTGTGGTTCTGCAGAAGATTTGGCAGAAGAAGTATATGCAGTTGAATTGTGCTCAGAATAAATGTAACGGGCAACAAAAAAATCCCCGATTGGGGATTTTTTTGTTGCAGAACTATGTACCTTTAGCACCAGCCACGCAATTTCATTGCAGCCGCAACACGTTTAATAGAGTGCATATAAGCTGCTTCGCGCATTGACACATTATATTCTTCTTTAATCTTATAAATTGCATCAAACGCGTTTTTCATTGCGACTTCTTCTTTCTTTTCTACTTCGTCTTCTTCCCAATAATAACCATAACGATTCTGGACCCATTCAAAGTAAGAAACCGTTACACCACCTGCATTTGCCAAAATATCAGGAACAACGGTGACACCATTTTTCAACAAAATTTCTTCGCCTTCGATTGTTGTTGGGCCATTAGCACCTTCAACAACCAAATTAGTTTTTATCAATGGCGCAGTTTCTTTATTGATTGTATTTTCCATTGCACATGGAGACAAAACATCGACATCTAATCCCCAGAACTGTTCGATGCTTATTTCATTAGCGCCAGGGAATCCTTTTATACTGCCTTTGTTCTCTGCTTTAAATTTCATCAAAGCGTCAATATCTAAACCGTCTTCATTGAACAATGTTGTGTTCCATTCTGCAATAGAAACAATTTTTGCTCCCATATCATGGGCACATTTCGCTGTAAAACTGCCAACATTTCCAAAACCTTGAATTGCAATTTTTGCACCATTTATATTTTTGCCCATTTTTTTCAAAGCTTCGCCCATAATGATGGAAATACCTAAACCTGTTGCAGCATTACGTCCCTTAGACCCAGCTAGTTCAACCGGTTTTCCAGTAAATGTACCAAAAGAAGATTCTCCAGATAATTTAATATACTCATCTATCATCCAAGCCATAATCTGCCCGTTGGTATTCACGTCTGGGGCAGGTACGTCTTTCTTTTCACCCAAAATAGGATAAATAGCATCTACATAACCACGGCACAAACGTTCTAATTCCCCCTGAGACAACGTCTTTGGATCAACAATAATACCACCTTTGCCGCCACCATATGGAATTCCCGTAACAGAACATTTAAAAGTCATCCAAATAGATAAGGCCGCAACTTCATCACGACTGACGTTTGGATGGAAACGAACACCGCCCTTAGACGGACCGATTGCTGTATTATGCTGCGCACGAAAACCCGTAAAAACGCGCACAGAACCATCATCCATTTTTACAGGTATAGAAACTTCAATCATACGCTGAGGATATTTTAAAATTTCATAAACATCCGCATTCATGCCCAGTTTTTCACATGCTACCTTTACGCGTTGCTGAGCACCAATTAAAGGATTTAAATTTTCATTTGCCATAATAAAAACTCCCTTATGTTTATTTAATAGGCAACCACAAATGTAGGCCTGAAAAATATAAAAAGCAACCCGAAAACTAAATATAAGTTTTATGCTGGACTTTTTGCGACACAAGTTATAAAATCGACCCATCAATTGCGGGCGTGGTATAATGGTAGCACGTCAGCTTCCCAAGCTGAAGACGAGGGTTCGATTCCCTTCGCCCGCACCAAGAATAAAAAAACGGTGCAAATAAAATGCATCGCTTTTATTTTGTACGTGTTTTACGAGATTCTTCTAACTCTTCAATCTGACGCTGGAAACTTTCATATTTCTTCTGAATAGATTTTACTAATTTCTTATTTCCATTATTTTTTTGTGCAGATTTTTTTAATGCCCCCAGTTCACGCAAAATTGTATACGCTCCCAGTGCTCTTGCACGCGTTTCCAAAGAAGAGGTTAGCGCTATCAAATTCTCTAGAAATATTTCTATTTCTGTTTTACCTTCTTTAAAACGATTAAAATCTTGACGTTTTTCATTCATTATTTACTTGCCCCTGTCGGTATTTGCAGCAACTGCTTAGGGTATATCAAATCAGGGTTTTCAATATTATTACGTTCCGCGATAATGCTGAACAAAACACCACGGCGCAAGAAATTACGAGCAATAATCCACAGACAATCACCGCGACGTACCGTGTAATATGTATCATCATCACCCGTCATTTCCGGCATAACAAACTCATGCTTTACTTCTGAAATAGTGCGACCGTCTCCGTCATGCAAACGAATTGTCAACTTATACTCTTTGCCACTCTCCAAATCACCCACATCTGCACCTAAGCCAAAATGTTTATGGTCAGAAACACGTGCGAAACCAAGATACTTATCATTCAAAGACAATGATACACGTAAGCGAGGCAATGAATCACCTGTAACGACAATTCTGCCGGTATCCAAATAATCTATTTTAGACACAACCAAATCACCATCAACCAACATTGTTGGTGCTTGCAATAAAGTACTGCCATCAGCTGTCATCAATAAAGACACAGAATTTTGATACCCATGTTCTGAAATATAGACAAAAACATTTTCTTCTGATTTGATATCTCCTTCGACACCAATCAAAGAAATTGTATAATTACCCGCTTCGAATGCACGTTCTGGGGAATAAACAAATTCGCCATTTTTATCCGTTCTTTCTGTAGCAACGATGTCATTATTTATTACTATGGAAACACTTTTATTGGGCAACCAACGACCAGCAATAACCACCTTGCCAGCAGGTTCAATACGAACTATGTCAAAACTTGGCACAGGATCTTCCACAACAGCCTGTATTGTAGGTTCTGCAACAGGCGGAACTACAACAACTGTCTGGGAAGAACGATGAAAGAACGCAACCCAAACAGCAACTAAAACAACCAATACTGCACACAGGATAGGGAACCAGTATGCAGCCAATCCACTACGGCGCTGTTTTTGAGTCAGATTTACGTCTTCATTTGCTTGTGTATCTTCTTTTTTAGGATTAGGACGAGCAAAAATGTTCAAAGTCTTCAGGAAACTACGCGCAAAAGTGCGACGGTTTTCCATCCAGTCATTCTGCTGTGCAATTGCATTGTCTATCAAATCATCTGTGGAACGTTTTGTTTTTCCCATGTTATTGTTTGCCATACCTGTTATCTCCTGAAAAAACTCGATTTACTTTGGACAAATTATTACAAAAATAATTTCTTTGTCAACTTATTTATGATATAATTCGACGGGTAAGGCGAGGAGAAAAATGAAAAGAATTGGCATTATGACAACGGGTGGAGACTGTTCTGGTTTAAACACTGTAATCCAGCGTATATACCGTGGTGCGACATTACGCGGTTGGAAAGTTATTGGCATTTTAGATGGGACAGATGGTCTATGTACAAATCCACCACGCACAATTGACTTCACAAACGACACATTACCAATAGAAAACGCAAGATTAGCGGGCAGTTTTCTACATAACGGCCGTGCGGGTGCACTGAATTTTGAGTCTGCAGCAAAATATGGAAAGCTGGAGCAATTTAACAAACAATTGCGTAAATCATTGTTAGAATTAAAACTAGATGCAATGATTCTAATTGGTGGCAATGGAAGTTTATCATTAGCTTGGCGGAATCGTGAAATTTATGCAGGGCTACAACTTATATGCATACCAAAAACAATTGATATGGACATTCCTCTTACAGACAGGACAATTGGTTTTAATACAGCAGTTCAGCAACTAACATCATTCTGCGATCAACTGATGTTGACTGCGCGCAGCCACCACAGATGGTTTATCACACAAGCAATGGGACGTGATTGCGGGCAATTGGCGTTACATGCTGGCATAGCTGTCGGTGCAACTGCGATATTGATACCTGAAATCAAATTTAGTGTAGATTCATTGATAAAACATGTACGTAATGCACCTACAGATTACGGCATCATCATGGTATCCGAAGGTATATCTTTGCGCGGTCATTCCGGCAAACCAGCAGATATGATTTCAAGAAAACTGACTGCTGCAGGCATTGTAAATCGTACAGCATTTCCTGAACATACACAGCGCGTTGGCGACACAACAGCCGCAGATAGAATTCTGGCAACTCGCATGGCAGATTGCGCATTACATGCAATTGAAAATAATGAAACGTATGTTATGACTGCGGTAAATAACTGCGAATGCAAAACGATAAGTTTAGCAGACTTTTTTGCAGCAGGCTCTGTAACAGATGACCCAAACATTCCAGACTTGCAAACATCGGATGCGTACGTTTCTCCTGACGATCCTTTGTTGGATATTGCAACTGATATGGGCATATATATAGGTGAAAGCAAATAAAAACCCGCATAAACGCGGGTTCTTTTTTATTTCAGTTTGCCACAGCAATGCTTATATTTTAATCCTGAACCACACGGGCAGGGCGCATTTCTGCGAGCCTCACCAGCCTCATTCAATGCTGCATCATGCTGAGCATGCTCTTGCTCTTTCTTCGCAACATCTTCACGCGTCAATTCCATACGACAAATATAAGATACCGACATAATCTTAAAATTATTTATCGTATTCTTAAACAAATCCAGTGCCTCACGCTTGTATTCATACAGAGGATTTTTTTGTGCATAACCACGCAATCCGATTGCAGTCTGCAAATAATCCATCTGTTGTAAATGACGTTTCCACACAGAATCCAATGCCCCCAGCATCATCTGACGAGACGCCATTTGCATCAATTCTGGTCCGTACTTTTCTGATTGATTCTGGTATCTACGCAAAGCCAAATTATACAAAATTTCATAAGCTCTGCGTTCAGAAACAGTCTCATCCGTTTTCCACTTTTCTATATCGGTTATATCAAGCGCAAATACACGCAACATAGCATCATGGATTCCTTTCAAATTCCAGTCTGCCTGGTGAGATTTTTCAGGAATATTGTTTTCACAAATCATTTCTACAACATCCCCAATCATTTCCTTTGCCAAAGACGTTAAATCTTCTGACACCATTAAATCATCACGCTGCTTATATACAACACCACGTTGTTCATTCATAACGTCATCGTACTTCAACAGTTCTTTACGAGATTCAAAGTATCTTGCCTCGACACGTTTTTGTGCTTTTTCCAGCGCTTTCGTTATCCAAGGGTGAGTAATTGCTTCACCAGGTTTTAGTCCCAATGTTGTCAACATACCCTGCAAACGTGCAGCACCAAAAATACGCATTAAATCATCATCTAATGCCAAAAAGAATTTAGAATCGCCTGGATCTCCCTGACGACCGCTACGACCACGCAGCTGGTTATCAATACGACGAGATTCATGACGTTCTGTACCAATTACATACAGCCCACCAGCATCCAAAACCTGCTTTTTATTTGCTTCTATTCTTGCATAAATTTCTTGTTTTTTCTCCTCAAAGTCTGAATCTTCTGGATTTAATTCTGCAATCAGTTCTTCAGCATTACCACCCAGTTTAATATCTGTACCACGACCAGCCATATTTGTTGCAATTGTAACCGCACCTGGCGCACCAGCCTGCGCAACTATTTTTGCTTCTGACTCATGGTGTTTTGCGTTTAAAACTGCTGGATTTATACCAAGTCTTTTACGAACTATGGCTGCCAATTCTTCAGATTTTTCAATAGAAACAGTTCCAACCAAAACCGGTTGTTTTCTGGACATACAGTCTTCTATTTGCTTTATAATTGCATCATACTTTTCATCTTTATTACGGTAAATTTCATCATGATGATCAATACGTGCAACAGGGCGATTTGTAGGAATTGAGACCACACGAAGTTTATATATTTCTTCAAATTCAGCCGCCTCCGTCATAGCAGTACCAGTCATACCTGATAAAACTGGGTATAAACGAAATAAATTCTGATAAGAAATACTTGAAACAGTCTGGTTTTCTGGTTGAACTTTGACATGTTCTTTAGCTTCAATTGCCTGATGCAACCCCTTACCGAAACGGCGACCTGTCATAACACGACCAGTAAATTCATCCACAATCAGAATTTCACCATCACGTACAACATAATTTACATTCTTCTGATACAAATGATGCGCCAACAAAGACTGTTGAATATGCATAACCAACGCAGCATTTTCGGACGCATATAAATTATCGCCTACTAACAACCCCGCTTCTTTCAATAACCGCGTTGCACTATCAACACCAGTTTCTGTCAAAGTCACATGGCGATCTTTTTCATCTTTCTTGTAATCATCTGGTGCCAGTTTTGCAACAACCGCATCAACTTTTTCGTACAACTCACTAGTATCTTCTGCGGGTCCTGAAATAATCAATGGCGTACGAGCCTCATCAATCAAAATACTATCAACTTCGTCAACGATAGCATAAAATAACGGGCGCAAAACTTGTTGTGCCTTTGAAAACTTCATATTATCACGCAGATAATCAAAGCCCAATTCTGAATTAGTAACATATGTAATATCACATGCATACGCATTACGACGCTCATCATCGGTCATATCATGTTGTATAATACCAACACTCATACCCAAGAAACGATATACCTGTCCCATCCAACTTGCGTCACGAGAAGCCAAATAATCATTCACAGTAATCAGATGCGCTCCCTTACCATGCAAAGCCTTTAAGTACAGGGCCAAAGTTGCAACCAGCGTTTTACCTTCACCAGTTTTCATTTCTGCAATCTGCCCATTTGTCAGAACCATACCACCAATCAACTGAACGTTAAAATGGCGCAACCCAATAGAACGTATAGACGCCTCACGCACGACAGCAAACGCATCTGGCAGAATATTCTTCTCTTTTTCGCCATCCGCCAAACGCTTACGTAAAACGTCAGTCTGCGAACGTAATTCTTCATCAGACATTGCATGATATTTAGGTTCCAAATCATTGATTAAAGAAACGACCTTGTCATATGACTTCACAATTCTGTCATTAGCAGAGCCTAATATTTTCGTAATAACATTTAACATACCAAAATCCTTGTCTTTCCTTTGATGGTATAGCAATTTTGAGCCTTGCGGTCAAGGCACTTTATGATATAATGCAAACAAAGAAACAAACAAGTATATAAAAGCAAAAAAATACGAAAAAATAGGGGAAAGTATATGAGAGAGCAGAGCGTACGCCGCCTAAATCCGGCAAACATAACCAGTGAAGTCTATATTATTGCACCAACACAAATCGAATATATATCTCAAATCTTTGCCGACAGCGTGGCAGACACATTAAATTTAAGAACTTTTGCTCAAAAAATTCGCCAAATCGCCGAGCAATCATTACGCACAGCCCTGTCTGCAGCCAAACACCAAGGCGAAAAATAATACGAAATGATTACAGGTATTATACGGCTAATAAACAAACGGTTTGCCTAAAGAAAAAACGCACAATTCTGTGCGTTTTTTTCTCATATTCTATTCCGATTATACTTACTTCATACTATCGTCATAAACGGAATATGTAGTGCCGCTAGACTTTATCTTCAGACTTCCGACAGTTGACGTTCCCATATTGCCATAGAAAGTCTTACCACTGATGCTAACATTCAGTGAAGGAGTAGTCTTCTTGTCGCTGCGCAGGTAAATTTTTTCACCATTTACGTTCAATACACGTCCACAGTCTCCAGCCTCGTCAGCGCCCGCGCCAGAACCAATTGTTGTCAGTCCTGCATCACAAGCATTACGTACCCCTGCGCTACCTTGCGAAACAGTCGAAGCAGCCGCCCAATAACCAGCCCCAACATCTTCACAAGAAGTGTCATTCGCCGCTGCTATATACGCACCGCCACTGCAATAAATCTTACAGTCACTTGCTGCATCATGATTTGTTGCCGCAGTACCAGTAATTGTATAGTTGGTCAAGCAGCTGTTTACGCTACTCGTACTACCTTGTGCTACGCTGTGCGCGCCAACATACCAGTTACCACTAGGAGTTGTGCAGGCTGCATTAGCACTTACTACTCGTGTACCAGCACTACAACTTATCTTACAATCAGTTGACGCATCGTGGTCAGTCTTTGTCGTCGTATCAGCAGTTGCATATCCAGATACACAAGATTTTACATTTGTTCCAGATGTAGAGCCTGCGGATACTGTATGTGTCCCAGTATACCAGCTACCATCGGGTGTTGTACATGCTGCATCCGCGCTAACAACCTGCGTACCAGCACTACAACTTATCTTACAATCCGACTTAGCATCATGATCAGCTGCCGTTGTACCACTTATAGTATAACTTGCTGGGCAAGACGTCGCTGCCGGCGATGTAGAACCATAAGCAACACTATGTGCGCCAATATACACATTGCCGCTTGTTATCGCCGAGCAAGCCGCATTAGCAGAAGTCACACGATAACCACCAGAACAGCTTATTTTACACTGACTTGCGGAGGTCTTTCCTGCTGTAGTTGTTTCATCGTCATAGTTCGTAGGACAATTATTTTTTACACCCCCACCACAATACGTTGCACCTGTACACTGTGACTGACCTGTACGAGTTGTTTCTGTACCACCAGTTGAATAATAACCACTGGAAACATTGTTTCTTACACCACCGCTGCAATAATACGCATTTCCACCACAAGCAGACTGATTTGTACACTTGTTACCACTTGTGTCACAACCAGTTGTATAATATCCAGCACTTACGGTACTGCACGCGCTAGCACCAGCCAGACTATACTTTGTGCGTCCTGAACAAGCTGAGCAACTTGTAGCAGTACTGCCATCAGTTCCTTGATACGTACCGGCAGAACATTGGCTGCAGGTCTGACCGTTTACATATGCCCCAGCTTCAGCCTTTAATGCCGTAGTTATGCTGGCGCTGCCCCATGCACTCGCACTAGACTGAGCCTTCGTTAGTACACCAGCTGTACAGTAACTGCTTATCGCTATACCTGTCTTGGTCTCTTTACATGACGCGTAACTCGTCCAACCAGTACCACTAGCCTTCGTCCATCCACTCTCAACATCTAAACACGCCGTACAACTCGAAGCCCCAGCTGATGAGTATGTCCAGTTGGCACACGTACTACATGATGTCGCACTGCCTCCAGCGCTATATTTACCAGCACCACACTGTGTACAGGTCGCGCTAGACGTGTTGTTACCTGATATTATATAACCACCCCTCGCAGTAACCGCATAGGTCGATGCAGGCCATGCACTACCGCTATAAGATACTGTGTTGCTCGTAACGGTCGAACAGCCAGTAATGGTCTTGCTCGGCGCCTTATATCTACAAGTCGTAGACGCATTGTACGGTGATACAGAACTATACGTTCCACCACTCGGTGATACACCACTTAGTGAACTACAAGAACTCCTTGAAGTAGAGGTAGCGTTTTGTGCAACTCTTATTGAATACGTCGTATAATAACCACTACCAACAGATACACATCCACCACCAGCAGTAGGTACATATTCCCCAGCGTCACATTTCACTTTACATGACGCTACACCGGCATGGCTTGATGCGGTTGTACCACTGTTACCATAGCCATTTGTTGTATTACACGAAGTGCAGCTCGCCGCACCAGCATTAGAGTACGTGTTCGTCGAACAGACCGAGCAACTTGTAGCAGTACTGCCATCAGTTCCTTGATACGTACCGGCAGAACATTGGCTGCAGGTCTGACCGTTTACATATGCCCCAGCTTCAGCCTTTAATGCCGTAGTTATGCTGGCGCTGCCCCATGCACTCGCACTAGACTGAGCCTTCGTTAGTACACCAGCTGTACAGTAACTGCTTATCGCTATACCTGTCTTGGTCTCTTTACATGACGCGTAACTCGTCCAACCAGTACCACTAGCCTTCGTCCATCCACTCTCAACATCTAAACACGCCGTACAACTCGAAGCCCCAGCTGATGAGTATGTCCAGTTGGCACACGTACTACATGATGTCGCACTGCCTCCAGCGCTATATTTACCAGCACCACACTGTGTACAGGTCGCGCTAGACGTGTTGTTACCTGATATTATATAACCACCCCTCGCAGTAACCGCATAGGTCGATGCAGGCCATGCACTACCGCTATAAGATACTGTGTTGCTCGTAACGGTCGAACAGCCAGTAATGGTCTTGCTCGGCGCCTTATATCTACAAGTCGTAGACGCATTGTACGGTGATACAGAACTATACGTTCCACCACTCGGTGATACACCACTTAGTGAACTACAAGAAGAACGCCCCTGTGCCCCGCCATTATAAGTCCATGTACCCCCAATACAATAATATGGCGATGTACACGAAGTACAGGTTGCACCATTCAAATACTGTCCCGCAGAGCACGTATAACTTCTAGCAGAACAAGAACTAGTTACACTCGTTGCACCGGTGCTCCCTGTCGCAGTAAATGACGTAGTTGTATTTGTGCCACCTGATTGGCTATAGCCAGTATTACAGGTTATTGTTGCACGTGGTGCATTGCTACTTGGCGTTGTAATACTACAAGAACCATTTGTTGCACTACAAGTCGGTGTAACCCACACAGCATAATACGTTGCAGCAGCAGATGGCGTTATTGTAGTAACACCAGACGTTGCAGTACTACTCGTAGACCACCCCTTAAATATCTTATTCCCATTAGTCATGGAACATGTAGAACTGTTCCATGACGGCAAAGAACAACTTGAACCTGGGGTACAAGTAACACTACCAGCAGTAGTACTGGACGTACCACCACACGTACCTGTTCCGCCATTTTTATTTAACGTAATTTTAACTGTATTTGCCTTAGGACAAACCAAACCACCCGTACATGTATAACCAGGCGGACATGCTTTACAAGAGTTTCCCGTCGTCAAACTGCTTGAAGATATAGTTTGACCGTTCCAAGTACTACCACAATTGGAAATATAGTACCCGGAATTACAACTTGTATACTTCATATATGTTGGACACGAATACCCCGCAGCCAAAGCATTTCCAACAAAAATAAGCATAAATAAACAAGCTAGATAACGTAGTATTTTTGACATATAAACTTCCTACTTCTTCAAATTCTTTTTCTCTTTTATATCATATTTTATGAAAAATAGGGTATACGTTGCAAGTAAAAAAGTATGTTTTTTAGTTATTTTCATTGAAAACCATAAAATCCATGATAAAGTATCACGACACAGATGAGCAGAGCATAGCTGATACAATTTTGTATCAGAGGAAAGTCCGGACTGCAATGGGACAGCATATCGGCTAACGGCCGAGCGGAGCAATCCGACGATTAGAGCAACAGTGACGAATCGATTGAAATACATCGGGTGAAACGGGCAATCTCTATGCGCAGCAACCTCAAATAGGTCCCCGACGCATGTCCCAGGCATGGGGACGGGTAGAGGGCTTGATGCCTTGTGGTAACACATGGTACAGATTGATTATGCTCGCTACCCCAGATTGGTTGAAAGACTGAATTGGGGCAGTACAGAATCCGGCTTACAGTTCATCTGTTAAAAAACGCCCATTGGGCGTATTTTTATACAATAAAAATCCCCCATAACCGGGGGATTCTTATAACAAGGCTTATTTCTTTTCAGAAAAGTCTGCATCACGCGTGCCGTCTTCACCGGACTTATTTTCACCGTTTTCAGACGATGTATTAGCAGCTTCCTGAGCTGCTTTATAAACAGCTTCGCCCAACTTCATTGACTTTTCTGTCAAAGCTTCCGTCTTTGCTTTTAGGCTCTCAGCAGTTGCATCAGATTTTGCCAATTCATCAGACAACTCTTTCTTAGCATCTTCAATAGCCTTCTTTTCATCTGCGCTGATTTTGTCCCCGTGTTCTTTCAACGCCTTTTCTACTGTAAACACAGCTGTTTCTGCGTTGTTCTTGGCTTCAGCCAATTCACGTTTTTTCTTATCAGCATCAGCGTTTGCTGCGGCTTCATCAACCATACGCTGAATTTCTTCTTCAGACAAACCACCATCAGATTTAATAGAAATCGCCTGTTCTTTACCTGTACCTTTATCTTTTGCAGAAACGTGTACAATACCGTTTGCGTCAATATCAAAAGACACTTCAATCTGTGGCATACCACGTGGAGCAGGAGCAATACCTTCCAAATTAAATTGGCCTAACAACTTATTATCAGCTGCCATATCACGCTCGCCCTGGAATACACGAATTGTCACAGCTGACTGATTGTCTTCTGCGGTACTAAATACCTGGGATTTTTTGGTTGGTATTGTCGTGTTACGATCAATCAAACGAGTAAATACACCACCCAAAGTTTCAATACCCAAAGACAATGGTGTTACATCCAAAAGCAATACATCTTTTACTTCACCTTTCAGAACACCACCTTGAATTGCTGCACCTAATGCAACAACTTCATCAGGATTTACACCCTTATGAGGTTCACGACCAAAGAATTCTTTAACAACTTCTTGCACCTTCGGCATACGTGTCTGACCACCAACCAAGATGACTTCGTTTATCTGACTCTTGTCCAAACCAGCGTCTTTTAAGGCTTTACGACAAGGTTCAATTGTTTTCTGAATCAAGTCATCAACCAAAGATTCCAACTTTGCACGTGTCAATGTTGTGTTAAAGTGCTTTGGACCTGTTGCGTCTGCTGTCAAGAACGGCAAGTTGATATCTGTTGAAGTCTTAGAAGACAATTCTATTTTTGCCTTTTCTGCCGCTTCTTTCAAACGTTGCAATGCCAACTTATCACCAGACAAATCAATACCTGTCTGACTCTTGAATTCATCAATCAAGTACTTCAAAATACGAGCATCAAAGTCAGAACCACCCAAAGCAGTATCACCATTTGTTGATTTTACTTCGAACACACCGTCAACGATTTCCAAGATAGAAATATCGAACGTACCACCACCCAAGTCATAAACAGCGATTGTACCATTCTTATTCTTATCCAAACCATATGCCAATGCTGCAGCCGTAGGTTCATTTACAATACGCAATACGTTCAAACCTGCAATACGACCAGCATCTTTAGTCGCCTGACGCTGAGAATCATTAAAATATGCAGGAACTGTAATAACAGCATCTGTAACTGTTTCACCTAAATAGGCTTCAGCATCTTTCTTTAATTTGGCCAAAATCATTGCTGAAATCTGAGATGGAGCATATTTTTTACCTTCTATTTCTACCCAAGCATCACCATTATCACCAGCAACAATTTTATATGGAACGCGTGCCGCAATTTCTTTAACAGCTGGACTATCAAAGCGCAACCCCATCAAACGTTTAATTTCATAAATAGTATTCTCTGGATTTGTTACTGCCTGATTCTTTGCGGTAATACCAACCAACTGTTCACCATTAGACGTCATTGCGACAACGGACGGCGTTGTACGCTGACCTTCCGAGTTTTCAATAATTTTTGGGTCGCTGCCATCCATAAAGGCCATAGCAGAATTAGTCGTACCCAAGTCAATACCTAACACTTTTCCCATTTTTTTCACTCCTTCAAAACTGTTTTCTTTTTTGCTGATTTACCATATAGTGAACACGAAACTTTTTTTCAAGACCACAGGAAAAAAATAATATAAAAAAACCGCCCCACAGGACGGTTTTACAAAATTCAAACAACTGAATCTTATTTTTTCGCATCAGATGCGGCAGCTGGAGCAGCTTTTGCACTATCAGCTTCTTCTGGCATTTTACCGCCAATTGTTGCGAATGCCAATTCTGCCTGACGCAATCCTAATTCAACACCCTCTGGCAAAACCAAGTCAGAACCGTGAACAGAGTCACCAATTGTCAAATTAGTCAAGTCAATTGTAATTTTTTCTGGGATATTGTGAACCAAACCACGCAAAGCAACCTTACGTACAGCAAAGTTCAAAACGCCACCCAATTTCAAGCCCTTAGAAACATCTGCGTTGATTACTTCAACAGGAACGCTTACACTTACAGGCTTTTTAACATCGATACGTTTAAAGTCCGCATGAATAACATTATCTGTTACAGGATGATACTGAATATCCATCAACATTGCGTCTTCTTGACCGTTTGCTGTATCAATTTCAAACAACTTTGTACGCAAACTTGGTGTCTGCAATAACATTTCAAAATCGCGACCGTTCAATTCAATTGAAACAGGTGCTTTCTTTTCACCGTAAATTACGGCAGGGATATTCTTGTTCTTGCGGATGCTACGTGCGGCCCCCTTGCCAGCAGCGTTGCGAATTTCTGCTTTTAATTTAATTGCCATTTTATATTCCTTTTTATACAAATTTTTACTTCTACGTGACCTCCAAGGGTGCCACGCGGGCCATATTATTTACTAAAATTATCGAAAAATCAAGGTTTTTATTCGCCGACACGTTGTAAAAACATAAATCTAGCACGTCCATACGTCTTATCACGCAAAACTAACCAGCCATATGGCGCGTCCTTAGCGTTTGAAGCTTCCTGTTCCCATATAACTATCGCACCCGTTCTAACACGTTTAGTCAAAGCCCTGACGAAGGCATACCCCATATCTGCCAAATCATAGGGAGCATCAACAAATATCAAGTCCGCAACCACACCGTACTTTTTTACAGCTGTAATGGCGTCCACTTGTTCTGTTATTGCAACTGTACCGACGTTCAACAAAGCTAAATTTTTGCGGACTGTCTTGATAGATTCGGGCGCCACATCGGTAAATATTGCTTTTGAATTAGGATATCTAGACAAACATTCTATGCCAAATGCACCGCTGCCGGCAAACGCATCCCAAACCGTAAAAGCAGCGTCTGTATCAAAAAATCCTGCTGCCAGCATATTAAATAGGGCAGCACGCGCTCTGTTCTGAGTAGGTCTGGCATCACGTGGCAAAAACAACTTACGCCCATGAAAGCGCCCTGAAATGATTTGCAATTTTGAATCCATGCGGTAAAGTGTACAACATGAAGTTCATGAAGCAAGCCATAATTTTAGCCAAGAAAGCAAAATCTCACGAAGACGTTCCAATAGGTGCAATAATAGTTCGTGACGGCATAATAATTTCGCGTGGTGAAAATCAAGTACAAAAGAAAAAAAATCCGACCTTACACGCGGAAATCGTTGCTATAAACCGCGCCTGCAAGAAACTTGGCACAAAGTTCTTGGACGGATGCGATATATATATTTCGCTGGAGCCTTGCGCAATGTGTGCGACAGCGATTTCTTTTGCACGTATTAAAAACGTTTATTATGCTGCATCGGATGAAAAGGGCGGTGGAATATCACGTAATGCCAAAGTGTACGAAACAGACAGGCACTTATGGAAACCAAATGTAGTTCAAATTCCAGAATATGCTGACGAGTCTGCCAAGTTATTGAAAGAATTTTTTGCAGAACGAAGAAAACTAAAAAACGGCGAATAATATCGCCGTTTTGTTTAATCTACCAATGACTTTCCTGTCATATCATCGGGCTGCTGAATATTCAATAACTTCAGCATGGTCGGGGCTATATCAGCCAAACCGCCGTCATGAACATTATACTTATTATCTGATACGACAATGAAGTTCACGGGATTGGTTGTATGCGCAGTCCAAGGCAAATTATTTTCATCGTCCCACATTCTTTCAGCATTACCATGATCAGCAGTAATCAAAATGGTTCCCCCCAACTTTAATACTGCGGGCACCAACCTTGACAACTGTTCATCCAAGAATTCCATTGCACGAATTGCTGCTGGTTCTTTACCTGTATGCCCAACCATATCGCCATTTGCATAATTCAAAATTACCACATCAAATTCTGATAATTTTGGCAGCAATGCGTCTGTTATTTCCAAAGCTGACATTTCTGGCTTTAAATCGAATGTCGCAACATCCGGTGAAGGAATAAGTATTTTTTCTTCTCCATCAAAGTCAACATTACGTTCTGCATCAAAGAAATACGTTACATGATTATATTTTTCTGTTTCTGCTATACGTAATTGCGATTTACCATTTGCCGCCAATATATCACCTAATGTATTTTCTACAGCCACGTCTGGCAGCAAAGCAGGGCACAATTCATTCAATCCTTCGCCATACTGCGAAAAACACAACATCTTGGCACCAGTTTTTAACATTGCACGAACAATTTGACGTGCACGATCACTGCGATAATTACCAAACAAGAAACCATCTTTACTTGTAATCGGCATATCAGTGCTTATAACCGTTGGACGAATGAATTCGTCCGTTTCACCGCGTGCATAAGCGGCTGCCAAGGCATCATCTATTGTATCAGCCGTAAATTCTGCCGTTGCATTTGCTATTGCATTGAAAGCAAGTTCTGTCCTATCCAAGTTTTGATTTCTATCCATTGCGTAATAGCGTCCAGACAAAGTACCAAAAAATGCACGTCCATCCGCAAAATAGGGCGCCAAGCTTTCTTTAATCAAATCGATATAAACGGGTGCAGATTGTGGCGGGGTATCACGACCATCAGCGATAAAATGAATGCATAGCTTCAACCCAGAATCTAAAACGCGCTTTGCGATAACCATCATATCACGTACATCAGCATGAACACGACCATCAGACATCAAACCCGCCATATGAACCACACCATTTGATTCATGAACAGCTTTTATAAATTCATCTAGCTGCGCATTTTTATCCCACCTTTCTAACTGGAACCTACGCAAAAATTGGTTTACAACACGACCAGAGCCAATAGTTATATGTCCAACCTCTGAATTACCCATCGTGTTTTCTGGCAATCCAACTGCAGGGCCACTAGCATCTAGCCTTGAATGAGGATACTTTTTCAACAAATCGTTAAAAAACGGCATTTTAGCCATTAAAACAGCGTTATGTTCCGCATTTTCACGAATACCCACGCCATCCATAATGCACAAAACAAGCGGTTTATTCATATCTTTTTCCCCCAAGTTATTTTCACAGCGTTTGAATGTATCATAACCGTTTTTTGATTGCAAAAGAAAAAGAAAAATTGTATATATATCTAAGTATAGGAAGTATTTCATAACAACAGAGAGATAATAAAACTATGAGTGGAAAACCTTTTCAGCCAACGGCTGTTGACGAGCATATCGGTCAGCGCGTACAACTGCGCCGTGTAATGATGGGTCTATCACAGAAAGATTTAGCAAAGATTTGCGGGGTAACGTTCCAGCAAATCCAAAAATACGAAAGTGCAGGAAACAGAATTTCCGCATCGCGCCTATTTGAGCTAAGTTCTGCATTAGAAACCCCAATATCTTTCTTTTTCATGGGTTTACCTGGTTATATGCCAGAACCTAATCGCAGCGGTCGCGTTGCCCAACGGGTTTCAGAACAAAAGGCCAACGATCCGCTTGCTAAGAATGAATCATTACAATTGATAAATTTATATTGGAAGTTGCCAAATGACGAACAACGCAAGACCATCATGAACATGCTAAAAGCTCTGAACGGCGTAGAAGCATAACAATAAAGAAACAATATAAATAAAAAAACCGCATTATGCGGTTTTTTATTACTGCGCAATCTTTAGTGTAGTTTGATTAAGTTTGTAATTAGATAACGTAGGCACCTTCGTTACTGCGGGAACAGCCTGCAGTAATGGTAAATCAGATCTCACCAATGTTGGTTTTTTTATGCCCTTTACACAATCTGAATATGCCTCTGCCTCGGCAATCATCCAGCATTGGTTATTCAACGGTGTTTCCTTTGATTGACCGGTACCATACTGCATTGTGGTCTTATCATATCCGGCCGCCGCAACACAGTAATTTGTTGACGGGGAATCTGCGTCAAATATATATCCAATATCACACTGAATACAAACACCACCGTCCGGTGACGCACCACCACGCAGATTTTCCGTACACGGTTGGCACGTTCTGTCCGCCAATGACGGGAAAGCATAACCCTTTTCACGACATTTGTATGTATAGCATCCCATATTGTCGTTAAATTCCAACATCATTGTTGCTTCATCAAATCCATTGCTGGGCCAGTTTGAACACGTCTGGGTCAGGGCACACGCCGCTTCGTCAATGGCGACACAATCATTACCCGCCGCATTGGCAGTATATCCGTTTTTGCACAGCAGGGTTGCTTCGCCCGCGGGCCAAGCTTCTATTCCACCGCGTTTACTTTTCCACCCCTCGCGACGTGCACGAATAACATATGGTGTTGCCCAAACACCGTGTCCGCTGGCCAACCAGTCAGATACAGCCAAAATCATATCGTGTTCCTGGCCCTTATTGACACCGCAACCCTTATATTCATTCCAATGAAACATTGGTATAGCATCTTCAAACTGCGGTTCACGCGCCATAGTTAAATTATTAAAATCATCGCGACGTATTAGTGTAGAATCACACCCAGTTGGGGCGGAATCCTG
>CALXOX010000005.1 GCA_944390125.1 uncultured Alphaproteobacteria bacterium
CGGATAGCCCATTTCTCCATCATCCGGGGTGCACAAATCCGCCAGATAATTATCAATCGCGGTTTCGCAGCCCTCGGCAACACGAACTGTGTCAACAGTATCAACAAAAGCCAACAACGCAGTCAAACCACAACGAGAATTTGCTGCAGCACCAGTCAAGCCACCGCTGGCATTACCTGTCGTCAACTGTCCATTGCCGTCAAACTCACATCCTTCTGTATCACCATACAGCGACGCACATGCAATAACTTTGTCTTCACACATAGCACGCGCAGCATACGCACTTATCGCACCTGTGTATTGTGAAGTTGTATTATCAAAATCTTGCAACGCCCCAGTCTGTGTATCATAACATTCTGACATAGTGCTAACACAAGACATCTTTACTTCTTCAATCTTTTCATCTTGTGCTTGAGCAATTTCAATCAATGCCTGACGTTTAAATTCTTCCCACACAATGTCCGCCATATCACGACATGAATCCAGAGCTGTCTCGGCAAACATTCGTCTGCTATCCAAGAAAGAGTTGAATTCAGGATTCGCCCCCAACACATCAGTTGCATCACTTGCATTCACACCAGGTAAAGTTATCAAATCGGCCAACTGGAATAAGCGTGGCGAATAAATTGCTTCCCCAGTGCTTTGATTTATATAAGCACCAGTATAATCTAAGCAACGACTATAATTAGCACCACATGCCACATCAGACTGTATAGCATTCCGAACACTAGCAATACATTCATTCACATCGGCTGAGTTATGAGACTGATATTCTTCTAAACGCGCCTCACGTAAATATTTCTCTGCGGTACGAACTGTCTGTTCCAAACTTTCCTTCTGAGAATTTATATTCTTTTCATATAAGTTACAGTCTTGTGTAATCATTATGCTATACGCACTGCGTGCCATAGTCAAAGTTGCATTATTTTCACAAGAATCCGCGACAATCTCTAGACATTGCTTACTTGCTTCATTAAACAAATCCTGGCCGGTCAGGGTGGACAAATCAACCCCCGTTGATGTATCAAATATAGAACTGCCAGAATCGCCCCAAATATCACCCAAGTCAGATGTAAAATCAACCGTCAACAACCCTAAAGATGTCCCGCTTGTACCAGAAGAAGAGGTGGAAGAAGACTTACCAGATAACAAGTCGCTGATTTCTGCTAACATATTTGCCGCAGCACTTGTGTCGTTTTTAATAGCCATTTCGCCTTCTGTGGCGCTATACATTGCAGCAACTTCTTCTGCAGACAATCCAACAGCATTCAAATTATTATCTTCGAATTGCGCCAACAAATTCAGAGCCTGATCAATTGCATTCTCAGTATTTCTAAATTCATCATAACGAGCACTGCAAACACATCTGCGATATGTATCATTTGCATTGGCACAAAACTGATCCATACATGTGGCATATGCCTCACGACACTTCGCATAACCACCACCAATAGCAGAAATATCCGAAAAAACTGCGGTTGCACGCGCAGTAGCAGCGCGCGACAGTCCAACAACAGAATTTGAAGAAGCGGCACGTGCGGTGCTTGCCGTGCTATGGCTTGCACCAGAAACAACGTTCGAAGATGCAGTGCGCGCAGTTGTGGCACTACGAGAAGCATTTATACCAGTTGTTGGTGCCATCTGTAAAACTGTTCCACTACGTCCTGTAACGACATTAGAAGACGCTGGTTGAACAGAGGCGGTACGCGCAACCGTTACACTAGGACGCGCAGTTGCACTGCGTGAAACGCTGTTTGCCGCTGAACGCCCCGTAACAGTTAAACCACTATCCGTCGCAGACAAATTTGTACGTACCACACGCCCACTTGTGCTACGTGCAGACGTAGAACCGCCAACAGAGTCCAAAGCTGCTGAAGACGACGTCCCCATTCCACCACGTGGGTTAGGTGCTTGCTCAGCATATGCGCCGCAGACAACAGACAAAACTGCTGTCAAAACCAATGGAATTCTGCGAAAATCAAACAAATGTGTCTTCAAATTTTACATCTCTCTGTTTGCATTTTATCACTTTTTGGCAATTTGAATCAATAGCCAATTTTATTCTATGCAACAATTTACTGCATTTTTTACCCAGTCACCCAAACGTCTAACTGCAGACTTTGATTCTGCAACGCTTGGTTCTGAAACTTCAGATACTTTTTTATCTGCTGCCATTGGACAAGAAGCCATTGCATGTTCATAAACATCTGGTGCAACTTTTTTTACACCGGTCAAATCAATCAAATCCATATTGATTCCCCAGAACAAAGAATACAATTCGTATGATTTATTAAACAAATCATACGCAGCACGTGTATTTCCAGCACCCAAAGCCTTTGTACCAACTTCCATAACACGCATAGAAGCCGCCAACAAATGCTTTGAAATACACCAAACTTCGCCATTTTCTGCACTAGACTTTTTCACAATTCTTGACATCAAATCCTTGCGCATATCACGAACGGTGTTTATCAAATCATAAAAACCCGTTTTCTGAGTTTTTGCGCCACTGAAAAAGAAATGCTCTTCCAAGGAAATCAAGTTCATCAGCGCAATAGACAAATCTTGATCAGAAGATAAATCCAATGGGTTGACCTTTTTAGACGCATCGACTTTGGCAATCATTTCTTCTAACGTCATCTTTTTTGACGCTTTTACAACCTTTTTCTCTACCTTTTTAGCATCAACTTTTTTAAGATTTTTTTCGGTTTTAGCTTTCATAATTTACCTTCCTTTCTAAAAATTGCCTTACATAGTAATCAGCCAAAATACGACCGTTGCTATAATTAAAAAAGATAACGGAACAACTACTTTCTGGAATGCGAACTTGGCATGTCCGCCGTTTTCGCGTTTAATTTTAACGTACCAACGCGCCCCAAGATAAAACGCAATTGTACCAACAACAATACCCAGCAAGAACTTGTCTATTCCCCACAAAGTATTTACACCAAATTGAACGCTTGGCAAGGCATAAACCAACGCTAACAAACCGTAATAAAACACAAACGGAACAACAATTTGCCAGAATGCACTTTTAACATTGTGTTTTTTTAGCCAACCAGCGGTCCAAAAGAACAATGACAAACTTAAACCACCGGCCCAAATACCAGTAATAACATCATCAACGCCAAGCAAACGCATGCCTTCCAAACCAGCACCAACCGCAACAGTACATACTGGACACACCGCCTGAGCAACCGGCAAAATTAGTATAGTTGCAATGGCTGCAAACAAAAACGAAGAAATTACACTTTTCATAACTTTTTCCCCTGTATTTCAACTATTTTATGTAATCGTACAAAAATTCGCACATATAGGTCAATATGATTTTATCACGCCTCGCATATGTGCGCTGCGCGCACGGCTATTAGTCTTCAACTCTACATCCGTCGGTGTTTGCGCTTTAATTGGTACAAATCTAGCGTTTTGCACCACTGGCATACGTGGATCGCCTGCAGCAGTAGTCCAATCTTTAAAAGTATTTTTAACTATTCTATCTTCAATGGAATGAAACGTTACGCAAATACATTTCCCGCCGACTTTTAATTTTTCCGGAACAACTGTCAACGCGCGAATTATTTCTCCCATTTCGTCATTTACAGCAATGCGCAAAGCCTGAAATACTGGTGCTATATCATGCGGATTATGTACCAAATCTTTCAATTCAAATGTTGTTCTAGGACTAGCAGATTTCATAGCACGTGCCAAAATAGAGGCTTTTTCAACATCGCCATAATCTCGCAAAATACGCGCCAAATCGTCAACAGAATAGCTTTCTATTAAATCTGCAGCTGTAATACCAGATTCAGACATACGCATATCTAACGGCCCGTCACCACGAAAAGAAAATCCACGTTCAGGCATATCAATCTGCATAGAAGATATGCCCAAGTCAAAAACAATTGCATCATATACATCAGGAAGTTCAGCAATATGCGAAAAAGTCTTCGGGATAAATTCAAATCTTCCATTGAAATTCGCTGCCATTTTTTCAGCATCTTGAACCACATTGGGGTCCCGATCAAAAGCAATTACTTTTGCGCCAGCCTCCAAAAAAGCCTTTGAATATCCACCAGCCCCAAACGTGGCATCAATGACCGTTTTACCAGCAATATTCCCCAATGCCTCCATCACAGCATTTAGTAAAACAGGTATGTGTTTTGTCTCCGTCATTCTACCTCGACCCTTATACCTAAATTCACAAAATCATTCGCAGTAGTACCGCCAAGCTCTACGCCCCCAGGCAATGCCATAGCTGCCACCTTGTCACCAGCATGCAAATTTAATACAACCTTAGTTCTGCCAGCGGGCAGGGCAAGTAATGCCTTTTTTACATCTGGCAGAACCTTGCCATCATATATATCCAATGTTATCTTTTTAGCTATTTTAGCAACCCACTGTGTCAACGGCATTATGGAATCAACAAAGATTGAAACTCTATCATCACGACAAGAGGTTTTACCAGAAATTAAAACCAGTGCTTCATTAGATAATATTTGTGCAAAATCTGCTGCTGACTGTCCGAAAGCAACCGCATCAATATTTCCAAAGCTGTCTGATGCATTTATGGTAATCATTTCCTTTCCCGTCTTGGTACGACGACGAGAAAAAGAACTTACAGTTGCGGCAATCTGTACTTGTTTTCTATCTCCAAGTCCGGCCAACGTAGCACTTGTAGCCAATTTAGCACGTGAAATTAAATGTTTATATTGGTCTAATGGATGGGCAGAAATATAAAATCCCAAAGCAGACAATTCATTCTCTAAACGCTGCGCAAATGTCCAGGCTGGTGTATCAGGTAAATTCTTTTTCAACCTATCTTCTGCAACATCATCTTCAACAGTATTGGCAAATAATGACAAAGAATTGCCGCCTTCGCGTGATTTAGAGGCATAAGATAAAATTGCATCTGCGTTCATAAATATTGCTGCTCGGTTCGGTTCCAGAGAATCCAACACACCAACCTTAGCAAAAGCTTCTAAAATACGTTTGTTCATAATTGTAGAACAACGCTTTGCAAAATCCGTCAAATTTTTGAACTTACCATTTGCGTTTCTCTCGGCAACTATAGCGTCTGTCGCGACCGTACCAACACCTTTAATTGCGGCCAAAGCATATATAATTTTTCCATTACGAACTGTGAACAAAGATTCACTTTCATTTATATCTGGTGCGACAATTTGAATACCAAAATTTGACTTCGCATCATCAACAAACAACGCCAGCTGATCAGTATCATTCAAATTACTGGACATTGCAGCAGCCAAGAATTCTGGCGTGTAATTAGCCTTCAAATACGCACATTGGTTTGCCACAATAGAATAAGCAATTGCGTGCGATTTATTAAACGCGTACTTTGCAAACTCTTTAAATTTTTCCCACAAATCTTTTGCTTCTTCGCGGTTCAAGGTTTGTTCTTTTTCACATCCGACATAGAACTTTTCTTCCAGTTCATCCAACATCTTGATGATTTTTTTACCCATAGCCTTACGCACGTTGTCCGACTGACCACGAGTAAACCCAGCCAACGCACGCGTCAACTGCATAACCTGTTCTTGATATACGATAATACCGTAAGTTTCTTTCAGAATTGGTTCTGCACGCGGATGAACGTATTCCACTTTCTCTTCACCGTGCATACGCGCTATAAATTGTGGAATAAAGGCAATTGGGCCAGGGCGATTCAACGCATTCAATGCGGAAATTTCCAAGAAACTTGTCGGATGCATTTTACGCAAAGTCTGCTGAACAAACGGGGCATCGAACTGGAATATACCTTCAGTCATACCTGACTGCCACAACTTCATTGTCTTTTCGTCGTCTGTTGGTATTTTATCCAAATCGATATTTATACCGCGTGTTTGTTGAATCAACTTTATGGCATACTTTAAAATCGCCAAAGTTTCCAATCCCAAGAAGTCAAATTTAATTAAACCAGCAGATTCCAAATAGTGCCCGTCAAATTGACACGAAGGCAGAGCATTGGCTGGATCACGATAAACTGGCGCAATCTTAGTTGTCGGTCGGTCACCAATAACTACACCACAAGCATGCTGTCCCAAATTACGTAAAGAACCTTCTAATTCTTCTGCAATCGTCACAACCTTATTCATATCTTCGTCAGTCTGCAAAACATTCTGTATTTCCGGCGAAGAATCGACCGCGTCTTTTAACGTCTTTGCATCCTGTGGTATCAGCTTAGATAATCTGTCGGACTTAGAATAAGGTATTCCATACACACGTCCAATATCACGAATTGCACCACGCGCCTGTAAACTACCAAAAGTAATAATACGACATACTGAATCATGCCCGTACTTGTCACAAATATACGCCAGAACTTTTTCAATTCCAGTTGGCTCAAAGTCAACGTCGAAATCGGGCATAGAAATACGATCTGGATTCAAGAAACGTTCAAACAGCAAGCCGTACTTCAGTGGATTTACGTGCGTAATACCCAAAGCCCATGCAACAATAGATCCTGCACCAGAACCACGCCCAGGACCAGTCATAATATCATTATGACGACACCAGTTGATATAGTCAGCAACTATCAAAAAGTATCCTGGGAATCCCATATTTATAATAACCCCCAGTTCAAATTCTGCCTGTTCATAATATGGCTGAGTATCAGTAATACCATGTTGAGCCAAATTTTTTGCCAGACCCGACATGGTATGATCTCGCAACATCTGGCATTCTTGCTCTAAATCATTACCAAATCGTGGCAACAATGGTTTTTCATGAACATTCACCATAAAACCGCAGCGACTAGCAATTACAACTGTATTCTCAAATGCTTCTGGCAAGTCAGAAAACAATTCACGCATTTCGTCTGCTGTCTTAAAATATTGTTCTGATGATTTGCGCGGTCTATCCGGGTCAATCACTTTGGTCTGTCCCAATACACAACTAAGCGCATCTTCAGCCTCATAATCATGCTTCGTTGCAAATTCAACATCGTTGGTTGCGACAATAGGAATATTCTTTTCCAGCGCTATTTTCAAAAAGACCGGTTCTGTTTTTATTTCATCAGCCAAACCATGTCGCTGAATTTCAATATAAAACCTGTCGCCAAAAATGTCTAAAAATTGCTGTGCATATTGACCAGCCAACCCGTCCTGTCCATTCAACACAGCCATACCTATTGGTCCAGTATGCGCACCAGACAGACAAATTAAACCGTTACTATGCGACGTCAATTCGTCAAAGGTAATATACGGACCCAAATGATGATTATCTTGGCGCATATACATTATACGGCTTAGCTCGCACAGATTTAGATACCCTTCATGATTTTGTGCCAATAAAACTATTTTAGAAAGTGCCTCTGCACGTAATATTTTAGGGTCGACGTTATGCTGATTTAGTGTAATTTCAGTACCAATTATTGGTTGGACTTTATTTTTTGGCATAACGTCAGAAAATTCAGCGCAGCCAGACATCATATTCGTATCAGTCAGCGCACAAGCAGTCATATTATTAGCAACACACAATTCGGGGATTTGCTTGATTTTCAGTGTTCCCGCCCCAATAGAAATTCTTGAATGCGTACGAAGATGAACGAATTGATTTTCCATACCGGCACAATAGCAAAAAAAGCCACGACAGGGCAACCGCAAAAATAATTTTTTTTCACATTTTTATAACGCCTAAAATCTGGGCATTGCAACAAAAAACGCTCCAAAAGGAGCGTAATTTTTACATAACTTTTCCCTGCGTTGGGTAAAAAGTAAGTTGAATTTTTTCCCATTTTTCAAATTCATTTACAGGCAAAATTTTGAAAGGTTGGCAAACATCTATTGCAGCCCGGATAGTATCCAAAACATATGCAAACGCTGGATCTGTCTCTGCACGTGCAGCCGATTCAAACCAAACATCACGAACAGTACCATTTCTACGCATAGTTAAATGTGCAACCGCACGAATATCTGATATATCAGGACGCGTCGTGTCAATATTCCAGCAACGCGTCATCGCGACTCGCAATGCATCCACGACAGACACAGTCAAAGTTCTATCCAAAGACACAACTTCACGATTCACACGAACAACCATTTTCTTTTTTTTAGGCTCTTCTTTTTTTTCTTCGGGTTGTTCTTCTTTTTCAACTGGTTTCGTAACAGGTTCCGGAACTTCTGGTGCTTTTTCTTCAACCAAACTGGGCTCTGTTATTGGCTCTTCTTCTGCAGGTTCTTCAACGGGTTCTGGGGCAGGCTGTTCCAAGACTGGTGCCGGTGCAGGTTCTTTTTCTGTTTCCGGTTCAACTGCCGCATCCGCATTCACGTTATGCAAAATCGCTTCTTCACCACTAACACGTACTGAATTCAAGTCTATTTCCAAGATTTCTATTCTATCTGGCGCAACCAACATTGCTCTATCTACAAACAACGCAAAAGAAGTCAGCATTATTGCAAGCAACGCCAAATGCCCACAAACAGACATTAAAAAATTCTCTGACGAAAATCTTGTACTAGCTTTCATATTTTTTATTGTTCTATGTCAATTTGTGTGCGCAAACCAACTTTCTGAAAACCGGCGCTTTTTAACTTTCCCATAACAGACATAACTGCACCATAATCCGCCGCCGCATCACCATTTATCATTATGGTCAAATCTGGATTTTCACCACGCATAGCAACAACACGTTTTACCGTTTCATCCAACGTCATTTCTGTTTTTCCAACATAATAACGTCCATTTGCATCAACACTGATTTGAATAGCATGATCATTACCAGTCAAAGCGGAATTACCAGCCTTTGGTAAATTTAAATCTATACCTGTAGTCAACATAGGTGTCGTAACCATGAACACCGCCAACAACACGGTCATAATATCAATCATTGGTGTCAAAGATATAGAAGCATCTGAATTTCTTAGTCTTCTGCGTGACATTATATGCCCCCAATTATTTCTTTGATTTAGAATCTTTCATTTCTTTACAAGTCTCAATCAGTCTGTCGTATAAATCGTCTGATTTCTTGCTGAAATACTGATACGCAATTGCTGCAGGTACCGCCGCAATCAGCCCCAACGCAGTTGTTCCCAGCGCAGTTGCCAATCCTGGCGCAATAACGCCAATAGAAACCGACTGATTTACACCAATAGATGCAAAAGAATCCATAACGCCCCAAATTGTTCCAAACAAACCGATGAACGGTGCCACATAAGAAACCATCGACAAGAACCATAAATTCTTATCAAACGGACGTATCAACTTATCAGCAATTAAAGATAAATTATCACCATTTTTCACTTTAACTGGGTTTTTCTTTTGAAAATGCCACAAACGTATTTTCTCTATTATTATCGCCCATGACATAACGCTGCCAAGAACCAAAACCAAGGAAATGAACAAAGTCATCAAATCCCCAGTAAAAAGAGTCAACAAAGAAAAAGTATTAGTCATTATATTCTACCTTTTGTTTTATAAACTTTCTCTAAACGGCCCAGCCACACAATCTGGAATTCGTTTTGGTTGCAAATCTGCACCTATGTATGCCGCAGTTGCATGAAGTATAGCACAAATTTCGCCATCTTTCACGAACTTTTGTTCAACCGCCAACGAAGCAGCACCCAACTTTGTAACCGCCGTTTCAACTATAACGGTATCTGATAAGAAAAGAGGTCTTACATACCGAATATTTAAATCACGCACAACGAAGCCCACATCTCCATCTGGATATTTTATACCACGCAAAACGTCCATACGTGCACGTTCTGCAATTTCTATATAGCGCCCATGATACACGATACCACCAGCATCTGTATCTGCATACGCTATAGCAAACGGGAATTTATGAATTTTCATTTTACCAACCCTAAATGAGCATAACCAGCATCTGTAACAATTCGACCACGCGGTGTACGCTGAATAAAACCAAGTTGCATCAAGTACGGCTCTATTACATCTTCAATAGTATCGGCTGGTTCTGATAATGCGGCAGCCAAATTCTCAATACCAACTGGCCCACCAGCATAATGTTTAACAATCGCGTTCATATATTCGCGATCCAACTCATCCAGACCACTATCATCTATATGCAATTGAACCAGCGTAGTCTTTATTGTATCTGCGGAAATTGTATCCTGCCCCAATGCAGTCGCAAAATCGCGTGCACGCTTTAGCAGTCTATTTGCTATACGTGGCGTTCCACGGGCACTACGTGCCAACTTTTGTGCACCACTTTCATCAATTGGTGTTCCCAAAATATTCGCGCTGCGCATGATAATGCGCGCCAAATCGTCAGCCGAATAGAAAGACAAACGTAAGTCTATGCCAAATCTATCTCTCAACGGGTTAGATAGCAATCCCGTACGAGTAGTCGCCCCAATCAAAGTAAAAGGCGGCAAATCTATACGTACACTTTTCGCAGACGGTCCCTCACCAAGCATAATATCCAGCTTGAAGTCCTCCATAGCAGAGTACAAAACTTCCTCTATCGCTGTCGGCAAACGATGTATTTCATCAATGAACAATACATCCATCGGTTCCAACGAAGTCAATATAGCCGCTAAATCACCTTGCTTAGTCAACATAGGAGCAGCCGTTGCACGAAAATTTGTTCCCAGCTCATTGGCAACAATATGCGCCAAGGTAGTCTTGCCTAATCCTGGGGGCCCATAAAGCAACACGTGGTCCATTGCCTCGCTACGAGACTTTGCACCAGATATAAAAACAGACAAATTCTGCTTTAAAGCATTATGTCCGATAAAATCCGACAGACTACGCGGTCTGATAGAAGCAGCCATTTCGTCAGGAATATTCGGGTCAAGAAATCTTTCTGTATTATTTTGCATGTTACAACAACTTGTTATCTGCGTTTTCACGACCAACATATGCTTTCAAATCATTATACATCTGACGTAAATCAGCGGGTTGAGAATAATGTTCATCAGAATTTTTAACGCGTATTGTTTCCAAATCTATCTGAGCTTGCTTCTTTAAAATCTGAGTCAAATGCGTTGCGAAAGATTTAGCCTCATCGGCCTCGTTTGCGCCTTGCAACAACAACCCACGATTTGGACGTGGTGACAAGAAAGCAAAATCCGACACAGATGGGTCAGGGGATACCAATGCAAAACCCGAAACTTCTGGTCTGCGCATCATTGCTTGCAACACATACCACGCCCCCAATTGATTTCCTGCCAACCATATACGGTCACTATCCTCATTTTTATTCTGTATCCAGTCAATTACAGTTGCTATATCAAGCATATTTTCTGCAGTTGTCCCGATTGCGCCCTCGGAATACCCGACACCACGGTAATCAAATCTTACAACCGAGAATCCGATATCCATAAAAGCACGAAACATCGCATAAGACACACGATCGTTCATATGATATTTTTGACGCGGATTGCCAGACAACACCACCGCCAACGGGGCAGCTGGCACATCTGATTTATTGTAAACAGCGTGTAATTTTCCGGCTTCACCGGCAATCATAATATCTACCATACTATCGCCTTCCTTATATACAAGTTTAATTTCTATAAGTACTTATAGAACAAACCGAACGCAATTTTCAACAGAAATTTTTGCTTTGACACATAGGCCGCGAATGTTCTAAGATTTATCAGAGAGAAAAAGGACTTTGATATGTCTAGATTTATTTTGATGACGCTTTTCGCTGGTTTAGTTGCATTTAACGCAAATGCTGCAACTGAAAATATTGTGTATGACAATTTTCAAACGATATATACAGAAACACCAGTTCAATCTTATTACGCTTATCCTGACGACCCGAACTTTATTCCTGAAACGGAATTTATGAACCGGGCCGACAGTTTGGACTATGATTTAAATATTGAGGAAGCACGCCAAATAGAATCTATGGAACATCCTGGTGTCAGTTTTGGAACACGTCCAATGATTATATGTCGCAATTTTGGTTGCACACGTTTGAACGACAGAATTACGCGTACATTTTTATTCAACAGTTTGGCAAACATGTTCATGATGAACGAATATTCACGCGTGTATATTTGCGAAGCTGACCCGTTTTCTCGTGATTGCTTGCAGTCTGGCATTTCTTTCCCAGTACGCAGTGGTATTGCGAATGCGCTGGTAAAAATACCAAAAGCCACAATTTCTAAGGTAAATCTTTCAACAGGTTTATCAAAAGCAACTGTAAACATGACATATGAATTCTTAGTAAATGGTATTGCGCGTACATGTGAACCAACTGTCATGGACATAGTTGTTCCTATCAACTCTCAGGCAACATTATCTAACCGTGAGTTTACATGTAATATGACCAGTGATGGTTTAAGCAATGTTTCTCTGCTTGTGAATATAGATTACATTGACTTAGATTACGGTATAATAGGTGGCTATTATTCCTTAGGCATGCAAGGACCAACTACAGGTGGTGGTACCGGTTACGCGCTGTTCAAGACTGAATTTACAACGGGCGGCATGCAGTTCCGCGCAGCAGTTTCTGAAGAAGACGGTATAACTGGCGCAAACGCTATGCTGACTATACAGCCGGGTGAATATGCAGTAGAACCACTAAAGAAATAAATTCGCCCCGGTCCGCCGGCCTAAAATAGCGAAATTTATTACATATGAATAAAACAGTTTTAATTATTGATGATGATGACATGTTGCGTAAAACGCTAGCACGCGGTTTACGCGACAACGCTTTTGATGTAATTACCGCCAACAGCGCAGAAGAGGGCAACAACATACTATCAAGGATTAAAGTTGATGCAATTGTACTGGATAGAATGATGACTGGTATGGACGGGCTAACATTCTTAAAACAGATACGTTCAAAAGGCACAACAATTCCTGTAATAATGTTGACCGCTATGACTGGTGCAGAAAACGCAATTGACGGACTTTCCGGTGGCGCAAATGACTATCTGGCGAAACCATTTCAATTACGCGAACTAATCTTGCGATTAAATAACATAATAAAAAGCGATGCAGTTCCCGATTCCAAATTACCGGGAGGCTTGGTGTTTACAGACGAAGAATTTTTTATAACCGACCCCAACGACACAACCGCTTTGCCAAGAATTCTGCCCTTATCTGGCGAAGAAAAGAAATTATTACGACAACTGACTACACCTGTTGGGAACGTTGTGGCATCTACCCCAATGGTTGCAAAACGCTTGCGCAACAAATTAAATGTTGTATTATCCAGTGTAGATATAGTTACAATTCGCGGTCGTGGATATAAACTTGTCCACATCTGCGCTAATGATGATAACAATGGTGAAAAAAAATGAGATTGATACCACGCAGCTTTTTATGGCGCACTATTTTGATGATTTTGATACCTCTAATTATAGCCGAGGTCATCATTGCTAATGTTTTCTTTGGAAATCACTGGACACGAGTCCATGCAACTCTGGCACGCAGTTTAGCTGTAGAAGTTGTAACCATGATGAACTTTATTGACGATGGCAATCAAGCGACCGCCACAACAATGGCGCGTGACATGGGTATAAATGTTTCTATAAACCCAAAGCTAAACCGCCCAAGCCATAATGACAATAAATCTCGCGAAGCCGGTTTACTTGCCAGCGAATTATCAAATCGTTTGAACAGACCAGCACAAATATATATTGACAAAGGCAAACGCTTGGTTTTCATTGACGTTCCTACGAATGACGGAAAAATTGCAACTTTCGGGACGTCTTTATATCGCATATATTCAACCAGTACCGAAGTATTCATAATATGGTTGATAGGATCTATTCTGATTGTATCGATATTGATTACTCCGTTTATTATAATGCATACTCGCAGCATACGTCGTATTGCAAAGGCAGCAACCAGATTTGGCCGTGGTCTTGACGCTCCTGGGTTCCAACCAACTGGTTCAAAAGAAATTCGTGAAGCCGCAATAGCTATGATAACGATGAAAGAGCGTTTAAACCGTTATAATCGCACAAGAACAGACATGCTAAACGCGGTAAGCCACGACTTAAAAGCACCATTGACTCGTATGCGCTTAGCAGTTGAAACGGGCGAAGCGTCAAAAGATAACTTGTTACAAGATATTGACCGTATGACAGAAATGGTGAACGGATATTTAGCGTTTGCTCGTGGTGAGATGCCTGAAATTGAGCAAACTACTGAATTACCAGCGATGCTATTGCGTATTGCACGAGATGCGGCACCAGACAAAAAAGTTGAAACCGACTTCCCTGAAGAACCGGCACAATTTTATGCTCGCCCCATGGCGTTGGCGCGCGCATTCAGCAATATCATTGAAAATGCAGCTCGCTATTCTAAAAAGAAAATTCGCATTACGGAAAAAGACTCTGAAGAACAGGTAGAAGTCGTTATCGAAGACGATGGTCCAGGTATTCCAGATGATAAAAAGAAAGACGCATTGCGCCCATTCGTAAGATTGGATGAATCTCGCAGTGAAAAAACTGGCGGAACAGGCCTTGGTTTGTCTATCGCGCAGACTGCAATTGAAAACCACGGCGGTCAATTGTTCTTGGAAAACAGTGAACTTGGCGGTTTGAAAGTCAGAGTCGTATTACCAATATAAATTTTTACTATCAGGTGGTATCAAAAATGAACTTGTACAAATATGTATCGAACGCGATAAATGATAAACTTGGTTTTGTTGCTAACCTAGAAACGCCACGTAATAGGGCATTTGGGGATTTTTCAACAAACGCCGCGATGGTAATGGCGAAAAGTACTGGAAAGAATCCTCGTGAATTAGCTGCCGAAATACTGCCAAAATTATCTGAACTGGGCTTTGTTGCAGACGCATCTGTTGCGGGGCCCGGCTTTATCAACATAAAGTTAAAAGACGATTTTATTTGGGCCGCTGCAAAAGAGCCACATAATACAAAATCTGAAAAGGCACAAAAGATAGACCTTGATTACGGTGGTTATAATGTTGGCAAGGCGCTACACATTGGACATTTACGCACATCAATTGTTGGTGATACATTTAACCGTATTGCAAAATTTTTGGGGCATACAACCAAAAGTTATAATCATATCGGTGACTGGGGTCGTCCAATGGGACTGATAATTGCTTGGATTCTGGAATACGGAATGCCACAGTCTGCTGAAGAATTAAATAAAATGTATCCGGCATCAACAGCACGTGCGAAAGAAGACGAGGCTTGGATGGCTCGTGCAAAGGAAATTACAGCCGAATTACAAGCGGGTAACCCAGAATATCGTAAAATTTACGATGACTTCATGAAAATTTCGTTGGCACAAATGGATGAAGTTCTGAAGAAACTGAATCTTTTGCCATTTGACGCCACAATGGGCGAGCGTGGTGTTGCACCATACGTTGCAGAAACTCAAAAAATATTAGAAGCGAAGAATCTATTGGTTGAATCTGATGGCGCAATGATTGTAAACGTCAAGACAGACGAAGACACTGCACCTATGCCGCCGTTGATGTTCAGAACCAGTTCTGATACCCAAACGTATGCCGCGGCGGATTTGTCTGCAATATATTATCGAACCAAAACAGATTCTCCGGATGTAATAGGGTATTTTACAGATTCTCGCCAAAACTTGCATTTTCAACAGGTCTTCCGTGTTGCAAAAATGGCCGGTTTAACTAATGCAGAGTTATTTCACACAGGATTTGGTGCACTAACTGGGGCCGACGGAAAACCCTTTAAAACGCGTGACGGCGGCGTTGCTGAATTACTTGATATTATCGACATGGTAAACGATGCAGTACGCACCCGCGTAAAAGAAGCAGGAAAAGAATTAGACGATGAAACAATTTCTGCTATTGCCTTGGCGGCCGTAAAATTTAATGACTTGTTGCATGATGTCCGTTCAGATTATGTTTTTGATCCAAATCAAATTACAAGTTTTGAAGGCCGAACGGGTCCGTACATTCTTTACACAGCAGTACGTCTAAACAGCGTATTAAAGCGCGCTGGCGAAGTGTCTGATTCCATAATGGGACAACTGTCAGAGGAAGAACGCAACCTATTGATTGCAACGCTTGATTTTGAACGCACCGTTCAAACGGCCTTTGATAATCGCGCAACTGATATGATTGCAAATTATGCTTACGATTTATGCCAGTTGATAAATACATTCTATCACAATTGTCCTATTTTACGTGATGATGTAGACGCTGCAACACGCGCACAACGCTTGGCCGTTGTTCGCATTGCACGCGACACACTAGCATCAGCAATTGATTTAATGGGGTTAAAAATTCCAGAAGAAATGTAAAAAACAATACGGTATAATAATACCATATTAGATTTTTCTTGACTTTTCTGGCACAGCAGGGCATAATTGTCCCGCTAAATTTA
>CALXOX010000006.1 GCA_944390125.1 uncultured Alphaproteobacteria bacterium
AATAAAATCTTTGCTTTTAGCGGGTGTGGTATATAGAATATAAAACATAAAACAAAAAAGGAGTTTTCTATGTGGGTCACAATTGCTGTTATTGCCGTCGTGTTATTATATTTTGTTATGGTGTACAACGGTTTGGTGTCGCGCCGCAACCAGGTCCGCGAAGCGTGGTCCACAATCGATACGCAATTAAAGCGTCGGTATGATTTAATTCCGAACCTTATAGAAACAGTTCGTGGTGCGGCAAAACATGAACGCGAAACTTTACAAAGTGTTGTAGCCGCGCGTGATGCTGCCATGAAAGCAAATGGACCGTCTAAGGCGGATGCAGAAAATCACCTATCTGAAACTTTAAAAAGCATATTTGCGTTGTCTGAAAATTACCCGACGTTGCAGGCAAATGAAAACTTTTTAGAATTGCAGCGTGAATTGACAGATACGGAAACGAAGATACAAGCAGCGCGTCAATTTTATAATAATGTAGTTATGGGGTTAAATACTCAGATAGAACAGTTCCCATCAAACATAGTTGCACGTATGTTCAATATAACACAGGAAAAGATGTTCGAAATGGACGAAGCAGAAAAAGTTGCTCCAAAAGTAAAGTTTTAATAAGTATGGGTAAATTTATTCAAGATTTTACGTTACATACGCATACTGTTGGTTTCGACGGCCATAATACTGTGCAAGAAATGGCGGAAAAAGCCAGCAGTATGGGTTTTAGTACAATAGGGATATCTAATCACTTTATTGTGCATCCTGAGATAAAACGTAGTCGTTTTTATTCTTCTGCTCTTCAGCGAGGTTATGACGCAATTTATTCTGAGTCATTTGACCAGGCGATGGAGCGTTTTCAACCGCATTATGAAGAAATAGAAAAAATCCAGAAATTTTCTAGGATAAGGATTTTGCGTGGAATGGAGGTTGATTTTTTTGAAGATGAGAAATGGTTTGCTAGTTTTGAAAGGGCTATAAAAATTCTAAAGCCGGATTATATAATTGGCTCCAGTCATTTCGTTTATTACGATGGTTATTTGTGTAACGTTCATGACATCAATAATGCTGATGCTTGTACTGGTGACGGTATGCTGCAAATGTATTGGGACAAAGTTCGTACTGTGGCAGAATCTGGATTGTTTACGTGGATGGCGCATTTGGATTTACCAAAGAAATTAGGACTGGGACGTGAAGATAAATGGCGCGCTGCAGAAAGTCGTGCTGTAAAGGCTATTGCAGACACAAAAACCGGAATAGAGATAAACACGGGGTTGTATGCACCAGACATTTACGAACCCTATCCATCGGAACGCATATTAAAGCAGGTTGCAGAACATGATATCCCTGTATTGATTAGTGATGACTCACATAAAATTGAGCAAATAGGGCGTCATTTTGACGAGGCAGCAGAATTTGCACAGAAGTGCGGTGTTGATAATTTTATGAATTTGCAGAAAATACTTGATTTTTCTAAGGAAACAATATAAACTGAACCCCGCTGGATAACCAGAACTGAATAAGCGATATGTCTTTTGGTCATATTGTCGATAAGGAATCTGTGAAGTGTCTGGCACCTAAAAAACCAAAAGAAAAAGGATAAAATTATGGCAAGAGCAGGCGCAAAGCGCAGCACAAGAAAATTGAAAATCGGACGTAGTCTGGGCGTAAATTTGTGGGGTCAGGCGAAATCTCCATTTAATAAACGTAAATATAAACCTGGTCAGCATGGTCCAACATCTCGTGGTGGTAATTCATCTGATTACGCAAAGCAGATGCGTGCTAAGCAGACGTTGAAAGGTTACTATGGTAATGTTGGTGAAAAGAAGTTCCGTGCATATTATTTGGAAGCCGCTAATATGAAGGGCGACACACCAGATAACTTGATTGGTTTGTTGGAACGTCGTTTGGATGCAGTTGTATATCGTGCAAAATTAGCACCAACTGTTTTCTCTTCACGTCAATTGATTAGCCATGGTCATATCTATGTAAATGGCAAGCGCGTTAAAATTGCTTCTTATCAGGTAAAACCTGGTGATGTTATCACAGTCAGTGAAAAAGCAAAACAGATGCCTTTGGTTGTTTTGGCTTTGGAATCTGCAGAACGCAATTGGCCAGATTACATCAGCGTAGACAGTGCGAACTTCACTGCAACATATACACGCGTTCCAGCGTTTGCAGATGTTCAATATCCTGTTCAGATGTTCCCAGAATTGGTCGTCGAATTCTATTCTCGTTAAGTTTTACGCGAAAGGAAAGAATCCCGCCAGTTCTGGCGGGATTTCTTTATTATTGATTTTGTCGTTTACATAAATACACTTGAAGTAAAATGATTGAAGTAAATTCTTATTTTTGTTCTTTCGTTTGGTGGCGCCGCTAAGGGGCCTGATTTGATTTAACTGCGGCATTTTTATGCTTTCATTTTTTCAACAAACATTTTAATATAGAAAATAAGGATTTTAATTATGGAAAATAAAATAGTTTTAACAGGTATAAAACCTACGGGAACACCGCATTTGGGTAATTATGTGGGGGCTTTGAAGCCTTTGATAGAGCAGTCAAAGACTAATAAAACCTATATTTTTATCGCAGATTTGCATGCATTGAATATCATCAAGAATCCAAAAGACATCAAACAGCATACATATGAAATTGCTGCATTGATGATTGCTTTAGGATTGGATTTGAATAATTCCATATTGTTTAGACAGTCGGATATTGTTCAGGTTTATCAGCTGGCAACGTTATTGATGAATGTTACGCCAAAAGGTTTGATGAACAGGGCGCATTCTTACAAGGCAGCGATAGATAAAAATACTGCGGCAGGTTTGGATGAAGATGCGGGTGTCAATATGGGGCTTTACACTTATCCAATATTGATGGCTGCGGACATATTGTTGTACGATACGGATGTTGTTCCTGTCGGTGCTGATCAGAAACAGCATGTTGAATTCGCGCGTGATATTGCAGGGTATTTTAATCATACGTATGGTAAGACGTTTAAATTGCCTGAACCAATAATAGGTGAAGATACGGGTATAATTCCTGGTTTGGATGGCCGTAAGATGAGCAAGTCTTATGACAATGTTATTCCTTTATTTGCGCCAGAATCTGAATTGAAAAAGAAGATAATGCGTATAATAACAGACAGTAAATTGCCGGAAGAACCGAAAGATCCAGATACATCAACCATATTCCAATTGTATAAAAATTTTGCAACAGAATCTGAAATTGCAGAATTACGTGAAAAGTTTTTGGCTGGTGGAATGGGATATGGGACGGCGAAGACAATATTATTTGAAAAGATAAATTCAGTTTTGTCTGGCCCACGCGCAGAGTATGAGCGTTTGATGTCTAATCAATCGGAAATAGATAAAATTTTGGAAGAAGGTGCCAAACGTGCACGTATTGTTGCTGAGAAAACTTTTGAGCGCGTTCACAAAGCAATGCTAGGATAAAATAAAAAGGAAAGGAGAGAATATGAAAAAGTCGTTGATATGGGCAGGCAGCGTAATTGGTGCTGGTGCTGTAATGGCATTATTGTTTGGTTGGCTAGACAAACCTGTTCCACCACGTGTAATTTCCGTTGATGGTCAGTGTTTAACAAGTGTTGCAAAAGATAGAACAGCAATTACTTTGCGGGTTACGACTTTGGATAAAAGCGCTGCGACATCCATGAAAAAGGCGACGGCAAAGATTGCTGAGATTACAGAATACTTAAAGAAGCAAGATGTCCAGATGCAGACGACAGAATTCAACTCTTATGAAAAGAGTGAATGGAATCGAGAGTTAGAAAAATCTGTAGTTTTGGGGACCGAGACAACAATTGCAATAGAAGTATCTGCGGATAACATTGAAACAATTGAAAAGATATTGACTCAGTTTGCGGGACAAGAAGACGTATATTCTGAAAACTTGCGTATGTATACCAGTGCCGAGGCGATGAAACCTGTATTAGAAGAATGCTTAGGTACAGCGGTGGAAAATGCGCGCGCGCGTGCCAATGCTTTGGCGGCGGGTGACGGACGTACAGCAGGTAAAATGCTGAGCGTTTCATATAATGTTGGTGGTGCTTCATCAATTCAGCCACGTGCATCAAACTTTTTGGCGACCAGTGCCAAGATGGCGGTTGCAGATACAGAGGCTTTTAGTGCCGCTGGCAGTATTGTTGCAAAAGATACAGAAGTATCTGTCAGTGTTTCAGCAACGTTTGAGATTAAATAAGTATTGAAATGGAAGAGCAGGTTGCCGCATTTATAGAATATTTAACACAGACCAAGAATTATTCTGTGCATACGGCGACTGCGTATGAAACGGACATCCGCGACTTTATAAAGTTTTATGAAAACTTTAATGGTGCGGATGTTTCTTTATCTGATTTTGCACGTGCTGATACAATATGCTTTCGTGCATGGCTGGCGGACAGGCAGCGTCGTGATTTAGCACATAAATCAACGGCCCGTGCATTATCTTCTTTACGTGGTTTCTACAGATTTTTAGCGAAAAAATATAACGTAAAAAATAATGCAATTGGTTTAATATCATCGCCTAAAGTGCCACGAAAGTTATCAAAGGCAATTGAGGTTAGTGATGTTGAAAATATGCACGAGGCAATCAAAGAAATAGATGAAGCTGAACCGTGGATTGCCGCGCGTGATTGGGCGTTAGTGGTCTTGATATTTGGTTGTGGCTTGCGTATTTCAGAGGCATTGTCTTTAAAAAATTCTGATGTTCGTGGACGACCAGATTCTTTACGTATACTTGGTAAAGGAGCAAAAGAAAGAATAGTGCCTGTGTTGCCTGCAGTACTGGACGCAATAGAAAAATATACGCGTCTGCGTCCGTTTGGGGCTGGGTTAAACGAACCTTTGTTTCGCAGTGTTCGTGGTTTACCAATGTCGCCGCGTATGGCAGAAAAGGTAGTTGAGAAATTGCGACACTATTTACAATTACCGGATTATGTGACACCACACGCATTACGTCATACTTTTGCAACGGCGCTGTTGGCCGGTGGGGCGGATTTACGTAGTTTACAAGAATTGTTGGGACATTCTTCATTATCAACAACACAGTTATATACGAAAGTGAATATGTCTGAAATAATGAATATTTATGAACACGCACATCCACGTGCAAATTTGGATGAAGGAAATGGCGAAATTTAAGAATTTTATTCTTTACATATTTTTTTGAAACGAATACAATCACACATGCAAGATAAATAAAAAAGGAAGTATTAAAATGCCAGCAAAAAAAACAGTAAAAAAGCCTGTTGCAAAACCTGCAACTGCTAAGAAAACAACAGTTAAAAAGACTGCTGCTAAGAAGCCAGCAGCAAAAAAGGTTGTTGTTGAAGAAGTAAAAGAAGTTGCGCCAGAAATGCACGAATGTGCATGCGGCCATGAATGCAAATGTGACCGTGATTGCAAATGTGGCTGTCATGGGGGCTCTAAGTTTGGTCGCTTTATGATGAAATTGATAATCGTTTTGATTATCTTTGCATTGGGTTTTGCAGCTGCAAAATTTGTTGATGGTGGTCGTGATTTCCGTGGTCCACGCGTAGATTTTGACAATGGTTGCTTGGATGTTTCTTCTGTAAAATGTCCAGAAATGCAGGCAGTTTTACCGATAATGGACGTTGACGGTGATGGCTGCATTACACGTGATGAATACTGCGCTGTAAAACAAGAAATGCGTCGTCAGATGCGTGCAGCGGGTATGCAGGAAATTGAAGACTAAAAATAAAAATCCGCTGTTTAGCGGATTTTTTATTATCCCTTTAATATTCTGGCTTTACTTTTCACCCATTCGCGCTGTTTTATAGTTTCACGTTTGTCGACTTTATTTTTACCATAGCCCACGCCAAGCAAGACCTTCAGTTTCCCACGATTGTTAAAATACAGTTTTAGAGGAACAATTGTCGCGCCTTTTTCCTGTAATTTTCCAATTAAACGGTTTATCTGTGCACGATGCAACAACAACTGTCTTGAACGGCGTTCGTCAAAATTTACTATACGGGCAGCAGTTGGAAGTTTTTGAATCTCTATACCTGCCAAATATAAATCGCGACCACGGCGTTGAACAAATCCGTCAACAATAGTAACCAAGCCATAACGTATAGATTTTATTTCTGCGCCAGTCAACGCAATTCCGGCCTCTATTGTATCCTCAATAGAGTAACTAAAGCGCGCTTTGCGATTTTCAGAAACCTGTCCATATTTTATTATTTGTCTTGCCATAATGCTGGCTATTTTACACCTGAATATAAAAAATTGCAAATTTAATAAAATATGCTAGCTTGATCATAAAGAATATAAAGGATAATGTTATGAGATGGCAAGGATACGAACCGTACATTGGTCCAAAGACAGTTTTAACATACAAAGAACATTATAAATGTTGCAGCCCATATTTTGGCGTTCCAAATGTATTTCAAACGATAAGAAACAAAGTAAAGGGTTTTGATAGAATTACAGAATACTTAAACAGGACCGCAAAAATAGAATTTACTTACGAGCAAGATAGGCCAGTTGTTGCTTTCGCGCCTAATATCGCGAAAAAATATATGGCAGAAAAGTATAATGCAGAACGTTGGTGGGCATACGATTATGTGTTCAGAATGTTAAAAATACTGGAATTGAAACCGGATGAAAAATTATCTTCTAAAAATCCGCCTGTTGTCAGGGTTGCATTAGATGAAGAAGAGAATTTAGAAAAAATGCGTCATTTGGCGAGATATTTTGGATTTGAAGAATTTCGTATGTTGACGCGTGAAAAGGTCAAAGAACTGAAGAAAAGAATCAGATAAAAAAGCCCCAAATAGGGGCTTTTAATCTAAACTTATTTTTGGATATAAATGTTTTGTATTTTGTTTAAGTATATCTTCCAGTCGAGTTAGTGGTACGTTTTTTACCTCTGCTAATACTTTTGCAGTTTCAACAACAAATGCCGGCTCACAAACTTTGCCGCGGTGTGGAACCGGTGCGCAATACGGGCTGTCTGTTTCTATCACCAGTCTATCCAACGGTATTTTGGAAAAAGTTTCTCGGATTTCTGCAGCATTTTTGAAAGTCAAAATGCCACTCGCAGAAAAATAAAAGCCTCGGTCCAACATAGTCTTTGCCAAATTCCATGAACTCGTAAAGCAGTGCATTACGCCATGGTAATCGCTGGTTAGGATAGCTGCAGTATCTTCTTCTGCATCGCGAGTATGAATAGCAACTGGTAAATTATATTTTTTCGCTAAGTTCAATTGCTGTTCAAATAATTTTATTTGAGCGTCGCGTCTGGCTGTACACTCGTGATAATCCAGCCCGATTTCACCTATACCGATTACTTTGGGGTGTTTTAAAATTGCGTCTGTCAAATACTTGGTGGCGTCAATACCAGCATATTCTGGGTGTATGCCAGTTGTGGCAAATATGTTTTTATGTGTTTCTGCAATAGAAACAGCATTTTGAACATCGTCTGGGTCAGCACTTGGACAAATTATTACTTTTACATCGGCTTTATCTGCGCGGTCAAGTACGTCAGATAAATTGCCCGATACATAGTTATCAGTTAAATGGCAGTGGGTATCTATAAACATTGTTTTATCTGGGAAATTATTTTAAATAATGCGGTTTCTGGTTCCAAGTTTAATCTTGAAATATCTGCGATAGCATGTGTAGCAGAAGGGTACAAATCAGCCAATCCAAACGCAGAAATTGCATCTAATAAAATTCCGTGTAATGCAGGGTCCGGTGCAATTTTTTTTGCAACGGCCATCATGTCTATGCTGTTTGCGCGTGGATTGTTCAGACATTCCAGCAATTCGTCATATATTGTATCGCCACCAGATTTTTTTAAATTCGCAATTCTGCCGAAACTACCATTAGCCAAACGTAGCATTTCATCACTAACATCCGTATCTGGCATAAAAGTATCACACAATCTACGAAGTTGAGAAATTGACAAAGGACGCATTTTTTCAACACGTGCACGTGAACGAACGGTTGGCAAAACATTAGCTAATTGATGGACTATCAACAAAAATAACGTTTTTGCAGGTGGTTCTTCCAATAATTTTAAAAGAGCATTTGATGCGGCAGTATTTAATTCATCTACGGAATCAATCAGAATTACACGCCAATCACCTGACATAGACGACATCTGCATTTTCTCAATCATTGCGCGAACAGTGTATACGGAAATGCTTTTTCCATCTGGCTTCGGTTTCCCATCTTTATCTATATTACGTTGAATATCTATGATAAAAAAATCACCAACATTACCGTATACTTTTTTTGCAATTTGGTATGCCAAGGTTGATTTGCCTATTCCTCGTGGTCCAGTCAACATCCATACCGGATGAATAGGGTGATTGTTGCGGTCAGCCCACGCGGTTAAAAAATCGTTTAGTACATCTTCGTGGCCAACAAGACAGTTGTTGTCTATCGGTGCAGGAAAATTATAAGAATTTGACGATTTTCTAGGTGCCATTTTAGTCTATTCCGAATATTACACGAATGTTCTTTATGACTCGACCAATGAACTGAGTTTTTTTAACGGTGTTCATTGCAACCAGCGGCGCACGTGCAATTACTTCGCCATTTTTTTGTGCTATTATTTCACCGATTTTATCGCCTTGTCGGACAGGGGCCGGTAATGGCTCGTTATAACGTGCAAGTACACGTATACCATTCAATCCATCAGATTTTGGTACTGTTATAACAAAGGGTTTTTCTATTGTTGCAATAACCTCTGGTTGACGACCATACCATACAGGTATTTTTGCTATTTTGTCGCCTGGTTTATAGAATGTGTGGTTCGTAGTATTAGTGTATCCATATTCTAGTAATTTTTTCATTTCTGCGGCCAGCGCGTCATGGCTTTTGCCATTAAAGCCGTTTAACACCCCTATCAAGCGACGACCACCGACTTTTGCACTGGCAACCATTCCATATCCACCGTCATCAGTATGGCCGGTTTTTAGTCCGTCTGCACCAGGCATAATGAACAACAACTTATTATAATTCATCGTATGTGTGCGACCCCAGTCTTTACACCAATCACTTTGATACTCTTTAAATTCAAAACGTTTGCTAGCAAACAAAGGATATATATCAGGATAGTCAGAAATAATATGCTGAGCTAATATCGCGAGCTCTCGGCTAGTCATAAGATTGTTTGGATTAGGCAAACCACTTGCATTTCCAAACGTAGATTGATTCATACCCAGTTCACGAGCCTTTTTCTGCATAAGTTCTGTGAATGCTGATTCAGAACCCGCCAACTTTTCTGCGACAACCACACTGGCATCCCCACCAGATAACACAATCAGTCCCATAATAGCATCACGTACACTAATTGTTTGTCCTGCAACCAAACAAATCTTGCTTGCAGGATACCACAATGGGTTTTCATAATCCGCATTTTCACTGACAGTCAGTCTGTCATCCATAGTTAAACGACCGGCCTTTATTTCGTCAAATAACACCGTCAAAGTCATCAATTTAATCATAGACGACGGTGGCATCAATGTGTCCGCATTTTTTGCGACAATTTCAGCTCCGGAATCATAATCAATTAAAAAAGCAGATTTCGCGCGTGTAGAAAACTCCGCATGCGCAGCAGTTGTTATTATCGACAACAACAGGATAAATAGTTTCTTTTTCATAGTAAGCAGATATTAGCAACTATAAAACGTATTGCCAACAGATTTTTTATGAAATAACGCCTATATATCCGTTCTCGTTGATATCAGTCAATTTTACATTGCATATAGTTCGTTTTGGAATGCTCGCACCTTGAATTTTTACGTCTATATCATGAGGAGTTCTGGCAATATTATTCTCCTCTACTAAAACTGAAACTATTGCGCCAATATGTGCTTGCATGAACTCGATACGAATTTTATCTGCGGCATCAGATATAATCTTTACACGTTTTTTTGCTATGTTTCTATCAACTTGGTCTGGCATATCAAAAGCTTCCGTACCTGGACGTGCTGAAAAAGGAAAAGCATGTATTTTAATTGGGCGGGTTTCCTGTACCAATTGCATAGTTTCTTGAAACATTTTTTCTGTTTCCCCAGGAAAACCGCAGATTATATCCCAACTGAATGTAACGTTAGGACCTGCATAATTGACTATTTTGCGAATAGTTTCTGAGTTATGACGACGATGCATAGCATTCAGAATATAATCGCAACCAGATTGCATAGATAAATGCATATGTGGCATCATCCTAGAATCCGATTTAATCATGTCAATTATTTTAAATATTTCTGGCGATGCAGGATCCATAGAAGATATACGCAATCTCTGGATTTCTGGGGCATCTTGCAGCAAAGCTTTGCAAACATCAGATATTAGTTTGCCGTCACGGATATAACTAGCGGTATCAACGCCTGTCAGAACAATTTCTTTAAATCCATTTGAAATTGCCTCTTTAGCATCTGCCAAAATATCTTTATAGTCAAAAGATATTGCGGGGCCACGTAATAGTCGTGTTACACAATAGGCGCATTTATGATTGCAACCATTTTGAACTTGTATAAATTGTTTAGATAGCTCTGGAGAAGCGTGATTAAAATTTATAATTTGTGGTGCAGAAAAATCACATGGGGTTCGTGCCAAAGCATCGGCATAGGCGGTCAAGTTCATTTTGTCGCGGTTATGTATGACGATAGCATTTGGAATTTGGTAAAACAGGTCTGGATTTCTTGTAGCGGCACATCCAGTGACAAAAATAGGGGCAGATGGGTTTTTTCGTGCAATTTTACGAACTGTTTGCACTGATTGTCGCTCTGCCTCTGCGGTTACGGCGCAAGAATTTACCAGAATGGCGGAATTTACTATTGAACTAAGCATTTTTTTTATTTTTTCTGCTTCAAGTGCGTTCAAACGACATCCCATAGATAAAGAAAGAATATTGTTTTTTTTATTTTCTGCTTGCATTTTTATACCCTATGGGGCATTATAACGTGGTTAGAAATGTTTTCAACAAAGGAATTTAAATATGGCTCGTATAACAAATTCAGATACTTTACCATTTGTGGAAAGTCGTTATGAGCTGGGAATGCTGGCATCACAACGCGTACGTGATTTGAATGGTGGTGCGGAACCTGTCGTTGACAAAGAAGATGATAAGTTGACGGTTGTAGCATTACGCGAAATGGCGACTGGAAAATTAGATGTATCTAAGTTGCGTCATGAATTTATTCAGTCATACAAGGACACACCAGTTGTATCTGACAGTGAAGAGTCTTTGGAGATAGGAGTTGAAGAAGACCCACAGCTGCGAGAGATAGATGCAGAGTTAGAGAATGCCTTGGTAGAAGACGATGCGATGTCTGCTGAAGAAGAGGAAGAAGTAGAAGAAGAGTCAGCAGAATAAGAGAGATTGGAGACGTCGCATAGTTGGTCTAGTGCGCCACATTGGAAATGTGGTATACTCGCAAGGGTATCAAGGGTTCGAATCC
>CALXOX010000007.1 GCA_944390125.1 uncultured Alphaproteobacteria bacterium
ATACGGTATAATAATACCATATTAGATTTTTCTTGACTTTTCTGGCACAGCAGGGCATAATTGTCCCGCTAAATTTAATAAAAGGTAGAAAATATGGCAGCTACAAAATCGTTAAAAAAATGCGAATTGGATGCAAAATGGTATCTGATTGACGCAACCGATTGCACGCTGGGACGTTTGGCAGCTTATACTGCGAACATTCTGCGTGGTAAGAACAAGCCAACATGGACACCTAACATGGATTGCGGTGATCATGTTATCATTATCAATGCGGACAAAGTTGCTTTGTCTGGCAAGAAAGCTGATAAGACAAAATTCTTTTGGCATTCTTTGTGGACAGGCAGCATCAAAGAACGCACATTGGGTCAAATGCGTGAAGAAAAACCAGAAAAATTGGTTTTCAATGCTGTAAAACGTATGATGGGTCGTCGCACAGCAGTTGCATTGGCAAACAAACGTTTGACAAAATTGCATGTATATGCTGGTGCAGAACACAAACACACAGCACAAAACCCAATTGTTATCAATTTTGCCGAATTGAATCGTAAAAATAAAAGGGGCGAATAATGACAGAAGAAAAGAAAACTGTGAAAAAGACAGCAGCCAAAACAACTAAAAAGGCAGCCCCTGCAAAATCTACTGCTAAAAAAGCAGTTGCAGATGTAAAGTTATCAAATGCTACATATGCTACAGGTAAACGTAAAGATTCTGTTGCACGTGTATACTTGATTGCTGGTAAGGGTCAAATCATCGTAAACGGTGTTCCAATGACAGAATATTTCCGTCGTCCTGTTTTGCAGATGATTATCGCACAACCTTTTGGTATTACAAAACGTGAAACAGCGTATGACGTACACGCTATCGTTATGGGTGGTGGTTTGTCTGGTCAGGCAGGTGCTGTGAAGCACGGTATTTCCAAAGCATTGGAAAAGATTGAACCAGATTTGCGCAAGACACTGAAGGCAGCGGGCTTCTTGACACGCGACAGTCGTGTTGTTGAACGTAAGCACTTCGGTCGCCACAAGGCACGTCGTTCTACACAGTTCAGCAAACGTTAAACGTTTGTGGAAAGGAATCCGCCATTTACTGGCGGATTTTTATTTTGGCAAAAATGGGTAACTTTGTATTGCGTTTACAAAAAAACTGTGTATAATCACACAGCAATTCATTATTTTAGAGGAAGTACAAATGTTCAAAAAAGAAAAAATCAAAGACTTGCACTATACGGTGAACGGTCAGATTTCAGCGGCTGATTTGCAGGCTGCTGCAGACGAAATCTTGACGGAATACGGCAAAAAGGCAAAGATGCCAGGTTTTCGTCCAGGTCATATTCCATTATCCATTTTACGTCAGAAATACAATGCATCTGCTATGTCAGAAGCGGTTGATAAACTGATGAACAAAGATTTGAATGATTATATTGCAGAAAAGAAACTGCGCTTGGCAGGGACCCCAAAGGTAGATTTAGCCGGTTGGGAAATTGGCAAAGATGTTGAATATACATTAGATTTTGATGTACTGCCAACATTGCCTGCAATTGACTTAGACAAGTTTACAGTAACGAAAAAAACTGCAAAATTGGACGAATCCGAAGTAGAAAAATCTTTGGAAAACATCCGTAAATCTCGCAGCATTGCAGAAAAACAAGCGGATGATTACAAGGCAGAAAACGGTGATACAGCAGTTATTGATTTCAAGGGCTTTATTGGCGACGATGCATTTGAAGGCGGTGCAGCAGAAAAGCATCACCTGATATTAGGTTCTGGCGCATTTATTCCAGGATTTGAAGACCAAGTTATCGGTCACAAGGCAGGTGATGAATTTGACGTAAACGTAAAATTCCCAGCGGAATATCATGCAAAAGATTTAGCGGGTAAAGATGCGCGTTTTGCGGTAAAAGTTCATGAAGTTCGCAAACACAAACTACCAGAATTAAATGACGAATTGGCAAAATCAGTTGGTCATGAATCAGTTGAGAAATTACGTGAACACATTCGCACTATTCTGAATGAACAGTACGAGGAAGCATCAAAGCGCGAAATGCGCAATGAATTGCTGGACGTTTTGGCAGACAAAGTAAAATTGGACTTGCCAGAGACGTTAGTTGATCAAGAATTAAATATGGCAAAGCAAGAACATGATCGTGCTCATGCACATTGTGAAGGCGATTGCGGTGAAGACCACAAATGGGATGAAAAGAAAGAACGCAAAGATGCGGAACGCCGCGTTAAATTGGGTTTGATTTTGGCAGAGTGGGGCACACAGAACAAGGTTGAAGTTACTCGTGATGACCTGCAAAAAGCCGTATGGGCCGAAGCGGCGCGCTATCCAGACCCAAAACAAGTATTTGAATTCTATAACAAGAATCAGAATGCTTTGGCAATGTTGCGCGGAATGATATTCGAACGTAAAGCCTTGGATGCGATGTTGACACACGTCAAAACCAAGGAAAAAGAAGTTAAACCTGAAGAATTGTTCAAGCAGGCTGACGTTCGATAAAACAAAACAAATTCGCTTGTCTAGTTTTTATGTTGCAAGCGATATCACCCCCACGATGTGGGGGTTTACTTTCGCCTAAAATATATTGACATATAGACAAATAGTGCTATAAATTTATGGGACAAAAAAATATTAGGGGTTTATTATGGAAAACAATTTATTACCAATTTACATGCTGCGTATGCTGTTGCTGGAAAAAGGAAATCCAAAATATTTTGCAGCAAACAAAGACCTGATTCTTCGTACTTCATTGGCTGCGCAAGACTATGTTCTGTCTGGCGGCTACTACGAATACGACAAAAGAACAATGGGCTTGGAATTTAGAAATTTACCAAAATACACACAAGTACATCAGAAATACAAATTACCTTATAACCCAGACATATTAGTTTTATCTGCATATAGCATACATCCGGGGTTGGTAATGGATTTATCTTGGTCTTTCCAGCAAGACAAAACAAGAAATATCGTTGATTCCAAAGGCAATATATTAGACGAGAATAAATTGTCTATGTCAGAAGTTTTGCAAGTATACCACAACACTTCTATATCCAGCACACCAATAGTAACATTTAGAGCACTAAATGCTGCTCAACAATCTGAGTTACTGGCAAAAATTCGTCAAAAAACAAAATAAAAACATCGCCCCTTTTTGGGGCTTTTTTTATTGGCTAAAATAACTCGCTTTTGCTATCATAATAGCAATATATAAAGGAAGAACAATGAAAGCATACTTAGACATATTGGAAAATATTTACAATAACTGCAAAGACGTACGCAAAAACAGAACCGGAATTCCAGATATTGGGCTTGGGGCAGGTGCGGTATTTGTACACGATATGAGTATGGGTTTTCCACTAATAACAACCAAACAAATGGGGTTAAAAAACATTGCAACCGAACTAGAGTTTTTTCTGCGTGGCATAACTGATAAAAAATGGCTACAAGACAGAAATTGCCATATTTGGGATGAATGGGCGAATCCAATAAAGGTAGAGCAACAATACAATATAAAGACAACTGGAATTCAATTGTCTGACGATGAAAAAACAGCAATCAGAAACCTCATCATGGACCAAGAACGCGATTTGGGACCAGTATACGGTTTTCAATGGCGTCATTTTGGTGGTGAATATGTTTGGAACCCAGATAATCCAGAAAAGAACTTCAATTCTAAAAATCCAGGAATTGACCAAGTCAAAAATGCTATAGATAAATTAAAAAACAATCCGAACGACCGCAGAATTATTGTTAGCGCATGGAATCCGACTGCCATACCACAAATGGCATTACCACCATGCCACATGATGCATCAATTGGTTGTTCGTGATGGAACATTGTCTTTGATATGGACTCAGCGTTCCTGTGACATGTTCTTGGGCATTCCGTACAATATTGCCAGCTATGCTTTACTGTTGTTGCTATATGCCAAAGAAGCGGGATTAAAGCCTGGAATATTAAAAGGCGAATTGCACGACGCACATATTTACACAAATCACTTACCACAGGTCAAAGAGCAGTTATCAAGGAAACCACTGCCACTTCCGACAGTAGAAATACCAAATGAGAATTGGCGTGGGATGTTGAATTGGCAAGCCAAAGACTTCATCTTAAAGAACTATATTTGCCACGAAAAACTTCGCGGCGAAGTTGCCAGATAAAAACATTGACATATAACAGAATAGTGCTATAAGTTTGTAGGATAAAAAAGATTAGAGGTTTATTATGGGCAAGGAATTATCACCAATTTACATGTTGCGTGTACTACTGCTAGAAAAAGCAAATCCAGAATATTTTGCAAAAAATAAAAAACTGATTTTAGGTTCGTCTTTGGCGGCCCAAGATTATGTACTATCTGGTCACTATTACGAATACGACAAAGGAAGAATGGGACTGGAGTTTAAAAATTTACCTGAATATGTAAAAGTACACAAAAAATATCATCTACCTTATAACCCAAATCTACTAGTTTTATCTACGTACAGCGTAAACCCAGGCTTGGTAATGGATTTAGCATGGTCTTTCCAGCGTGATAAATTAAACGGCATAATAGACGGGCGGGGTGAAATTTTAGATGTAAATAAATTATCTTTATCAGAAGTATTGCAAGTATATCATAATACTTCTATGTCTGGCACACCGATAACAGCTTTTAGACCATTAAATGCTTTCCAGCGGTCTGAATTAATAAAACAAGCCCGCCAAAACACTAAATAAAAACACGCCTGCAAAGGCGTATTTTTTATTCAGAATAATTACATTTTTGTGAATATTCCCATGAACCAGTAACATCACTAAATTTCGTGGATGCTGGTATATAACAAGCCGTGATACTAGTTGAACCTTTCACAGATATCCCATAACGTTTTGCCGCGTAATCATACGGGCATCGATTACAAGAATATATTGGCAACAATAAATTTCCACCCGTTTTTTTCTTATAATACCCAGCGTTACACGATACATCGGAACCTTCCGTACAGGTACCATTTTGAGGACATGTTTTACAGCTAGTCATACTAATAGCAGGAAGACCATAATAACCTTCGGCGCATCTATAACCACAGGAATATGAAATAGATGAATCGGTATCACCATATTGGGCATTGCACTTAGTAAGCACAGCAGCATTACCACTTAAAGTTTCCCAATCTAAATACCGACAATCTGCAGGACAATTATTTATACACGAAATTAGCGCACTACTAGTATTGCAGGGTCTGGTAGAAGGCTGACAGGAACCACAGTAGTCTGTGCATGTAGGGCATCGTACATAATTTAACGCACACGGTGCACAGTCCACCATAGCCCACAAGCTTCCACTTGTCATAAGAACAATCGCTTGAACAACGAGAAATTTAACATTCCAGCCAAATTTAAATCCCCTCATATTTTCCTCCGAAACAAAAAATAAAAAACCGCCAAAGGAAATGGCGGTCGGGGAGTTAAGAAAATCATAATTCAAGAAATGACCCCACTGGTTTTCGGATATATAAATATCCTGTTATATAACCAGTGGCTCCCCGACGAAATAAATCGGGGTGTACAATAAATGGCGCAACCGCGCCGTACTGTACCGCGGATACCGACATACAATATGTCGCTTGAATTACGGGTTTTCTTACGACCCCGAACCCAATATCCCTTTGGATTCACTTGCAATAATACAATACAATCAGGAAAAAAACAATAAAAAATGAAATTGCGTTCAAAAAACAGCATAAATCCTTGCTTTTTCAATTTTTTTCACGTATAATCCGTCTGATTTTGCGGGTGGGCGCATTATCAATCCGACTAACCCCACAAGTCCTCGTCGCTTTCTAAGCAATTGACGATGGCAAGCTTTGTATGAAATTTCTATATGAAAGATTTATCCAAAGATTTATTTAACCCTGTATCCGGCGAAGATTTCGTCCAGATGTTCAATCAGAACTATGGCTCTCAAGAAACTTTGCAAGGTTACGCCACAAAAGGTACAGTCAAAGACATTCGCGGTGATTTCGTGATGGTTGACGTTGGCCTGAAATCAGAAGGCCGCATTCCTTTGAAGGAATTTGGCGCATCTGTTCCATCTGTCGGTGATATCATTGACGTTTTCGTAGAACGTTATGAATCTCGCGAAGGTACAGCTGTTCTGTCTTACACAAAGGCACGTGCAGAAAAAGCATGGAAAGAATTGGAAAAGACAGTTGCAGAAGGTATTGACCCAGAAGGTACAATTATCGACGTTGTTCGCGGTGGTTACACTGTTGACATCAACGGCGTATTTGCATTTATGCCATCTTCTCAGGTTGATCACAAACCAATTCGTGATGCAAAATCTTTGATTGGTTTGAAAGACAAGTTCCGTGTATTGAAAATGGACGCATTACGCACTAACGCAATTGTTTCTCGTCGTGCAATACAGGCAGATACAATCGCTGCTGCACAGAAAGAAGCAATGAAGAACATTTCTTTGGGCGCAGTTATCGAAGGTACTGTAAAGAACATCACAGATTACGGTGTATTTGTTGATTTGGGCGGCATTGACGGTTTGTTGCACGTAACAGACTTGTCTTGGAAACGTGTAAATCACCCACGTGAATTGGTACATGTTGGCCAGAAAATCAAAGTCAAAGTTATCCAGTTCGACCCAGAATCTCATCGTATTTCTTTGGGTGCAAAACAGTTGGAAGAAGATCCTTGGGAAAATGCATCTCGTGCATTCAACGTTGGTGACACAGTAACAGGTAAAGTATCTTCTTTGACAGACTACGGTGCATTCATCGATTTGGGCAACAATATCGAAGGCTTGGTTCACATGTCTGAATTGTCTTGGACAAACAAGAACATCCACCCAAGCAAAGTTTTGCAGGTTGGCCAAGAAATAAACGTTGTTGTATTGGGTATTGATCAAGACAAACGTCGTATCTCTTTGGGTTATAAGCAGTTGCAACCAAATCCTTGGAAACAATTTGCCGAAGAACACAATGTTGGCGATGTTGTTACAGGCCCAATCAAGAACACAACTGAATTTGGTTTGTTCGTTGCTTTGACACCAGACTTGGACGGTATGGTTCACATTTCCGACCTGTCTTGGAACAAATTGGACGAAGAAGAATTGAAAAAATTCGTTCGCGGCCAAGAAGTTACAGCAAAGATTTTGGACATCAACCCAGAAAAAGAACGTATCACATTGGGTATTAAACAGTTGACAGAAGGTGCAGACAACAACAGCGCATCATTAAAGAAGGGCGCAGTTGTATCTGGTACTGTATCTGAAATTACACCAGACGAATTGATTTTGGCTTTGCCAAACGATATCAAAGGTGTTATCCGTCGCACAGACTTGTCTCGTGAAAAATCCGAACAGGACACGAACAAGTTTAAAGTTGGCGATACAGTAGAAGCATCTGTTGTATCTGTTGACAACAATGTTGTTAAACTGTCTATCCGTGCGTTACAAGTAACGTTGGAAAAGCAGGCAGTTAAAGAATATGCTAATCAGGCCGACAGTGGCTCTGTATTGGGCGACATTCTGGGTGCTGCAATTGAAAACAGCAAAAAATAAGATAAAATCTTTTATCTTAAAAAAGAATCCGACACTTGTCGGGTTCTTTTTTTTGTGGTAAAATCTCCAGCATGAGAAAAATGATAATTCTTATGGGCGGTCAAGGCGTAGGCAAGGGTACATTTGCCCGTATGCTGCGCGAGCACCATAAATACAATTATATAGAAACCGGAAAAATGTTACGCGATGCTGCCGCGACAAACAAAGCTATTGCCGAAACAATGGCACGTGGCGAACTGCTGCCTTTTGAAACGTTGGTAAAACTGGTTTCTGATAATATTGTAAAAGACCAAGATGTCTTATTAGATGGTTTTCCACGTACATTAGAACAAGCGAAATGGTTGATAGACAATTACGCAGATAAATTTGATATTCATGTACTGTACTTGGACGTTCCTGAAGAAATAATGGTTAAACGCATTCAAAAACGTATCCGTGAAGGCGGCGGCAGAGCGGATGACGCAGATGCAAGTGCTGTACGAAAAAGACTGGAAACGTTTTGGAAGACGACAAAACCCGCAATAGACTGGCTGAGCACGGTGTCTAGCATCAAATTTTCAGACGTTGACGTACGTGGTGACTTAGAAGACAATTTCAAGAATATACAAGCTGCTTTAGAACAATAAAAAACGCCGCTATGGCGTTTTTATATTATTCTGCGTCTAATCAAGCTGAACATTGCAAAACCGACTAAGAGAACCATTATAAGTGCAAATATGGTTATAGCAGTCTGTGAATTATCTGCAAACGGTAATTGCACATTCATTCCGTAATATCCAACAATAACCGTAGGAACAACCAAAATAATATTCCACATAGTCAACCGATTGATGTACGTGTTAGAATCCATATTGATGACGCTTTCAAAGGTTTCTTTTATAGACTTTAACATCTTGCTATAAGACGTAACAACTTCTATTCCCTGAGACAATTCAATACGCGTATCTTCGGCCAGTTCTTTACATTCATCTGTTTTTACAAAACCGCGAACTTTTTCTAATTTGTCCAGCACCGCAACGTTACCTTTCAAACCAGCCATATACAATGTATAACTATTTTCTACCTCTAACAAAGACATCAATTCTTTCTTTCGCACCCGTTCTTGCAATACTTTCTTGGACGCCAAAACACTTTTATTCAACTCTTTTAAGAAACGCAAATAAGATTCCGCAATATAGTAAATAATATTTAGAACAAATTCTTCACGAGACGTTTTTTCGCTTTTTTTAATTTTATCCAATAAATCACAACGCTTTCTACACACAGTAATTACACGATTTGCAGAATAAATTATAGACAATGGTTCCGTATGCCATAACGTATCTGTTTCACGATTTATAATTGGGAATCGAACAATTATAACCTTATAATCGTCTTCGACTTCAAAACGGGGTTGTTCATCTGGATCCAGAATGTCAGAAATTGTATCTTCATCAATTTTATATTCTGTCTGCAAACGTTCAAAATCATCATGATCAGGATTACCAATGTTCACCCAAGAAAAAGTTTTTAATTTTTCTGTAACAAACATAGCGCACCCCTTTTTCTGACCTGAGGTATTGTAAGACACAAAAATAAAAAAATCAAACCAATACAGGAATAAAAACGAATTTTTTGTATTGAAATATTATGGTAAAATCTTTTAACAATAAGGGAAACAAACATGCAAACAACGTCTTTCAAAATTTCTCGTTATATCTTATTAGTTTTAGTATTGGTCTTATGCATCGGAATAATTGCATGGACAATTGTCACACGAAACAAATCGTCCCAAGAATCTAATGCACCAGTAGATAATGTTATACGAATAACAAACTCTGATTCATGTGTTCAAGAAGTTACAAATACGATTTCACGTTTATGGGCATATGATGCAGATAAAGTGCCGCAAAAGTATGTTGATATGATAAACACATATGCTAACGAAAGAATCACGACTAGAACAACAGGATATTGCAACGATATAAAATTCACATGCAAAGCAGGGCAACTAAGAAAAGATTGTGATCCATGTGCAATTGGGTCTGCGCGTCAATTCGCCATGGACCAGCAAATAGTAGATACAATTGCCAAAGAATGTCAAAAAACCGCTAAAAACTAATTTACGTAAACAACGAATTATGGTCGGGGCGACAGGAAACCCTCGGACTTTGTCCTGCGGGGCATTCCTGACGATTTGATTGCGCACAGCTTATCAAATCTACTCATTGTCGAACCTGATAACTGCGTTATAAGATTTGATGTCCGCGTACCCGCTGATAATAAAAAACGACACCTAACGGTGTCTTTTTTTATTATGGTCGGGGCGACAGGAATCGAACCTGCGACCCCTTGCACCCCATGCAAGTACTCTACCAGGCTGAGCTACGCCCCGACGTACGAATATTTATACAATTCCACATTATTAAAAGCAAGAATATATTTTATGCTTGCACGAATCGGAAAAAAGTTATTAGTATTCGCATATCAATAAAAATAACCAGGGAGTAATCCGTGATAGTAGGTATTGGAATTGATTTAGTTGAATGCGACAGATTTCTTGATTGGTCAGCATTTAAAAAGCAGCGCATTTTCACAAAGAAAGAATTAGAATATGCAGATGCAGACAATGCGAACGCAGAAAAGCACTTGGCTAATTTCTGGGCAGCACGCGAAGCATGCTTAAAGGCACTTGGCACAGGCTTTGGAGATGACATAGCATTTTCCGACGTATCCGTAACCCACGGTGATGCTGGTCGTCCTGAATTATTGTTGACAGGTGGCGCCAAGGCAGTTTTAAAAGAACTAACTGGTGGGAATGCATCAGTGCATTTATCCATAACAGACCAAGACGATTATTCTGCTGCAATGGTAGTAATAGAAAAATTATAAATCAAAAATCCGCCAGACGGCGGATTTTTAAATTTCAATTTTTTAATTTCAACATAAAAAACCGCGCTGATAAACGCGGTTCCTTTATTTCTATCTACTGTTATATCAATGGCGGGAAGCAATCGCCACCTTCTTGCGGGCAACAATTAAATCCCATTTCACCCATATCCGTATAAACTTCACCAGCACAACAACCATTTACGTCAGGTGCTGTACCATCCGGACACATAGGCAAATCAGCCGTATTATCACTTGGCGCATTATAAACAGTCTCTGTATCATAATCCGACGATGCAACAAACATCTTTTCGTTTTGCGATACATTATATGATGGCTTGCTGGCCAAAATTTCCTCTTCCGTTGGGACAACCGGTGCCGGCTCCTCGACTACTGGCTCTGCAGGTACAGACGCAACCGGTTCTACTACAACATCTGCAACAGGCGCTGGTTCCTCTTCAACCACTGGTGCAGGTTCAACAACTGGTTCTGGTTCAGCAACAACAACTTTTTCTTCTTCAACCACAGGTGCTGGCTCTGCTACAGGTGCAGGAACTGTAATTTGTGTCTCGACCGTTTCTACATTCTCTTCAACAACTGGGGTTTCCAAAACAGGCATAAACGGACTCTCTGTTCCTTCTTCAACTTCTTTAGGTGCCACTTCTTCTGTTGTTGGGACCATCGCTGTCAAATCAGGCGATTTATCACTTGTATTTTTCTGATACAACCACAATGTAAATATAGACAAGCCTATCAGCAATATCAGCATTATATAATAAACCAATGTCGGTTTACGTGGTGCCGGATTAGTTGGTGCAACGGTACCCGTAATTGGCGACACAGGACGCGCAGCTGCAGACAAAGTTGCCGCCGGTGGGACAGGGCGTGCTGCCGCACTTTCCGTCACAGGTTTTACAGGCTGTGCAGCAGGTTGTGGCATAACCGGCGCCTGTGTGTTCATATTATTATCAGGAACAAAGTTATCATCTG
>CALXOX010000008.1 GCA_944390125.1 uncultured Alphaproteobacteria bacterium
GCACCAGAAACACCACCCGCTTTCAGATTCCAGCCCAAGCGGTTTAGCTTTCCAACAACAGCATTCTTACTCATTCCCAAGCGCTTGCCAATTTCTGATGTGGACAAACCTTTACCCGTAAGCGCTTTCAGCTTTTTTAGTGTTGCGTTATCCCAACCTTTACTCATTTTAAAAAATCCTTGTTATATATGTCGATATAATTGTAGCATAGTTTCGAATCGAAAGGCAAGGGGGAATTATGAATATCTTTATAGATTTGTACAATATTTTTTTCTTCGTTTTATTAGCTTTAGCCCTGTGGTGTGCGTGGAAAATATCTATTGCCGACTGGCGTCGTCGCATTATACCAGATGTGTACCTTTTCCCACTGCTATTGATTGGGCTAATTTTAAATGTTTTTTTCTCATGGCCAGCGACCATTTTAGACGCTACAGTCGCCGCAACAACCGGCTATATATTGGCATGGATAATCGGTTTAATATTTGAAAAACTACAAAAAGATAAACATACCCCAACACCCATTGGTCTAGGCGATGTTAAACTAATTGCCACAGGTGGAATTTGGCTGGGTTCGATGGGTCTAGCAGTTGCGTTAGTCTTTGCTTGCCTTGCTGGAATAATATGGGGAAAGCATAAAAAACAGAAATTTATCCCATTCGCGCCGTTTTTCATTACAGGTGGAATTTTATCTTTAATTATAATGACCTTTTTGATATAATTACACAGTAATAGGGAATAATGGATAGAGAAATGAAAATACAACTTTTTTCTATAATCAGTACAATACTTGCTTATGGCGCGTCTTCTGCAATGGCAACAACTTTTCAGCAGAATACCGGTACACCTTTCTCACAGTACGGCCAGATTCAAAATGTACAAAACTATTCTTCTAACCCATTTTGGGACCCAAGCAGTCCGTACAACCAACGTATGCCCGTACCCGTTTACATTCAGGGTACTGATGTCAGCAGCAGTGATTGTCAAACGGTTGTATCTGCATTGATTGCTTCATATTGTTCAACCAGAAACAATTGTTATGACACAGACGTTGATGAGGCACGTCCGACACTTACAGTGCAATTAGCAAGTCTGCCGAATCATAATTACGTAACCCCATGCGCGGGATATATTGATACGGAGTTTGATAAATACGTATCACAAAATGCGCTGGCAGCACCGACTGGTAAAGTAGTTGCATTTCCAAGTGCGACCACACCGAACGCAGATGTAAACAAGCAAGACGCAGAATTTCAAAATCCATATCAGCGTCAGTTACCGACATGGAATGGTGATCCGTGGATGCAGGATATGTTGGAAAGGAAACAAGAATTAGAGAATTTACAATCTGCGACAGGTTCGACGTCGGACACTAAGCTTGCAGCGGCAGATTTTCCAACAACAGCGGCGGATTTGACGTTTACTCAAAGATTGCAAAATGATGCAGCAGGTTATGCACCATACGCAGGTAAGTCAGCCTATAAAACGATTGAAATAGAAAGTGAAGAAGCTTATATGCAGCGCACAAATTCATACTGCACACAAGAAATTGCGAAACTTTCAACACTGGATGCAGATATAGCAACTTTACAAAACTGCCGTGCCAAAGGTACTCCATTCAACGACTGCAGAAAATTACTGAAAGGGACTTACTAAGAAATGTGCGCACCAAAACTAATACTTTTCTCATTTTTAACGTCATTTATAGTAGTTTCAAATGCTTTTGCGTTAAATTGGAATGACGCAGGCGTTGTACCTGTGCAAAGCATTTCAGACCATAGATGGCGCGATGCTGTTACAGGTCAATTTATAAATGTTGCTGGAATGCCAGGTATAAGCACGTCACCCACCGCACCAAGCGCAAACACAAACGTAAGTTCATCAGGCAACAATACAAACACGGGAACAAACACAGGAACAAACACAAATTCTGCTACGAACACTCCACCTAACAATCAATCAACAGGCAGAACTAATTCCGGCGGAATAAAGACCAACTGGTCAAATATGTCTAAAACAGCAAAAGTTGGAGCTACTTTGGGCGTAGTTGGGGGAGCAGCAGGAATATACGCAGCGACCACCGGCCAAGAAGAACATAGTGGCTGGAATGTGGCTGGTGGAACACTTAGCGGTGCCGCAATGGGTGCTTCTGTTGGTTCGATTTTTCCTGGTATAGGAACTGCAATTGGTGCCGGAGTGGGCGCACTCGTAGGCGGTTTAATTTCCGGTTCGCAACTTTTTTCAGAAACAGATTGTTTATATGACCCCATTACAGGACAATTCACATGTTGCAACACGGTATTTAACAAAGGTGAGCGCCAAGCAAAAATTGGAGACTATATGTTCTGTGGTATAGAACAAGAAGATGGAACAAATAAAGCATTACCACCAGGCGTACGCCAATGTTTACAAGGCTCGATGAGCGATAAGGATACTTGGTCAGATACAGAAGCATCTTGGTGGAAGGGTTTGAGCAAAGATGATTTTTGGCAACCAGAATGTACACCACGTATGTGCTCTTCTTTTGAAACGCCAACAGCTGGCATAGAAGCATATATAAATTACATACCAGATCCAGAAAACTATTGTTGGAAATGGGAGTGTGTTGACGGATATAAACGCAGCGGTAATACGTGCGTAACTTCCAACGGCTCAGCCGCAGTAAATCCATACACTACACCAGAAAGTCCCAATGCAAATCCATATGATGTGTTGATTCAAAGACTACAGTATCAGCGAGATAATATCATTCAAAGATGTGGATACGTCGTAAACGGGAAGGGCGGTAATCTATAAAAAATAGATGCGAAAGGCTTTGTTATCTTTATTATTTGCGCTTTGCGCCACAAATGTGGCGCTTTGTGCAACAATGAATTATGATAATTCGCTACCTACTACAGACTCACCAGATTTTATTCCTGTATCAGAACTGTTGGCGACAGTACCTGATGATACATTATGTGCAACAGCTGTGTTTGAAAACGCCTTGGCACGCAGCGCAAGCGGCATTGACGCAAATGCCACAGAACAAGATGTCCAAAAGTGGATTTATGCCACAATGCAAAATGCTGCTGTTCTGAATGAAGTATTAAACTGCCCAGAATTTCAAAATATACCAGATGATGAAACTATAACATTTTTACCTATAACATACACATTTCCAACTGGTCGTGAAATCGTCATCAATTATGAAACACAACCAAAAATCTTAAGGCAACGTATAGCACTGGGAAACAAGCGTAATTTACCGTCATCAAATCCCAATCCTCGTGTTGGTGCGCCTGATGATGATTCTATATGGACCAATACAGACCCCGCATGGTATGCAATTATGGTTGTTGAGTCTGGAACATTAGATAACTTTGTTGGTCCTGGGAAAAACAATACTATTTCTCTAAAATATATAGAAGATAACATCGATACTTTATTCCCACAAAGTGGACAATGTACAGGGAAATCCGCGTTGACCAAGGATAACACGATGATAAATCGTGCCATGAAAGAAACTGTAAATGTCGAAGACGACACAAATGATTATTATGTTGCAGGCGACGTAAATTTACAGTGGATATCCTATTTAGAAATAGGTTTAGATGTTGCAATAACTGTGGCAACCGTTGGGGCAGGAACGGCTGTCATGGGCGCCACAAAAGCAGCACGTGCATCCAGAACCCTGAAGAATTTGACAGAATCTTTACGAGTTCTACGTCAGGCGGATTCTGTAAGAGATTACATTCGTCTGGGCCAAAAGGCTGCCAAAGCAACCGAAGAATTAAAAACGATAGACCGCGTTACAGACGCTGCGAAATATGCGGAAAAGACGAAAGAAATAGAAAACTATACCAAAGCCATGCGCAATTTGGAAAACACAGACGACAAAGTAAAGCAGTATAAGCAATATAGCGAAACATTTTCCTCATTGAATAACTATCGTCGTGCACTACGGGCATTAAAACCGGCACAACGCGGGAACATAATAGCCCGCGCATGGCGCGCAGTAAAGGCAGCCAATACAGGAGGTAAACAACTGCGTAGTGCCGCAAAAGTTGCGAAAAGCAGCACATTATCAGGCCGTGTACGTGACTGGTTATTTCAATCCACTCTAAGCAATATTGGGGCATTAGGTAAATTAGAGCAGACGGGCGGTTTAATTTATGGCGCATTGAATTTCATTGGCGGTATGTACGATTGGACAGAAACAAGCACAGGCGAATTCACGAGTGGCATAGAGTTCAAACCGTTGGCGTTGTTATCTGCGGACGATTTACAGGGACAAGAGAACGTAGTGAATCATGGTATGTGGTTGATGTGGGCAGGGGACGCATACAGCGCAGCGGATGATGACGCCGCTTTCCTGCAAGCAATGGATTTTGCAAACAAATTTCACTTTAACTTAGAAGAGGTACAAGAAGAACAAAACAATCACGCCTGCAATGTAGATATATTTGTTGTTCGACCAATAATTAGAAATCCTGGATCAGAAAACCCAGAAATGTATTTTCTTGTCATGAATGACGAGCCATGGACAACATCTGAAACAAGTGGCGAATAATTACCCATTGAAATTATTTATGTCTCTATTTATAATAAGAAATGAAAGGGGGACAGACTTATGATAAAGAAAATATTTTTTGCGCTGGTTATAGTCGCTACATCAGTTTGTACCGCCAACGCATACCAGCTGTTATCTTCGAAAGAGCTTGGTAAAAACGATGCAAAAAATCAGACAGTCGTTGTAAAATGCACGACGGACACTGGTAAAAAGTCTAACCAAACCTGTACGCTACGCAGATACGCAAAATGCACCGGCACCGGTGAAAATAAAAAGTGCAGTGGCTGGCAGGCTTGGCAAGATTTGCGTTCCCCGTCAAAAAAATATTCAGATTGGCGCAGTGCCGCATCGGCATGCTGTCGCGCTAAGGGGCTGAGATAAATAAAAAACGGCGTGTAATGCCGTTTTTATTTTTGATACAATTCCCAAAGATAATTAAACTGCTTAGTAAAAACTTTGTCTTCTTGTTCAAAGAACATACAATTTTCTGCGTTTGATTTTGTCGCACTGTCTGTCCAATTATAACTGCCGCTTTCTACGTGCTTACCGTCAAATATTGCGAACTTATTGTGCATTATCTTATGACCGGTATTCGTGATAACTGGTATTCCTGCAGATTCTAATTCTTCTACCAACGAATATTTACCTGCTGATTGTAAACGGTCGGTAATGACACGTACTTTTGCCCCCCTATCTTTTGCAGCAACCAGCGCATCAACTATATTCTGATTGGTGATAGAATATACAGCTATATCTATCTTCTTTGCCTGATTGATTTCGGCAATTATATTGTTTTCACAATCGGGACCCGGGGTAAAATAAACGCGTATCCAATCTTTGACCTTGATAGTTTTCAGCTGTTCATTGTTAGGGACTTCCGCTGTTTGAGATTCTTCAATTGTCGCAGATGCTCCCCACAGATGTGTCCATAAAGATGGTTTGCTTTTTTGAGTCTCTGCTTTTGGTTGTTTAATTCCAACTGAAGAATATATTTCTGATATTATAGGATCATCTTGCTGTATAATCACGATATCCAGTTCTTTATCATTCTTTTTCCCAACCAGCATTGTGTCGCCAATTTCAGCGGCATCCATTACAGCATTTGCATCATAATTTATATGTCCCTTGCAGCGACCATTCCAAGAAGGTGGGCAGAAATAGTTCCAATTTACTTCTGCTACTTCATCATCAATATCTTTCCCAACATAACTATATTTTACCTGAAAGTCGGCTTTGGCGGTTCCTAAAACCGCGACCAGAACTTGAGTCCCCATAATCTGACGATTTTTGTTAGCCTTGGTGTCTGTCTTTTTCATTTGCTTAAGAGCCACACCTTGATATCTTGCTAAGTCTGAAACTTGAAAAGCGAAAGAATTACAGCTGAAACAAAATAACAAACAAATAAAAATAAAAGCTCTACGCACGGCATTCACCTTATATGCTTTTGTGTCAACTCCTAGAGAAGGGTAGCGTATAAAATCAGCAAAATCAAAAATAATAATGTTATTGTGTTAGCCTACGAATAAATATACGCCCATATAGATGTCGGCCCTTTAAGATTGCGCCGTTACCATCATTAGTAAAATCTTTGTCCAGTCCTAAGATTTCAAAGTGATTTTTATTATATCGGTCAATAAATGTGATAGGAATACCCATAACACCATAATAGTCAATTGGTATGTTTGTTTTTCTATCAACATTTATAACATCTGCATTATCATACTTAGGATACATAGATTCATTGCCGTGGTATCTTTTTGATAAAATAAGGGGTTTTTGCTTGGCGTGATACAAATTTGTAAACCAAGTTGCTGGTATTTGTGCCATAGCTTTGCCTTTAAGCATGATATAGTGCTTTCCACTTTCTATCAGTTGTTTTTCATCTGGCACATTAAATATCATAGATATAGCGCCACCAAACGGTCGTGTACCTATCCAGAGCTTGTTTTCCTTTATCAATGGAAATATGTTTTTGTATTTGACGGCATTAAAGTTTCCTATGACCAAAAACTTTTTATCGTACTGAATAAGTAAGTCCATAAAATCACGAAACAAAGAAAAAGGCGGATTCGTTATAATTAAATCCGCCTGTTTTAATCGTTCTATTGATTCTGGACTGCGAAAGTCGGCCCCACCCAGTCCGCCACTGAACCAGATATCACGTATTAGCCCTTTATCTTTTAATTCAGAAAAATATCGTACAAAAGCACTATTTACCGTGTCACAGTTGCAATAAATAATTTTATTAAAAAAATGCGACCTATAATTGTCGCATTCTGTTTTTACATCTTCATAGCGTGTATAAAATTCATCGTTTTTTACCCGCTTTGCACAAGGCGATTTTTTACTTTGCATATAGAAAAACCTCAAATAAAAACTCCCGCTGAATTGAGCAGGAGTCTATAAAAAATAAAAAACGGTATAACATACCGTCCAAAACTTACTTCTACATAATTATATCAAAAAAACATAAAGAAATCAAGAAGAACCAAATTGGTGGATGTGATTGGACTCGAACCAACGACCTCTTCGATGTGAACGAAGCGCTCTAACCAACTGAGCTACACATCC